>JBHYGK010000059.1:0-106902 GCA_051859045.1 Lysobacteraceae bacterium | reverse complement strand
GACCGTCGCGGGCAGGAGGCCCGCGTCGGTCGAAGAGCCGACACCCCACGCCCTCCCCTCACCCGGCGCGCCGCACCGGGCTTGCCACCAGCGAAACCTTCAATGGTTCCCAGCGAAGAGCTCGCGCCCGATCAACATCCGCCGGATCTCGTTCGTGCCCGCGCCGATCGCATAGAGCTTGGCATCGCGCAGCAGCCGCCCGGCCGGGTACTCGTTGATGTAGCCATTGCCGCCAAGCGACTGGATGGCCTCCAGCGCCACCTGCACCGCGGCCTCGCTGGCATGCAGCAGGCACGCCGCGGCATCGATGCGCGAACGCTGCCCGGCGTCGTAGTCGCGCCCCACCTGGTAGGCGAACGCGCGGCTGGACTGCAGCGCGGTGTACATGTCGGCCACCTTGCCCTGCATCAGGCCGAAGGTGCCGATGGCGGCGTCGAACTGCTTGCGCTCGCGCACGTAGGGCAGGGTGAGGTCGAGCGCGGCCTGCATCAGGCCCAGCGGGCCGCCGGTGAGCACCAGGCGCTCGGTGTTCAGGCCGCTCATCAGCACGCGCACGCCCTGGTGGACCTCGCCCAGCACGTTCTCGTGCGGGATCTCGCAGTCCTGGAACACCAGCTCGCAGGTGTTGGAACCGCGCATGCCCAGCTTGTCGAGCTTCTGCGCGGTGGAGAAGCCCTTCATGCCCTTCTCGACGAGGAAGGCCGTCATGCACTGGCTGCCGGCGTCCTTCGGCGCGGTGCGCATGTAGACGATCAGCACGTCGGCCTCGGGGCCGTTGGTGATCCACATCTTGTTGCCGTTGGCGATCCAGGCGTCACCGCGACGCTCGGCGCGGCAGGCCATCGAGCCCACGACGTCCGAGCCCGCGCCGGGCTCGCTCATCGCCAGCGCGCCCTTCCACTCGCCGGTGCACAGCTTGGGCAGGTACTTGGCGCGCTGGGCGGCGTTGCCGTTGGCGTAGAGGTTGCTCACGCACAGGTTGGAGTGCGCGCCGTAGCTCAGGCCGATCGCGCCCGAGGCCCGCGAGATCTCCTCCATCGCCACGGTGTGCGCCAGGTAGCCCATGCCCGAGCCGCCGAACTCCTCGGGGATGGTCAGGCCGAGCAGGCCCATCTCGCCGAGCTTCGGCCACAGCGCCTGCGGGAAGGCGTTGTCGTGGTCGACCTGGGCGGCGATCGGCGCGATCTCGGCCTCGGCGAAGCGGCGCACGGCGTCGCGGAGGGCGTCGATCTCTTCGTTGATGGGGAAGGCGCGCATCGGGATGACCTCGGGGGCGGGGGCGTCAGGGGTGAACGGGGAGGGTGCGGATCGCGCACGGGCGCGGAGTGTGCCCGCGCCGGCGTTGGCGCCGGGTGAGCCGGCGCCCGAAAAAAAGGCCCGCGCTTGCGGCGCGGGCCTCCATGCAGCGTGCGCCGGGCGGACCCCCGGCGCGCGTCGCATCAGTTGCCGCGGCGCCCCGAGAAGCGCGGGGCCGCGCCGCCCAGGTGGGGCAGGCGCAGCTTGCCGATGGCGTTGATGCGCTCCTCGGCCATGCGGTCCGCCGCCTTGTAGGTGGGCAGGTTCTCGCGCTGGCTGATCTCGAAGATGCGGCCGAGGTTGTAGTAGATGGTGCGCATCATGCGCATGGCGCGCTCGCGGTTGTAGCCGTCGATCTCGAGCGAGACGTTCATCAGGCCGCCGGCGTTGACCGCGTAGTCCGGCGCGTAGAGCACGCCGCGGCGGTGCAGCTCGTCGCCGATCGCGTCGGTGGCCAGCTGGTTGTTGGCCGCGCCGCAGATGACCTTGGCCTTGATGCGGTCGATGGTGGCCTCGTTGACGGTGCCGCCGAGCGCGGTGGGCGAGTAGACGTCGGCGTCGACGTCGTAGATCTCGTCCAGCGACACGGCCTCGCAGCCGAACTCGTCGACCGCGCGCTGCACGGCGGCCTTGTTGATGTCGGTGACGAAGACCTTGGCGCCGCGCTCGCGCAGCAGCTTCACGAACTCCATGCCGACGTGGCCGACGCCCTGCACGGCGTAGCTGAACTTGCCGACCTCTTCGTGGCCGTGCTTGACCTGCAGCGCGGCCATCAGGCCCTGCAGCGCGCCATAGGCGGTGAACGGCGAGGGGTCGCCCGAGCCGCCGTGCACCTGGTGCACGCCGGTGACGAACTCGGTCTCGCGGAACACGTACTCCATGTCGTTGACGTCGATGCCCACGTCCTCGGCGGTGATGTAGCGGCCGCCGAGCGAGTTGACGAAGCGGCCGAACGCGCGGAACAGCGCCTCGGACTTGTCGGTGTTCGGATCGCCGATGATCACCGCCTTGCCGCCGCCCAGGTTCAGGCCCGACACCGCCGCCTTGTAGGTCATGCCTCGCGAGAGGCGCAGCACGTCGTTCAGCGCGTCCTGCTCGGTGGCGTAGGGCCACATGCGGGTGCCGCCGAGCGCGGGGCCGAGGACGGTGTTGTGGATCGCGATGATGGCCTTCAGGCCCGCGTCCTTGTTGTGGCAGAACACCACTTCCTCGTGGCCGGTGGTGGCGAGGGTCTCGAAGATCATCGAAAGGCTCCGGTGTACGCCGGGGGCGGGTGGTCGGTGCGCCGGGTGAGGGCGACGGTTCCACCTGAAACCAGTGGCGTAACAATTTGATTCGGAAAGGAATTGTGGGGGTTTCGCAGGCCGCCCCGGGGGGTCGGCGCGGCGTAGTGTAGACCAAACGCTCTAGGCGCACCCATGCCGGTCCGGCGGGGGCCGCCGGACGGCGCGCCCGGGGCCCGGGGCCCGGGGCCCGGGGCCGGGCTCGGCCGGGAAGGCTGGCGCCGGCCGACGCGATCGGGCCAAGATGCCCGGCCTTCCCGATGGACCCGGTCGATGCCCGACCTCGCCGCCCTGCAGGCCGCCGCGCGCACCGCGCTGCGCAACGCCCACGCCCCGTACTCCCAGCTGCGCGTCGGCGCGGCGGTGCTCAGCACCTCGGGCGCCACCTACCTCGGCTGCAACGTCGAGAACGCGGCCTTCCCCGCCGGCGGCTGCGCCGAGCACCACGCCATCGCCGCCGCGGTGCTCGCCGAGGGCCCGGGCCTGGTGATCGAGCGGGTCGAGGTGGCGGCGCTGGATCCCGGCGGGAACGAGGTCAACATCCCGCCCTGCGGCGGCTGCCGGCAGCGCATCAAGGAGTTCGGGCCCGACGCGATCGTCGGCTTCCGCGGGCCGGGCGGCGTGCGCGTCGAGGCGACGCTCGACGAGCTGCTGCCGCACGGGTTCTCGTTCTAGGCGATCCGTCGCCGGCCCACGGGTGCAGTCCGGCCCTGTCGCGATGGCCGGCGCCTGCAGCCGTCGCGCGCGGGTCGTACACTGCCGCCGCCTCGCGGGCGCCCGCGCGAGGTGGCGGCCCCGGCCGCGTCCCCACGCCCCCGATGGCGACCAAGGATCCCGATGGCCCCCCGCACCTCCGCCCACCGCCCGCTGCGCTTCGCCTCCGCCGCGCTGGCCGCCGTCCTCGCGTCGGCCGCCGCGACCGCCGCCGCGCTCGACGTCGCCGGCCAGGCCGGCACCGCGCCCGCCGAGGCCATGCGCCCGGCCGAGGCGCGCGCGCTGCTCGACGCCGCCATCGCCCGCTCGGCCCAGGAGGCCACCTACCGCGTCGACCTGCGCCTGCGCGGCGGCCCCGGCGACCAGGTGGAGGAGGGCACCATCGACCGCCACGGCCCCGACGCCATGGACATCAAGCTGGGCGGCGACGCCCCGGCGCGCGAGGCGCGGCTGGTCAACGGCACGCTGTACGAGCGCCAGGGCAGCGGCGACCTGTGGCGCGCCACGCGGCGCCCGCCCGACACCGAGATGGACCTGTTCGAGCGGCGCATGCTGATGCCGCCGCGCGTGCTGGCCGAGGAGGCCGCCCGCCGCCCGCGGATCCGCGACATGGGCCTCAGCGGCGAGGGCGACAACGGCTGCCCGCTGCGCACTTTCCGCCTGAGCCAGCCCAGCTCGGTGCCCGCCGAGGAGCGGCTGGAGCGGATGGAGATCACGCTGTGCACCGATACCCTGCTGCTGCACGAGGTGTCCACGGCCTTCAGCGAGCTGGGCGCGCTGACGCGGGCGCGCTACCGCTACACCTACCTCGCGCTGCCGCTGCTGCAGGCGCCCGAAGGCGCGCGCCCGCAGCGTCGCCGCGCCGCGGCGCCCGCGCCGGCCGCCAACGCCGCCGGCGCGCGCTGAGCGCGCCGGCCGCTGCCCCGCCTCCCGGATCCCCGCCGATGCCTCGCGTCCTGCCCTCGTTCCTCCTCGCGCTGTGCTGCATCGCGAACTCCTCCAGCGCCGCCGCGGCCAAGACGCCGTCGGCGCAGCGCGACCCCGAGGCCCTGCGCGTGGTCGAGGTGGCGGCCGGGCACTTCGAGCGCGCGGCGCTGGTCGAGGCCGACGTGGCGGTGGCGGACGGGCATGTGCGGCTGCGCCGCGAGGACGGGGTGGGCGTCGAGATCCAGGCCCATGACCGGAACGTGCTGATCCGCCACGAGCGGATCTGGACGCGCGCCGACGCCTCCGCCGAGTGGATCCTCGAGAAGGCTCCGCCGGTCGCCGCCGCCCAGGCCTTCGCCGACCTCGACCGGACGTCCGTGCCCCTCACCGCGGCCGCCCTGCGCGCGCGCGCGGCCACGGCGTCCAGCGTGCGCGACCTCGGCCTGCTGCCCGACGAGGACGGCTGCGCCGTCCGCGGCGTGCTGATCGAGTCCGCCGACGTCGTGCCCGGCCTCGTGGTCGAGCTCGAGCTGCGCGTGTGCGCCGACGACCTGCACCCGGTCGGCGCGCGCCTGCGCCGTCCCGGCGGCGCTTCGCCGGGGCCTTACGAGGACGCCGTCTACACGCTGCAGGCCGACGGCCAGCTGCCCGATCCCGACCTCCGCTGAGCGGCCCTCAGCCGCCCACGGGCACCAGCCGCCGGTACACATCACCGCGTCCACCTCGCCGGGCAAGGCTCCCGTGCATCGCCTTCACGGCGGGACGCGAGAATCGACGCCCCGCCGTCCGCCCGAGCACCGTCGATGCGCCCCCATTCCCGCCGCCTGGCCCTGCTGTCCGTCCTCGCGCTGTCGCCGCTAGCGGCCGCGGCGCCTCCGCCGGCTGCCGATCCGGCCGAGGATGCGGCCGCCATCACCGGTGCGCTGTTCGGCGCGCCGACCGAGGCGGCGCCCGAGGCGGCGCCCGAGGCGCAGGCCGCCGCGTCCGTGCGCGAGCCCGCCGCCATCGAGGCCGTCGGCCAGGCCGCGGCGCGCCTGATGATCACCGACCGCCTCGAGGCCGACCTGCTGGCCCCGCTGGGCGGCGCGCCCGGCCTGCAGGCGGTATACGTGCGCTGGATCCGCGACGGCGCGATGCAGCTGGTGATGCCCGTCGGCGGGCAGCCCGCGACGATCCAGCTCGACGGCGCGCGCGCCTGGGTGCGGCCCGAGGGCGGCGAGTGGCTGGCCCTGTCGGACGCGGAGGCGGGAGCGGTGGATCGCGCCGACATCGAGGCCACGGCCTACCTGCGCGCCGAGACCCTGCTGGCGCGGCTCGAGCAGGCCCGCGACGTGCGCGAGGTGCCCGCGGCCGCCGACGAGGGCGACGCGCGGGTGATCGCGTTCGGCGACTTCGCCCCGGCCGCGCCCGGCGCGGCGCAGGCGCCGGCGTCGATCCGGCTGCAGCTCGATCCCGTGAGCTTCCGCGTCCGCGAGCTGGTGGAGGTGCACGGCGACCTCGCGCGGCCGTCGGCGATGGTGCGCGTGCGGCACTTCGACGCCACCTTCGACGCGCTGCCGCCGCCGCGCTGAGGCGGCGTTGCCGGCGCGGGAGATCCTGACGTCCAGGCGGGCAAGTCTCCGCTGCAGCGAGCGCTGCGAGCGAATCATCGTGCTGGCCCCGCCATCCATCGGAGCGCCCGCATGGTTCGCTTGCTGTCGCGTATCCGATCGGATACGGTTGGCCCGCGGTGATCAGGCTCCAAGCCACGGAGCCTTTCGAGGCCTGGCTGCGCGACCTGCGTGATCCCATTGGCAAGGGTCGGATCCTCGCGCGCTTGAGGGCGCTGTCCTTCGGCCACCGTGGCGATTGGGTGCCGCTGGGCGGAGGGCTGTTCGAGCTCCGGGTGCACTCGGGGCCGGGCTATCGGATCTACGTGGCGCCGAGCGCCGGCGGCGGACTGGTGCTGCTGGTCGGCGGCGACAAGCGCACCCAGGTGCGGGATATCGAGCGCGCCCACTGGTGGATGGCGCGAATGAAGGAGGACGGTGATGCGCGTACGTGACTTCGACCCGACCCACCACCTCGACGACCCGGCCACCATCGCGGCCTACCTCGACGAGGCCCTGGCCCACGACGACCCGCAGGTGCTGCTGCAGGCGCTGGCCGACGTGGCGCGTGCCCGCGGCATGACGCGCATGGCCGAGGAGGCCGGCCTGGGCCGCGAGAGCCTGTACAAGACGCTCGCGCCGGGCGCGCAGCCGCGCTTCGAGACCGTGCTGCGGCTGATCCGCGCGCTGGGCGTCGAGCTGCACGCGACCCCCGGCCCGATCGGGCGCTGAGTTCGCGCCCGCATGCGAGAATCCGCGCACCTCACGCCGGATCCGCCCATGCGCCACGCCGTCCTCGCCCTGCTGCTGCTCGCCGCGATCCACCCGACGCCGGCGTCCGCCGACCCCGCGGCCGCCGCGCGTGCGGCCGCCGCCGACGCCACCGACGCCACCGACGACCCCGAGGCCCGCCGCCTGGTCGAGGCCGCCGCCGACGCGCTGGGCCGCCTGCCGGCGGTGGCGTACGAGCTGCGCACCGACGACGGCAACGTGCTGACGGTGCTGCGCGAGGCCGGCGTCGGGCTGCAGGCCACCACGCCCAACGACGGCGTGCTGATCCTGGGCGACGAGGCCTGGGACCGCGGCCTGCCGGACACCCCGTGGAAGCGCGGCCCGCTGCCCGTGGAGCAGGTCCGCGCCTTCCTCGCCGAGATGGACGCCGGCGGCGCCCCGCTCACCGCCGAGGGCATGCGCGCGCTGCTGGCGCGCTCGCGCACCGTCGCCTTCACCCCGCCCACCGACGCGCCGCCCTTCGCGGCGCCGGCGCCGGTCGACATGAGCGCCGAGCCCTGCACCCTCACCGCGATCGCGCTGCAGGAGGCCCCCGGCGCGGGCGGCCTGTCGCTGACCGTCGAGCTGCAGCTGTGCGCCGAAGACGCCGAGCTGCTCAGCGCCACCGGCCGCTACACGCAAAAAGACGGCAGCGTACGGACCGAGCACACTCGCTATTTCGACGCCGGCGAGCGCCGCGTCACGCGGCCCTGACGCCCGCCGGCTGGGGCCGGGCGCGCAACGGCGCTAAACTCGGGCGGTTCCCCTCACCCGGGCCACGCGCCCGCAGGACCGCCCCATGAGCACCCCCGCCAGCCACGCCAGCCAGCCCGCCGCCGAGAGCGCGCCGCTGCGCTTCGTCACCGCCGCCAGCCTGTTCGACGGCCACGACGCCGCCATCAACGTCATGCGCCGCCTGATCCAGGCGCAGGGCGCCGAGGTCATCCACCTGGGCCACAACCGCTCGGTGGAGGACGTGGTGCGCGCCGCGCTGCAGGAGGACGCCGACGGCATCGCGCTGTCCAGCTACCAGGGCGGCCACACCGAATACTTCAAGTACATGGTCGACATGCTGCGCGAGCGCGGCGCGTCGCACGTGCGCGTGTTCGGCGGTGGCGGCGGCACCATCACGCCCGAGGAGATCGCCGAGCTGCAGGCCTACGGCGTGGAGCGCATCTACCACCCCAACGACGGCATGAAGATGGGCCTGGTGGAGATGATCCAGGACGTGGTCAAGCGCGCCGAGGAAGGCCGCGTGCAGGCCGCCGAAGACCGCGACGCCGCTCCGAACGCACCGAAACTCACCGACGAGTCCGGCATCGGCCGCGTGCTCAGCGCCATCGAGGACGGCCGCTACACCGACGCCGAACTGGAGAAGCTGCGCGCGCAGTGGGCCAAGGGCCCGCACGCGCCGTTCCCCGCGCGTCTGACGCCGGTAGTCGGCATCACCGGTACCGGTGGCGCCGGCAAGTCGTCGGTCACCGACGAGCTGATGAACCGCTTCCTGTCCTGCTTCCCGCAGATGCACATCGCGGTGATCTCGGTCGATCCGACCCGCCGCCGCACCGGCGGCGCGCTGCTCGGCGACCGCATCCGCATGAACGCGCTGCGCAGCGAGCGCATCTACATGCGATCGATGGCCACGCGCCGCCAGCATGTGGCGACCAATGCCGTGCTGAAGGACTGCATCGCGTTCCTGAAGTCGCTCGGCTTCGACCTGGTGATCGTCGAGACCGCCGGCATCGGCCAGAGCGATTCGGAGATCGTCGACCTGGTCGACTTCCCCATGTACGTGATGACCAGCGACTACGGCGCGGCCAGCCAGCTGGAGAAGATCGACATGATCGATTTCGCCGAGCTGATCGTGCTGAACAAGTACGACAAGCGCGGCGCCGAGGACGCGCTGCGCGACGTGCGCAAGCAGTGGAAGCGCAACCGCGTGGCGTTCCAGACCCCGGACGCCGAGGTGCTGGTCTATCCCACCATCGCCAGCCAGTTCAACGATCCCGGCGTCAGCTGGATGTTCGCCAACCTGTGCCGCCTGCTGCGCGAGAAGCTGCAGCTGCCGGCCGAGAAGTGGACGCCCGCGCTCGACACCGAGCTGAAGGAGCCGCGCGCCACCGTGCTGATTCCCGGCAGCCGCGTGCGCTACCTGGCCGAGATCGCCGAGCAGGGCCGCGGCATCAACCGCCGCATCGAGACCGAAGCCGAGACCGCCAGCCGCGCGCAGCATTACTGGAATGCGCTGAAGGATATCGAGGATCCGGCGCTGCCGAAGGCGCTGGAGCTCTACGCCGGCGATGCACTCGTAGGGCGGGCCTTGGCCCGCCATCCGGATGCAGACGAGGTCGATGACGGCGGGCCAAGGCCCGCCCTACAGGTGGACCGTTCCCTGCTGACCCTCCGCCAGCGCTACAACGACGCCATCCAGTCGCTGTCGTCCGAAGCGCTGAAGCTGCTGCGCGAATGGCCGGCGCGGCACAAGGCCGTCACCGATCCGGTCAACGAGTACCAGGTGCGCGGCAAGACCATCCGCATCGAGAACTACCGCGAATCGCTCAGCCACCAGCAGATCCCGAAGATCGCACCGCCGCCGTACCAGGGCTGGGGTGAACTGCTGACGTTCCTGCAGAAGGAAAACCTGCCCGGCAGCTATCCGTACACCGGCGGCGTGTATCCGTACCGCCGCACCGGTGAGGATCCCATCCGCATGTTCGCGGGCGAGGGCACGCCGGAGCGCACCAACCGTCGCTTCCATTACCTCAGTGTCGGCCAGCCGGCCGCGCGCTTGTCCACTGCTTTCGACAGCGTCACGCTGTACGGCGAAGACCCGGCGCCGCGCCCGGACATCTACGGCAAGATCGGCAACTCCGGCGTCAACATCCCCACGCTGGACGACATGAAGAAGCTGTACTCCGGCTTCGACCTGTGCGCACCCACTACCTCGGTGTCGATGACGATCAACGGCCCCGCGCCGATGATCCTGGCGATGTTCATGAACACCGCCATCGACCAGCAGGTGGAGAAGTACCTGCGGGCCGACGACGCGCGCTGGGCGGAAGCGCAGAAGACGATCGACGCGTTCTTCGCAGGCCGTGCGCGCCCGCAGTACCACGGCGAGCTGCCGCCGACGAACACCGGCCTGGGCCTGGGCCTGCTCGGCATCACCGGCGACCAGCTGGTCGATGAAGAAACGTACGCGCGCATCAAGGCCGAGACGCTGGCCACCGTGCGCGGCACGGTGCAGGCCGACATCCTGAAGGAAGACCAGGCGCAGAACACCTGCATCTTCAGCACGGAATTCGCGCTGCGCATGATGGGCGACATCCAGCAGTACTTCGTCGACCACGCGGTGCGCAACTTCTACTCGGTGTCGATCAGCGGCTACCACATCGCCGAGGCCGGGGCGAACCCGATCAGCCAGCTGGCTTTCACGCTGTCCAACGGCTTCACCATCGTGGAGTACTACCTGGCCCGCGGCATGAAAATCGACGACTTCGCGCCCAACCTGTCGTTCTTCTTCAGCAACGGCATGGACCCGGAGTACACCGTCATCGGCCGCGTTGCCCGCCGCATCTGGGCGCGCGCCATGCGCGAGCGCTACGGCGCCAACGAGCGCAGCCAGATGATGAAGTACCACATCCAGACGTCGGGCCGGTCGCTGCACGCGCAGGAGATCCAGTTCAACGACATCCGCACCACGCTGCAGGCGCTGTACGCGCTGTTCGACAACTGCAACAGCCTGCACACCAACGCCTACGACGAGGCGATCACCACGCCGACGGAAGAAAGCGTGCGCCGTGCGGTCGCCATCCAGATGATCATCAACAAGGAGCTGGGGCTGAACTTCAACGAGAACCCGTGGCAGGGCAGCTTCGTCGTCGACCAGCTCACCGACATCGTGGAAGAGGCGGTCTACAAGGAGTTCGAGGCGATCAGCGAGCGCGGCGGCGTGCTCGGCGCGATGGACACCATGTACCAGCGCGGCAAGATCCAGGAAGAGTCGCTGTACTACGAGCACAAGAAGCACGACGGCAGCCTGCCGCTGGTGGGCGTGAACACCTTCCTCGGCAAGGACGGCGGCGGCGTGGCCACCACCATCGAGCTGATCCGCAGCACCGAGGCCGAGAAGGCCCAGCAGATCGACAACGTCCGCACTTACCAGGCCGCCCGCAATATGGGAGCCTCCGACGGCCTGAAGCCGCTGCAGCAGACCGCGCGGCTGCGGCAGAACCTGTTCGAGGCGCTGATCGAGGCGGTGAAGACCCACAGCCTGGGGCAGATCAGCCATGCCCTCTACGAGGTGGGCGGCGAGTATCGCCGTAATATGTAGCGCTTTCTAATCTTGCGGCTTGGAGGGGGGTGGTGTGGGCGTAAATTTTTGGATTGAACTTATTGTCGGGCTGGCGGGTCTGTTTTTTTCAGTTCTTGCCTTTCTTCAGGCTCGCGCTGCTAGGCTGGCGGCTGATTTGGCTTCGAAGAGGGTTCTTGGTCATTCTGCATCTTCCGAATTGTCTGAGATTCAAAGTGACTTGCGTCGATTGGATGAGAGTTCGGATTACCCGACCTTCAGGTTTGTATTAACAGAGGCGAATAGAAAGATCGTGAGACTCCTGTCAAATTCAGGTCACGGTGCAGATGTGCAGGCAGCTGCGGAGTCATTGATTCAAGCGTTTGGTGATGCCGCCATTTATTTGATGACGCTTCAGCCAAGTCAGTCAAATCAGCGTTTTGTCAAAGGTGCTATTTACAACCCGATGGAGGCCTCTTTGCGTGAATTGATTCTTGGCATATCGCGCATGCAGGCAGTTTTTGACGGCAAGGCTGTGAGGAGTGATGCCAATGACGAGCAAGCTTGATATTATCTTAGATGTATTGAACAGGGTCCGCGTTGATACCGAAGGCGGTGGCCTCGACTGGCAGAGATATAACTCTTCGGCATTTGTGCTTGATCAAGGCCATGGCCAGTTAATGATTCAGAAGGTTGACAACAAGCTGGCCTTGATGGCGGAGCATTTTTCTGCGCTGCCAACCCCGGTTTTTATCTTTGCGGCCCGCGACCAAGGTGGTGTAGAAAGGTTCAATGCGAGTTCTCATCTAGGGGCGGATATCCATCTGCAGCTCAAGGAGCTTTACTCTTTTCTTGATTTTCAGGAGGTCGAAAAGGGGGCTGGTTTTGTAGATCATGTACTTGGTCGCTCATAGCCGGAAATCTTGTTGTGGTCAGGTTTGGTTCGCGGCCTTTGTATGATTCGCCAAGAGTTGCTCTTTTCTTCTTGGTTCTGATGGCTGTGCCGATGGCTTCGCTGGCTTCTCCTGCTACTGCAGAGGGTGATCAGCATGAATATGCTTGGGGAGGTCAATTTATTTGTATCGAGCGAGAAATGAGATCAGCTCCGCGACCGTAAATGGCGGAGATTTTCGATGTGCGACCGCATGACAGTTAGGGCAAAGCGGCACGAGGTCATCGCGAGGGTCTATGATGTAGTTAGGGCCTAGCTGAGACACCGGTGTTGTATGGTGCACCTCGATTAGTCCAGAAGCGGATGGCCCGTAGCGATGTCCCATGTCTATTCCACACGCCTTACAGGAACGCCCGTGGATCGCGAGAGCCGCTGCTCTGTTTCGACGATCACGCTCGTATCTGTTTACCTCTACCCGAAGCCTCGATCCTTCCGGGAGTCCAACAACCGTTTCAGCTGAGTTGAGCTGATCAAGCGACTCCTCAGCCTCTAGCGGCAACAGGGCGAGTACCGCTGCCGACAAGCGGGACACCCAGGTAGCAACCAACTCGATGTCGTCGTCGGGGCTTCCATAGTTGAACGGCAGCATTCCCTTCCGGATTGACAGGCTGAACTGCAGCCACGGAGTCGTCCATATCGAAGGATCGTCGACGCTGCGGTCAGCCCCATTCACCCTAACTCCAATCTCTGCGCCGTCTTCGGCGCTTTTGAGAAGGACAGAGACAAAACCGGCCCGAGCGGCAGGCTCAGCTGCTCCCATTGCCTGAAGCAAACTACTGGCGAAGTTCCCGGGCCTGAACTCCATCTCTAGGCTGCGCCATCCGACACAGATGTTCAGTGAGAAAGTATGGGCGGGCGGATGGTGTGCCGGCTGTAAAATATACCTGTGCCCGCCACCCTCAATGTGACCGCCTGTTCCCACGAACTCAAGGCAGCATTCCGTTGAGATCTTAGCAGCCAGTGAGGCCACATCAATTTGCATTCTGGTCCAGCTCCGGCTCGGGAAGGGACTCGACGAGCTGCTCTAGGATTCGTGAAACCTCGTAGCGCATGTCTTGGAACACCCTTGCGGTCGAATCTTGGACGGTTGTCAGCTCGGCCACGCAAAGCGCCCACATGAGCGTATCAAGTCCCTGCAAGGTCACTCCGCGGTTGAGATTCGGAACATAGACCTTGTGGTAATAGGGGTGGCTGGTATTCAGCTGTACGGCCCGGTTCTGGTCAATGAGCGCCGGCTGGAAAAGAAGGCCGTTTGTTATGCCATCCTGCGGCTGCACAAAGACTTCGCCGGGGCGTCGCGCAGTGCCCAGTGGAATCTTTAGTTTAAATGTGCCGTGCCGATTCGTGATCTCGGCCTCTCCCTTCCCGACATCGATGCTGCCGACTTTCACCCCTCCCGCCGCAGTCTGGCGGTTGCGGATTGTGTTGTTGGAGACATCATGCGCACCCTGGCCTTGCTGAGCGATCTTCTTCTGTTGCCCTTCGCGGGAGCGATTGTTGGCCTCGCGGCGCGGCGCCGGAAGAAACTGAGACTTAAGCCAATCAGCCAGTACGTCATTAAGAATGATCTGGGACTTCTTGATGTCAAGGTGGAATGCGTCATCAAGCCGGTGGTCGAAGGAGAATTCGACGCGGAGAAGCGCGTGATGGGTCTCTTTTTGGTAGAGCCCAAGCCAGTCGGCGTCGTGGATTAATCGGTTCTCTCGATATATGTAGATGCCCTGCCTGTCGTTCGAAAGAATGGCAGCCTGCGCCGCAGTGTCATCAACAAACTCTTCCCGCCGCGGCAGGATATAGGCCCGCACGGTGAATGTAGCCTCTGTCCCATCCGGCAGCTCGGAAGGCACAATTTCCTCAGCCACCAGCTCTGACACATGGCGTTGGAATGGATCCCATGCTTCAACGGCCACACCGTTCAGGCAAATGGTGACGTTCCGGGCTCTGTCATCACCTGGATCAAGAAAGCGCTGGTAGACCATGGCTAGGTGCTGCCGGAGTGCATCTTCTCTCGCCCGAATTGCCTTCTTGGCATGCGAGCCTGTCTTGTTTTGATATTCCTTGACTAGACGATCGACCTCATCCCACAAAACGGCTGTCCCTGAGTGGTTGGGAGCGACGTGTTCCAGATACTCCATTGCTTCAGGATCGCAGGTCTCGCTGAGCAGCAGCGCCCACTTCTTGGCCCGTGCCACGTGCATAAGATCCCAAGTTGCCATGAGAGCCGGCGTACTCCCATTCGGACGTGAAACGACTGAAAGCCGCTTGCAGAATGCGGTCGAAGCAGTCTTGAGTCCGAGTCCATACTTTCCAAGGCTGGCTGCGCTTGGGCGCGCCTTGGAACCGTATTGCATGGCATTGATCAGACCACTTCGATCCATGCCATCACCGTTGTCGACGATTGCAAGCCGGATGCTTCCTCGATGATCTGCGGCGAGCCAGAGTTCTACCTTTGTTGCGTTTGCTGCAATCGAGTTGTCGACAATGTCGGCAACGGCCGTCTCGAACTCATACCCGGTGTCACGCAGTCCAACAATGACACGCTCCGGATCTGGTGGAAGTTCGAATTCTTCAATTTTCATCGGTCGTTCCCTTTGTCGTTGTCGAGCTTGATCACACGCCAGGCTGTGCCCAGTTTCAGCACGCTGCTGGCAAGTGATGCCGCGTCCCTCTTGCGTCGGTAGTCCACGCTGAACCGTAAGCCGTTGCGGGACAACACGAGTTCATCCCCCTGCACGAGCGCGGCCTGCCTGATGTACTTTGTCATGCGGGTAAGGCGGTACTCATTCCGGGTTCCGCCGAAAAGCTCGTTATTGTAGTAAATGAACGCAAACTCCCAAAATGTTCCTGCTCGGTCCAGAAAATTCAGATGGCACCTAGGATTCAGAAAGGAAGCGTCCAGCGCTGGGAAGAACGACAGGACCGCCTCGTCCTTCGGAATCAAGATTCCGGCTTGGTGGCCTCCTGTCTCTCCAGTGTCGTTGGCGCTGAGGATCTTGGCGATCTGACGGCTCATTAGCTTTGTGTCCCTCGTTTCGACGGCGAACGGCTCAGTGCGTTGATGATGTCACCATAGTCTTCCTTGCTTCCCTCAACGCCGACAACCGCTGTGGCGGCTATTTCACGCTTCCGGACCAGCCTTTCACTGATCACATCCTCCACGGAATCTGCCATAAGAAGCCGATGCACGGTTACCGGCAGCTCTTGGCCGCGGCGGTACGCGCGTGCCGAAGCTTGATCTTCCAGTGCTGGGTTCCACTCCGGGTTGTAGTGAACTACGTGACTTGCGGCCGTGATGTTCAGTCCGGCTCCGCCTGCTCGCGGGTTGAGCACAAGGGCTCCTGCGCCACAAACACTGGAGAATGTATCGATCAGCGGCTGGCGTTCGTCGATCGGGAGGCGGCCGTCAATCACGGCGGAGAAAACATGTAGCCTTGAACTTATGTGCCTAGATATCATGTCGGCCATCGCGGTAAAGGATGTGAAAACCAGCACCTTTTCCTTGTTGTTAAATATCTCGCGCAGTATATCGTCCAGCCTCTGGAATTTGCTGAAGCCAATCGCGTTGGCGCTAGTTGCGCCAGACAAGAGCGCAGGATGGGCACAGAACCTTCTCAGCTCTGTAAGTGAAACGAGGGTGGCTGCAGCGCCATAGTCGCGCACGATCCGATCCCGGATCTCATCGTATTCCACGGCCTCTTGGTCCGACATCTCGACGACCTGCGATATGTCGATTCTTGGAGGGAGATCCTGCGCCACGTCTGATATCCGTCTGCGCAGCATAAAAGGAGAAACGTGTGATTCCAGCAGGGCTGCTCCATCTACGTCTTCCGAGTAGCGAGCTTCGAACTCGCTTCTGTCCTCAAGCTGGCCGGGCAGCACAAAATCTACGATTGACCAGAGATCTAGGAGCCGGTTTTCAATTGGTGTTCCAGTAACTGCGAGGCTAGCGCGACGTGGAAGATGCTTAGCTGCCTTTGTGCGCTGGGCATCAGGATTCTTGATGTACTGGGCTTCATCGAGAACAACCATCTCCCACTCGATCATGCTAAGCAGGCTGTTGTCACGCACCAGGTTGTCATAGGAAGTCACGACAACATCGATGCTGCGTAAGTCGGCCGGGCGGCCAGTACGAACTGGGCCATGGTGCTTCAGGACTCTTAGCATCGGTGCGAACCTCGTGAACTCTCTGCGCCAGTTTTCCAGCAGCGAGCCAGGCGCGACGATCAGGCATGGGCCTGCAACATCTGCGGGCTGATCGCAGATTGCGCTTATTACCTGCAGAGTCTTCCCGAGCCCCATCTCATCTGCCAGTACTCCACCTAGTCCCTCGGCGCGGATGAAGCGAATCCATCGCCAACCTGACAGCTGGTACGGATATAGCGTGGCGCTGACGGTAGGAGCATCGTCGGTTGTCGAGATGAATGCGAGCGGTGAGATCACGCGGCTGCCAATTGAATCTTCCACTACGCCCCCATTTTTGCGGAGCTGCATGAATGCAGAAAGCGAGCGGAGTCGCCCAGTCGTAGCGCCCGCAGCCTCAAGGGCCGAACAGACTTCTTCTGCACAAGAAGAATCAATCGGAAACCATTTTTCACCAAGTACAACGTGGCCGCGCCCAAGGTCTTCAAGCGTCAGCCTTTCAACCAGGCCGCGGCTACGGCCGACCAGCTCCAGAGTAGGAGCTTCGTGCTCATCTAAATCAAGTAGGAGCGCCGGGACAAGAGGGTACCGGGATGACTTGAGATTGAGGGGGCGCCGGACCGCGGGCTCTCCCGGCAGGGGCGATTCCTCAACCAGAAGCCGATATGCGTCGTCGACTGCAGGGACAGTCTCCGTGCCGTCAGGGGCAACCAGAAAAAGTGTGCGGTCTTTCCACACAATACTGGTGGCTTGCTTATCTTCATCACTCATCCCCAGCTCCGCTGAGAAGCGCATTCGCCGCATGCGGTGCTGCGCTTTTGACTTCATTGTTCAATTCTTTTCTCCGGCCTCAGAGTCTAGAAGCCCTGAGTCTATGCGGATGAAGCCGAATCGAGACGCTCCTAGCCTCGCGAGGCATAGGAGCCCATGCGGACGTCGACGGCAATGCGCAATGATTTCTAAACTGCTTAGGTGCAACTTTCAAGTGCAGACTAAGTTCCTTCGGAGTTCTCGAGGTCAATACTATCGAGTGGCGCCCATGGGCATCCGTGCTGGTGCATCGCAAGATGGCGCGATATGCTCCTGATGAGCGTGATCAGGGTGCTCGGCTGGTGCTAGAGTACTAACCGGAGTATCCATCGCAGCGGGCGGTGATCGTCGCGTTAGCGCTGAATTTCTGCTGCCAACCTGAAGCCCTAGGCGCTCGAGGGTGTCGGGCATAACGCAATCATGGACCCTGTGGATGTCCGACGACCGGGTGCAACGCGCATCTGCGGCGGCTTGAGAATGCGAGCAGCATGTTGCTCTAGACCAAGGAATTCTCGCGATGGGATGCCCGCGCACTTCACCAGAGCGCCACTCGACAGTTGCGGCAGGCGATTATCGCTGTCATCGACGCGCATTGCGGCTTGAGAGTTGCGCCGAACTTCAGCGAGCTGAAGGTAGCCCCATCGGCCTTTCAGCAGCGCAAGTTCCTTTGGGCAGGGCCTGAGACGAATCAGCCGCGGCGTCTCCGCGGCGCGCGTCAACGTTGGGGGTGCGGATAGGCTGGTGCCGGCGGGGAGGTAGCACAGTCATAATCCTGTGCAGACTAACTAGTAACCGGACTTCGATGCCGGTGTTCTTGCCGCGGATCCGCGACATCAGCGCGGAGCACCGCTCCGGGCTGATGATGTCCGCCATCAGGCGGCCTTGGAGTCCGTATCCGCATCGTCGCGGACCTCGTCGAGCAGCGGCACCATCAGGCCGGCCACGGCGCTGATCACCGGCACCACCACGGAGTTGCCGAACTGCTTGTAGGCCCGGGTATCGGACACCGGGATCACGAAGCTCTCGTCGAAACCCATCAGGCGGGCGCACTCGCGCGGCGTCAGGCGGCGCGGGTTCTTGCGGGGCTGGTGCACCAGCACTTCCGAGCCGTCCTTGTAGTAGCGGGCGGATAGGGTGCGGGTGGTGTCCTTGGCCGTCACCAGACCGAAACCGAAGCCGTTCCCCTTGGCCAGGTGCTTCTCGCGATAGCTCTCGAGGTAGGCCCAGAGCTTGTCGGTCAGGGTGTACTTGTCGTCGACCTTGCCCTTCGGGCCCACATACGGGGCATCGGCGGGCGAGGGCGGCGCCACGCCATGGAGGATCGAGCCGAGCTTCGGGCCCTGGTCGATCGGCGGCAGATCGAGTTTGTCCCAGTCGAACGGCACGTCATTGCGGAAGCCCACGATGATGATGCGCTCGCGGTTCTGCGGCACGAAGTGCTTGCCGTTGATGACCTTGTGCCAGACGGTGTAGCCGAGCTCGTTGCGCAGCACATCCACGATGGTCGAGAACGTGCGGCCTTTGTCGTGACTGACGAGGTTCTTGACGTTCTCGAGCAGGAAGGCCTTCGGGCGCTTGTGGGCGATGATGCGCGCCACGTCGAAGAACAGCGTGCCCTGGGTCTTGTCGGCGAAGCCGTGCGGACGACCCAACGCGTTCTTCTTGGACACGCCGGCGATCGAGAAGGGCTGGCAGGGGAAGCCAGCCACCAGGATGTCGTGGTCGGGCACCGCGCTCTCGGGGACCTTGGTGATGTCGCCCTCGAAGATGTGGCCAGCGTGCTCGGGGAAGTTGGCCCGGTAGGTGCGGGCCGCGTAGTCGTCCCACTCGCTGGTGAAGACGCAGCGGCCGCCGTGCTGCTCGAACGCGAGGCGCATGCCGCCAATGCCGGCGAACAGGTCGATGAATCGGAACTTCGCCTCGCCGGACGGGGTTCGCCCTAGCGGCAGCAGCTGCTGGCGGATGGCCTCGGCTACGTACGGCGGCGGATCGGTCTCGCGGAGCTTCCAGCGCTTGACGTCACTGGTACTCGCGCCGGTCACGCGCGCGACGTCCCGGACGCCATAGCGCTCGATGGCGAGTTCGATGAGGGCGTGGGTGTCCATCAGGTGCTCCGGCAAGGCAGGCGACAGTATGGCCAGCCGGGCGACCCATTTCCAGGTCGGCGGATGGCGCGTCAGGACGTGGGAGTAGAGCGGGTCGGCTTCTCGCGGATTGAGACTGGCCGGGCTGTCGCGCCGGCTCGCTGGGCAAGTTTTGCTCAGCGCGAGGGTGTGCCGAAGTGGCGCTCAGAATCTGCCGGCCTCCGTCATCGTTGCGTCCCCGCCGCTGACCACTGACGCCATGCCCGCCACGCCCCTCGACTACGCCCGCCACCTCACCGGCCTCGACATCCTCGACGCGGCGCTGATCGACGCGCGCCGCATGGCCTTCGTGGCCGGGCGGGGCGCGGGGCGGCGGCGGCTGGTGCTGCTGGACGCGTCGGCGGGCGAGGGCGCGCGCTGGGCCAGCGTGGCGCTGGACGACGGCGCGGCGTCGCTGGGCGTGGCGCGCGGGGCCGATGGCGCGCCCGCGGCCGCGCCGGTGCTGGTGGCGCAGGCGGGGCGGGTGCGGGCGTTCGCGCTGTCGGGCGAGGCGGCGGGCGAGGTGTCCACGGCCGCGGCCGGCGGCGGCGGGGTGCCGCGGCTGCGCACGGTGCAGGGCGAGACCTGGGGGCTGGGCGCGTCGCGCCTGGCCGGGCGTCGGCTGCACGACGGGGCCTGGCGCTGGCATCGGGCCTGGGGCGCGCCGGCGGGCCAAGGCGCGGGCTGGGGCGATGCGGTGGACGACGTGGACGGCTTCGCCGACGGCGAGCGCCTGGCGCTGGTGGACGGCCAGCTGTGGCGGCTGGAGGGCGAGGCCTGGGCCTGCCTGCGGCTGCCGGTGACTTCTCCGCCGTCCACGCGCCTGCTGTGCGCGCCCGACGGGAAGGCCTGGCTGGCCGCGCCGGGCGGCGGGCTGCGGCGCGGCCGCGGCCAGGCCTTCAGCGCGCTGCGCGGGGCCGATCCGCTGGCGCACCTGACGTCGCTGGCCTGGGCCGAGGGCACGCTGTGGGGCTCGGGCACGTTCCCGCAGGCCGGGGTGTGGCGGGTGGAGGGCGAGCGCCTGCGCGCGGTGCCGTTCCCCGAGGCGCTGGGCGGCTGGCCGGGGCGGGCCTGGGGCGGCGTGCTGGCCGCGGCGGGCGAGGGCGATGACGCGGCGCTGCTGGTCGCCGGGGCCTTCGGCGCGGCGCTGCTGCAGCACGGTGCGTGGCGCTGGGTGATCGACGCGCGCGCGCTGGCCGTCGAGGCTGAGGCCAGCGGCGCCCTGGCGCAGGCCGCGGCCGAGGCCCGCGCGGCGCGCGAGGCCGCGGCGGGCGGCGCGCGGGTGGTGGTGCCCGCGGCGCCGGCGCCGGTCGAGGCCGCGTCGGGCGACGCGGGCGCGCCGTCGCCCGCCGATGACGCCGCCGCGCTGCAGGCCGCCATCGCCCGCTTCCACGCCGCGGCCGCGGCCCGCCACGCCGCGCGCTATCCCGACGATCCCGAGCTGCGCGCGCATCTGGACGACGACGCCCGACTGGCCGGCGACGCGCCAATCACCGACGCCGACCTCGACGCGCTCGCCGCGCGCCTCGGCCGCCCGCTGACGCCGGCGCTGCGCGCGGCCTGGCGCCGCGTGGGCGGGCTGCGCAACGGCCGCCACGTCGGCGAGCGCCACGTGCTGGCCGTGTACACGCCGGCCGACATCGTGCGCGCGCTGGACGCCGACGAGGGCTGGGCGCGCCTGGCCTCGCCGGGCCTGGTGGACGGCATCCGCCACGGCTGGGACAACGAGCGCGACGAGCTGCTGCCCGGCGAATGGTTCGCCGACGCCGAGCTCGACGCGCTCAACCGCCACTACCTGCTGCTGGGCCGCTACACCTGCGGCGAGGGCCACGAGGCCCAGGGCTGGCTGTTTGCCGACGACGCCGGTCGCGTGGGCTGGATCTGGTTCGCGCAGGACGACTGCTACTGGCGCGGCCACGAGCACTTCCATACCCACGCCACGCGGCTGCTGCAGGGCAGCACCGCCACGCTGGGGCTCGAGGGTGCGCTGGCGGCGGTGATCGGCGAGATGGCGGGCGAGCTCGAGGCCGCGCTGCGCGAGGACGGCTGACGCGCACGCAGTGTCGCCACGCGGGCCTCAGCCCACGACCGGCGCGCCCGTCAGCACGTGGCCGATCGCGGTGTTCACCACCGCGCCGGCCACCAGCACCGCGCTGCCCGCCAGTGCGGCGCGCCACAGTCCACGGCCGGCGCGGTGGCGCAGCCAGTCCACCTGCACCGCCCAGAACCAGGCCGTGGCCACGAGCACCAGGCCGACGCCGCCCAGCAGCGGGGCGGTGCCGCCGAGCGCCAGCATCGACACGCCCACCGACACCGCCAGTGCGAACGGCGCCACCAGGTAGCACTGCTCGTGGAAGGGCGTGCGCAGGCTGCGCCGGCCCAGCGTGCCGCCCACCAGCCAGGTCAGGCCGAGCGCGCCGGCCAGCGCCCACACGCCGAAGGCGACGGTGCGGTATAGCAGCAGGTTCTGCTCGGACGCCAGCACCACGCCGGCCAGCGTGCCGTCGGTGGTCACCGCAACGGGCGCGCGGCGCAGCGCCAGGTCGATGGCGTGCGCCAGCAGCACGCACAGGATCAGCGCCAGCGGCGGGCTGACGGCGCGGTCGAAGCGGTCCTCGCCCTCGCGGTCGAGCTCCTCGCGCGCGTAGCGCGTCATCCGGCGCGGCGAGGCCACCGCGCGCAGCAGCGTCCACGGCAGCAGCACCAGCCACGCCAGCGCCTCGTACACCAGCTCCTCGAACGACTTCAGTAGCTTCAGCACGTCCATCGCGATGCTTCCCTGGCCCAGCCGTTGGTGTACGGGGACTCTACGGGCCGCGTCCGGCCCGATCCAGCGCGGGGTGCTGCGCTGGGACGCCCGCTTTCAGCCTTGTGAGGGGCCGGATAAAGGTCCGCCGGTTCCCGAGCGGGGCGTTCGCGTCCGTCGCCGGGTGGCCCTGCGTGGGCGCCTGGCGAAAGGTGGGCCGCACGCACGGCTTGCGATGTCCCGAATCGACTTCCAGGAGGACGTTCCATGGGTTCGCTCGTCAATGCAGTGCGTGAAATGGCCGGTGTGGATGGCAAGGATGAGATCAAGGCGCGGCTGGAGCTGATGCTGGTGGCGGCCAAGGCCAAGATCCGCGGCTTCAAGGATGAACTCAACGAAGGCTTCATGAACCCGGCGCAGGTGGAGCTCACCCAGGTGCCCGGCAAGCGGTCCATCCGCTTCATCGAGCAGTACCACGTGGCGTCGACCTCGAGCTTCAACCAGCAGGTGGCGGACCACATGCAGGCGGCCATCTCGGCCTTCTTCAGCATCGGCGGCAAGGCCGATGACAAGAAGGCCGTGCAGGACGGCCTCCAGAACCTCATCTCCGGCGCGCTCGACGGTTTCCTCGGCAGCACCGAGGCCGGCGAGAGCGAAGAGAAGATCTACATCGTCGTGCCCGAGAACAACGCGTTCATCCGCGCCGACATCTGCCTCTGGAAGTACCACCTCTCCGACCAGAGCCTGGCGAGCAACACCGACACGGCGATCGCTTACGTGCTGTGCAAGTCGGTCATCGACCACAGCAAGCTCAGCATCGACGAGCTGATCTACTTCGCCACCGACGCGATGTCGAAGCGCACGCCGATCGCGGTGGCGGCGCCGAAGATCGAGTTCGGCGACACGATCCAGGCGGTCAAGACCGCGGCCGCCGCCGCGGCGGCCGTGGGGGCCGACAAGGTCGTGACGCGGAAAGCATTGACCGCAGCGGTCGACCAGGCCAAGGGCAAGCTGCCCGCCGGGTTCTCCTTCGTGTTCGACACCGACGGCAGCATCCTCCTCGGCGGGGGGGAGTCGCCGAGCCCGGTGCTTCTCTCGCGCCTCGACAGCCACGCGCCGGTGAACTCCGATCCCGCCAGCCTGACCGCCGTCGAGGCCTACATCGAGGAGATGATCCGGGTGTGGAAGAAGCTCAAAGCGGCGGACGCCTGAGGAGGCCAGCATGGACATCAGTCATGTGATGAAGATCGTGGACACCGAGGCCGCCGCGACGATCGCTCTGGGCAAGGGCGGGTGGGAGGGCTGGCTGCAGTGCGAGCTGTGGAAGCGCCTGTTGCTGGCGGGCGTTCCGGACGTGGAGCGCGAACTGGCCTACCCGGCGGCGCAGGGGCGGGAGCGCTGCGACCTGGTGGATGGGTCCACGCAGCCTGCGCAGTGGATCGAGATCAAGGCCTGGGGGCATTTCCGGGCGGGCGAGGGCGACAAGTTCCTCGATGCCATCGCCCATGACCGCGAGAAGCTGGGCCGTCGCCCGCCCGGCACGACGGGGCTGATGGTGGTCGCGATTCCGAACGCGACGTCGGATGATTTCGAGAAGGCCATCGCCAAGCGTCGCTGGGACGGTGCCCAGCGCCATGTCGGCGAGTTCGTGACGGTGTACGCGGCGACGGTCTGAGCGTGGCAACGGGCGAGCGTCGCGCCCTCCGCGAGGGCGCCGTCGTGCAGGCGGCGCCCCGCGTGGTGGATCGCCGGGCGCGATGCCGCGGACGGGCCCGGGGTGGGGCCAGCATGACTTGATTCGCAGGCACGGCTGGCGGTATCCCGTGGATCACCCTCGATCATCCTCGGCCCGCCGATGCCTCGCACCTCACGCGTCCCTGTAGCGTCCCCGTTCTTTGTCGAGCGTCGGCCATGAGCCGCCGCCGGCTGTCGATGAGCGCCGTGGCCATCGTGCTGGCCGTGGCCGTGGCGGCGATGGCGCTGTGGCTGGCGCGGCGCGAGGCCGGCCCGCTGCCCGAGGGCATGGCGCCGGCGGGCGCAGGCACGCCGCGCGGCGACGCCGCCGCGCCCGCGGCCGATCCGCGCGCCGGCGATGCGCCGCCCACGCTCAACCTGCGCGACGCCTTCCTCGCGCGGGTGCGCGCGTCCGACACCTGGCCGCTGCCGGCCGGCAACCGCATCGCCGGGGTCACCGAGACGCGCCTGGCCGACTCGCCCGAGGCCTGGCTGGCCACGCTGCCCATCGAGGACCAGCCGGTGGCCGCGGCCTTCCTGCAGCGCTACGCCGGCGCCTACGGCTTCCAGTCGCGCGAGGAGCTGGCGTGGATGATCGAGGCCGGCTTCCCCGCGCTGGAGGAGGTGGTGGCCATGCGCCGGATGGGCGAGGACGCCTACGACTGCATCCAGCCCGGCCGCCATTGCGCGTCGCCCAAGCTGGCCGCGCTGATCGCCGACGCCGGCGTCGAACGGCTGCAGGCGCTCGAGGCCGATCCCGGCGCCGACGAGGCCGACAGGGCCCGCGCCCGGATCCTGATCGCGGGCGGCGTGAACCCGTTCCCCGCCGACCCGGCGGCGGCGCCCGCGCCGGTGCTGTTCCGGCTGCAGGTGCAGGCCGCGGCCGCGCCGCTGCTGGGCGCGCCCGAGCAGGCCGACATCGCCATCGCGCTGGCCCGCGTGTGCGGCGACTACCGCATGCCCGACGCGACGCCCGAGCTGCAGGCGGCGGTGGCGATGCTGGCGCCGGGCGGCTCGACCAGCCTGGTGTGCGGCGCGCACCTGGGCTTTGCGCCCTGAGGGCGGGCCGGGGGCGGCGCCCGCCGACTGACCGGGGCGATTGCTGACAGCGCCGACGCATCCGCCGACGGGGCGGCCGCGGTG
Organism: Lysobacteraceae bacterium; assembly: GCA_051859045.1. Taxonomy (GTDB): domain Bacteria; phylum Pseudomonadota; class Gammaproteobacteria; order Xanthomonadales; family Xanthomonadaceae; genus JBHYGK01. Next base: position 82,383 of record JBHYGK010000059.1, on the reverse strand, counting down.
CGTCCTACGCGTGCCCGGGCAGTTTTCCGACAGGCCCGCGCGAGGCGATGGCCGAGAGTGGTCGGGCGGCGAGACGCGCTGCGCCCAACCACGGCCCGGGGAGGCTGGTTCCATGACGAAGTCCTTGACGCTCCGCACGTCGCTGCTCATCGCGATGGCATCGACCGGTGGCCTGGCCACCTTCCACTCGGCGCCGGCCACGGCGCAGTCGTGTCCCAACGGCGTGTGTCCGCCGGTGGTGGTGACCGCCCCGCGGCAGGGCGGCGGGACGGTGGTCTGCTACGGGATGGACTGCGCCGGCATCCTCGGCCAGCTGTCCTGGCAGCCGCCCTACCTGCCCAACGTCGACTCGCTGCCGGAGGACACCGGCGTCGACGGCGAGGAGTTCTGCGACCAGCTCTCGGACCAGCGCCCCGACGGCTGCGAGGCGAGCGGCGCCAACGTGCCCTGGGCGCCGGGGATCAACACCTCGCCCGAGATCTATGCCGCGATGTACGCGAACGGCTGCGGCGACGGCAGCCTGGCCTTCCATGCCGCCAACCTCTGGGCCGGCCAGACCATCGGCGGCTACACGGGCAATCCCGACGAGCCGCTGCCGGGCCTCGTCATCCGCGATGTCTGCAACCTCCACGACGCCTGCTACGCCGGCAACGGCTCCAAGCCCGCGTGCGACGCGGCGTTCGGCTCGGCGCTGGAGGCGCGGCTGGCGTCCCAGTACGTGCCCGGCAGCGCCGCCTACCAGTTCGCGAGCGACGTGGTCAGCGCGTACTCCGCCGCGGTGGGCCTGCTGGGCACCTCGGCCTTCGAGAACGCCGCCAGCGCCTACCGCTGCGCCGTGTGGAACGCCAACATGGACGCCAACCAGTGCGCGCGCTGATCGTCGGCGCCTGCATCGTGCTGGCCGGCATCGGCGGCCTGTACGCCGTGGCGGCACGGCAGGCGGGCCCCGGCGTGGTGCTGCCAGCGGCGGCGGCGCCCGCGGAGGCCGAGGCGGGCGCCACGCCACCCGCGACCGAGCGCGGCCTCGATGCGCCGGCCACCCTCGACCGCCGCGAGGCCTTCCTCGCGCGCGTGGCCACGGCCGACACCTGGCCGCTGCCGGCGGGCAACCGCATCGCCGGCGTCGCCGAGACGCGCCTGGCCGAGTCGCCCGAGGCCTGGCTGGCGTCGCTGCCGCTCGCGGACCAGCCGGTGGCGGCGGCCTTCCTCGAGCGCCACGCCGCGGCCTACCGCTTCCGCTCCCGCGAGGAGCAGGCCTGGATGATCGAGGCGGGCTATCCGGCGCTGGAGGAGGTCGTGGCCATGCGTCGCCTGCCGGACGACGCTCGCGCCTGCATCCAGCCGGGTCGCCACTGCGCGACGGCCAAGCTGGCGGCGCTGATCGCGGACGAGGGCGTCGAGGCCCTGCGGGCGCTCGAGGCCGATCCGCGCGCGGACGAGGCCGACAAGGCCCGCGCGCGCTTCGCGATCGCGGGCGGCCTGCGCGCGCGCCCGGCCGACCCGGCGGGGCCGCGCGCGCCGCTGCTGTTCGCGCTGCAGGTGGAGGCCCTGGCCGCCATCACGCTGGGCCAGCCCGAGGACGCGGAGGTGGCCTTGGCGCTCGCGCGCGTGTGCGGCGACTACCGCATGCCCGACGCGCCGCTGGCGGTGCAGGCCACGGTGCGGATGCTGGCGCAGGGTGGTTCGCCGGCCGCGCTGTGCGGCGCGCACTTGGGCTTCGCGCCCTGAGCGAGGCGTGTGTCGGGCCTCAGCTCATGGTCAGCCAGCGGGCCCGCCCGCTGGCGAGCTTGATCGGCGGTTCGACCAGATCCGCACCGCCATCGCGTCGTCTAGCCCGCCGTCCGGCCACGCGAGCTCGGTGGCGCCGCTGACGCCGATCCACAGCAGGCGGGGCATCGGCCGCACCACCAGGCACCAGCCGGACCACTCGCTCAGCCGCATCAGCGGCAGGCTGGCCGGCATCAGGGCGAGGGCGATCAACAGCTTGCTGGAGGTGCGCATGGTGCAAGGACGCTAGCATGGCGGCCTTGTTCCCCTGCGCCGCGCCCATGTCCATCGTCCTCACCGCCTTCGCCCGCCCCCGGCTGTTCCCGCGCGAGCCTCGCCGCAACACCATTCAGGACATCACGCCCGAGCAGTTCGAGGCCCACCTCAACGCCACGCCGCCGCTGCGCGACCTCGAGGGCTATGCGCCGTTCTGCCGGCTGCACGTGCACCGCAACTGGACGTCCACCCGCTGCCTGACCGTGCCCATCACCGACGCCAACCGGCCCCTGCTGCGCAGCGCCTACGAGGCGCGCTCGCGCGAGGAGCTGCCGGTGCTGGTGCGCTGGTTCGAGGGCGTCGAGCCGCCGGTGGCCGACTATCTCGTGGTGATCCTCTACAGCCGCGAGCAGCTGGCCCGCGAGGGCACGCCGATCGACGCCGACTGGGGCGTGGTGGGCTGCATGTACACCGCCGAGCCCGAGGAGACGCCGATGGCGCCGATCACGATGATGCGCAACGCGCTCGGCGTGGACGAGGGCGGCTCGGGCGTGCCGATCGACCGCGCGGCCTACGCCCGCGCCGTGGCGTTCTGGGACGCGCACGCCAACTGGCGGGGGTGAGCTCAGCCCTTGCGCCACTCCATGACCAGGAAGTTGGGCACGCGCCGGTAGCGGGCGGCCTTGGCGTCGTCGACGCCCTCCGGGGCGGGCTCGGCGAAGTGCTCCAGCGCGAAGCCCAGCGCCAGCAGCGGCTGCAGGTAGGCCTCGAGCGGGCGGTGGTGGTTGTGGATGCGGATGCCGCGCCAGGCCGAGGTGATCACCCGCGGCGTGAGGTAGTGGTCGATCGAGAAGCGCAGCCGGCCCAGCGGGTCGCGCCGCCAGCCGTCGCCGATGGCCGCGGTGTTGAAGGGCTGCAGGTTGGCCACCAGCAGCCGGCCGCCGGGCCGCAGCACGCGGTGCACCTCGCGCAGCGCGGCGTCGAGGTCGGCGATGTCGATCAGCGAGAGGTAGGCCACCACCAGGTCGACGCTGGCGTCGGGCAGGCCCAGCGCCTCGGCGGCCTCGACGCGGTAGTCGCCGCCGGGGTCGAGCGCGCGGGCGCGGGCGATCAGCGCCGGCGTGGGGTCGATGCCGATCGCGGCCAGCCCCTCGGCCCGCATCCAGCGGCAGAAGCGGCCCTCGCCGCAGCCCAGGTCGAGCGCGTCGCGGTAGCCGCGGCCCGTGATCCGCGCGCGCATCGGCGCGTCGAGCACGTACCGCCGGCCCCAGTCGCCGTGCTCGCCTTGGCTGCGGATCCAGGCGTCGGCCGAGGCGTCCCAGCCGGTGGTGTCGTCGGGGCCGGTGCTCACCAGTGCTTCTTCGCGCGGTTCCAGCGGTACAGGCCCCAGGTGAAGCCGTTGTAGGCCAGCCGGCCGAGGTGGCGCAGGCCCGGCAGGCCGAACACCGCGGCCAGCCAGCGCTGGCCCGGGGTGACCCGCCACAGCGCGATGAACGCGTCGAAGCCCACGTGCAGCGCGCCCGCGTCGTCCAACACGTGCAGGCGTTCGCGCACGAACTCCAGCTCGGCGCCCACCTCGCCGGCCAGGGCGTTGTCGGCGTGCACGTCCTTCCACTGCATCTCGCAGACCTGCGCCTGGCCCTGCATCCCCTCGATGCCGGCGCGGCAGACGGGGCAGCCGGCGTTGTAGAACACCTTCATCGTGATCGCCTCGGCGGTGGGGCGGGGCGATGGTCCCACGGGGCGGGGTGGGGCGGCGAGGGTGGCACCGGGCCTTGTCCGGGCGGGGCGATGGCGCGGCGCCTGTGGGATGCTTCGCGCATGAGCCAGACACCCCGCACGACCCGCCGCCGCCTGCTGATCGCCGCCGGCCTCGCCACCGCGTCCTTCGCCGTCGCCGGCGGGGCGGGTACGTACGCCATCCTGCGCACCTCGCCGATCGACCGCGGGCTGCGCTTCGCCACGCTCGACGCCGCGCTGGCCGAGGCCGCGCGCCTGGCCGCGATGGCCGCGCCGGGGCCGGTGCGGCACACCGCCTGGGACCTCGCGCAGACCCTGGTGCACGCCGCACAGAGCATCGAGTGCTCGCTGCACGGCTTCCCCGAGCCCAAGCCGGCCGCCTTCCAGCGCACCGCTGGCGCGCTGGCCTTCGCCACCTTCCACGCGCTGGGCCGCATGCGCCACGACCTGGCCGAGCCGATCCCCGGCGTCGAGGCGCTGCCCGCGCCCGGCGCCGACGTGGGCGCCGCGCTGGCCCGGCTGCGCGCGGCCGCCGACGCCTTCCAGTCCTTCGACGCACCGCTGCAGCCGCACTTCGCCTATGGCGCGCTCGACAAGGCCGAGTACGAGGCCGCGCACGCCATGCATCTGGCCAACCACCTGTCGTTCTTCGACACTGGCGCCCCCGCCTGAGCCCGCGAGCCACGCCATGAGCCCCACCGCCTTCTTCCCCATCGGCACCCCCGGCCAGCCCTGGGGCGACGCCGAGCGCGCCGCCTGGCGCGCCACCCAGCCCAAGCGCCGCAGCTATGCCCGCGAGGTGGAGGTGCGGATCGAGGCGCTGGCGTCGTCCTTCGACGTGGTCGAGTACGGGGCCTTGGATGACTTCGGCGAGCGCTATGCGCTGAAGGCGCTGCGCTCGCGGGGCTGGGACGATGGCCTCCCGGTGGCGCTGGTCACCGGTGGCGTGCACGGCTACGAAACGAGCGGCGTGCACGGGGCCCTGCAGTTCCTTGCCAACCAGGCATCCGCGTTCGCGGGCAGGCTCAACCTGCTGGTGGCGCCCTGCATCAGCCCCTGGGCCTACGAGCGCATCCACCGCTGGAACGCGCACGCGATCGATCCCAACCGCAGCTTCCGCGCCGACGCCCCGGCCGAGGAGGCCGCGGCGCTGATGCGCCTGGTGGCGCCGCTGCGCGAGCGGGTGCTGGTGCACATCGACCTGCACGAGACCACCGACAGCGACGAGACCGAGTTCCGCCCCGCGCTGGCGGCGCGCGACGGCAAGGCCTACGAGCCCGGCACCATCCCCGACGGCTTCTACGTGGTGGGCGACACGCCCAACCCGCAGCTCGACTTCCAGCGCGCGGTGATCGAGGCGGTGGCGCGCGTGACGCACATCGCGCCGGCCGACCCCGACGGCACCATCATCGGCTCGGAGGTCGTGGCCGAGGGCGTGATCCTGTATCCGTTCGTGGCGCTGGGCCTGTGCGCGGGGCTCACGCCCGCGCGCTACACGACCACCACCGAGGTCTATCCCGACAGCCCGCGCGCCACGCCCGAGCAGTGCAACGCCGCCCAGGCCGAGGCGGTGCGCGCGGCGCTGGAGTACGCGCTGGCGCACGCGGCGGGCTGAGCCGCGCCGCGACCGGGCCTCAGGCCGCGCGCCGCCACGCGAACGGCGCCGCGGGGCGTTGGGCCAGCGCGGCCTCCACGCGCGCCTCGCCGGCCCGCCCGGGATCCAGCCAGTCGTCGACGCGCGCGGGCTCCAAGCGCACCGGGCAGCGGTCGTGGCCGGCCGCGGCCACCTCGGGCGGCGGGTCGTCGGTGATGATCGCGAAGCTGTCGAGGGTCTCGTCGGCGCCGTCGACGCCCGCGCCGCGCCAGCGCGACCACAGGCAGGCCACCGGCATCGGGCCGCCGTCGCCGGGGCGGAACTCGATCACCACGCTGCGCGCGGGCTCGCCCGGCGCCAGCGCCCGGCGCTCGAGGTCGTGTAGCGCCACGTGCTCGAAGAAGCCGTGCACCAGCACCAGGCCGTGGGTGCGGCCGAACTCGCCGCGCCAGAAGCCGCGCAGGTTGTCGCGGCGGGCGTTGTAGGTGCCGGGGAAGCGTGCGTCGAGGTCGGCGGGCTTGCCGGCCGGCCGGCACTGGTAGCGCATCGGGCGCAGCCAGCGCGTGCCGTCCTCGACCACCAGCACCGGCGCATAGACCTTGGGGAAGATCCGCGCGTCCTCGGGCAGCGCCTCGCGCCGGTGCAGCGGGGCCAGGCGGGCGAGGGCGCGCTCGCGCTTGGCGCTCGCGATGCGTGCGTCCTCCGACGCGGCCTTGCTGGGTCGCGCGGCCAGGCGGCGCTCGGCGTTCGCGAGGCGCGCGGCCTGGGCGAAGGCCTCGCGCTCGAGCCGCGCGATCTCGCGCGCCTGCCAGGCCTCGGCCAGCGCGCGCAGGCGGGCACCGTCGGCGCCGTCGCCGGCCTCGCCGGCCAGCATCGCGATGTCCAGCGCGCGCGGCAGCGTCACCGCCTCGCCTTGGTCGCGGCGCTCGTACAGCCCCACGAAGGCCTCGGTGTCCACGCGCGCGCCCATCGACTTGATGTAGGCGCGGATGCCGGCGTCGACCTGGGCCGAGTAGCACATCGCCTCAGCGCCGCATCCAGCTCAGGTTGAACTCGACCGTGGCCACGATGGTGGTCGCGACGGGGACGCCGCCGCAGGTCTTCGGGCTGTAGGTCGAGCCGCGGATGAAGTCGGACGCCGATCCGCGCAAGGGTCTCGGGCCGTCGATGGCCTCGGCCAGCGTCACGACGCCCTCGGCGTTGACCTCGGCGTGCACGCGCACGGTACCTTGGACGCCGTTGCGCATCGCATGGATGTCGTAGCGAGGAATCCCGCGCGACAGCCGGACCGGTTCGACGCAGGCGCTTGGATCGGCCACCGCGTCGGCGCCGCTGGCCGTGTCCGCGACGGCGTCGACCTCGGCCTCGGCGGTGTTCTCGGGCGCGTCCATGGCGGGGACGGCCGCATGCGCGATGCCCGCGCCAAGCGCGAGGCACAGGCACAGCATCGGCAAGGCGAGCGCGTGTTGGCGTGGATGGGGCATGGCGCGTCCTTGCGTCGAGGGAGGCCGGAGCATAAGGCCTTCCGGCACGGGGCGTCGCGGTGCGAGGATGCGAGGCTTCGCAGGCACGCTCCCTCCGCCGACGACCGCCATGGCCTCCTCCTCGACGTCGAACCTCGACGCATCCACCGCCGCCGACGACGCCGTGCCCGGCGCCTCGCCGGGCGCTCGCCCGCAGGCGCCTCCCGTGCCGCCGCCGTCGCCCCCGGCCCCGCCTGCGTGGCGCAGCGTGGCGTTCTGGCTGCAGTTCCTGGGTGGCGCGCTCATCGGCGGTAGTGGCACCGTGCTGGCGATCGCGTGGGTGCGCGAGGCGGGCGGCGAGGTCGGCCTGGTGGCGATGCTCTCGGTGCTGGTCGGCCTGATGCTCGGCTGGTGGCCGCAGATGCTGGTGCACGAGGCGGGGCACGCGGTGGCCGGCCGGATCGGCGGCTTCGAGCTGGTGGCGATCGCGGTGGGCCGCTGGCGCGGCGAGCGCGGCGGCGACCGCTGGCGCTTCCATCGCCGGCCCGAGGAGCGCGGCGTGGGCGGCTTCGCGCTGATGCTGCCGCGCGGCGAGGACACCCCGCGCTGGGGGCACGCGCTGTACATGCTGGGCGGGCCGCTGGCCAACCTGCTGGCGGCCGCCGGCCTGCTGGCGCTGGCCGGGCCCGCCGATGCGGCGCTGGGCGGATGGGCGGGCGGCGCGGTGCTGGGCATCGCCGCGGCGGGCGCGCTGCTGGGGCTGGTCAACCTGGTGCCGTTCACCAGCGGCGGCTGGAGCACCGATGGGCGCCAGCTGCTGACCCTGCTGCGCGACCGGCCGGAGGCCAGGATCACGGCGCAGCTGCTGCGCGTCTCCGCCTGGGCCACGCTGGGCCGCCGCCCGCGCGACTGGCCCGCGCTCGACCTCGCCGGTGCCGACGACCCCGCGCTGCCCGGCCCGATCGTCGATGCGCTGCTGCGGTTGTCGGTGACGCGCACGCTGGATGGTCCCGAACACGGCTGGGCCGCGGCGCAGGACGACATCGACCGCCTCGCCGCACGCCTGCGCGAGGGGCCCGACGGCCTTCGGCCGATCACCGCGGTGCTGGTGGCCGGCTGGGCCATCAAGGCCTGCGGCGATGCCGATGCCGCCGAGGCCTGGCTGGCCGAGACCGCCGGCGGCGTGATCGACCTCGAGGCCCAGCGGCACTGGCTGCGGGCCGCGATCGACGCCGAGCGCGGCGACCACGCCGCGGCCCGCGCGGCGCTGGTGCTGGCCCGCCAGGCGCTGCCGCGCCAGCGCGACGGCGCCAGCCGCGCGATGCTGCTCGAGGAACTCGAGGCGATCGAGGCCCGGCTGGCGGGCGCGGCGGCGGCCTGACCGGGCGGGCCGGGCCGCCCGCAGGCCGCGCCCGGCGCGGCTTCACGACGGCTTCACCGCCGCTGGCGACACTGCGCCCCACGACTGCGGGCCCCTCTGGTCATGCGCAATGCATGGCGATGTCGGAGTCGTTATCCGATGCACCGGCCCGCTGTCTCCACTCCATACCGCCCATGGCGGGCCGGGGCGTCGTCCTGACGAACGCCTACGGAGTGACACGATGGAACTGTTGATGGGACTCTGGCTCGGCATGCCCGTGTGGGTGTGGCTGGCCTTCTTCGCCGCGGTGCTCGCGATCCTGGTCTTCGACCTCGGCGTGCTGCACAAGGAGGCGCACGAGATCGGCGTGCGCGAAAGCCTCTGGATGTCGGGCCTGTACATCGGCCTCGGCCTGCTGTGGGCCGTGGCGGTGTGGTGGATCTACTACGCCTACGGCGGCGACCAGGCGATCGACCCGCAGATCGCGGGCCTGCCCACGCCCGAGGCCAAGGCCTGGGAGGCGGTCAAGCTGTACATGACCGGCTACCTCGTCGAGAAGGCGCTGGCGATGGACAACGTCTTCGTCATCTCGATGATCTTCACCTACTTCGCCGTGCCGCGGATCTACCAGCACCGCGTGCTGTTCTGGGGCATCCTCGGCGTGATCGTGCTGCGCGCGATCATGATCGGCGTGGGCGCGGCGCTGGTGATGAACTTCGCCTGGGTGCTGTACGTGTTCGCCGTCATCCTCATCGCCACCGGCGTGAAGATGCTCTACGCGATCAACGACGAGCCCGACGTGGCCAACAACCCGGTGCTGGCCTTCCTGCGCCGCAAGCTGCCGCTCACCGACACCCTGCACGGCGAGAAGTTCTGGGTGCGCCTGCCCGACGCCACCGGCAAGCTGGCGTGGTTCGCCACCCCGCTGTTCCTGGCCCTGCTGCTGGTGGAGATCGCCGACGTGGTGTTCGCGATCGACTCGGTGCCGGCGATCTTCGCGATCACCCCGGACCCGTTCATCGTCTACACCTCGAACATCTTTGCGATCCTGGGCCTGCGCGCGCTGTACTTCGCGCTGGCGGCGATGGTGCACCGCTTCCACTACCTCAAGTACGCGCTGGCCTTCGTGCTGATCTTCATCGGCGCCAAGATCTTCCTCGGCGACTGGCTGTTCGACGGCAAGATGCCGGCCGAGCTCAGCCTGGCGGTGACCTTCGGCCTGCTGCTGGGTGGCGTCGTGGTGTCGCTGTGGAAGACCCGCGCCGGCCAGCCGGCGGCTTGATGGCCAGCACGCCGTCGAGCGCGAGCTCGGCGGCGAAGCCGGCGGTGCCCAGCCGCTTCGCCACTTCGCGCGGCACGTCGCGGCCGCTGGTGAGGCGGTTGGGCGCCCCGGTGTAATGGAACAGCCGGCCGCCCGGGCGCAACACCCGGGCGAGCTGGTCGTAGAAGGCCTGCGAGTAGAGTTCGCCGGCGATGCCGAAGCGCGGCGGATCGTGCAGCGCCGCGTCCACCGACGCGTCGGCGAGGCCGCGGATGGCTTCGTCGATCGGCGCATGCGTCAGCACCAGGCGGCCGCCGGCCTCGGCGGCCTCCGGATCGGGCGACCACGGATTGGCCCGGCGCAGCCCCAGCACGTCGGGGTTCTTCTCGAAGCTCAGCACGCGCGTCGCGCCGCCGGCCAGGCACCAGGCCGCGAAGTAGCCCAGGCCGCCGCAGGTATCGAGCACCACCTTCCCCCGCGGCTGCACCAGCGCCACCTTGCGGCCGGCGTCCTCCCACGGCGAGACCTGCGCGGTGGGCAGCATCTTGATGCCGTCAATCTCGAAGGTCGGCGCGCCCCAGTCGGTGGGCACCAGCTTCACCAGCGCGCGGCCGAAGGCCTGCACGGGCGCCCAGCCGTCGCCGTCGTCGCAGCGGTAGAGCGTGCGGTCCTTCAGGCCCTCGGGCCAGGGAAAGGTGCGGCCCCGCCAGGTGACGCCCGCGGCGTCGAGCGCGACGTCCTCCTCGCTGCGGCCGAGGTCGAACGACCCCCGCCAGGTGGCGTCGCCGCGCGCGTGCGCGGTGCGCAGCGCCTCGGCGAGCGCGCGGGTGAGGACGGGGCCGGCGGGATGGGGCACGGAGGCGGGACTCGCGGGGCGCGCGCGGGCGCGGGGCGCGCACGGTAGCAGACGCGCCGGCGCGCTGCCGGACAGTCGTCGTCGCCGGCGGGCCCGGGCCTCAGCGCCCGCGCAGCATCGAGCGCAGCACGCCGTCGCGGCGCACGAAGCCGTGCTGCAGCGCCGCGCCCGCGTGCACCAGCACCAGCGCGAACAGGCCGTAGGCCAGCCACGCATGCGCCTCGCGCAGCAGGCCGTAGGTGGCGAGGTCGGGGCCGAGCAGGGCCGGCAGCACCACGCCGCCGGGCAGCACCACCGGCAGGCCGGCGGCGCCCTGCATCGCCCAGCCCACCAGCGGGATCGCCAGCATCAGCGCGTACAGCGCGAGCTGGGTGGCGCGCGCGGCGAGGCGCTGCGCGGGCGCCAGGTCGGCCGGCAGCGCCGGCGAGCGGCCGCGCAGGCGCCAGCGGTTGAGCAGGCGCAGGACCACCAGCGCCAGCGCCAGCACGCCCGCGGCCTGGTGGGCGCGCACGAGGGCGGGCTGCCACACGGCGAGGGCGTCGACCATCGTGGCGCCCACGAAGACCATCGACAGCAGCATCAGCGCCATCCCCCAGTGCAGCAGGCGCGCACTGGCCGCGAAGTGCGCGGACGGCGCCGGGGCGTCGCCGAGGGCGGCGGGGTCGATGGCGGCCTCGACCGCGTCGGCGCCGGGCGGATGGGCGGCGGGTGGAAGGGCGGCGGGTGGAAGGGCGGCGGGTGGGAGGGGCGCGGGCGCATCGGCCTCGGGGCGCGGCGGCGTCGGGGCAGGGCTCATGGCGTGGCTCCGGCGAAGGTCTCGCGGGCGCGGCGGCGGAAGGACTCGGCATAGGCCGCGGCGCGCGCGGCCAGGATCGGATCGGCGCTGGGCTCGATGCCGGTCGGCAGCACGGTGGGATCGATGTTCATGCCGTCGCAGGCGCCGCCCGCCTGGGGCGTGGCCGCGACCAGCTCGACGATGCCGGCGGTCACCCGTCGGCGCGACGCGGGCCAGGCCTGGCTGGGGTCGTCGATGGGATCGCCGGGCTCCGCGAACACGGCTTGCAGGGCGAAGCGCACCGGGCCGCGCGCGAGCCGCGCCACGAGCTCCGCGCTCAGCGCGTCGTCGGCGTGCGGGCCCTCGCCCAGCGGCCGCGCCTCGGCCTCGGGCAGCAGCGAGAAGCGCACCGGCTGGCGCCGGCCCTCGGCGTCGACCAGCACGAAGGCATGCAGCCCGTGCACCGGCGTGCTGGCGAAGCTGTCGGTCGGGACCTGCGTGGCCTGCCACGCGCGGAAGGCCGCGGCGTGGGGCTGCGCGTCGAAGAACGCGGCCACGCGCGCGGGGTCAGGCCGGCCGGTGGCCGGGTCCGGGGCGAGCGCCTGCATCTGCTGCGCGAAGGCCTCCGGCGTGCCCACCGCCAGCACCGGCGGCGTGTTCATCGCCATCCGCCACTGCTGGCCGTCGGCCTGGGTGAGCACCAGCGCCAGGCTGCGCACGCCGGCCGCGGCCTCGGGCGCGGCGGGGTTGCCGCCGCCGATCGAATGCCGGCCGATCAGCGGGGTGCGGCCGGGCGCCAGGGCCTGCGCGGTGGAGTACGGCGCGAGCGCCCCCTCCGACACGAACGCGCCGGCGACGCACAGGCCGCGGGCGTGGGCGCGGCGGAACCCCGGGAAGCGGGCCTCGGCGCCGCCCTGCATGGCGTCGACGAGGGCATCGGGCCCGAGGCGGGCGGGGCCGATCGCGCCGCCCGCCCAGGCCAGCGCGAGCGCGCAGGCGCCCAGCGCCGCGGCGATCGCCGCGAGCCGGAGCGCGCGCTGGCCGGGTCGGAGCGGCGCGCTCACGCCGGGTCCTCCTCGGCCTGCGCCGCGACGTCCTCCGCGTCGCCGGTGGCGCCGGGGGCGACGATCAGCGCGTCGAGCACGTAGCCGCGCGCGACGGCGCGCTGGCGCAGGCGCTCGAGCAGCGCGGGGTCCATCGACGGCGTGCGCGAGAGCACCCACAGCGCGCCCTGGCCCGGGCCGCCGACGACGGCCCAGCGGTACCCGGGGTCGAGGTCGACCACCCAGTAGTCGGCCCAGACCATGGGCACCCAGCCCAGCCAGCCGGGCGCGAAGCGGACCTCGAGGGCGCCGCCGGCGCCCGCGGTGGCGCGGGCGACGCCCACGCTCTCGTCGCGTCGGCCGTCGGCGCGATGGCAGGCGTTGCGCACCTCGATGCGGCCATCGTCCAGGCGGGTGTAGGTGGCGGTGGTGTCGCGCGCGCAGCGGCGCTGGAACCACATCGGCAGCCGCGCGACCTCGTGCCAGGTGCCGGCGTAGCGGACGAGGTCGAGTTCGGCGACGGGGGCGTTGGGGCTGCCGGCGGGCAGGGCGTCGGGCAGCGGCGAGGGCGAGGGCGAGGGCGCCGGGGCGGCGGCGAGGGCGAAGGCGAGCAGCAGGGTGGGCGTCATCGGGGCGCTCCGGGCGGGGAGCGCGAGGATGGTCCCGCCGGCGTTGCGCGGGCGTGAGCCCCGCGCGACGTCGCCGGCGCGGACCCGGGGCTCAGGGCAGGGCGGCCACCCGGACCTGCGCGTGCACGCCCGCGCCGCGCATCTCGATCTGCACCAGCTCGACGCCGCGGAAGGCCGCGTCGCCGTCGATGGCGCGCAGCGTCTCGGAGACCTGGCGGTTGCTCGGCGCGTCGAGCGTGAAGAACGCGATGCCGCCCTCCAGCCGCAGCGTGCCCAGGCGCACGCCGCCGGGCAGCAGCGCGCGCAGGCGCGCCTCCACCGTGCGCGCGTCGGGCACGGGCGCGGCGGGCGGCGCGATGGCCTCGATCCGCGCCGGCGGCGGCGGGCCTTCCATCGCCGCGCGCTCGGCGTCCATCGCGCGCTGGCGGGCGAGCGCGGCCGCGTCGCTGCCGCCGTCGCCCTGCCAGGCCAGCGGGCGGCCGGTCTCCAGCGCCAGCTCCTGCTCGGCCAGGGTCGGCCGGCGGCCCGGATCGCCGACCGGGGTGTCGAGGCCGGCGGCATCGGGCTTGGCGGCCGGGCCGGGCTTGCCGGCCGGTGCGCTGGGGGCGGTCGGTGCGGTGGGACCGGCCGGCGCGACCGAGAGGGTGACCGTGCCGGCGGCCTCCGCGTCGGCCGCGGCCGTGGCAGTCGCCGCGCCCGCGCCATCGCGCGTCCAGCGGTGCCAGCGCGTGCGCGCCGGCTCGCCCGCGGCGGGCGTGCAGCCCACGCCGCACCACGGCGAGACGATCTCGCCGCGCGCGGCCTGCGCGCGCACCACCAGCGCGTCGTCGCCGCTCATCGCGAACGCGAGCGTCGCGCCGGGCTGGCCGGGATGGGGCATCACCAGCATCCCGTCGGCGCAGGTGAAGTGCCGGCCCTCGGGCCAGGCGTCGCGGTGCTCGTTCCCGTCGGCCGCGCGCAGGCGCACCTCCAGGCCGCCCTCGGCGGGCGAGGGCGTGTCCAGCTGCAGCGTCGTCCACGGCTGGCCGGCGTCGTCGGCCGGCAGGCCCGGCAGCGGCGGCGCGCCGTCGGGCAGGGGCCACGCGCCCTCGAGCGGCGGGCAGGCGCCCAGCAGCGGACGCTGCAGCGCCGGCCACTCGGCCGGGTAGTCGCTGCCGCAGCCGGCGAGGGCCAGCGTGGCGAGGCAGGCGAGGGCGATCGGGGCGCGACGGGGCAGGGGCATGGGCGGTCTCGGCGGGTGGCGCGCGCAGCGTAGCGGAGCGCCCGGTGCGTGCGCGATGCCCCGGCGCGGCGACGGACGGCGAGCGCCCGCGGCGACGCGGCCTGCACGCCGCCCGCCGCCCGGGCGCGGGGCCGGTGTCGACGCGTGCGCTGGCCGATGCCCGCGGGGTGGCGCGTTGGCCGCGCACACATCCCCGCCGAGGAGGCACGCCGTGGAGTACCCCGGACGCAGCATCAAGCCCGGCGAGTCCGATCCCGCCGTCGTGCGCGCGCTGCGCGCCCGCCTGCGCGCGCTCGGCTTCGCCGTCGGCCAGCACGGCCGCAGCTACGACGCGCCGATGGTGCGCGCGGTGAAACTGTTCCAGGCCCGCCACGTCGACCATCGCGGCGCGCCGCTGTCGATCGACGGCGTGGTGGGCTCGTTCACCTGGCACGCCCTGTTCGGCCTCGCGCCGCCGGTCGTCGACGCGCCGGGCACGCCGCTGGCGGCGCGCGCGCTGGAGATCGCGCGCGGCCAGCTCGGCGTGCGCGAGGTGCCGCCGGACTCCAATCGCGGCCCCGCGGTCGAGGCCTACCTCGCGTCGGTCGGCCTCGGTCCCGGCCACGCCTGGTGCGCGGCCTTCGTGCACTGGTGCCTGGCCGGCGCCGCGCGCGAGCTCGGCCTCGCGAATCCTTGCGCGCGCAGCGGCGGGGTGCTGCGGCAGTGGCAGCACGCCGGCGAACGGCGGCTCCCGCGCGTGCTGGCGCCCGCGGCGCGCGACGACCCCGGCCTGCTCCGGCCGGGCATGGTGTTCACGATGGACTATGGCGGCGGGCTCGGGCACACCGGCTTCATCACCCGCATCGAGGGGGGCCAGCTCGAGACGCTGGAGGGCAACACCGACGCCTCGCGCTCCCGCGAGGGCGGCGGCGTGTACGCGCATGCGCGCAAGGTCGGCGACATCAACAAGGGCTACGTGCTCTACGGCTGACGCGCGGAGCCAGGCGCGCACCGCCGTCGCGCCGGCCCGCCCGTCGCCGGCCCGGGGGTATGCGCCCCAGCGCACCGACCCTGCGCGGCGACGCGCCCATGGTGGGGGCGTACCGGAACCAGGCCTCCCCCCGGCCCCGGTGCTCCCTCCCCCTGGAGACGCCGATGGACCGCTTCGATCCGATCGCCCCGCGCCGCGGCCCGCACGGCCAGGTCGTGGTGTACCCGCGCTTCGCGCCGGGCCCGGGGCGCGCCGCGCCGCCGTTCACCGATCCCGGCCACGGCGCGGGCGCCGCTCCCCCGAGCGCCCCGGCGATGCCGCCGCGCGCCGCGGCCGGCGACGACGAGGCGATGAGCCAGCCGCAGGACGCGGCGGTCAAGAAGACGCAGGACGCGGAGGCCGCGGCGGTGGCCGCCGCGGACGACGCGCCCGGCCCGCAGCACGGCGGAGTGATCCCGACTCCGACCGGGGACGCCCCCCGCTCCCTCCCCCCCACGCACCACGAGGACACGACCATGGCCAACGAGAAGCCGTACGAGAAGAAGACCGACACCACCCCGTCCAAGGACAAGGACCGCAGCAACGCCGGCGCGCAGACCGTCACCGCGCCGCAGGGCGGCGTGAAGGGCGCCCCGGGCAAGGACAGCCAGCACGACCAGAAGCCGCCGATGAAGGGCGAGCACGGCCAGGGCAAGGATCGTCCGTCGGCCTGAGTGGACTGAACGGCCGGGGTCCATCCCCCGGTCCCGCCGGCGCGCCCCCCGATGGGCGCGGCGGCGGGTGGCCCGCGAGGGCTTGGACGCGACGTCGGCCCGCCGAGGCAAGCGGTGGGCCGACGCCCGGCCATCCCGGCCGGGGCAGGCCTCGCCGCGCCGGCGGGCCTGGAGCGGCCCGACGGCGCGCGCCCACCGGCCTCAGCGCGGCGGCTTCGTCCAGGGCAGCAGGCGGTCGCATTCCTTCTTGACCACCGCGTAGCACTCGCAGCTCAGCTGCTCGAGCCGCGGCCGGTCGACCACCGTGATGTGCCCGCGCGCGTACTCGATCACGCCCAGCTTCTGCAGCTTCCCCGCCGCCTCGGTGACGCCCTCGCGGCGCACGCCGAGCATGTTGGCGATCAGCTCCTGGGTCATCGTGAGCTGGTTGTCGGGCAGGCGGTCGAGCGAGAGCAGCAGCCAGCGGCACAGCTGCTGGTCGATCGAGTGGTGCCGGTTGCACACCGCGGTCTGGGCCATCTGGGTGATCAGGGCCTGGGTGTAGCGCAGCATCAGCAGCAGCATCGGACCGTGGCGCTGGAACTCGTCTTTCAGCCGCTGCCCGGGCAGGCGGTAGGCGTGGCCGGCGCTCTGCACCACCGCGCGGCTGGGCGTGCTCTCGCCGCCCATGAACACCGCCACGCCGACGATGCCCTCGTTGCCCACCACCGAGATCTCGGCCGAGGCCCCGTTCTCCATCACGTACAGCAGCGAGATGATCGAGTCGGTGGGGAAGTAGACGTACTTCATCGCGTCGCCCGACTCGTAGATCACCTCGCCGAGCGAGAGCTCGACCAGCTCGAGGTGGGCGATCAGGCGATTCGCCTCCTCGTCGGGCAGCGCCGCGATGAGGTGGTTCTCGTAGGGCGAGGGCGTGTGCATGCGCGGCGGCCCGGTCACGGCGTCGGCCGTGCTTGCGTGGGCATCATCGCCGATCGGCGCCGGTGGTGTGGTGGCCATGGACAGGCTCACAGGCGCGCGCGCCGGCCCATGACCAGCGAGACCACCACCAGCACCAGGAAGACGAAGAACAGGATCTTGGCGATCCCGACGGCCGGGCCGGCGATGCCGCCGAAACCGAGGACGCCGGCGACCAGCGCGATGACGAGGAAGACGATGGCATAGCGGAGCATGGGTGCGTTCCTTGCAGGATGGGGGGAGGCTGATCCTCGCCCGCGCGCCCGCGCCGCGTCGGTGCGGCGCCCCACATCCGCGCCCGGCTCAGGCCCCGCGGCTGAAATGCAGCAGGCGCCCGCGCTGGCCGCCGTCCTCGGGCAGGGCCACGCGCTCGTCGTCGCAGGCGAAGCCGCGCTCCTCGAGCAACCGGATGAACGGCATCGCGTTGCCGCGGCCCGGGTCCACCAGCAGCACCTCGGCGCGGTCCTCGGCGTGGCGGTCGATCAGCTCGGCCAGCAGCTGCGCGTGCGCGCGTTCGTAGAGGATGTCGCTGCCGATGATCAGGTCGAAGCGCCCCAGCGTGGCCAGCGGCACGTCCCAGCGCAGCTGGCGGTAGGTCACCGCGGGCAGGGCGTTGAGCGCGGCGTTGTAGGCCAGGAAGGGCTCGGCCAGCGGATGCACGTCGCTGGCGGTGACCTCCGCGCCGCGCCGCTGCAGCACCAGGCTGGCCAGGCCGAGGCCGCAGCCCAGCTCGAGGATGCGCTTGCCCTCGATGTCGAACACGCCCATCGCCTCGGCCAGCGCGCGCCCGGCCGGCCAGACCTGGCCGAACAGGCACCACTGCGCGGAGCTGATGCCCAGCGCCTCGGCGTGGCCGTCGGGGTCGGCGAACTGGTTGCGGTCGGTGAGGGCGCGCACGAGGAAGTCCTCGCCCCCCAGCCGGAGGGTCTGCACGAAGGTGGCGTAGCCGGACACGAGGCACTCCCGTGGGGGCGCGCGGCCGGGGCGGCGCGGAGGGAGGGCGGCGGCGCGCAGCGGCGCGTCGCGGGAGCCGCGATCCTACGCGATGCGCCAGGTGCGCGCGGCGTGCCCACGCGATGCGGCGCGCGACGCGGTCCGGGGCCATGGTGGTGGCCGCCCGCGGCCGTCGACGGCGTCATCCCGGGCAGCCCCGCACGGACACCGCCATGGCCAGCCCGCGCCAGATCGTCCTGGTCCACGGCTGGAGCGACCGCTCCGGCTCGTTCAAGGCCCTGCAGCAAGCGCTGCGCCAGCGCCTGCAGGCCAGCACCCACGTCATCCGGCTGGCCGACTGGCTGTCGCTGGAGGACGACGTGGGCTTCCGCGACCTCGCCCAGGCGATGCAGCGGGCGTGGCTCGCCGCCGGCCTGCCGCGCGACCCGCGCAGCGTCGACGTCGTCACCCATTCCACCGGCGCGCTGGTGGTGCGCGAGTGGATGACCACCTTCCACACCGCGGCCAGCGTGCCGATCAAGCGCTTCGTGCAGCTGGCGCCGGCGAACTTCGGCTCGCCGCTGGCGCACAAGGGCCACAGCTTCATCGCGCGCGCGGTGAAGGGCTGGGGCAGCGGGATGGAGACCGGCCGCAGGCTGCTGCACGGGCTGGAGCTGGCCTCGCCCTACACCTGGCAGCTGGCCGGCCGCGACCTGTTCGTGCCGCCCGAGGCCCGCTGGTACGGCCGCGACCGGCTGCTGGCCACGGTGCTCATCGGCGACACCGGCTACACCGGCATCTCCTCGATCGCCAACGAGCCCGGCACCGACGGCACCGTGCGCGCGGCCTGCGCGAACCTGCAGGCCGAGGAGGTGAGCCTGCACTTCCCGGGCGCGGGCCAGCCGCCGATGGTTCGCCGCGCGGCCACCGAGGGCGCGACGGCCTTCGGCATCCTCGCCGGCGAGAACCACGCCACCATCGTGTTCAAGGACGGCGGCCCGCGCACGCCGATGACGCTGGAGCTGGTGCTCGGCGCGCTGGAGGTGGAGGACGCCGACTTCCCCGCCGCGCCCGGCGACGCGTTCGGCTGGCAGGCGCGCGTGGAGGCCCTGGCGCCGCCGCTGGCGCCGGGCCGGCCGCAGCGCCAGCACACCGTGGTGCACCTGCACGACCACCTCGGCCAGGACGTCGAGGACTACTTCGTCGAGTTCTACCTGCCGCCGGGCACGCGCACCAAGCGCGCGGACGCGGCCTTCGAGCAGCGCTTCTACCGCGAGGTGATCACCGGCGTGCACCCCTTCGGCCCGAACCCGGCGTGGCGCGCGCTGAACCTCGACACCGCGGCGTTCGCCGCGCTCGCCGCGGTCGAGCCGATGGATCCGCTGTGCCTCAGCGTCTCGGCCTCGCCGGAGTACCGGCCGCCGCGCCAGCGCGTGGGCTATCGCTCCTTCCGCGACGGCGACCTCGGCGCGCTGGCCATCCCGGGCGCGAAGCACGCGGCGTTCTTCGCGCCCCACCGCAGCCTGCTGCTGCGGCTGTCGATCCCGCGGATCCTCGACGACAGCGTGTTCGCCCTCGCGCCGGGGGTGTGAGCCCGCCCGCGGCGCCGGCCTCGACCGCCGGCCCGCGATGCGCCAGCATGCGCGCATGCCGACCCTGCTGATGCCGCTGCGCCAAGTGCCCGAGGACGAGCTCGAGGAGGTCTGCGACCTGCTCGAGGCCGCCGGGCACGCCTTCTACATCACCCCGCCCGGGCTGTTCGGGATCAGCCCGGCCGGGCTGTGGACCACCGAGGACGCCGCGGGCGCCGAGCCCGCCCGGGCCCTCGTGCGCCAGTACCAGGCCGAGCGCGGCGAGCGCATGCGCGCGCTGCACGCCGAGGCGCGCGCGCGCGGCGAGGTGCCGGGCTTCTTCGCCAGCCTGCGCCGGCATCCGCTGCAGATGCTCGCGATCGCGCTGGCGATCGCCGGCGCGCTGGTGCTGGCGATGGCGCCGGGCTGGCTGCTGGCCACGTGAGGCCGGCCGCGCGCGCGCCACGCCGGGCGGCCCTTGGAGCCCGCGCCTCGCGCCGGCGCGCCCCGCGCGCCGCGACTCGCGTATCCTGCGCGGCCGCCCCTCGCCCGACACCCGCATGAAGGCCCCCGCCGAGCTGCTCGACCTCATCGACGAGGGCGTCATCGACGCCGTGATCCGCCCGCTCAAGAGCGGCAAGGAGGCGGCGGTGTACGTGGTCCGCCGCGGCGACGAGGTGTGCTGCGCCAAGGTCTACAAGGACATGGGGCAGCGCAGCTTCCAGAAGCGCGTGCAGTACCAGGAGGGCCGCAAGACCCGCGGCTCGCGCGAGGCGCGCGCGATGGGCAAGGCCACGCGCTTCGGCCGCCGCGAGGCCGAGGCCGCGTGGAAGTCCACCGAGGTCGAGGCGCTGTACCGCTTCCACGACGCCGGCGTGCGCGTGCCCCGGCCCTACGGCTTCTACGGCGGCGTGCTGGTGATGGAGATGGTCTGCGACGCCGACGGCCACAACGCCCCGCGCCTCGGCGAGGTGGAGCTGGCGCCCGAGGTGGCCCGCGACTACCACGCCCGGCTGGTGCGCGAGGTGGCCCGGATGCTGTGCTGCGGCCTGATCCACGGCGACCTCAGCGAGTACAACGTGCTGGTGGCGCCGGACGGCCCGGTGGTGATCGACTTCCCGCAGGTGGTCAACGCGGCCGGCAACAACCAGGCCCGCGCGATGCTGCGCCGCGACGTCAACAACCTCAGCATCTCGCTGGGCCGCTTCGCGCCGGAGCTCATGCTCACCCGCTACGCCGAGGAGATGTGGGCGCTGTTCGAGGCCGGCCAGCTGCTGCCCGACTCCCCGCTCACCGGCGAGTTCGAGGAGGTGCTGGCCGAGGTCGACCTCGACGCCATCGAATGGGCCATCCGCGACGCGCGCGAGGAGGCCCTGATCCGCCAGCAGGGCCGCGAGGCCGCCGAGCAGGGCGAGGACTGACCCCGCCGCCCGGCGGCCCGGCGCGCCACGTGGCTCAGGCCGCGAGCAGGCCCGCGATGCCGTCCTTGAGCTTCATGCGCTGGCGGCGGAGCTCGGCCTCGTGCTCCTCGGTGACCGCCTCGACGCGCGTCTCGGCGCGGTGGATCGCGCGGTTGACCGCGTGGTACTCCTCGCACAGCCGGGCGAAATGCGCGTCGGACTGCTTGAGGTCGTGGATCTTCGCCGCGTCGTTCGGGAATTCGTCGGCGAGCTCGTGCGGGGTGTGCGACATGCGGTGCTCCTGGGTCGGGTGGGTGCGTGGGCCCCATGCTGCGCCGAGGGCACGGCGCCGCGGTTGACCCCGGTCAAGCCGGGGCCGCGGGCCTCACAGCAGCCGCAGCGAGAGCCCGTCGAGGTCGGCCGGCGGATGCGCGTAGGCCTCGCGCTCCTCGCGGCAGTAGGCCGAGCCCATCGCGAAGGTGCGGCAGATCGTCGGCCGGCTCTCGTAGATCGAGCAGTTCATCGACACCCGGTCCAGGCACACGCACCAGCCGTCGTCGCCGTGCGCCATCACCTCCAGGCCGCCGGGGTCGAGCGTGGTGAAGCGCGGCGGGATGCGGTCCTCCGGCATCAGCACCACGGTCAGCCGGCAGCACACGGCGTCGCAGGAGGTGCACTGCACGCTCGGGTCGACCTGTTCGTCGGCGTCGTAGTCCACGGCGTGGTCGAAGGTGAGGCCGGCGGGCACGGGCGGCGGCGGCGGCGGGGTGGGGCGGGGCGAGGTGGCGCGCGCGGGGCGCGGCGCCGAGGCCCCTGGCGTGGTGGTGCGGGTGGGGGCTGTCATCCGCCATTGTCGCCCAAGCCGCGGGTCCGCGCGCCCCGCCGGTCAGGCCGCGGCGCGCCGCGGCCTCACAGCGCCTGCGCGGCCGCCCAGCCCGAGGCCCAGGCCCACTGGAAGTTGTAGCCGCCCAGCCAGCCGGTGACATCCAGCACCTCGCCCACCAGGTGCAGGCCCGGCACGCGCTGCGACTCGAGCGTCGTCGAGGAGACCTCGCGGGTGTCGACGCCGCCCAGCGTGACCTCGGCGGTGCGGTAGCCCTCGGTGCCGCTGGGCGTGATCGGCCAGGCGTGCAGCGCGTCGGCGACGCGGCGCAGCTCGGCGTCGCGCATCTCCGCCAGCGGCCGGCCCTCGCGGGCGCTGCCGTCGCGGGCGATGTCCGCGAACCAGGCCTCGCACAGCCGCTTCGCGAAGCGCGCGGGCAGCGCCTCGCCCAGCGCGGTGGCCAGCGCGATCCCGCCGCGCGCGCGCTGCAGCGCCTTCAGCGCGTCGAAGGCGTCGCCCTGCGGATGCAGGTCGAGCTCGAGGAACCCGCCCGGCTGCCAGTAGTTCGACGCCTGCAGCAGCGCCGGGCCGCTGAGCCCGCGGTGGGTGAGCAGCATCTGGTTGCGGAACGCGACCACGGGCCCGGGCTTGCCGCGCCGGCCCTCGGCGCGCACCCGCGCCTCGACGGGCAGGGCCAGGCCGCTGAGGTCGGCCACGCGCTCCTGGTGCACGCCGCTCAGCGTCAGCGGCACCAGCCCCGCGCGCGTGGGCAGCACGGCGTGGCCGAAGCCCCGGGCGATCTCGTAGCCGATGCCGGTGGCGCCCATCGTCGGCACCGACAGCCCGCCGGTGGCGATCACCACGCGCGCGGCCTGGAACGTGCCCTGCGAGGTGGCCACGCGGAAGCCCGGCGCCAGCGCGTCGAGCTGCTGCAGGCTGCAGCCGGTGCGCAGCTCGACGCCGCCGTCGGCGCACTCGGCCAGCAGCATCGCCACGATCTGCTTGGCGCTGTCGTCGCAGAACAGCTGGCCCAGCTCCTTCTCGTGGAAGGCGATGCGGTGGCGCCTGACCATCGCGATGAAGTCCGCCGGCGTGTAGCGCGCCAGCGCCGAGCGCACGAAGGCCGGGTTGGCCGAGAGGAACTGCGCCGGCGTGGTGCCGGTGTTGGTGAAGTTGCAGCGGCCGCCGCCGCTCATGAGGATCTTCTTGCCGGGGCGGTTGGCGTGGTCGATCACCAGCACCCGCCGGCCGCGCTGGCCGGCGACGAGCGCGGTCATCAGGCCGGCCGCGCCGGCGCCGATCACGATCGCGTCGTAGGCGGGCGACATGGGCGTCGGGGTGGCGTGGGGGCCGGCGCGGGCGGGCGGGGCGCGGGCCTCAGCCCGCGGTCAGCGCCAGCCGCTCGACCAGCACGATGTCGAGGCTGCCGCCGGCCTCGTCGAGCAGCTGCAGCACGCCGTCCTGCACCAGCACCTGCAGCCGCATCGAGCGGCCGGGCAGGGTGGCGAGCTGCTCGCTGATCGCGGCGGGCACGTCGAGCACGCGCACGCGCCGGATCTTCTGGATCTCGCTGGCGTGCTTGTCCCACCACAGGTCCGCCGCGCGGCCGCCGTAGGTCAGCACGATGACTTCGCGCGAGCGGCCGGAGGCCTTCTTGACGCGGGCCGGGTCGGGCAGCCCGACCTCGATCCAGCGCTGGATGTCGCCCACGTCGTCGCGCAGCCACAGGTCGGCCTCGTCGGCGACGCTGCCGCGGCCGAAGGCCAGGCGCTCGTCGGCGAAGACCGCGAAGCCCAGCAGCCGCACCATCAGCCGCTCCTCGGTCTCGGAGGGCTGCTGGGCCAGGGTCAGCGCATGGCTGGCGTAGTAGTGCCGGTCCATGTCGCTGATCGAGAGCTCGGCGCGGTGCACCTTGGCGTTCGCGGCCATCGGCGATCAGCCCTCGCGCTTCGGGCCGTAGGGCTTGCGCGGGCCGCCGGGGCCGCCCGGGCCCGCGCCCGGGCCGCTGCGCTGCGGGCGGTCGCCGTACTTCGCGCCGAAGGGCTTGCGCGGCGGGCCGTCCTTGCGGAAGCCGCCGGCGGACTTCTGGATCGCGTCGGCGTCGGTGGCCGGGCGGATGCGCAGCGGCTGGCCGCCGACGCGCACGCGCGAGAGGTGCTCGAGCAGCTCGCCCGGCAGGTCGTCGGGCAGGCCGACCAGGGTGTGGGACTCGCCGATGTCGATGCGGCCGATCTGCTTGCTGGCCAGGCCGGCCTCGTTGGTGATCGCGCCGACGATGTTGCCCGGCTGCACGCGGTGGCGGTGGCCGACCTCGATGCGGAAGGTGCGCATGCCGGCGTCGGTGGCCATCGGCGCGCCGCGCGCACCGTCCCCGTCGCCGCCGCCGAACGCCGCCTCGGCCGCGTTGTAGGGGCGGGCCGGGCGCGGGGCGCGCTCGGCGCCCGGCGCGTGGCGGGCGTCGAAGCCGTGCTCGGGGTGCGACGGGCGCTCGGCCTTCGGCGGCAGCAGCAGCGGGGTGTCGCCCTGGGCGAGCTTGCCCAGCGCGGCGGCGATCTCGACCGCCGGCACGTTGTGCTCGCGCTCGTAGCGCTCCACCAGGTCGCGGAAGAAGCCCAGCTCCGGGCTCTCGAGCGCGCCGGTGATGCGGCTCATGAACTTCGCCACGCGCTGCTCGTTGACCGCGGCCACGCTGGGCAGCTCCATCGGCTCGATCGGCTGGCGGGTGGCGCGCTCGATCGCGCGCAGCATGCCGCGCTCGCGCGGGGTCAGGAACAGGATCGCCTCGCCGCTGCGGCCCGCGCGGCCGGTGCGGCCGATGCGGTGGACGTAG
The DNA here is from genome assembly GCA_051859045.1 of Lysobacteraceae bacterium. Lineage (GTDB taxonomy): Bacteria > Pseudomonadota > Gammaproteobacteria > Xanthomonadales > Xanthomonadaceae > JBHYGK01. The sequence continues at coordinate 58,260 of JBHYGK010000059.1, read as the reverse complement.
CTCTCGATGTCGGTGGGGATGTCGTAGTTCAGCACGTGGCTGATGCGCTCGACGTCGAGGCCGCGGGCGGCGACGTCGGTGGCCACGAGGATGTCGATCTGGCCGTCCTTCAGGCGCTGGATCGCGCGCACGCGCTGGTCCTGCGGCACGTCGCCGTGGATCGCCGCCGCGGCCAGCCCGCGCGCCAGCAGCTTCTCGCTGAGCTCCTGCGCGGTGAGCTTGGTGCGGGTGAAGACGATCATCGCGTCGTAGGTCTCGGCCTCGAGGATGCGGGTGAGGGCGTCGAGCTTGTGCACGCCGCTGACCATCCAGCAGCGCTGCCGGATGTTGGCCGCGGTGGTGGTCTTGGCCTTGATCGCGATCTCGATCGGATCCTTGAGGTAGGTCTGGGCGATGCGCCGGATCGGCGGCGGCATCGTCGCCGAGAACAGCGCCACCTGGCGCTGCGGCGGGGTCTTCTTGAGCACGGTCTCGACGTCGTCGATGAAGCCCATGCGCAGCATCTCGTCGGCCTCGTCGAGCACCAGGCAGCGCAGCTCGGAGAGGTCGAGCGAGCCGCGCTCGAGGTGGTCGATGACGCGGCCGGGGGTGCCGACCACGACCTGCACGCCGCGCTTGAGCGCGGAGAGCTGCGGGGCGTAGCCCTGGCCGCCGTAGATCGGCAGCACGTGGAAGCCCGGCATGTGCACGGCGTAGCGCTGGAAGGCCTCGGCGACCTGGATGGCCAGCTCGCGGGTCGGCGCCAGCACCAGCGCCTGCGGCTTGCGGGCGTTGGGATCGATCTGGGCCAGCACGGGCAGCGCGAACGCCGCGGTCTTGCCGGTGCCGGTCTGGGCCTGGCCGAGCACGTCGCGGCCGGCGAGCAGCGGCGGGATGGTGGCGGCCTGGATGGGCGAGGGGGCCTCGTAGCCGACGTCCGCCAGCGCACGCAGCAGCGTGTCGGGCAGGGCGAGGTCGGTGAACAGGAACGGGGACGCCTCGTCGGCGTCGATCGGGGTCGGGGTCTCGGCGCTCATGGCGGCCTTCTTCTTGGAGTGGGCGGGCGGGCCGCCGGGGAGCGGGCTGCGCCGCTGGGCGCGCATTGTAGCCGGATGCCGCGGAGCTTGGGCTCCACGCGCCGCGCGGGGCTCCCGGGCCGCGCGCGCCGTGGGCCGACCAACGGTCTCAAGCGCGGGCGCGTGGCGCCGATATCCCACGCGATGACCTCGATCTCCGCCACCGCCCTCTCCGGCCTCGACGCCGCCCGCACCCGCGTGGCGGTGAGCGCGAACAACGTGGCCAACGTCGCCACCGAGGGCTTCACCGCCCAGCGCGTCGAGCTCTCCACCCGCCAGGGCGGCGGCGTGAGCAGCAGCATCCGCGACACCGGCCAGGGCGTCTCGCTGGTGGCCGAGGCCGTCGAGCAGCGCGCCGCGGTGTACGCCTTCAAGGCCGGCGTGGCCGTGGTGAAGGCCGACAACGCGATGATCGGCAGCCTGTTCGACCGCCGCGCCTGACGCCACCGGCGGTGGCCCGCCCCCCCGACATGACGCGGCCCGCTTGCGCGGGCCGTGTGCGTTGGGGCGATCGTCGACGCGCTCGCGTCAGTCCTGCGCCGGCGGCGGGGACGCCTCGGCCTCGGCCGGCGACTCGCCGCCCGCCTTCTCGCGCTGCTTCTTCGCGAGCTTCTCGTCCTGCTTCTTCTTCTTGGCGATCTCGCGCTGGCGCTTCTCGAACGAGTAGTTGGGCTTGGCCATGGGGCCTCCTGCAGGTGGGCGTCCAGCTTACGCGATCCCCCGCGCGCGCGCCGGCGCGGCCGCGGCGGGGCCGGGCGCCGCGGCCCGCGGGCCCGCGGCGACCCGGCGCGGGGCGCGGCCGAGCAGCTCGGGCAGCGCGTTGCGCGCGGGCAGGTTGTCGCGCAGCAGCAGCTCCCAGTGGCCGAAGGAGTAGGGCGTGAGGTGGAGCGCGTCGCAGGCGTGCGCCCCGAGCCGGGCGAGCACGCCGGGCAGGCGCAGCGCCGGCGGCGCGGGGCCGCGCGCGGGGTCGCGCATCAGCGCGAGGTGCTCGCGCATCGTGCGGGCGTCCTCGCCGCCGAGCTCGTGCTCGCGGCGCGCGTGGCCTTCGCGCACCAGGCGCGCCAGCGCGGCGCCGAGGTCGCGCACGTCCAGCGGCGCGATCCGCCCGGTCGCGTCCGCCGGCAGCAGCGCCAGCGGCCACTGCGCGACGCGGCGGACCCAGCGCGCGCCGAAGCCGCCCGGCCCGTCGAGCAGCGACGGCCGCACGAGGTGCCAGTCGCCGCCGGCCGCGCGGATCGCCTGCTCGCCGGCCCACTTGCTGCGCAGGAAGCCGCTGCGCGCGTCCGGGCGCAGGCCCAGCGCCGAGACGTGGACCAGGCGCAGGCCCCGCGCCGCGCAGGCCTGCGCGAGGGCGGCGGGGGCGGCGTGGTGGACGCGGTCGTAGCGGGCCCGGCCGACCGGGCGGAGGATGCCGACGCAGTTCAGCACGGCGTCCACGCCGTCGAGCAGCGGGGCCCAGGCGGCCGGCTCGGCGAGGTCCTCGAAGCGCGCGCGGCGGCGCGGCCAGCCGGCCAGCGCCGCCGGCAGGCGCGGATCGGCGCGGTCTGGGTGGCGCCCGGCCAGCACCAGCGCGCAGCCGGCCTCGTGCAGCGCCAGCGCCGCATGCCGACCGATGAAGCCGGTGGCGCCCAGCACCAGCACCCGGGCGGGGGCAGCCCGGCCCGGCGCCGTCTCGGTCGGGGCCGTCTCGTGGGGATCAGTCGCGGTCGGAGCGAACGGCGGATGCGGGCGGGTCATGGCGGTCTGTCCTGTCAGTGATTTCTGTCTTGACAGAAATGTATGACCAAGCGGACACTCCACGCCAGTCCCCCGCCGCATCTGCCGGAGTCCCCGCATGGCCGCCTCGCCCCCACCGCTGACCGCCGCCGACCTCGCGGATCCCGGCGCCCTGTCGCCGGTCCACGACGCGCCCGAGCTGATGAGCGACGTCAGCCGCCGCTTCGTCGCCCACTGGGGCGAGATGGGCGCGCGCTGGGGCGTCAACCGCACCGTCGCCCAGGTGCACGCGCTGCTGTTCCTCGCGGGCCGGCCGATGCACGCGGAGGAGATCGCCCAGCACCTGCGGGTGGCGCGCAGCAACGTCAGCACCAGCCTGCGCGAGCTGCTCAACCTCAAGCTGGTGGCGCTGGTGCACCTGCTGGGCGAGCGCCGCGACCACTTCTCCACCAGCACCGACGTCTGGACCCTGTTCCGCACCGTGGTGCGCGAGCGCAAGGCGCGCGAGTTCGACCCCACCCTCGCGGTGCTCGAGGCCTGCCTGGCCGACCCCGCGCTGGCCGACGAGCCGCCGGAGCGGGTGCAGCGCATCCGCGAGACCCTGCAGCTGATGCAGGCGCTGGGCGCCTGGGGCGACGAGATGCTGCGGCTCTCGCCCGAGACCCTGACCACGATCCTGCGCCTCGGCGGGCGCATCCAGGCCCTGCTGCGCCATGGATGAGCCCGCCGACGCCCCGGTGCTGGAGATCTTCCATGACGGCGCCTGCCCGCTGTGCCGGGCCGAGGTCGAGGGCCTCGCCGCCGCCGTGCCGCCGGGACGCTGGCGGCTGGTCGACATCGCCTCGCCCGCCGTCGCGCCGCCGCCGGGCTTCGGGCGCGAGGCGATGCTGGCCGAGCTGCACGTCCGCGATGCCGCCGGGGCGTGGCACATCGGCGTGCCGGCGTTCGCGGCGCTGTACGCCGATGCCGGCTTCGCGCGCACCGCGCGCATGCTGGCCTCGCGCCGGCTCGGCGGCCTGATGGCGCGGGCGTATCCGTGGGTGGTCCGGGCGCGGCCCTGGCTGGTGCGCCTGGGCCTGCACCGGCTGCTGGCCTGGCGCCTGGCGATCGAGGCCCGGCGGGCCCGCGCGCGCGCCGCGGCCTGCGCCGCGGGCGCCTGCCCGGCGCCTCAGGACGGATCGCGGCCCACGTAGTCGGCGTAGGTGCGCTTGGGCCCCAGCGGCATCAGGGTCTGGGCGAGCACGCCGCGCGGCACGGTCTCGAGCTTCAGCACGCCGTACTCCTCCGGCCAGGTGCCCGGGGGCGGGCGCTTGAAGGTGCCCATCAGCATGTCCACCAGCGGCAGGTGGATGGCGTAGTTCACGTCGACGTAGTCCGGGTGCCGCGCGTGGTGCCAGTGGTGGTAGCGCGGGGTCACCAGCACGTACTCCAGCCAGCCGACGTCCAGCCGCAGGTTCGCGTGCGCCAGCACCGCCTGCACGCCGACCAGCACCACGTACGCGTTCACCGCCTCGGCGCCGAAGCCCAGCACCACCAGCGGCAGCAGCACGGCCGAGCGGGTGAGCAGGATCTCGACGAGGTGGATGCGCGAGCCGGCCAGCCAGTCCATGTGCCGGCTGGAGTGGTGCACGGCGTGGAAGCGCCAGAGGAACGGGAGGTTGTGGTAGGCCCGGTGCAACCCGGCCTGGAACACGTCGGCCACGAACACCGCCAGCAGGAACTGCGCCCACACGGGCAGCGACTGGATCAGGGCCTTGAGCGCCGGGAAGGCCGCGAACGCGGCCACGGTGGACGTGCTGGCGGTGACCGCGATCAGCAGGAACTGCACCAGCACGTGGCTGAGGAAGAAGTAGGCCAGGTCGGTGCGCCATTCCGGGCGCAGCGGCGACAGCGGGCGCACCGCCATCAGCTTCTCGATCGGGATGAACACCAGCGCCGAGAAGAACAGCGCGATCACGAACCAGTCCAGGCCCAGCGAGAACGCGGTCTGCTCGATCGGGTCGAAGTGCACCGTCGCGCCGCCCGCGAGCACCGCCAGCGCCGCGCTGCCCACGCCCAGCATCGCCACCCGGCGCTGGCGGCCGCGCAGGATCGCCAGCGTGCCCAGCACGAAGGCCGCGACGATCCCGGCCAGCAGCAGCTGGCGCGCGAACTGCTCGGAGTACACCGCGCGGAAGTCGCGGCTGGTGAGCAGGTCGGGGAAGTGGAAGCAGGCCACGCCGAGCAGGGCGAGCAGGCCGAGCGCGGCGCTGAGGTAGGCGGTCCAGGAGCGCGGGACCGGCGGCGGGGGCGGGGTGTCGGGCGTCATGCTCATGCGGCGTCGTCGGTGTCGTCGGCGGCTTCGAGGGCGAAGAAGGCCCAGAAGGGGAGGTCGCGGTCGGCCCAGGCGCGGGCGGCCTCGGCGAGGATGTCGGCGAGCGCGTCGAACACCTGCGGCGCGACCGCGCGCAGGGCGTCGGCGTCGTCGAACTGCAGCACGTGGCCGCCGGAAGGGCGCCAGCCGAGGTCGCGCAGCTGGTCGGCGAGCGCGTCGTAGTTGCGCGCGGGGCCACCGGGCGCGGCCAGCGCGAGGCCGATGCGCTCCAGCGCCGCGGCCTTGTCGCGGCAGTCGGCCAGGCTCACGCGGATCAGCTGCAGGCCGGCGTCGGCGACGGCCTCGTCGATCATCCGCAGTTCGACGGGGGCGAGGGCGAGCACGCCGGCCGAGCCGGGGTCGCGCAGCATCTGCTCGAGGCTGCTCATCGGCCGCCCCCCGCCGCCGGCGCGTCGAAGGCGCGGAAGCTCGCGTAGTGGTCGTCGGTGTACCACCACTCGGCCGGCGGCCGGCCGCCGGTGACGATGCGCCGGGCACCGCGGTGCCCGAGGCCGGGCGTGGCGACGGTGTACTCGCGGTACCAGCCGCGCTCGCGCGCCGGCAGCAGGCGCTCGCGGTTGCCGAACACCTGGCCGTCCTGCGGATGCGGGAAGGGGCCGCCGCGCTGGATGAGCGCGATGGTGGCGCGCGCCTCGCCCGGCAGGAACGCGGGCAGGGCGCCGGCCGGGGCCGGCGCCTCGGCGGCGGCGGGCGTCGACCCGGGCGCGGGCGGCGCCGACGGCGCGCGCAGCAGCGCGGCCTGCAGCACGACCGCGCCGACCAGCATCAGCGCGAAGCCCCACAGGCGGCGTGGCCTGCGGGTGGACGGGGAACGTGGGGTCATGGCGTGGGCAAGGCGTGCGTGGTGGCGGCCAGCCTTGCACCGGGCCGCGCCGCATGCAATCCGGCCCCGGATCCATGGACAGCGCGGGCCGCGCTTGCGCCGGGCGCGTCGCGCATCGCATCGTCGCCGCCCCGTCTCCCGCCAGGCGCCCGTCGATGCCCACCCCCTCCGTGCTGTACGTCATCACCGGCGCCTCGCGCGGCCTCGGCGCCGCGCTGGCGCAGGCCGCGCACGCGGCCGGCCACGCCGTGCTGGGCGTCGGCCGCGGCGCGCCGCCGGTGGGCGCGCACCTCGCGCTCGACCTCGCCCGGCCCGAGGGCGCCGGCGAGGCGCTGGCCGACGCGCTCACCGCGCGCGTCGGGCCGGCGACCACGCGGGTGGTGCTGGTGCACAACGCCGCCACGCTCGATCCGATGGGCGAGGCGGGCGACGCCGCGGCGATCGCCGCGCACCTCGCGCTGAACCTGGTCGCGCCGATCGCGCTGACCCGCGCGATGCTCGGCGCCCTCGCCGGGTGGACGGGCCGGCGCCAGGTGGTGGGCATCAGCAGCGGCGCGGCCACCCGCGCGATCCCGGGCTGGAGCCTGTACGGCGCCTCGAAGGCGGGGCTGGAGCATTTCCTGCGCGTGCTGGCCGCCGAGCAGGCCGGGCAGCCCGCGCCGGCCGAGGTGCTGGCGATCAGCCCGGGCGTCATCGACACCGCGATGCAGGCGCGGATCCGCGCCGCCAGCGTCGAGGAGTTCCCGCTGGTGGAGCGCTTCCGCGGCCTGCGCGAGGCCGGCGCGCTGCAGGCGCCGGCCGACGTGGCGGGCGTGGTGGTGCGCGCGCTGGACGGGCCGCGCCGCTTCGCCGGCGAGACGCTCGACATGGACGGCCTGCGCGCCGCCGGCTGAGCCCGCCGCCGAGCCCGCGGCGCGCCGCGCGTGCTGTAATCCGCGCCCCGATCCCGCCCGCGAGCCCGTCCATGCTGACCCTCCACCACCTCGAGCAGTCGCGCTCCCAGCGCATCGTCTGGCTGCTCGAGGAGCTCGGCGTCCCCTACGCCATCGAGCACTACGCCCGCGACCCGCAGACCCTGCTCGCGCCGGCGGCGCTGCGCGCGCTGCACCCGCTGGGCAAGTCGCCCCTGGTCACCGACGGCGACGAGGTGCTGGCCGAGTCCGGCGCCATCATCGAGACCCTGGTCGCGCGCCACGGCGCCGGGCTTGCGCTCGCGCCGGCCGAGGGCACGCCCGCGCGCCAGCGCTACGCCTACTGGCTGCACTACGCCGAGGGCTCGGCGATGCCGCCGCTGCTGCTGAGCCTGATCTTCCGCCGCATGCGCAGCGCGCCGGCGCCGTTCTTCGCGCGTCCGATCGTGCGCAAGCTCGCCGACAAGGTCATGGCCAGCTTCGTCAGCCCGCAGCTGGCGCTGCACATGGGCTGGATCGAGGCCGAGCTGGCCCGGTTCCCGTACTTCGCCGGCGAGGCCTTCAGCGCCTCCGACATCCAGATGAGCTTCCCGCTCGAGGCCGCCGCGGCCCGCGGCGCGGTGACGCCCGAGGCGCACCCGGCCATCCACGCGTGGCTGGCCCGCGTGCAGGCGCGCCCCGCCTACCGGCGCGCGGTCGAGAAGGCCGGCCCGACCGCGCCGCTGGGCTGAGCGCGGGGGCCGCCGCGCCGCGTGACCGCCAGCGCGGTCTCGCGGGAGCGTCGCGCCACCATGACCATCGGCAGGGGGGAGGCGCGGGCCAGCGTTATAGGGTTGCACGCGACGTCGACGCCGGCCGCGGCAAGGTCGCCGCGCGTCGACCGCTGCAGCCCCGTCCGTCCCGCCGCATCCCCTCGTCCAGCGCCCCGCGCGCCGGCCGGCCCGCCTCGCCGGCGCCCGGCCCGCGCGTCCACGACCCCGGAGGTCCCGTGCCCCATCCCGCCCCTCGCCTTGCCTTCGCCGCCGGCCTGATCGCCGCCGGCCTCGCCCTCGCGCCGCTCGACGCCGAGGCCCGCCGCAGCCTGGCCTTCGCCCCGTACGCCGTGCCCAGCGAGGGCGCCGTCGCGGTGACGGTGCGCCAGGGCGCGCCGCTGGAGGGCGCGTTCGCCGAGGTCGACGCCGCCACCGGCGGCGCCCTGCAGCGCGCGGTGGCCACCGCCGGCTTCGTCGGCGACCGCGGCGTGATGCTCAACCTGCCCGGCGTCGGCCCCTACGGCCAGGTGGTGCTGGTGGGCATCGGCAGCGATCCGGTGAGCCCGCGCCTGCTCGAGGACGTCGGCGGCCTGGTCGGCCAGGCCGGCGTGCTCAGCGGCGCCCCGCGGATCGAGCTGCTGCTGCCGGAGGCCGCCGACGCCCTGGGCGCGCACGCCGCGCTGGGCGCGGACCTCGGCCAGTACACCTTCCGCCAGTACCGGACCCCGCGCCCGGGCGCGCCGGTGCTGGGCCAGGGCGAGCTGGTGCTGCGCGTGGGCGACGCCGACGCCGCCCAGGACGCCTGGAACGCCGACTGGCGCCACGTGGTCGAGGGCGTGCGCTTCTCGCGCGACCTGGTCACCGAGCCGGCCAACGTGATCTACCCCGAGAGCTTCGTCGAGCGCGCGCGCGCGGCCTTCCGCGGCGTCGACGGCGTCAGCATCGAGGTGCTCGACGCCCCGGCGATGGAGCGCCTGGGCATGGGCTCGATCCTCGCGGTCGGCCAGGGCAGCGCCCGCCCGCCGCGCCTGCTGGTGGTGCGCTACCGCGGCGCCGGCGCGGACGAGGCGCCGGTGGCCTTCGTCGGCAAGGGCATCACCTTCGACACCGGCGGCATCTCGATCAAGCCGTCGGAGAACCTGTGGCGGATGAAGTACGACATGACCGGCGCGGCCTCGGTGACCGGCGCGGTGCTGGCGCTCGCGCGCCGCGGCGCCGACGTCAACGCCATCGCCGTGGCCGCGCTGGCCGAGAACATGCCCTCGGGCACGGCCTCGCGCCCCGGCGACGTGATCCGCACGATGAGCGGGCAGACCTACGAGATCATGAGCACCGACGCCGAGGGCCGGATGGTGCTGGTGGACGCGCTGTGGTTCGTGCAGGAGCGCGACCGCCCGGCCGTGGTCATCGACGTGGCCACGCTGACCGGCTCGCAGGTGACCGCGGTGGGCGACGAGTACGCCGGCCTGTTCACCCGCGACGACGCGCTGGCCTCGGCCCTGCAGGCCGCGGGCGCGGCGGCGGGCGAGGAGGTGTGGCGGCTGCCGCTGCACCCGAGCTACGCCAAGGACCTGGAGTCGCCGATCGCCGACCTGCGCAACGGCGGCAGCTCCGCGCGCGCCGGCGCCGGCGTGGGCGCGCACTTCATCGGCGCCTGGATCCAGCCGGGCGTGCGCTGGGCGCACCTCGACATCGCCTCGATGGCGTGGCGCGACGATCTGCCGCTGCCGACCGTGCCGATGGGCGCGTCGGGCTATGGCGTGCGCCTGCTCGACCGCTACGTGCGCGAGCAGGTCGAGGCCGCGCCGGCCGAGTGAGCTGGGCTCAGGTCCGCGGCCAGGCGACCTGGCCGCGGATCACCGTCTGCGTGCGGCCGCCGACGCGCACCGTGCCGTCGGCGGCGATCCTCGCCACCAGCCGTGCGTCGCGGCCGATCTCGCGGCCCTGGCTGACGGTGTAGCCGTCGGCCAGCGGCCCGCGCGGCTCGCGCTGGCGCAGCATCGAGGCCAGCAGGCCGTTCGCGGCGCCGCTGGCGGGGTCCTCGTCGATGCCGATGCCGCAGGGCAGGGCCCGCACGACCACCTGCCAGCCCGCCGCCGGATCGGCGGCCCGCGCCCACGCGCAGATGCCGAGGCTGCCGCTGGCGGCGGCCAGCGCGCGGATCGCGGCGTGGTCCGGGCGCCAGCCGCGCAGCGCGGCCTCGTCGGCCGCCTCCACCACCCACCAGCAGCGCCCGCCCTCGACCAGGGCGGGCGCCAGCATGCCCGTGGGCAGGCCGGCGAGCGCCGCGGCCAGTGCGGCGGCGGCCGGGTCGCCGGCCAGCGGCTCGGCCACGCGCAGCACGCGCGCGCCCGGGGCCTGCACGAACAGCGCCTCGCCGCCGTCGGCGTCGGCCTCCACCGTCACCGGCAGCAGGCCCGCGCCGCAGGCCTGCACCAGCCCGCGGCGGCCGTCGCCGAGGTCGCGCGGCGCGGCCAGCCCGGCCTCGATCACCGCGTGCGCGGTGCCCAGCGAGGGATGCCCGGCGAACGGGATCTCGCGGGTGGGAGTGAAGATGCGCACGCGGTAGTCCGCGCCGGGCGCCTCCGGCGGCAGCACGAAGGTGGTCTCGACCAGGTTCGTCCAGGCCGCGAAGGCCTGCATCGCGGCGTCGTCGAAGCCGGTGCCGTCGAGCACGACGCCGAGCGGATTGCCCGCGCCGGCGCGGTCGGCGAACACGTCGAGCTGGACGAACGCGACGGCGGCGGGGGCGGTCGGGGGCAGGGCCATGGGGCATCACGCGGCGCGGGAGGGGCGCGCATCGTCGCCGCGCCCCGGCGGCGTGTCCACGCCGATCGCGTCGCGGACCGCGCGCCGGTGGTGCCGCCGGCCGGCGTGGCGCGGCCTCCCGTCCCCGCGGGCTGTCGTCCGGCGGCGGCGCGGGCCACACTCGCCGCCCCCGCCAGGCCGGCCACCCGCATGCCCTACACGCCCCGCGAGGCCGCGCGCCTCCTCGACCAGCTCATCGACCGCGGCACGCTGCCCTTCGCCGACGTCCTCGCGGTGTACGCGGACGCCCACGGCCGGATCGACCGGGCCCGGCTGCGCCAGCAGCTGCACTTCCTGTGGGTGGAGTCGGTGTTCACCCTGCTCGACGGGGCCGGCAGGCCCGCGTCCTGGGACGAGGACGCGCCGTTCGAGGCCCCGGCGGCCTTCACCCTGCGCCTGGACGGCTTCGACGGCCGCGAGCGCAGCACCGCTTCGATGCAGGCCGACCGCCTCGACCCGCGCGACGTCGAGGAGGTCTCGCCGGGCTACGCCTGGGCCTATCCGAAACGGCGCCACGAGCTGCGCGTCGTCGGCGACCTGGCCGGGGCGCCGGTGGCCGCCGAGCGCCTGCGCGCGTTCACCCAGCGCTTCGCGCTCGACCTCGTCGCGGGCCGCCATGCCCGGCTGCCGGGGCTGTTCTCGGCGCGCGCGACGAGCGGGCAGGGCTTCGACGCGCTGCTGGCGCGGCTGGGCCGGCTCGAGAAGGAGTACGGCGCGTTCGAGGCCTTCGACCGGGTGGAGGTGTCGCTGGTGTTCTGCGGCGGCGGCCCGGTCACGGCGCGCCACCTGCGCGAGGACTTCCCCCGCGAGGTGCCCGATGCGGACCTCCGCGGCGAGAGCGCGTTCCAGCTCATCAGCGTGGCCACGCCCAACGGCCTCCCGGTGCACGAGATGTCGGTCCGGCTGCGCCTCGTGGACGAGGGCGGGGCCCTGCGCATCGTCCACGCGGCCGTCGTCGCGGGCCTCTGACCCGGGCCCCGGGAGCGCCTCGAGCCGGGGCTCGGCCCATGCGTGCCACAATGCGCGCATGACGACCTTCGCCTCGCTCGCCCTGCCCGAGCCCCTTGCCCGCGCCTGCGAGGCGCTGGGCTACGTGACCCCGACCCCGATCCAGGCCGTGGCCCTGCCGCCCGGCTTCGAGGGCCGTGACCTGCTGGCCCAGGCCCGCACCGGCAGCGGCAAGACCGCCGCCTTCGGCCTGCCGCTGCTGGCCCGGGTCACGCCGGCCGCGCTGAAGGTGCAGGCGCTGGTGCTGTGTCCCACGCGCGAGCTCGCCGACCAGGTGGCCAAGGAGCTGCGCGCGCTCGGCCGCTTCCTGCCCAACCTCAAGCTGCTGACGCTGTGCGGCGGCATCCCGCTGCGCCCGCAGCTGGCCTCGCTCGAGGTCCCGCCCGACGTGGTGGTGGGCACCCCGGGCCGGATCCTCGAGCTGGTCGAGAAGGGCGCGCTGGTGCTCGACGGCGTGCGCACCCTGGTGCTTGACGAGGCCGACCGCATGCTCGACATGGGCTTCCTCGAGGACATCCAGGCGGTCGTGAAGCGCACCCCCGAGGAGCGCCAGACGATGCTGTTCTCGGCCACCTTCAACGGCGGCGTGCGCGGCGTGGCCGAGCGCATGCTGCTCAAGCCCGCCGAGCTCACCGTCGAGGACGACGCCGCCCAGGCCATCGAACAGGTGGTGCACCGCATCGACGCCGAGAAGCGCCACTGGGCCGTGGCCCAGGTGCTGGCCGACCGCCGCCCGGACGCGGCGCTTGTGTTCTGCAACACCAAGCGCGACGTGGCCCTGCTGTGGGAGGCGCTGGAGCGCGAGGGCTTCGCGGTGGACGCGCTGCACGGCGACCTCGAGCAGCGCGAGCGCGAGGAGGTGCTGGTGCGCTTCGCCAACGGCAGCGTGCGCGTGCTGGTGGCCACCGACGTGGCCGCGCGCGGCCTCGACATCGCCGGCCTGCCGCTGGTGATCAGCGCCGACCTGGCCAGCGATCCCGACGCCCACGTGCACCGGATCGGCCGCACCGGCCGCGCCGGCCTGCCGGGCCTGGCGGTGGCGCTGGCCTCCGACGCCGAGCGCTCGCGCCTGGCCGCGATCGAGGAGGCCCGCGGCGCGCCGCTGCCGCAGCTCCCGCTCGCGCTGAAGGCCCAGCGCCCGCGCCCGCAGCCCGCGGCCTGGCGCACCCTGCAGGTCGACGGCGGCCGCCAGGACAAGCTGCGCCCGGGCGACCTGATGGGCGCGCTGACCGGCGCCGCGGGCCTGCCGGCCGAGGCGGTGGGCAAGATCGCGCTGTTCCCGACCCGCTGCTACGTGGCCATCGCCAGCCCGCTGGCCGAGCAGGCGCTGGGGCAGCTCAAGCGCGGCAAGATCAAGGCGCGCACGTTCCGGGTGCGGATCGTCGGCTGAGGCCGCGCCTCCGCACGCCGCGCTCCAGCGCGCGGCGCCTCAGCACATCCCCACCGAGCGGAACCACGCCAGCGCGTGGGCCAGGCTGTCGTCGAGCGTGAAGCGCGGCGCGTAGCCCAGCTCGCGCGCGGCCACCGCGCCGTCGAGCCATTGGCCCTTGGCCATCACCGCCAGCGCGGTGGCGTCGAGCAGCGGGCGCGGCCCGCCCAGCGCGTGCAGCCCGCGCTGCCACAGGCCCAGCGCGCGCGCCATGGCCAGCGAGGCGGGGCGCGGCGCCGGGCGTCCGGCGAGGTCGGCGATCCGCCCGGCCAGCGTCAGCATGTCGGTGTTGCCGCCGGTGAGCAGGTAGCGCGTGCCCGGCTGGCCGCGCTCGAGCACCTGGACAATGCCGCGGCCGGCGTCGCGCGCGATCTTGAGCTGCAGGTAGGCGTTGGCATCGCGCGGCGGCGCGGCGTAGTGCTCGCCGCCGTCGGCCGGCGCGCCGTCCGCGCGCCGCGGCACCGCGATCGCGGCGCCCACGTACACCACGGTGCGCACGCCGGCCTCGGCGGCCGCGTCGTAGAACGCGTGCATCCGCGCGATGCCCTCGGCCACCTCCTCGCGCCACGGCCGCGGCGTGGTGGGGTAGGGCGCCGCGGCGTGGATCACCGCGTCCAGGCCCGCGAGCGCGGGCTGCAGCGAGGCCGTGCGGCCGAGCTCGATCGCGCGCTGCACCACGCCCAGCGGCGCCAGCCGCTCGCGGGTGGCGGCGCCGCCGCGGTGCAGGGCCACCACCTCGTGGTTGGCGTCGAGCGCGGCCTCCAGCGCATGTCGGCCCAGCAGGCCGCCGGCGCCGACGATGCCCACGCGAAGGCGCGGGCCCGCCGGGCGTGGGGCGGGCGGGGCGCCATGGCGATCCGATCCCGGTGGCGGGCCGCGGCGCTCAGCCATGGGGCGTCTCCGCCGGCGCGTCCGCGCGTGCGCGCCGCTCCAGCGCCAGCAGCGCCCCGCCGATCAGCGCGGCCATCGCGATGGCGAGCGGCGGCAGCCAGGCGAACAGCACGTACTCCTCGAGCCGGCGCCAGGCCAGCGACAGCTCGCCTCCGGTGATCAGCGCCAGCGCCACCGCGACCGAGAGCACCTGCACGAGGCCGCCGGCCGCGATCGGTAGCGCCAGCCGCCAGCGCCCCAGCGAGCGCGCCACCAGGTGGGCGATGCCGGCGGCGAGGGCGGCCGGGCCCGCGATCACGTAGGCCAGCAGGGTGGCGATCCAGGTGATGCCCCACAGGGCGTCGAGGTCGGGCAGGGCGCCCTCCGGCGAGCGCAGGTCGGGCAGGGCCATCAGCGTGGCGAGCACGAGCAGCGCCCCGAACGCGGGGCCCAGGGCGTAGGCCAGCAGCACGAGGGCGGTGCCGGGGCGGGGCGGGGCGGGGCTGTCCATCGGGACCTCGGGCGGTGCGGTGGCGGGCGCGGCGGGCGGGCCGCGGGACGTGGAGGGCCTGCGCAGTGTGCCCGTGCGCGCGGCGCGGCGGAGCCCCGCGGGTGACCATCCGGCCCCGCCGTGCGAGGATGCGCCCCCTTCCGCACCCCGCTGGACCCCGCCGATGCGCCTCAACAAGTACGTCGCCGAGACCGGCGCGGTGTCCCGCCGCGAGGCCGACCGGCTGATCAGCGAGCGCCGGGTGACCGTCAACGGCGTCGCCGGCCAGCTCGGCACGACCGTGGCCGAGGGCGACAAGGTGCTGCTCGACGGCCAGCCGCTCAAGCCGCGCGACATCGCGCCGGGCAAGCGCCGCCACGTCTACATCGCCTACCACAAGCCGGTCGGCGTGACCTGCACCACCGAGTCGGCGGTGAAGGGCAACATCGTCGACGCGATCGGCCACCAGCAGCGCATCTTCCCGATCGGCCGCCTCGACAAGGAGAGCGAGGGCCTGATCCTGCTGACCTCGAACGGCGACATCGTCAACGAGATCCTGCGCGCGGAGAACGCCAAGGAGAAGGAGTACCTGGTCGCGGTCAACAAGACCGTCACCCCGGAGTTCCTGCGCGGCATGGCCCGCGGCGGCATCCCGATGCACGAGACCACCACGCTGCCGTGCAAGGTCGGCAAGCTCGGCCCGGTGGGCTTCCGGATCACCCTGACCCAGGGCCTGAACCGCCAGATCCGCCTGATGTGCACGCACTTCGGCTACCGCGTGAAGCGCCTGGTGCGCTCGCGGATCGTCAACATCCAGCTCGGCCACCTCAAGCCCGGCCAGTGGCGCAACCTCACCGACGCGGAGCTGCGCGGCCTGCTGCCGATGCGCACCGACTGGTGAGCCGCGGGCGGCGCCCGCCGCCCGTCGTCGCGGCCGCATCCCGGCCCCGCGCCCCCTTGCGTCCGCGCGCGGCTGCGCTAGCGTTCGACGGCCGGCGTCGCATGCGATGGGCGTCGCCGGGTGCCGCCCGCCATCGCCCGACGCATCACGCGCTCCACCGACGAGGGATCCCCGCATGAGCGACAAGAAGGCCGCACCCGCCAAGAAGCCCGCCGGCAAGGACAAGGCCGCCCCGGCGCCCGCCAAGGGCAAGCCGGCGGCCCCGGCGAAGAAGAAGTAAGCCGGCGCGCGGCCACCCGGCCGCGTCGCGGGGCGACGGGCGCAGGCGCGAGCCTGCGCCCGTCGTCGTTCAGGGCCTCGCGTCGCCCCCGCCGCCGGCCCTCGCCCTCGCCGCGTCGGCCGCCGCGCGCCCGGCGCGACGGCCGCTGGCGAAGCAGGCGGTCAGCAGGTAGCCGCCGGTGGGCGCCTCCCAGTCGAGCATCTCGCCGGCGCAGAACACGCCCGGCAGCGCGCGCGTGCCGAGGTCGGCGTCCAGCGCCTCCAGCGCGACGCCGCCGGCGCTGCTGATCGCCTCGGCCACCGGGCGCGGCGCGCGCAGCGGCACCGGCAGGGCCTTGATCGCGTCGGCCAGCGCGGCCGGGTCGGCCAGCGTGGCCGGCGCCAGCCATTCGAACAGCAGCGCGCACTTCGCGCCGTCGAGCCCGGTGGCGCGGCGCAGGTGCTCGCCCAGGCTGCGCTTGCCGCGCGGCTTCGCCAGCGCCTCGCGCAGGGCCTCGCGGGCGCGCCCCGGGGCCAGGTCCAGCGCCAGCGGCGCGGGATCGCCGGCCGCGAGCCGGGCGCGCAGGTCGGCGCCGATCGCGTACAGCAGGCTGCCCTCGAGGCCGTATTCGCTGATCACGCATTCGCCCTGGCGCTCGCGCGGCTGGCCGCTGGCGTCGGTCCAGCGCGCGACCACGGGCTTGAGCGGCGCGCCGGCGTGGCGGGCGACCAGGTGCGCGCTCCAGCCCCCGCCGACGGGATCCGCGCCGCGCACGTCGAAGCCGCAGTTGGCGGCCTCCAGCGGCGCCACCGCCAGCCCGGCCGCGCGCAGCCACGGCACCCAGGCGCCGTCGGAGCCCAGCTGCGGCCAGCTCGCGCCGCCCAGGGCCAGCACGACGGCGTCGGCATGGGCCTCGCGCGGGCCCTCGGGAGTGTTGAAGCGCAGCGTCCAGCCGCCGCCGGCGCGCGGCGCGAGCGCGCCGTCCCAGCGCTGGCGGACGTGGAAGCGCACGCCGTCCTCGCGCAGACGGTGGACCCAGCGCCGCAGCAGCGGCGCGGCCTTCATCTCGCGCGGGAACACCCGGCCAGAGCTGCCGGTGAAGGTGTCCACGCCGAGCGCGGCGGTCCAGGCGCGCAGGGCGTCGGCGTCGAAGCCGTCGAGCCAGCCGGCGACGGCCGCGGCGCGCGCGCCGTAGCGGGCGTCGAAGCCGGGCCGCGGCTCGGCGTGGGTGAGGTTGAGCCCGCCCTTGCCGGCGAGCAGGAACTTGCGGCCGACCGAGCCCTTGGCCTCGTGCAGGTCGACGACGCAGCCCGCGGCGCGCGCGGCCTCGGCGGCCATCAGGCCCGCCGGGCCGCCGCCGACGACGAGCACGCGCGGGGCGCCCGGCGCGGGGGGCGCGGGGGCGGGCAGGGCGGCGTCGGTGGGCGCGGAGGCGGTCATGGGGCGCGAAGGATACCCGGCGCGCGGCTAGACTCCGCGCTCCCCACGCCCGACGGCCGCGCCCGATGCCCTACACCCCGATCCTCGCCACCCTCGGTTACGTGCTCTCGCCCGACGGCGCGCGCGTGCTGATGGTCCACCGCAACGCGCGCGCCGACGACCAGCAGCTGGGCAAGTACAACGGCCTCGGCGGCAAGCTCGAGCCCGGCGAGGACGTGCACGCCGGCATGCGCCGCGAGCTGATGGAGGAGGCGGGCATCACGGTGGAATCGATGCGCCTGCGCGGCACGCTGAGCTGGCCGGGCTTCGGCAAGGGCGGCGAGGACTGGTTCGGGTTCGTGTTCGTGGTCGACCGCTTCAGCGGCGAGGTGCCCGAACGCAACGCCGAAGGCAGCCTGCACTGGGTCGCGATCGAGGACGTGCCGGCGCTGGAGCTGTGGGAGGGCGACCGCCGCTTCCTGCCGCTGGTGTTCGACGACGACCCGCGGCCCTTCCACGGCGTGATGCCCTACCGCGACGGCCGCATGCAGGCCTGGTCCTACTCGCGCTGAGCCCCGACCGCGCCGGCGCGCGCGTCCGGCGGCCAGGCCTCGGCGCGCTCGCCGGGGCCGGGCCAGCGCTGCAGCAGCGCGGAGTCGAGGCCCATCCGGGCGCAGGCGCGCGGCGCGATGCCCTCGCGCATCGCGCGCCGCAGGGTGCCGGCGCCCGCGCGCAGCGTGGCCGCCGCGGCGGCGTCGCGGGCGCGCGCCAGCGGGCCGCGCGGGATCATCGCGCGCGCCCAGCCCGGCAGGATCGCCGCGCCGGCGCCGAGGAACAGCTCGCGGCCCAGGCCGCCCGCCGGCACCGGCAGGCGCATCGCGGCCAGCACCTGCAGCACCTCGGCCGAGCGCGCCGTCCACGCCAGCTCGGGCCGGACGTCGTGCAGGAAGGCCTGCACCTCGGCATGGCTGCGCGGCACGTCGCGCGCGCCCAGCGCCTCGGCCACGCGGGCGGCCTCGGCGTAGTAGGCGTCGATCTGCGCGGCGCCCGGCGCGATCGGCCCGTAGGCCTGGTAGCCGCGCAGGAAGCTCATCGCCTCGGTCACGTGCACCCAGGTGAGCAGGCGCGGGTCGTCGGCGGAGTAGGCGCGGCCGTCCGGCGCGTGGCCGCGCACGCGGGTGTGGATGCCGCGGACCAGCGCGATCATCCGCTCGGCCTCGGCCCGCGGCGCGTAGCTGGTGGCGGCGACGAAGGCGGTGGTGCGGCGCAGGCGCCCGACCAGGTCGCGGCGGAAGTCGGAGTGGTCCCAGACCCCGGCCAGCGCCAGCGGATGCAGGGTCTGCAGCATCAGCGCGCCGAGGCCGCCGGCGAGCATGCCGGGCAGGTCGGCGTGGATGCGCCAGGTGACGCTGCCCGGCCCGAACAGCCCCGGGTCGCCGGCCGGCGCGTCGTAGGCCACCGGCGGCCCGGCGTCGCGCGGGAACACCGCCACCACCCAGCGCCGCAGGCGCTCCTCGAGCGGCGCGCCGGCGATGGCGCCGGGCCGCACGGGGTCGACGGGGCGAGGGGCGGGGCGGGGGGCGGGGTCGGGCTGGGACATGCGCGCGCGGTCGTGCGGAGCGGGGCGGGAGTGCGGGGCGACCGGCGCGGAGCATCGCATGCCGCGTCGTGCAGGCCGGGTGCGCGGGCCGTGCACGCCGGGTGGTGGTGGCGCGCGCCGGATGCACTGGCCGGCGGGCGCCCGCGGCGGGATCATGCGCGCATGCGCCCCATCGACCTCCCCGCCGCCGACCTCCGCACCCTCGCCGACGCCGTGCCCCCGGCGCTGCGCGCCACCCTCGAGCGTGCCTACGCCGAGCCGCGCCGCGCCTACCACCACCTCGGCCACGTCGAGGAGGTGCTCGCCCACCTGGCCTGGG
This sequence comes from Lysobacteraceae bacterium, assembly GCA_051859045.1. GTDB lineage: Bacteria > Pseudomonadota > Gammaproteobacteria > Xanthomonadales > Xanthomonadaceae > JBHYGK01. The sequence goes on along the minus strand of JBHYGK010000059.1, from coordinate 39,526 downwards.
TCGAGGCCGAGGGGCCCGGCTGGCGGCAGCCGCGCGAGGTGCTGCTGGCGGCGCTCTTCCACGACGCGGTGTACGTGCCCGGCCGGCGCGACAACGAGGCCCGCAGCGCCGCCCTCGCGGCCGAGGCGATCCCGCGGGACTGGCCCGGGCTCGGCGCGGACCTGGCGCGCGTGCAGGCGCTGATCCTGCTCACGGCGGCCCATGGGCGCGAGGATGGCGTCGCGTTGGACGACGATGCCAGGCATTTCCTCGATGCCGACATGGCCATCCTGGGCGCGTCCCCGGCGGCCTTCGACGCCTACGATCGCGGCATCGCCGCGGAGTACCGCGGCCGGGTGCCTGCGTGGATGTTCGCGTTCAATCGGCGACGTTTCCTGAAGATGTTGCTCGAAAAGCCCAGGATCTACCTCAGCGAGCGCTTCCACGCGCGCTTCGACGGTGCCGCGCGGGCCAACCTGGCCCGGGCGGTGGGCGCCGGGCGCTCCGCGCGGGTCGCGGCGGCCGGTCGCTAGAGCCTGCACTCGAGCTGTCACGGCTCTGCAACGGGCTTGTAGCGTGGAACGCGTGGATCCTCCGTGATCCTCGTCACGCCCACCTAACCAAACTTTTACCCCCCGTGGCGTATGGTGCCGGTCCGCACCCTCTGGGCAGCCTGGCCCGCGCCAGGCCGATCCGCCCGCCCGGGGTGCCTTCCGTGGGCCCCGCCAGGTCCCGTCCGCGCCGCCGGCGCGCACGGCCCGCCCGATCCGGAAGCCGTCGCGGCCGCCCGTCACCCGCCACAAGGAGTGCATTCGTGAGCGAGACCACCCAGCAGTTCCTCCCCGATCTCCTCGACCTCAGCCGCGAGGCCACCGACTTCTACGAGGACGCCGCGAAGCGGGTCGATGACACGCGCCTGCGCCAGGTGTTCACCCGGATGGCGGAGGCCAAGTCCCAGCTCGCCACCGACCTGGGCAACGAGATCAAGGCCTCGGCCGCGAAGCGCCGCAAGGCCCCGGAGTGGGTGGACGAAGCGCACCAGACCTATGGCGTGCTGTCGAAGAACCTCAAGAAGGCCGGCCTCGACCAGATCACCCGCCTCGAGGCCACCGAGACCGTGCTGCAGCACCGCATGCACGACGTGCTGATGGACCGCGACAACTCCTACCTCGTGCGCGTCATGGCCAAGCAGTACCTGAGCAAGGCCGAGGTGCTGAACAAGGAGCTGCGCGGCCGCAAGCGCGACCTCGCCTGAGGCCCGCCGCCGCCGCGTCGTACGCACGAAGGCCACCCGCGAGGGTGGCCTTCGTCGTCGTGGGCGAGGGCGGCCGGGCCGCGCGGCTCAGTCGGCGCTGGCGGCCGCGGCCGGCGCGCGCGCCGCGCGCACCCGGGTGAAGATCTCGGTGGCCGCCGGCGACCACACGCTCCAGGTGTGGCCGCCGGGGCGCTCGAGCATCTGCGACGGCTCCAGCAGCGGCGCGAACAGCGGCACCGCGCGGCGCAGTCGGTCGCCCTCGCCCCAGGCCAGCCAGACGCGCTGGGCGCGGCCCGGGGTGTCGGGCCAGGTGCGGATGTCGCGCCACATCTCGCGCTGGAAGTTCGAGGCGTCCATCGCCGGCGGGGCCGGGCCCGGATCCCAGGCCCGCGCGCCGCCGGCCTCGCCGATCTCGCGCAGCAGGCCGCCGCGGCCGACGAAGGGCGCGAACAGCACCAGGCCGTCGAGTTCGCCGGGGTGGCCGCGCTCGTAGAGCACCACGCCCATCCCGCCCATCGAGGCGCCGACCAGCCAGACCTCGCCGTAGCCGGCCGCGCGCGCCGGCGCGATGACCTCGTCGTGCAGGCGGCCGGGCATCTGGCCGGCGCGGTAATAGCCGATCGCCGCGCCGGTGAGCATCACGTCGGCCTCGGGCCAGCCGGCCTGGATGGCCTCGGCGATCCCGAACGCGGCCAGGTCCTCGACGCTGTCGGCGTAGCCCGGCAGCACCACCACCAGCGCGCGCTCGGACGACGCCTGCGGGGCGGGGACGAGGCGGGTGGGCAGCGGCTCGCGGATGTCGCCGCGCGGCGCGCAGGCGGCGAGGGCGAGCAGCGCGAGGGCGGCGACGAGCCGCCGCCAGGGAGTGCGGGAGGGAAGCATCGGGGCTCCGGGATCGTCGAGGCGGGGCGCGCAGGCTCGGCGATCCGGCGTCGCGGGACCGTGACCGCGCCGGCCGCGATCCGGGCGCCGCACGGCACGACGCCGCCCGGAGGCGGCGTCGTGGGGCATCGGCGAGGGGCCGCGCGGTTACTCGGCCGCGCCCTCCGGCGCGGCCAGGCCGCGACGCGCCAGCAGCGGCGCCACGTCCGGGTCGCGGCCGCGGAAGTCGCGGAAGAGCTGCATCGCCTCCACGCTGCCGCCGCGCGAGAGCAGCAGCGCGCGGAAGCGGTCGCCGTTCTCGCGGCTCAGGCCGCCGTTCTCATTGAACCACTGCACCGTGTCGGCGTCGAGCACTTCCGACCACAGGTAGCTGTAGTAGCCGGCCGAGTAGCCGCCGGCGAAGGTGTGGCTGAAGTAGCCCGAGCGGTAGCGCGGCGGCACGGCCGGGTAGTCGAGGCCGACGGCCTGCAGCGCGGCCTGCTCGAAGGCGAGCACCTGCTCCGCGGTCGGGGCCTGGTCGGGGGTGATCTGGTGGAAGGCCTGGTCGAGCATCGCCGCGGCGAGGTACTCGGTGGTGGCGTGGCCCTGGCCGAACTGCTCGGCGGCCATGACCTTGTCCAGCAGCTCCTGCGGGATCGGCTCGCCGGTCTGGTAGTGGCGGGCGTAGTTGGCCAGCACGCTCGGCCAGGTGGCCCACATCTCGTGGACCTGGCTGGGGTACTCGACGAAGTCGCGCGGCACGCTGGTGCCGGCGAAGCGCGGGTAGTTCACGTCCGAGAACAGGCCGTGCAGCGCGTGGCCGAACTCGTGGAACAGCGTGGTGGTCTCGTCGAAGGTCAGCAGGGTCGGCTCGCCGGCCGGCGGCTTGGGGATGTTGAGGTGGTTGCCCACCACCGGGCGGCCGCCCAGCAGGCGGCTCTGGCCGACGTACTCGTTCATCCACGCGCCGCCGCGCTTGTTGCTGCGCGCGTACCAGTCGCCGACGAACAGGCCCATCGAGGTGCCGTCGCGGTCGAAGACCTCCCAGACCTTCACGTCCTCCTGGTAGACCGGCAGGTCGGGGCGGGGGCGGAACTCCAGGCCGTAGAGCTCCTTGGCCATGTGGAAGACGCCGTCCTCGAGCACGCGGTTGAGCTCGAAGTAGGGGCGCAGCTGGGCGCCGTCGAAGGCGTAGCGCTCGGTGCGCACGCGCTCGGCGTACAGCGCCCAGTCCTCGGCGCCGACCTGGAAGCCGCCGCCCTCGGCGTCGACGATGGCCTGCATGTCGGCGGCCTCGCGCTCGGCGTTGGCGCGCGCGGCCGGGGCCATGTCGGCCATCAGGCGGTTGACCACCTCGACGGTGCCGGCGGTGGCGTCCTCGAGCACGTAGGCCGCGTGGCTGGGATAGCCCAGCAGCTGCGCGCGCTCGGCGCGCAGGCGCACGATCCGGGCGATGGTGGCGGTGGTGTCGTGCTCGCCGCCGGAGGTGCCGCGGCCCAGCGAGGCGGCCATGATCCGGGTGCGCAGCGCGCGGTTGGTCAGCGAGGCCAGCGCGGGCTGGCCGGAGGTGTTGAGCAGGGCGATCACGTACTTGCCCTGCAGGCCGCGGGCCTCGGCGGCCGCGGCGGCGGCGGCGATCTCGTTGTCGCTCAGGCCGGCCAGCTCCTCGCGGGTGTCGACCACGATCGCAGCGGCGTTGACGCCGGCGAGCACGGCCTGGCTGAAGGCGGTCTGCAGGCTGGCCAGCTCGCCGTTGAGGGCGCGCAGCTGGTCCTTCTGGGCGTCGTCGAGCTGGGCGCCGGCGCGCACGAAGTCGGTGTGGTAGCGCTCCAGCAGGCGCAGCGACTCGGCGTCGAGGCCGAGCGTGGCGCGCTGCTCGTACAGGCCCTTCACGCGGGCGAACAGCGGGCCGTCGAGCAGGATGGTGTCCATGTGCGCGGCCAGCTTGGGCGCGAACTCGGCCTGCACCTGGTCGATCACCGGGTTGGTGTTGGCGCCGGCGAGGTTGAAGAACACCGCGCTGACGCGGTTGAGGGTGGCGCCGGAGCGCTCCATCGCGACGATGGTGTTCTCGAAGGTGGCGGGCTCGGCGCTGTCGGCGATCGCGCGGATCTCGGCGAGCTGCTCGGCCATGCCGCGCTCCAGCGCCGGGGCGTAGTGCTCGTCGCGGATCGCGTCGAACGGCGGGTACTCGTACTGCAGCGTCGAGGCCTGGAAGAACGGGTTGTCGGCGGCCTGCGCGGCGCCGTCGGCCGGGGCCGCGGCCGTGGCGGCGGGGGCGGTCGCGGCGGCGTCGGGGGCGTCGTTGCTGCAGGCCGCCAGCGCGAGCGACAGCGCGGCGGAGATGGCGAGGGCGAGGCGGGAACGCATGCGGTGGACTCCAGGCGGGGCGAGAAAGGGGGGCGCGACGCAACGCCCGAGCGTACCCCGTCCCCCGGGCCCCGGCACAGGCCGGAAGTCCCGGTCGCCGCCGGGGTGGCTGGCCCCGGGGCCCGCCAGGCGTCACGCGGCTCGGGCACACTCCGGCGGAGGCCGCGGGGGCGGCCGATCGGGGAGTGAGGCGCGATGACGACGTTCCTGGCCGTGGTGGGCGGCCTCGTGGTGGGCCTGCTGGTGCTGGTGGTGGGGGGCTTCATCGGCCTGCGGCTGTGGCTGCGCTGGAAGCTCGGCAAGCTGGGGCTGCGGATGGCCGATGCCGGCCACCAGCCGGTGGTGCCGCGGATCACGCTCGTGGCCTGCGGCCCTGACGGCATCGCGGACCACGCCGAGGCCCGGGGGCACATCGCGGCCTTCGAGGCCGCCGGCTGGCGGCCGGCCGGCACCTGGCGGATCCCGCGGATGCACGACATGGGCCTGTGGGCCGCGCGTTCGCCCTCGGGCGAGGACTGGGCCGTGGTCTACGTGCATCCCGCGCTGCCCGCGTTCTGGGATCTCGTGCGCGCCTGGGCGCCGGAGGGGCGCGGCTTCACGCTCGGCACCGGGCCCTTCCACGACCCGGCCAACGTGCCGCCCGGCAGCGGGATGGACTGGCGCCCGGGCCTCGACGTCGCCGCCGGGCTCGCGGCCTGGGCCGCGCTGGCGCCGGGCCTCGCGCCGGCGCGGGTGGTGGCCCCGGAGGACTTCGCCGGCCTGGTCGAGCGCCATTACGCCGAGCAGATGGACCACATCCTCGCCCGCGGCGGCCCGGACGAGGCCGAGATCGAGCGCGTGATCGCGCAGGGCGGCGGGCCGGGCCGCGTCGACGAGGCGCAGCGCGCCGAGGCCCGCGAGCGCATCCGCGCCGATCGCCTGCTCGCGCTGGAGGAGGCGATCGAGGACCACCTGCTGCGCGAGGGCGGGATCAGCGCCCTGGACTGGCAGCGCAGCGACGGGCAGCGGGTGCTGGTGCACGCGCTGCACCGCCCGGAGGAGGTGCTGGCGCTGTTCGGCGCGGTCGGCGGCACGCCGGTGGCGGTGATGCCGGGCGACGACATGCCGGCCTACTTCGCGGCGATCAACCAGACCCTCGAGGCGGGCCAGCGCTTCCGCCGGCTCGGCGCGACGCGCCGCCCGGTGGCGGCCGAGGCCTGGGTCGAGCCGGGCTGAGGCGGGCTGAGGCGGGCCGGCGCGACGGCCCCGCGACGCCGGTGCAACGCCGCGCGGCGCGGGCGGCGATCGCCGGGGGTTCCCGCCGCGCGGCGCGGCCCGTACAGTGCGCGCCTGCATCCGGATTAACGCCTTCCTAACGCCCGTCGCCCACGCGACCGAGGCGCGCCCACAGAGGCGGGAGGCGAGGCGAGGGGAGGCGGCCCACGGGCCGCGTGATCGCCGAGGCGCCCGGACGCCGCCGCGGGAGGGTCCCGCGGCGGACGTGCGGGAGTGGATGCAGCACGCCATCGCCCATCCCGGGCTGCCCCATGGCGGGGCGGCCCCCCTGTTGCCGAGGTCCACCATGTCGACGTCCCCGTTCCGCCCGCAGCGCCGCGCCGCGCTCGCGATCGCCATCAGCCTGGCCCTGCCGGGCCTCGCCGCCGCCCAGTCCGCCGACGAGGCCCCCGAGGCGACCACGCTCGACGCCATCGAGGTCACCACCCAGCGCCGCGTCGAGAACGTCCAGGACGTGCCGGTGGCGATCACCGCGATCTCCGACGAGAAGCTCAACGTGCTTGCCTCCGGCGGCGAGGACATCCGCTTCCTGTCCGGCCGGGTGCCGAGCCTCAACATCGAGAGCTCGTTCGGCCGCGCCTTCCCGCGCTTCTACATCCGCGGCCTCGGCAACGGCGATTTCGACCTCAACGCCTCCCAGCCGGTGTCGCTGGTGTACGACGACGTCGTGCAGGAGAACCCGCTGCTGAAGGGCTTCCCGGCCTTCGACCTCGAGCAGGTGGAAGTGGCGCGCGGCCCGCAGGGCTCGCTGTTCGGCCGCAACACCCCGGCCGGCCTCGTCAAGTTCTCCTCGGTGCGCCCGTCGCAGGAGGCCGAGGGCTACGTGCAGGCCAGCATCGGCTCCGAGTCGGCGGTGAACGTCGAGGGCGCCTACGGCGGCGCGCTGACCGAGCGCTGGAGCGCGCGCGTGTCGGCGATCTCGATGAGCCGCGGCGACGGCGTGCGCAACACCGCGCCCGGCGGCGTCGAGGACGAGCTGGAGGGCTTCGAGGAGCAGGCCTACCGCGCGCAGTTCCTGTACGAGGGCGGCGACTTCGAGGCGCTGCTGGGCGCGCACTCGCGGCATCTCGACGGCACCGCGCGGCTGTTCCGCGCCAACATCTTCCAGCCCGGCAGCAACGACTTCGTGCCCGGCTTCGACCGCGACACCGTCAGCATCGACGGCGTGAACTCGCAGGTGCTCGACGCCATCGGCGCCAACGCCCGCCTGCGCTGGGACCTCGGCCGCACCACCCTGTACTCGATCACCGGCTGGGAGAGCGCGGACTCGTTCTCGCGCGGCGACATCGACGGCGGCTTCGGCGCGGCGTTCCTGCCGGTCTCCGGCCCGGGCTTCATCCCCTTCGACGCGCAGTCCGCCGACGGCCTGCCCGAGCACGACCAGTTCACCCAGGAGCTGCGCCTGGAGTCCAACGACTGGGGCCGGTTCGACTGGCAGCTCGGCGCGTTCTTCTTCGACGAGTCGCTGCGCATCACCTCGCTCAACTACGCCACCTTCGCCCCGGGCCAGCCGGTGAACGGCCAGGCCTTCCAGGAGCAGGACAACACCGCGTGGGCGATCTACGGCTCCGGCCAGTTCGACCTCACCGAGGACCTCGAGCTGCGCGCCGGCCTGCGCTACACCGACGACTCCAAGGACTTCGTGGCCTGGCGCACCGAGTCGCCGATCAACGAGTTCACCCCGGGCGTGCCCGAGCAGGTGGGCCCGCTCTACGCCAACCCCGGCGACACCAACATCAGCTGGGACCTCGCCCTGGTCCGCCACGTCACCGACGACCTCAACGTCTTCGGCCGCGTCGCGACCGGCTTCCGCGCCCCGTCGATCCAGGGCCGCCTGCTGTTCGGCGACGCGCTGTCGGTGGCCGGCTCCGAGGAGGTCACCAGCGTCGAGCTCGGCCTGAAGGCCGACCTGTTCGACCGCCGCGTGCGCCTCGGCGCCACCGTGTTCCAGTACCAGGTCGACGACCAGCAGCTCACCGCGGTCGGCGGCGGCAGCAACTTCAACACCCTGGTCAACGCCGACCGCACCCAGGGCCGCGGCGTCGAGCTCGACCTCGAGGCCTGGGTGACCGACGCGCTGCTGGTCACGCTGGGCACGAGCTTCAACGAGACCGAGATCAAGGACGCGGGCCTGGCCGTGGCGGTCTGCGGCAGCGGCTGCACCGTCATCGACCCGACCGTCATCGTCGGTGGCAGCAGGCTGGCGCTGATCGACGGCAACCCGCTGCCGCAGGCCCCGAAGCTGGTGCACAACCTGACCGCGCGCTGGGGCACCGAGCTCGGCGCCGGCGAGCTGTTCGTCTACACCGACTGGTACTACCGCTCGGAGGTGAGCTTCTTCCTCTACCAGTCGCGCGAGTACACCGGCAAGTCGCTCGTCGAGGGCGGCCTGCGGGTGGGCTACGGCTGGGATGCGTACGAGGTGGCGGTGTTCGGCCGCAACATCCTCGACGAGACCGTCGCGGTCGGCGGCATCGACTTCAACAACCTCACCGGCTTCCTCAACGAGCCGCGCACGGTGGGCGTGGAGTTCACCGCGCGCTTCTGATCCCCGCGCCGCGTTGCACCCCGGAGGGGCCGCGTCCGCGCGGCCCCTCCGTCGTTTCCGGCACGCGCGGCTGCCGCGGCCGGGGGCTTCGCGCTAGTCTGGCGGCCCCTCGCGCCCGCGGACCCCGCCGATGCCCACCCACGCCCCCCTGCCCACGCCCCGCCGCCTCCTGCGGCTCGGCCTCGCCGCGGCGATGCTCGCCGCGCTCGCGGGCTGCGCCTCGTGGCGCGGCGGCGCCGCGGACGACGCCCCGGAGGACCGCCCCGCGCTGCGCGAGGGTTGGCGCTGGCGCGAGCAGCTGCCCGCGGACGCGGTCACGGGCTCCGGGGATCCCGCCTTCACCGCCGCGATCGGCCCGGACGGCGCGCTGGTGTCGGTGCCCGATGCCGAGGCCACCATCCGGGTCAGCCGGATCACCTCGGGCGGCGAGGGCACGATGGTGAGCATCGCCAACCAGACCGATCGCGCGCTCAAGTTCGAGGTGTTCATCTCGCCCGACGGCGAGCGCTGGACCGCCACCAGCAGCTGCCCGGCGATCGCGGGCGGGGCCACGTTCGAGAGCTGGCCCTATCCGGTCGCGTTCATCGCGATCGCGTCGCCGCGGCCGCTGGCCGAGGGCGAGCCCGCGACCTGCGAGTGAGGCGGGGTCAGCCGCTGCCCGGCGCCTCGGCCCGCAGGCGCCCGTCGGCCAGCGCCGCGGCGACGTCGCGCAGCGCGTCGGCCACGCCGGGCGCGTCCTTCAGCGCCGGGCCCGGCAGCAGGGTGTAGGCGCGGTCGCGGCCGCGCTCCTTCGCGAGGTAGAGCGCGCTGTCGGCCAGCTCCACCACCTGCGCCCACGACGTGGCCTCGGGGGCGTCGGGCAGGAACGGCCAGGCCGCGATGCCGATCGAGGCGGTGATCCCGATCGCGCTGCCGTCCTCGAGCCGGATCCGCAGCGCCCGCAGCGCCTGCAGCAGGCGCAGCGCCTGGCCCTGCGCGTCGCGCTGGCGGGTGAGCCGCAGCAGCGCGAGGAACTCCTCGCCGCCCCAGCGCACCAGCAGGTCCGACCCGCGCACCTGGCGCTTGAGCTCGCGGGCCACCTCGCGCAGCACCAGGTCGCCGACCGCGTGGCCGTGCTGGTCGTTGACGCGCTTGAAGTGGTCGAGGTCGATCACCAGCACCACGGTGGCTTCGCGTTCGGCGTGGGGCAGGGCGGCCTGCTCGCGCTGCCGGCGCCGGGTCAGCGCCAGCTCGCTGTCGATCTCGCCCTCGAGCGAGCGCCGGTTGCCGAGCCCGGTGAGGGCGTCGGTGCGGCTGAGCCGCTGCAGCTCGCCCATCGCGGACTCGAGCGCGGCGTTCTTCTCCTGCAGCTCGCGGGTGCGCCGGGTGACCTGCAGCTCGAGCAGGCGGGTGGTGCGGCGCAGGCGCAGCTCGCGCAGCGCCACCAGGGCCCACAGCGCCACCAGGCCCAGCACGACGCCGCCGACCCGGACCTCGGTGCGCTCCAGCAGGCGCGGCGCCACGCGGAACGCCACGCTGGCCTCGCGGGTGCCGAGCGTGCCGCGCGGCGACACCGCGCGGACGCGGAAGCGGTACTCGCCCGCCGGCAGCGCCGCGTACGTCGTGGCGTCGCGCTCCTCGGCCGGCCCCCAGTCCGCGTCGAGGCCGTCGAGCCGCACCTGGAACAGCGGCGCGCGCGGCAGCAGCGCGTTCACGCCCGCATAGCGCAGCTGGATCCGCGCGCCGGGCGGCAGCGCCAGCACCTGCCCGTCCTCGAGCGCCACCTCGGCGCCGTCCACCAGGACGTCGTCCAGGCGGACGCTCGGCTGGTGCTCGACCCGGGTCATGCGCCGCGGGTCGAGCATCGCCACGCCGAGCGGCCCCGGGAGCCACAGGCGGCCGCGCGCATCGAGCAGGCCCGCGGGCTGGCTGGTTCCGTTGAGCTGGGTGCTGCGCAGGCCGTCGAGGCGGTCGTAGCGCTGCACCGGATGCGGGCCGGGCAGGCCGGCCTCGAGGGCCTCGAGGCTCGCGAGCGGCAGCCGGGTGAGTCCGACGTTGCCGGTGAACCACAGGTCGCCGTCGGCGTCCTGGGTGATGAAGAACACCGCGCGCTGGAAGGGCACGCCCAGCGGCCCCAGGTCGAGCTCGCCGCCGCCGGGACGCAGCGCGGTCAGGCCGGTCTGGCCGCCGACCCAGAGCCGGCCGTCGCGGTCCTCGAACAGGCTCATGATCCGCTGGGAGGGCAGCACCACCGGCGCGGCCCGGACCACCGCCTCGCCGGCCGCGAGGCGCCCCAGGCCGTGCGCATAGCTGCCCACCCAGAGCGTGCCGGCGCGGTCGAACGCCAGCGCGCGCACGTCCTGCAGGCGGAAGCCGACGCCCTCCACGCGTTCGATGCGGCCCTCGCGCAGGCGCAGCAGCCCCTGGTCCTCGGTGCCGATCCACAGCGTGCCGTCCGGCCCGACCGCGAGGCTGCGGATCAGCGCGCTCGGCAGGCCGTCGGCGAGGCGCCAGGTGGCGGCGATCCGGCCGCCCTCGACGCGGTGGAGGCCGCCGGCATAGGCGGCGACCCACAGCGCGCCGCGCGCCGGGTCGACCGCCAGCGCCCGCACGGTCGGGCTGGCGAGGCCCTCGGCGGGCCCGAGCGTGGCGACGACCGCGTCCTCGACGATCCTGGCCAGGCCGCCATCGTCGACGCCGACCCAGATCGCGCCGTCGACGTCCTGGGCGATGACCCGGGCGAAGTCCGAGGGCAGGCCCTCGCGCAGGCCGAGGTTGAGGAAGGGGCCGTCGCGGAGTCGCCCGAGGCCGAGGTTGGTGCCGATCCACAGGCTGCCGAAGCGGTCTTCGTAGAGCGTCGCGACGAAGGCGTTCGGCAGGCCGTCGTCGACGTCGAAGCGCTCCAGCCCGCCGTCGGCGCCCAGGCGCTGCAGGCCCGAGCCCTCGAAGCCGATCCACAGGGTGCCGTCGCGGGCGAGCATGAGCTTGTTGATGAAGTCGCTGGCGAGCCCGTCGGCGCGGGTCAGGCGCGCGACGGGGCGACCCTCGACGTCGAGCCGGTGCAGGCCGCCGCTGGTGGCCACCCACAGGCCGCCGTCCTCGGTGGGCGCCAGGCTCGCGCCCACCGGGCTCGGCTCGTCGGGCAGCGCGACCGGCACCACGCCCTCGGGATCGACCCGGAACAGCCCCGCGCTCCGGGTCAGCACCCAGGCGCGGCCGGCGGCGTCGAAGGCGATGTCGCGGATCGCCAGCGGCGGGATGCCCGCGATCGGCTCGAAGCGCTCGCCGACGAGCCGCGCCGCGCCGTTCGCGGTGCCGACCCACACCTCGCCGACCTTGCCGGCGACGGTGGTGACGGTGTCGCTGGGCAGGCCCTGGTCGCGGCCCCAGCGGGAGACCTCCTCGCCGTGCAGCCGCGCCACGCCGCGATCGAGGCTGGCCGTCCACAGGGCCTCGTGCTCGTCCTGCCACATCCGCACGATCGCGCTGCCGGTGCGCAGCGTGATGCCGGGGTCCGCGGGGACGATCCGCTGGCCGTCGAAGCGCGCCAGGCCCTCGAAGGTCGCCAGCCACAGGAAGCCGTCCGGGCTCTCGGCGATGGCGTTGACCGAGTTCTGGGGCAGGCCCTCGTCCGCGCCCCAGCGCTCGAAGATGTACTGGCTGGGCCGCTTGCCGGGCTCGAGCGCGGCGGCGGGCAGGGCGGCGAGCAGCGCCGCGAGCGCCATGCCCAGGGCCAGGCCGCAGGCGCCCGCGCGTGGCCGCCAGCGCCGCGGGAGGGCGGCGGCCGGTGGGGTGCTGGCCCGATCTCCGCGGGCGGATGGTGCTCTCTCGCTCAAGCGCGGTGTCCGTCGCATGGCCCGGAGGCATTGCAACGCATCATGCACCAAGCATCGGCCGCCTGGACCGTCGGGACGAACCGCGGTCGCCCGCGGCGGACCCAAAAAAGACCCCCCGCGCGGGGCGGGGGCAAGGCCCCGGGGAGCGTACCGGGGTGCAATCCATCGAGCGCCCGCGGCGGCGGGGACCGACGGACGCTACCCGGGCGGGCGGGGGACCGGAAGTACGCGTTTCCAATCCCTGCGATCGGCCTTGGCTATCGGAATGCCCGGCTTGAGCTTTTGCTCCAATCGGCGCAGGGTCGCGCCATGACCCCGCCCGATGCGTCCCCGGTGCCCGGCTTCTTCCAGCGCTTCGCGATGCAGCGCATCGCGTCGCCCTGGCTCGACGGCGTGCTCGCCGAGGACGACGACCGCGTCGCCGTGCTGTTCCTGTGGGGGCGCGACTGCCCGAGCTGCGAGATCGCCAAGCGCGCGCTGCTCGCCGCCCCGGCGCGGCTCCAGCATCCCGGGCTGCGCTGGCTGCACGGCAACGTCTACGACGACCGCGCGCTGGCCACGCGCTTCGCGCTGCACGGCGTGCCGACCTGGTACGTCTTCCACCGCGGCCGGCGCTGCGGGCGGATCACCAGCTGGCCAGGCGCGGACGCGTTCGCCACCGCGCTGGAGCACCAGCTCCGGCTGGCCGGGCATCGCGTCGAGGCCGCCCCGGAGGGCGTGGCGCCGGGCTGAGCCGGCGCGTGCGTCACTTCTCGACGAAGGCGCGCTCGAAGACGTAGTGGCCGGGCTGGCCGATGCGCATCGAGACCTCGAAGCCGCGGCGATCGAGCAGCGCGCGCGTGTCGGCGAGCATCTGCGGGCTGCCGCAGATCATCACCCGGTCGTGCTCGGGCGACAGCGGCGGCAGGCCCGCGGCGGCGGAGACCCGGCCGTCCTCGAGGGCCGTGGTCACGCGCCCGTGCAGGAGGCCCTCGGCCGAGAGGTCCTCGCGGCTGACCACCGGCACGTAGCGCAGCTTCGCGCCGACCAGCTCGCCGAGGAGCTCGTGCTCGCGCAGGCCGTGCGAGAGCCAGTCGCGGTAGGCGAGGTCGGCGGCATGGCGCACGCCGTGCACCACCACCACGTGCTCGAAGCGCTCCCAGGTCTCGGGGTCCTGGACGATCGACAGCCACGGCGCCAGCCCGGTGCCGGTGCCGACGAGGTACAGCGTGCCGCCGGGATGCAGGTCGGAGATCAGCAGGGTGCCGGTGGGCTTGGCCGACACCAGCAGCTCGTCGCCGACCTTCAGGTGCTGCAGGCGCGAGGTCAGCGGGCCGTCGGGCACCTTGATGCTGAAGAAGGCCAGCTGCTCCTCCCAGTTCGCGCTGGCGATGGAGTAGGCGCGCACCAGCGGGCGGCCGTCGACCATCAGGCCGATCATCACGAACTGGCCGTTGTCGAAGCGCAGGCCGGGGTCGCGGGTGGTGGTGAAGCTGAAATAGGCGTCGGTCCAGTGGTGGACGCTGAGCACGCGCTCGGTGAGGTACTGGGCCATGGGACTCGTGGGGTGGCGCGCCGGGGTCGGCGGCGATCGCGCCATTGTAAGACTTTCGCCCGGCGCGACTTGACCGCGCGCAAGCCGCGCCGCGCGCGCCCCGGGTGTCGGCCGGTTGTCACGCCGCCCGGCGTACGCTCGCCGTGTCCGGCGGCGCGCCCTCGTGATAGTCGCTGGCTATTGAAGGAATCGGCAAAAACAACTTCATCAATGTCGACGGGTGCGCCACAGTCGGCGGCGCAGATCCCCAGGCCCACTCCCCAGGAGAGACCCATGTCCAACGAAGCGAAGTGCCCGTTCTCGGGCGGTGCCCCGATCCACACCAAGGCCGGCGGCCCGACCAATGGCGACTGGTGGCCCGAGCAGCTCAACCTCAAGATCCTCCACCAGCACGCGCCCAAGGCGAACCCGCTGGGCGAGGGCTTCGATTACGCCGAGGCGTTCAAGACCCTCGACCTCGACGCGGTCGTGAAGGACCTCGAGAAGGTCATGACCGACTCGCAGGACTGGTGGCCGGCCGACTACGGCCACTACGGGCCGTTCTTCGTGCGCATGACCTGGCATGCCGCCGGCACCTACCGCGTGCAGGACGGCCGCGGCGGCGGCGGCACCGGCGCGCAGCGCTTCGCCCCGCTCAACTCCTGGCCCGACAACGGCAACCTCGACAAGGCCCGCCGCCTGCTGTGGCCGGTCAAGCAGAAGTACGGCAACAAGCTCTCCTGGGCCGACCTGCTGATCCTCGCCGGCAACGTCGCCATGGACACCATGGGCTTCAAGACCTTCGGCTTCGGCGGCGGCCGCGCCGACATCTGGGAGCCGGAGGGCGACATCTACTGGGGCCCCGAGACCGACTGGCTGGGCGACAAGCGCTACACCGGCAACCGCGAGCTGGCCAACCCCCTGGCCGCCGTGCAGATGGGCCTGATCTACGTGAACCCGCAGGGCCCGAACGGCACCCCGGACCCGCTGGCCTCCGCGCATGACATCCGCGACACGTTCGCGCGCATGGCGATGAACGACTACGAGACCGTGGCGCTCGTCGCCGGCGGCCACACCTTCGGCAAGGCGCACGGCGCGGGCGACGCCGCCCACGTGGGCGCGGAGCCGGAGGGCGCGGACATCGCCGAGCAGGGCTTCGGCTGGATCTCCACCCACGGCACCGGCAAGGGCGGCGACACCATCACCAGCGGCATCGAGGGTTCCTGGACCCCGACCCCGACCGCCTGGGACATGAGCTACTTCGAGAACCTGTTCGGCAACGAGTGGGAGCTCGTGAAGAGCCCGGCCGGCGCCTTCCAGTGGCATCCGAAGGTGCGCACCGACGGCAACGTGGCCCCGGCGGCCCACGATGCGTCGAAGAAGGTCACCATCATGATGACCACCGCGGACCTCGCGCTGCGCTTCGACCCGGCGTACGAGAAGGTCTCGCGCCACTTCATGGCCAACCCGCAGGAGTTCCACGACGCCTACGCCCGCGCCTGGTTCAAGCTGACCCACCGCGACATGGGCCCGAAGGCGCGCTACCTCGGCAAGCTCGTCCCGCAGGAAGACCTGGTCTGGCAGGACCCGGTGCCGGCGCTCGACCACGCCCTGGTCGACGCGGCCGACATCGCGGCCCTGAAGGCGAAGCTGCTGGCCTCGGGCCTGACCGGCGCGGAGCTGGTGCGCACGGCCTGGTCCTCGGCCTCCACGTTCCGCGGCACCGACTTCCGCGGCGGCGCCAACGGCGCGCGCATCCGCCTCGCCCCGCAGAAGGACTGGGCGGCCAACCACCCGGCCGAGCTGGCCAAGGTGCTGGGCGTGCTCGAGGGCATCCAGAAGGACTTCAACGCCTCCGCCTCCGGCGGCAAGAAGATCTCGCTGGCCGACCTGATCGTGCTCGGCGGCACCGCGGCGGTCGAGGCGGCGGCGAAGGCCGGCGGCCATGCCGTCAGCGTGCCCTTCACCCCGGGCCGCACCGACGCCTCGCAGGAGCAGACCGAGGTCGATTCCTTCGCCTGGCTCGAGCCGAAGGCCGATGGCTTCCGCAACTACGCCAGCCCCGAGGCTGCCGCCGACGCCGCCCACTGGCTCGTCGACAAGGCCCACCTGCTGACCCTCAGCGCCCCGGAGATGACCGTGCTGGTCGGCGGCCTGCGTGCGCTCGACGCCAACATCGGCGGCGCCAAGCATGGCGTGTTCACCCGGCGCCCGGGCGTGCTCAGCAACGACTTCTTCCTGAACCTGCTCGACATGGGCACCAAGTGGTCGCGCTCCGCCGCGGACGCCAACGTGCTCGAGGGCCGCGACCGCACGACCGGCCAGGTCAAGTGGACCGGCACCGTGGTCGACCTGGTGTTCGGCTCGAACTCGCAGCTGCGCGCGCTGGCCGAGGTCTACGCCGAGCAGGGCGCCGAGGCGAAGTTCGTCAAGGACTTCGTCGCCGCCTGGACGAAGGTGATGGAGCTCGACCGCTTCGACCTGAAGAAGTAAGCCACCGCTGGCGCACCACGGCGGGCCCGCGCGGGCCCGCCGGACGCGGCCCCGCTCCGGTCCCCGGGCGGGGCCGCGTCGCGTCCGGGCGACCGCGTCGCGGCCGCATGTGCCATGCGTCCCGGATGCCGCGCCGGAGGGGGGCGGCTAGAATGCGCGCATGACTTCCGGCGCCCCTTCACCGCCCAGCGCCACGCTGACCTGCCACGACCGCCCCGGCTACCTCTACATCCGGGTCGATGGCGTCAAAGGCCACCTCGAGAACACCCTCGACCTCTGGCAGCGCACCGCGGCCATCATCCAGGCGCGCCAGCCGCGCCTGCTGATGATCCACGACCACACCCGCGGCCGGACCCTGCCGCCGGACGACCTCGCGCGCGTCATCGAGACGCTCGAGGGGCTGCTGCACGCGGGCCTGCGCGTCGCGATGGTCGAGACCGACGACGCCGAGCTGGCGCGGATGGAGCACGCCATCATCCTGGCCCGCGAGGCCGGCTTCGACGTGCGGATCTTCCTGCACGAGCGCGAGGCCGAGATCTGGCTGCGCTACGGCGGGCACTGAGCGCCACGCTGCGCTAGGCTGCGGGCCCCGACCGGACCCTTGGAGCCCCGCGATGACCAGCCTCAGCGATTTCCGCGCCACCGACATCGACGGCGTCGAACGCGCCCTGTCCGAGTTCGCCGGCCAGGTGGTGCTGGTGGTGAACGTGGCCTCCAAGTGCGGCTTCACCCCGCAGTACACCGGCCTCGAGGCCCTGCACCGGCGCTTCCACGACCGCGGCTTCAGCGTGCTGGGCTTCCCCTGCAACCAGTTCGGCGGCCAGGAGCCCGGCGACGCCGAGGCGATCAAGGGCTTCTGCTCGCTCACCTACGACGTCAGCTTCCCGGTCTTCGACAAGGTCGAGGTCAACGGCGCCGGCGCGCATCCGCTGTGGGCCTGGATGAAGGCCGAGAAGCCCGGCCTGCTGGGCTCGCAGGCGGTGAAGTGGAACTTCACCAAGTTCCTCGTCGGCCGCGACGGCCAGGTCGTGAAGCGCTACGCGCCCACCGACACCCCCGAGTCGATCACCCGCGACATCGAGGCCCTGCTGCCACAGTGAGGGGGCCGGGGGAAACCGTCCGCCGACTGGCGGTAGCTTTCCTGTCCGGACTCCTGTACGGTGCTGGGCGCTGTGCACGGTCACGCTTTTCGTGACTCGATGCCGCGGTGAGTCATCTGATCTGCCGCTCCATCGTTTCTGGTTTCGTTTCCCGCACCGCGACACCGGCTCCCCACTCCGACGTTCCGCATGGACCGCGGCCGGGAGCCACTCAAAGCAACACTTACATTTTCTGGAGATACACCATGTCGGATCGGCAGATCGGCACCGTCAAGTGGTTCAATGATGCGAAGGGCTTCGGCTTCATCTCGCGCGACAACGGCGAGGATGTGTTCGTGCACTTCCGCGCCATCCAGGGCACCGGCTTCAAGTCGCTGCAGGAAGGCCAGAAGGTCTCCTTCAAGGTCGTGCAGGGCCAGAAGGGCCTGCAGGCCGAGGAAGTGACCCCGGTCTGATCCCCGCCTCCGCGGAGATCGCACCACGAAGCGCCGGGCGGACGAAGGTCCGCCCGGCGTTTTTGCTTCGAGGGCCCGGCGCCGCGCGCCGCCCGGTTCCACCCGCTCCACCCGCGCGCCGTGCCATCGCCGGCCCGCCCCGATTCGCACCACGCTCCCCACCAAGATGCCCACCAGGACCTCCGCCATGCAGATCGCCGACAACTGCGTCGTCTCCTTCCACTACACCCTCACCAACGATGCGGGCGAGGTGGTCGACTCCTCCGCCGGCCGCGAGCCGCTGAGCTACCTCCACGGCCTCGGCCACATCGTCCCGGGCCTCGAGAACGCGCTCGCGGGCCGCTCGGTCGGCGACGCCTTCCGCGTGGACGTGCCGGCCGCCGAGGGCTACGGCGAGCGCCACGACGGCCTGACCCAGGTCGTGCCGAAGCAGGCCTTCCAGGGCGTCGAGTCGCTCGAGGTCGGCATGCAGTTCCAGGCCCGCGGCCCGGGCGGCGTGATGTCGGTCGTGATCACCGCGATCGAGGGCGACGAGGTCACCGTCGACGGCAACCACCCGCTGGCTGGCCAGGACCTGCACTTCGACGTCGAGATCACCGAGGTCCGCGAAGCCACCGCCGACGAGCTGGCCCACGGCCACGCGCACGGCCCGGGCGGCCACGACCACTGAGTCGCGCCCCGCGGGCCCGCCGGCCGACCGGCCGCCGGGCCCCGCTTCCGCCGGCGCGCGCGAGCCGCTAGTCTCGCGCCATGCCGCGCGATACCGCCCCTGACGTCGAGTACGGCGACGGTTTCACCGTCCGCTTCGAGCCGCGCCCCGGCTACCTGCACGCACGGGTGTCCGAGGGCGTGCGGTCCCCGGCGACGCGCCGCGGGTTCTGGACCGCGATCGCCGCCCGCGCCCTGCGCCAGGGCGCGACGCGCCTGATGGTCGTCGAGGCGCTCGACGGCGAGCCCGCCGACGAGGGCGAGCTGCTCGAGCTGCTGCCCTTCATCGCCTCGCTCGGCGTGCAGGCCCTGCGCATCGCCTTCGTCATCCGCGGCGACCACCTGCTGGGCCGGCTCGAGCTCTCCGAGATCCTCGCCCGCGAGCACGGCTTCGAGGGCCGGGTCTTCATCGACGCCGACGCCGCCGAGACCTGGCTGCGCTACGGCGCCCGCTGAGCGCGCCGCGCGCTCACTGCCACTCGAACAGCGACACGCCGATGCCCACGTAGGTGGCGCGGTGGTTGTAGTCGATCATGCTCTCGCCGTAGCCGTCGAACAGCTGCACGTGGCCGCGCAGGGCGCGCGAGATCGGGAAGCTCCAGTCGAGCTGCACCGCGCCGCGCGAGGCCTCGCCGCCGCGCAGCGAGTGGCGCAGCATCAGCGCGAACTCCTGCTCGCCGCGGCGGTGCACCAGCTGCAGGTCGCCGCGCCCCATGTAGTCGCTGATGTCGGCGTTGTCGTCGTCGGCGGCGTCCTCGCTGATGCGCCACCACGGCCGCACCACCAGCATCCAGCCCTCGCGCTCGAACGCGGCCTGCGCCATCACCCGGTTCCAGCTGCGCGAGAGCGGCAGCGAGCGGCCGTTGGACTGGTGGTTCACGCCGATCCCCAGCAGGCGCATGTCCCAGCCGAGCACCCGGGTGTCGGTGCCGAACACCAGCATCGCCTCGGGCTCGTAGACGGTCTCGCGGAAGGGACGCGAGAGTTCGCCGTTGTAGACCTGCCAGTGCGAGCTCTGGGTGTAGCCGAACCACAGGTCGCCCTCGCCGAACAGCACGCCCTGGGCGACCTTGGTCTTCAGGCTGAGCTGGAACTTGGCCTCGATCGGCTGCAGGTCGAGCGGTGCCGCCACCTGGTTGTCGGGGTTGGGGCTGGTGGGCTGCTGGTTCGGCCGGCTCGACCAGAAGCCGGGCAGCAGGTAGACCGGCCGGTGCGCGCGCAGGTTGAAGGTGCCGAGCTTGGCGTCGTCGCTGAGCTCCCAGCGGCGATCCAGCGGGCTCAGCGCCTGGGCGGGGCGCTCCGCGGCCTCGACGCGCTCCTCGGCCTGGTTGCGCAGCCCGCGCCGGGTGAGCCGCGCCTCGAGCTGCTCGGGCGGGCTGGCGTCGGCGCTTGCCGGCGCGCGCGCGGGCGCGGTTGGCGTCACGGCGGGCAGGTCGCGCCCGACGGCGGCGTCGTAGCAGGCCAGCCGGGCGGCGTCGGAGGCGATGCCGGCGCAGGCGGCGGGCGTCGCCGGGGCGGCGCGTTCGGCCTCCTGGGCGGCCGCGCCGGCCGCGAGCCCGAGCAGGGGCAGCAGCGCGAGCGAGCGGGCGAGGCGGGACGGGCGAGGGGGCGGCTGGCGCATGCGGGGGCTCTCGCGGGGACGGCGGGCGAGCATACCCGCGCCGCCGCCGGCGCGGGTTGCTAGGCTGTGGCATGACCTCGAGCACGCTCCTGCTGTTCGGCGCCACCGGCCTCGTCGGTGGCCACGCCCTGGGCGCGCTGCACGCGCGCGGCTGGCGCGTCGTCGCGCCGATGCGCCGGCCCCCGGCCTCCGCCGCGCCCGGCCTCGTGCCGCTGGCCCTGGGCGATGCCGGCCCCGCGCTGGCGCGCGCGATCGACGCCGCGCTGGACGGCGAGGCGCCCGCGGCGGTGGCGATCGCGCTGGGCACCACGCGCCGCGCGGCGGGCTCGGACGCGGCCTTCATCGCGATCGACCGCGACCTGGTGCTGGCGGCCGCCGCGCTGGGCCGCGCCGCGGGGGCGCCGCAGGCGCTGCTGGTCTCCTCGGTGGGCGCGGATGCCGGCGCGCGGGGGCTGTACCTGCGCACCAAGGGCGAGGCGGAGGCGGGCGTCGCCGCGCTGGGCTTCCGCCGGGTGGACGTGCTGCGGCCCGGGCTGCTGCGCGGGGCGCGCGAGGAGCATCGCCCGGCGGAGGCGCTGGGCCAGCGGCTGGCGCCATGGATCGATCCGCTGCTGCGCGGCGGGCTGGCGCGCTACCGCTCGATCCCCGCGGCCGAGGTCGGGCGGGCGCTCGCCGCGCTGTGCGGCGCGGAGGGGCAGGGCGTCCACGTGCATCACCACGCCGCGCTCCGCGCGGCGGCGGCGTCCGGCGAGCCGGACGCGGCGCGGGGCTGAGCCCCGCGCGGGCTCAGCCCTCGGCGTCGGCCTGGGGCTCGGGCGGGGCGGCGGCATCCGCGGCCGGAGGCGTGGCCTCGGCGGCGGGGGCGGTGTCGGCCGGGGCGGAGGCAGGCGCGGACGCGTCCGCGGGGACGCCCTCCGCCGCCTCGGCCGGCGCCGCGCCGCGCTCGGCGAGCGCGGCCTCGAGGCGCAGGCGCTCGGCCTCGCGCTCGGCGATCAGGGCCTCCTGCGCGCGGGTCTCCGCCTCGAGCTGG
This sequence comes from Lysobacteraceae bacterium, assembly GCA_051859045.1. Taxonomy (GTDB): domain Bacteria; phylum Pseudomonadota; class Gammaproteobacteria; order Xanthomonadales; family Xanthomonadaceae; genus JBHYGK01. The sequence continues at coordinate 18,503 of JBHYGK010000059.1, read as the reverse complement.
GCCACGCGGGCGCGCAGCGCCTCGGCGCTGTCGTCGGTCGCGGCGGCCGCCGGCGGGGCGGCCGGGGCCTGCGCGATGGCGACGGCGGGGGCGAGCAGGGCCGCGAGCACGAGGGCCAGGCGCGGGGTGGGGATCGGGGCGGGCGTGCGGCGCATCGGGATCGGCCTTCGGTGTGAACATGCCAAGCCTCGGCCCCGCGCGGGTCGCGGTCAAGCCGTGGGCCACCGGCTCCGGCCCCCGCGGGCTAGAATGCGCCTCCCTCCGCCCGCCCGACGCCCGCCGTGAGCCAGCCCACCCCGATCCAAGACAGCGCGATCCAAGACGGCGCGATCCAAGACGGCGCGATCCGCGCCACCGAGATCCGCCAGGACGACTTCATCCAGTCCGTCGCCGACGCGCTGCAGTACATCAGCTACTACCATCCGGTCGATTACATCCGGAACCTCGCCGCCGCCTACGAGCGCGAGGAGTCCCCGGCCGCGAAGGACGCGATGGCGCAGATCCTCATCAACTCGCGCATGTGCGCCGAGGGCCGCCGCCCGATCTGCCAGGACACCGGCATCGTCACCGTCTTCCTCGAGATCGGCATGGACGTGCGCTGGCCCGACGCCACGCTGTCGATCGAGGAGATGTGCAACGAGGGCGTGCGCCGGGCCTACAACCACCCCGACAACAAGCTGCGCGCCAGCGTGCTGGCCGACCCGGCCGGCAAGCGCACCAACACCAAGGACAACACCCCGGCCGTGGTGCACATGAAGCTCGTGCCCGGCGCGAGCGTGGACGTCACCGTGGCCGCCAAGGGCGGCGGCTCGGAGGCGAAGTCGAAGTTCGCCATGCTCAATCCCTCGGACTCGGTCGTGGACTGGGTGCTCAAGACCGTGCCGACGATGGGCGCGGGCTGGTGCCCGCCGGGCATGCTCGGCATCGGCATCGGCGGCACCGCCGAGAAGGCGATGCTGCTGGCCAAGGAGGCGCTGATGGAGCCCATCGACATCACCGACCTCAAGGCCCGCGGCGCGTCCAACCGCGCCGAGGAGCTGCGGCTGGAGCTCTACGACAAGGTCAACGCGCTGGGCATCGGCGCCCAGGGCCTCGGCGGCCTGACCACCGTGCTCGACGTGAAGGTGCGCGACGTGCCCACCCACGCGGCCAACCTGCCGGTGGCGATGATCCCCAACTGCGCGGCCACGCGGCATGCGCACTTCACCCTCGACGGCTCCGGCCCGGTCGCGCTCGACCCGCCCTCGCTGGCCGACTGGCCCGAGCTCACCTACGACGCCTCCAAGGGCCGCCGGGTGGACCTCGACACGCTGACCCAGGCCGACGTGGCGTCGTGGGCGCCGGGCGAGGTGCTGCTGCTCAACGGCAAGCTGCTCACCGGCCGCGACGCCGCGCACAAGCGCATCGTCGACATGCTCGACCGCGGCGAGCCGCTGCCGGTCGACCTGCGCGGCCGCTTCATCTACTACGTCGGCCCGGTCGACCCGGTGCGCGACGAGGTCGTCGGCCCCGCCGGCCCCACCACCGCCACCCGGATGGACAAGTTCACCCGCCAGGTGCTGGCCCAGACCGGCCTGCTGGGCATGGTCGGCAAGGCCGAGCGCGGCCCGGTGGCCATCGAGGCCATCCGCGAGCACGGCTCGGCCTACCTGATGGCCGTCGGCGGCGCCGCCTACCTGGTGTCGAAGGCGATCAAGGCCGCGCGCGTGGTCGGCTTCGCCGACCTCGGCATGGAGGCGATCTACGAGTTCGAGGTGCGCGACATGCCGGTCACCGTCGCGGTCGACAGCCAGGGCACCTCGGTGCACCAGACCGGCCCGCGCGAATGGCAGGCCCGGATCGGCAAGATCCCCGTCGTCGTCGCCTGACGCACGCCGCGCCCGCGGCCGTGCCCCACGACGCCCCGCGCCCGCGCGGGGCGTCGCGTTTTCCGGCCGCGCCGTCCCGCGCGCGGCCCCCCAGACTGGAATGAAGATGAGCCTGATCGAACTGCGCGGCGTCCACCTCGGCGTCGGCGGCCCCGCCCTGATCGAGGACGCGATGCTGAGCATCGGCCGCGGCGAGCGCATCGCCGTCGTCGGCCGCAACGGCGCGGGCAAGTCCACCCTGCTGCGCCTGCTCGACGGCGAGCTGCGCGCCGACGACGGCGAGGTCATCCGCATGCCGGGCCTGCGCATCGCGCGCCTGGCCCAGGAGGTGCCGCACGACCTGCACGGGCCGGTGCGCGCGGTGGTCGCCGGCGGCGCGGGCGAGGTGGCCGACTGGCTCGACGAGTTCCACCGGCTGGTCGACGACCACGACGCGCCGGGCGCGACCGAGCGGATGGGTGTGCTGCAGGACCTGATCGAGGGCGCCGGCGGCTGGGCGCTCGACGCCCGCGTGGAGCAGGTGGTGACCCGCCTCGACCTGCCCGGCGAGGCGCGCTTCGAGGCGCTGTCGGGCGGCCTGAAGCGCCGCGTGCTGCTGGGCCGCGCGCTCGCCGCCGAGCCCGACCTGCTGCTGCTCGACGAGCCCACCAACCACCTCGACATCGCCGCGATCGCCTGGCTCGAGGAGTTCCTGCTGCAGTTCACCGGCGCGCTGGTGTTCGTGACCCACGACCGCGCCTTCCTGCGCGCGCTGGCCACCGACATCGTCGAGATCGACCGCGGCGGCCTGACCCGCTGGCCCGGCAACTGGGACAACTACCTGCGCCGCAAGGAAGAGCGCGCCCACGCCGAGGCCCAGGCCAACGCCCACTTCGACAAGAAGCTGGCCGAGGAGGAGGTGTGGATCCGCCAGGGCATCAAGGCCCGGCGCACCCGCGACGAGGGCCGCGTGCGCCGGCTCGAGCAGATGCGCCGCGAGCGCGCCGAGCGCCGCGAGCGCCAGGGCACGGTCAAGCTGGTGGGCGCCGAGGCCCAGCAGAGCGGCAAGAAGGTCGCCGAGGCCGAGGACGTGAGCTTCCGCTTCGGCGAGAAGGTGATCTGCCAGCAGCTCAGCACCACGCTCTGGCGCGGCGACAAGGTGGGCCTGGTGGGCCCGAACGGCGTCGGCAAGACCACGCTGATCCGGCTGCTGCTGGGCGAGCTCGCGCCGCAGGCCGGCGAGGTGAAGCTCGGCACCAAGCTCGAGGTGGCCTACTTCGACCAGTACCGCGCGGCGCTGCGCGAGGACTGGAACGCGCTCGACAACGTCGCCGAGGGCCGCGAGTTCATCGACACCGGCGCCGGCCGCAAGCACGTCATCGGCTACCTGCAGGACTTCCTGTTCACCCCCGAGCGCGCGCGCGCGCCGATCACCCGGCTCTCGGGCGGCGAGCGCAACCGGCTGCTGCTGGCCAAGCTGTTCTCCAAGCCCTCCAACCTGCTGGTGATGGACGAGCCCACCAACGACCTCGACGTCGAGACGCTGGAGCTGCTCGAGGAGCGCCTCACCGACTACCCCGGCACCCTGCTGCTGGTCTCGCACGACCGCGAGTTCCTCGACCGCGTGGTGACCTCGGTGCTGGCCTTCGAGGGCGACGGCGTGATCCGCGAGTACGTCGGCGGCTACAGCGACTGGCTGCGCCAGCGCCGGCTGCCGGCGTCGATCCAGGCCCCCGCGCGCGCCGCGGCCCCGGCCGCCGCGCCGCCGCCGTCGGCCGTGGTCTCGGCGCCGGCCAAGCGCAAGCTCAGCTACAAGGACCAGCGCGAGCTCGAGCAGCTGCCCGGCCTGATCGAGCAGCTCGAGGGCGAGGTCGAGGCGCTGGGCGCGGCGATGGCCGACCCCGGCTTCTACGCCCAGCCCGCCGACGCGATCACCGCCCACGGCCAGCGCCTGGCCGCCACCCAGGCCAAGCTCGACCAGGCCTACGCGCGCTGGGCCGAGCTCGACGCCTGAGCCCCCGCCACCCACCCAGGAGTCCGACCGATGCACACCCTGTATTACGCCCCGGGCACCGCCGCCCTCGTCGTCCACTGGCTGCTGATCGAGGCCGACGCACCGCACCAGCTGGTCAAGCTCGACCTGGCCGCCGGCGAGCACAAGCGCCCGGAGTACCTCGCGCTCAATCCCAACGGCGTCGTGCCGACCCTGGTCACCGACGGCGTGCCGGCCTTCGAGGCCGCGGCGCTGGCGCTCGGCATCGCCGACGCGTACCCGGCCGCCGGGCTCGCGCCGGCGCCGTCGAGCCCGCAGCGCTTCGCCTACTACCAGTGGATGCTGCACTTGGCGCACGCCGTGCAGCCCGCGTTCCGCACCTGGTTCTATCCCGCCGAGGCCGCGGGCGAGGCCTGCGCCGACGCGGCGAAGGACGCCGCGCGCGCGAAGATCGAGGCGGGCTGGGACCGGTTCGAGGCGCACTTCGCCGACGGCCGCGCCTGGCTGCTCGGCGACGAGGGCCCGACCGCGGCGGACTTCATGCTGTGCATGCTGATGCGCTGGTCGCGCAACATGCCGCGCCCGGCCACCGGCTGGCCGCACCTGGCGGCGTTCGCGGCGCGGATGAAGGCGCGGCCGTCGTTCGCCACGCTCTACGCCCGCGAGGGGCTCACCGAGTGGGCCTGAACCGCGCCGGCTGAGCCGGGGGCCACGGGCGCGCCGACCACGCCCGTGGCCTCACGCCACGACGAGCGCGAACGCGAACACGCCCAGCATCACGAAGGCGATCGCGAGCTTGAACACCGCGCCGAACACCATGCCCAGCCAGGTCGCGACGCCGACCTTGGCGGCCTGGCGGGTCTTGCGCTCCTGCGCGTACTCGCCGGCGAAGGCGCCGACGAAGGGGCCCAGGATCAGGCCGGGCAGGCCGAAGAACAGGCCGACGATCGCGCCGATCGCGGCGCCGACGATCGCCAGCCGGCTCGCGCCGACCCGCTGCGCGCCGAGCAGCCCGGCGATCGCGTCGACGCCGAGGCCGAGCACCGTGAGCGCGGCCAGCACGCCGATCGTCCAGCCGCCGACGTGGGCGAAGTCGCCGACCCAGGCCGCGAGCAGCATGCCGGCGAAGGCCAGCGGCAGGCCGGGCAGCACCGGCAGCACCACGCCGAGCACGCCGACGGCGACCAGCACGCCGGCGAGGATGTAGAGGGCGGTGGCGGTGTCCATGCGGCGGGTCCTCGTGGGGGATCGGGGGCAGGGTGGGGCCCGCGGGGGGCGGAGTGCATGGGCCCGAGGTCATGCCCGGTGGCGCCCGCGCATGGCCTGCGCCGCGCGCGGGCTGCGTTCCAGCGCCTTGCGGGTCGTCATCATGGACGATGCAGGGCCCGGCGCGCGCGCCTCGCAAATGGCATGACCCTTTGTTATGGTCAAGTCGCCGCGTCTGCTGGGGAGCAGGCCAGGTGGATGCGACGCCTCGATGCGAGGCCGTCGACGCCGGCCGTGCCGCTCCCCGCGATCCGCAGCAAGCCCGCATCCCGCGGGGTCTTCATCCATCGTAGGTCGTGTCAGGAGTGAGTCATGTCGGAGCATCAGGTCGGTACCGTCAAGTGGTTCAACGACGCCAAGGGTTTTGGCTTCATCAGCCGCGATAACGGCGAGGACGTGTTCGTGCACTTCCGCGCCATCCAGGGCACGGGCTTCAAGTCCCTCCAGGAAGGCCAGAAGGTCTCCTTCAAGGTCGTCCAGGGCCAGAAGGGCCTGCAGGCCGAGGAAGTGACCCCGCTGTGATCGCTGGCGGCATTTGACGCCGAGCGACCGCGAAGGCCCCGGGCTCACCCCCGGGGCCTTCGTGCATCCGGGCCCCGCCGCGCGGGGCCGCCGCGCATCGCCCCGCCTGCACGCGATCGCGGCGATGATCGCCGCATGACGACCGCCCTCCCGCCGCTGCCCCCCCATCTCGCCGAGCGCAGCCGCGCGCTCAATGCCTTGCCGCCGCGCGCCGACGGCGAGTTCGTGCTGCTGTGGATGCACCACGCGGTGCGCGACCACGACCAGCCCGCGCTCGACGCCGCGCTCGCGCTGGCCGACGCGCTCGACCGCCCGGTGCTGGTCTACCAGGGCCTCGGCGGCGCGCACCGCTTCAACGCCGACCGCCACCACGCCTTCATCCTCGAGGGCGCGCGCGACGCCGCGGCCGGGCTGGCCGCGCGCGGCATCCGCCACGTGCTGTGGCTGCCGGAGGATCCGGCCACGCCGAGCCCGCTGGCGGGGCTGCTGGCGCGCGCCGCGGCCTTCGTCTGCGAGGACCGGCCGGTGCCGCCGTTCACGCGCTGGCGCGCGGCCTGGGCGGCGCGCGCGGGCTGCCTCGCGCTCGCGGTCGACGCCTCGTGCGTGGTGCCGATGCGCGCGTCCGCGCGGCGTCCCGAGCGCGCGTTCGCCTTCCGCCAGCAGCACCAGCGCGCCTTCGAGGCGCGGGTGGACGCGGCCTGGCCCGCGACGCCGGTGCGGCATGCGCCGTGGGCCGGCGATCCCGGCTTCGCGCCGCTGGACTGGGCGCGCGTCGACCTCGACGCGGCGATCGCCGCTTGTTCGATCGACCACGCGCTGCCGCCGGTGGCCGACGCCGAGGGCGGCAGCCGCGCGGGCTACGCGCGCTGGGAGGCGTTCAAGCGCGGCGGGCTGCGCGCCTACGACCGCACCCGCAACGACGCCGCGACCGCGCCGCCGGCCGGCGTGTCGCGGCTCTCGGGCTACCTGCACCATGGCCACGTCTCGCCGTGGCGGCTGCTGCGCGAGGCGCGCGCGATCGGCGGGCCCGGCGCGGAGAAGTTCATCGACGAGCTCTGGGTCTGGCGCGAGCTGGCCTGGCACTGGTGCTTCCACGTGCCCGATCCCGAGGCGATGGAAGCGCTGCCGGACTGGGCGCGCGCCACGCTCGACGCGCATGCCGGCGACCGCCGCCCGCACTGGCGCCCCGACGACGCGCTGTGGGATGCGCGCAGCGGCGAGCGCCTGTGGGACCTTGCGCAGGCCTCGCTGCTGCGCCACGGCGAGCTGCACAACAACCTGCGCATGACCTGGGGCAAGGCGCTGGTGCCGTGGTCGGCCTCGGGTCGGGAGGCGCTGCGCCGGCTGGTCTGGCTCAACCACGCGCTGGCGCTGGATGGCCACGAGCCGGGGTCCTACGGCGGGCTGCTGTGGTGCCTGGGCCTGTTCGACCGGCCGTTCGCGCCGGAGGTGCCGGTGCTCGGCACGCTGCGCCCGCGGCCCGTGGCCCAGCACGCGGCGCGGCTCGACCTGCCGGCGTACGGCGCCCGGGTGGCGCGCCAGCCCGCGCCCTCGGCGCTGGTGGTGGGCGCGGGCTTCGCCGGCGCCAGCGCCGCGCGCGCGCTCGCCGCGCAGGGCTGGCCGGTCGAGGTGCTCGACAAGGGCCGCGGCCCTGGCGGGCGGATGAGCACGCGCCGCGGCGAGGCCGGCGGCTTCGACCACGGCGCGGCGTCGCTGCGCGCCCGGGATCCGGCCTTCGCGCGCCTGCTGGAGGGCTGGGCCGATGCGGGCGCCTGCGCGCGCTGGACGCCGCGCGCGGCGCCGCGGGCCGGCGCGGCGGCTGCGCGCGAGGACGCGGGCTGGGTCGGCGTGCCGGGCATGAACGCGCTGGTGGAGCGCCAGCTGGCCGGCCTCGCGCCGCGCTGGGGCGTGGCGGTGGCGCGACTGCGCCACGCCGGCGGGCGCTGGATCGCGCTCGATGCCGAGGGCGCGGTGCTGGCCGAGGCCGATGCGCTGGTGCTGGCGGTGCCGGCGCCGCAGGCGCGCGCGCTGCTGGCCGAGGAGCTGGTGGCCGCGCATGCCGAGGGCGCGCCGCTGGCGGCGCTGGACGCCGCGCTCGACCACGTGCGCCACGCGCCGTGCATGGCCGGGCTGGTGCGGCTGGTGCCGGGGGCGGACGCGGGGCTCGGCGTGGACGTGCTGCGGCCCGCGTCGGGGCCGCTGGCGCAGGCCGTGCGCGAGGCCTCCAAGCCCGGCCGCGCCGACGCCGGGCACTGGGTGCTGCACGCCCGCGAGGACTGGAGCCAGGCCATGCTCGAGGAGTCGCCGGAGGCCATCGCGCCGCTGCTGCTCGAGGCCTTCCTCGAGGCCTCGGGCCTCGACCCGGGCGTGGTGCTGGAGGCGCGCGCGCACCGCTGGCGCTACGCGCGCCCGCTGCGCGGCATCGATGGCGCCGCGTTCGTGCCCGGGCTCGCGCTGGCGGTGGCCGGCGATGCGATCGGCTGGCGCGCGGACGCGGCGCCGGACGACGCGATCGAACAGGCGTGGCGCAGCGGCATCGCCGCCGCCGGCCACCTGCTGCGGCAGGCGGCGTGGCGCGAGCGCGCGCGGCTGCAGCGCTTCGCGCTGCAGGGCTGACGCGCCGCGCGGACGCCCGCGGGCCGGGCTCAGCCCTTGGGCTTCGGCGCCTCGGGGGCGGGCGTCGGGCGAGGATGGCGGTCGGTCGTGTCGCTGCCTCCGCCGCCCTGGGGCGTCGGCGGCGCGCCGCCGAACAGCAGGATGATGTACTCGGTGGCGCTGGCGCGGGTCTCGCGGCCCGGCGCGTCGGTGTCGATCGCGGAGGCGGCGGCGCGCGCGGGGGCGAGCGCGGCGGTGGCCGCCACGGCGGCGGCGAGGAGGATCGGCGTCAGGCGCATGGTCGGGCTCCGCGGTCGGGCAGGGGAGTCGCGAGTGTCCCCCCGGCGGGGCGCGGCGCCCATCCACTCGGGCCCCGCCAAAAAAAACGCCGTCCCCCCGGGAGAGGGACGGCGTTGGAATCGGCGCGGCGCCCGATGAGCCGCCGCGCCGGCGAAGCGCTTACTGCGGGAGGATCACCGCGTCGATGACGTGGATGACGCCGTTGCTGCCCTGGATGTCGGTGGCGGTCACGTTGGCGTTGTCGACCTTGACGCTGGTGCCCTCGACGGTGATGTCGACCGAGGCGCCGTTGACGGTGGCGGCGGTGTCGAGGCCGACGACGTCGGCGGCGAGCACGCGGCCCGGCACGACGTGGTAGGTCAGGATCGCGACCAGCTGGTCCTTGTTCTCGGGCTTGAGCAGGTTCTCGACGGTGCCGGCCGGCAGCGCGGCGAACGCGGCGTTGGTCGGGGCGAAGATGGTGAACGGGCCCTCGCCGGAGAGGGTCTCGGCCAGGCCGGCGGCCTGCACGGCGGCGACGAGGGTCGAGAAGTCCGGGTTGCCGGCGGCGATCTCGACGACCGTCTTGGTCTCGGTGGCCTGGGCGGCGTGGGCGCCGTGGTTGTCGGCGAAGGCCGACGGGGCGACGGCGAGCGAGGCGACGGCGAGGGAGGCGGCGAGCAGGGACGTGCGCAGGATCGAGGACATGCGTGACTCCAAGGAAGGGTGGGGAGGGACGTGCCCCGCTGGGCACGGGACGCATCCTTCCCGCATGCCCGTGGAGGCGCGGTGCAGCCTTCGTGAGCGCGCGGTGCAGCGGCCGTGAGCGTGCCGTGGAGGCGCGCTCAGAACCGCCAGCGCAGCTTCGCCATCAGCTGGTCGGCGTCGACGAGCCGGAGCGCGTCCTCGAAGCGCCCGCGGTCGGCGGCGTCCAGGCCCTCGCTGAAGGCCTCGCCGCCGCGCGACCACACGAGGTAGAGCTCGCGCTGCGCGTCGAAGGCGTAGCGGTAGCGCAGCTGCACGCCGAACGAGTCGATCGCGAAATCGTCCTCGGCCAGGCCCAGCGGCGCCATGGCCCCGTCGGGGCCCAGCGCGTAGGCCTCGCCGCGGGTCGCGACCAGGCCAAGCCACTGCGTCTTCAGGCGCAGCTCGTGGTCGCGGCCGGGGAACCAGCTGAGGTTGAGCGCGGCCTCGCGCAGCGAGCGGCGGTGGCGGGCGAAGCGGTCGCCGCCGCGCCAGACGATCCAGTCGCGGCTGCGCAGCACGCCGCCCTCCAGCGACAGCGACAGCGTGTCGCTCGCGGTCCAGCTGACCTCCACCTCGGCCTGCTGCGCCCAGCCGGCGAGGCCCTCCTGGTAGCTGCCGCCCTCGAGCTCCCACTGCACGCCGCCGCGCGCCGAGGACCGCCAGTCCAGCCAGGCCCAGGCCCGCGCCGGCCGGCGCCAATCGCCGTTCCCGCGCGAGATCTGGTCGTCGACGCCGCTGGAGGTGAGGCCGAGCTCGGCCGACCACTGCCGGCCGTCCGCGAGGTCGGTGGTGCGCACGAGGTCCAGCGTGGACGGCAGGCGCGCGCCGTCGGCGTTCGCGCGCGCGACCAGGTTCGACTGCCAGCGCCGCAGCGCCACGCCCGCGGCCGGGTCGCCGGGCTGGCGCCATTCGACGAAGCCGCGCAGCTGGTCGAGCCCGGCGCGGCGCTGGAAGCCGAGGTCGCTGAAGTCGAGGTCGCGGCCGAAGCGGGTGGCCTCGAGCGTGCCGCGCCAGTCGCCCGCGGGCTCCCAGTCGGCGCGCACCCAGCCGCCGCTGCCGCGGCGATCGCGCGCCGGCGCGCGCACGTCGCTGGCCAGCAGCTGCGCGCTGACCAGGGTGGTCGCGCTCGGGCGCCACTGCGCGTCCGCCGCGTTGACCATGGCCTGGCGCGCCAGCGCGGGGCGATCGACGTGCGTGCCCAGCCAGCCGAGGCCCAGCGTCGGCGAGGCCTGGCCGAGCAGGCGCAGCACGCCGAAGCCGCGGCCGTCGGCATCGGCCTCCTCGGCCGCCAGCACGCCCCAGCCCAGCCCGCCGAGCGAGCCGTTGAGCTTGATCGCGCCGGTGATGTCGGCCGCGCCGTCGCCGCCATCGGCGGGCCCGCCGATGCGCCGGGTGTAGACCAGCTGGCCGCCGTCGGGCGTGCGCAGGTCGAACGCGCCCTGGTTCTCGGTGAAGAACGGGCGCTTGTCGCTGAAGTAGGTCTCGACGGCGTCGAAGTTGACCACCAGCTCGTCGGCCTCGACCTGGCCGAAGTCGGGGTTGAGCGTGGCGGCCAGCTGGAAGCCCGCCGAGGGCTTCCACAGCAGGTCGACGCCGGCCTTGGCCTCGGGGTCGCCGCCGTCGCGCAGGTCCTGCAGCAGGGTGGCGTAGGGGAACACGCGCAGCAGCTGGGCGCGGTGCTGGGGGATCGTGATGCGCCGGAAGTCCGAGACGAAGCGCGCGCGCTCGAAGCTCGCGGCCGGGGATGCGTGGCGCTCCTCGCTGGCGCCGACGACGCGGTCGAAGTACACCGCGATCTCGCGCGTGGGCGCGCCGGCGTCGCGCATGGTCGCGGTGGTCCACGGGATCAGCACCTCGACCCGCCAGCCGTCGGCGTCCTCGTCCACCGCCCACTGCCAGTCGCCGTCCCAGTCGGGGTTGAAGCGGCGCTCCTCGGTGATCACGTCGTCCTGGATCGAGCCCGAGAGCAGCACCGCGAAGTCGTAGGCCACGCGGCCGTCGGCGTCGAAGTCGATCACCACGTTGACCCGGTCGGAGGGGCGGCGCTGGTCGCGCTCCAGGCGCGGGCGCAGGCGCGGCATCGACGCGGGCTGCTCGATGTCGAAGCCCACCGCGATGCCCTCGGCGGTGGACAGCAGGCGCACCACGGTCCGGGTGGACGGGCGCTCCAGCGTGTAGGGCTGGGTGACGACGAAGTCCTCGAACACCTGCGCCTCCGCCCACGCGGCCTCGTCGAGGCGGCCGTCCACGCGGATGCGCGGGCCGCCGTCGTCGGGGCCGACGGCGACGTCGGCGAGGGCGGGGAGGGGGCTGGCCAGGGCGAGCGCGAGGGCGGCCGCGAGGCGGCGGGGGCGGGGCGGGGAGGGGGGCATGCGCGCATTCTAGGCGGGCGCGGGCGGCGACCCACGGGCCGGTGGTCATGGCCGGGCTTGCGCGCCGCCGCGCCGGCTCGGCATCCTCGGCCCATGCCCACCCACGCCCCCTCCGACGCCCCGCGCGAGCTCGACGTGCGCGCCGGCGACGGCCATGCCGCCCGCCTGCGCCTGCACGGGCCCGCCGAGGCCGAGCACGCGCTGTTCTTCATCCCCGCGCTCGGGGTCACCGCCCGCCAGTACGACCGCTTCGCCGCCGCGCTCGCCGGGCACGGCATCGCCAGCGTCGTGCACGAGTGGCGCGGGATGGGCAGCAGCGACCGGCGCGCGTCGCGCCGCCAGGACTGGGGCTACCGCGAGCTGCTGGGCGAGGACCTGCCCGCCGCGCTCGAGGCCGCCCGCACGGCCCTGCCCGGGCGCACCTGGCACGTCGGCGGGCACAGCCTGGGCGGCCAGTTCGCGGCGCTGCAGCTGGCCCGGCAGCCGGCCAGCGGCTCGGGGCTGGTGCTGGTCGCCACCGGGGTGCCGCATCCCCCGCATTTCCCCTGGCCGATGCGCGGGCTGCTGCCGCCGGCGTTCGCGCTGGTGTCGGCGGCCGCGGCCGTGGTCGGGCACCTGCCCGGGCGGGCGCTGCGCTTCGCCGGGCGCGAGGCGCGCGGGGTGATCCGCGACTGGGTCCGCAGCGGGCGCAGCGGGCGCTACGAGGTGCCGGCGCTGGGCGAGGACCTCGAGGCCGGCCTGGCCCGGCTGGGCCAGCCCGCGCTGGGGCTGCTCTTCAGCGCGGACGCGCTGGGTCCGCCGGCCTCGATGCGCGCCCTGCTGGGCAAGCTCGGCCCGGGGCGGCGCGAGCTGGAGGTGCTGGATGCCGCCGCGCTGGGCGCCCGGCCCGACCATTTCGCCTGGATGCGCCGGCCCGAGGTCCCCGCGGCCCGGATCGCCGCCTTCATGGCCGGGGGCGGGGCCCCCGGCCCGGTCCCGGCCGGCGCCTGAGGGCCGGCCGCCGCCCGCGCCCGGGCGGCCTCACGTTTCCGGCCGCGCGGCCGATATGCCCTTCAGGCGGCGTCCGGCAGGGCGCCACCCACCCCTGACCGGGTCCCGTCCGCCGCCCCGTTGGCCAGCGACGGGGCGCTGGATCCGGCAGGGCCTGCCACGCACGCAAGGGGGAGTCGCGATGACGCAACATGAAGCCGGTGACGCCGGCAACCGTTGGACGCAGGTGCGCGAGACGGTGCTGATGATGGAGCTGGCGGTGGCACAGATCGAGTCGGCGATGAAGGACAGCGACCGCTCGGTCGCGGTGCTGACCGACACCTTCACCACGATGGCGGGGCAGATGGGGCAGATCGCCACCACCGTCAACGCGCTGTCGGACGATGGCGAGGAGGGCGCGATGAAGGGCCGCCTGCGCGACGCGACCACCAGCGTCTCGGGCATGGTCAACCAGTCGATCATCGCGTTCCAGTTCTACGACCGCCTCGCCCAGCGGCTCTCGCACGTCAACCACAGCCTGGCCATGCTCGCCGAGCTGGTGGCCGACTCCGCCCGCGCCGATTCCGCCAGCGAGTGGTCCTCGCTGCAGCAGGCGATCCGCGCGCGCTACTCGATGCCCGAGGAGGTCGAGATGTTCGAGGCCGTGCTGGTGCACGGCATGCCGGTGCAGCAGGCCGTCGACCAGTTCATGCAGCGCATGGCCGACCGCAGCAACGGCAGCGACGACGTCGAGCTGTTCTGACCGGCCCCCGCCGCCCGCGCCGGCCACCGACGACGCCCGCCCCGCGCGGGCGTCGTCGCGTCCGGGCCCCGCGCGCGCGTCCGGCCCGGCGCGGGCTCAGTGGAAGTCGCGCGATCCCGCCGGCAGCCCCTGCAGCATCGCGCTGAGGTCGCCCAGCCGCTCGGCCACCAGGTGCAGCACGCCGTCGCGCTGCTCCAGCCGGCCCTCGACGCCGAGCAGGGTGGACTCCAGCAGCACCCGCCGCTGGCGCTCGGCCAGGTCGCGCCAGACCACCACGTTGAGCAGGCCGGACTCGTCTTCGAGGGTGACGAAGGTGACGCCGCTGGCGGTGCCCGGGCGCTGGCGGCAGGTGACCAGGCCGGCGGCGCGCACCCGCGCGCCGTCGCGCAGCGCGGGCAGCTCGCTGGCGCGGCGGATCCGCCGAGCGCGCAGCTGCGCGCGCAGCAGGCCGAGCGGATGCGCGCGCAGGCTCAGGCCGAGGCTGGCGTAGTCGGCGTGGACCTCGGCGTGCAGGTCGGGCAGCGGCAGCGGCACCCGGCGCTCGCGCGGCGTGGCCTCGGCCAGCACCGGGGCCTCGGCGGCCGCGGCCACGTCCCAGGCCGCGCGGTGGCGGTGGCCGCTGAGGCGGGTCAGCGCGCCGGCCTCGGCCAGCGCCTGCAGCGCGCGCCGGTCGAGCCGGGCGCGGCGGGCGAGGGTGGCGACGTCGGGCGGCGCGGGGGCCTCGCCCCGCGCGCCATCGCCGCCGGCGGCCTCGCGCTCGACGGCGCCGGCGTAGACCGCCTCGATCCGCGCCGCGGCGTCGCGCGCCAGCCCGCGCACCATCCCCAGGCCCAGCCGCACCGCCAGCACCGGCTCGCCGCCGTCGCGCCGGCGCAGCGGCTCCAGCCGCGCCTCCACGCCGCTGGCGGTGACGTCCGGCCCCAGCACCGGCACGCCGTGCCGGCGCGCATCGGCCACCAGCTGCGCCGGTGCGTAGAAGCCCATCGGCTGGGCGTTGAGCAGCGCGGCCAGGAAGGCCGCGGGGTGGTGGCACTTCAGCCACGACGAGGCGTAGGCCAGCAGCGCGAAGCTGGCGGCGTGCGACTCGGGGAAGCCGTACTCGCCGAAGCCCTTGATCTGCTCGCAGATGCGCTCGGCGAACGCGGCCGGGTAGCCGTTGCGGGCCATGCCCGCGAGCAGGCGCTCGCGCCAGGCCTCCAGGCCGCCGCGGCGCTTCCACGCGGCCATCGCGCGCCTGAGCTGGTCGGCCTCGCCGGCGCTGAAGCCGGCCGCCACCATCGCCAGGTGCATCACCTGCTCCTGGAAGATCGGCACGCCCAGCGTGCGCCCCAGCACCGGCTCGAGCTCGGGCCGCGCGCAGTCCGCCGGCTCGCGGCCCAGGCGCCGGCGCAGGTAGGGATGCACCATGCCGCCCTGGATCGGGCCGGGGCGCACGATCGCCACCTGGATCACCAGGTCGTAGAAGCGCGCGGGCTTGAGCCTGGGCAGCATCGCCATCTGCGCGCGCGACTCCACCTGGAACACGCCCACGCTGTCGGCCTGCTGCAGCATCGCGTAGGTGGCCGCGTCCTCGGCGGGGATGTCGGCCAGGCCCAGCCGGGGCCCGCCGCTGGCGGCGACCAGGTCGAGGCAGCGGCGCATCGCGCTGAGCATGCCCAGCGCCAGGCAGTCGACCTTCAGCAGGCCCAGCGTCTCGAGGTCGTCCTTGTCCCACTGGATGATCGTGCGCTCGGGCATCGCGGCGTTCTCGACCGGCACCAGCGTCCACAGCGGCTGGTCGGCGATGACGAAGCCGCCGACGTGCTGGGAGAGGTGGCGCGGGCGGCCGATGAGCTGCTCGGCCAGCGCCACCAGCGCGCGCAGGCCCGGCGTGGCCGGGTCGAGCCCCAGCTCGGCGAGGCGCGCGTCCATCGACACCCCCGACCAGCCGCGCCCCGACACCCGCGAGAACGCATCGAGCAGGTCCTCGCCGAAGCCCAGCGCGCGGCCGATGGCGCGCACCGCGCTGGGCCGCTGCCAGGTGATGACGGTGGCGGCCAGCGCGGCGCGCTCGCGGCCGTAGCGGGCGTAGACGTACTGCAGGACCTCCTCGCGGCGCTCGTGCTCGAAGTCGACGTCGATGTCGGGCGGCTCGTGGCGCTCGCGCGAGAGGAAGCGCTCGAACAGCAGCTGGCTGCGCGCGGGGTCGACCGCGGTGATGCCCAGGCAGAAGCACACCGCGGAGTTGGCCGCCGAGCCGCGGCCCTGGCAGAGGATCCCGCGGCCGCGCGCCCAGCGCACGATGTCCTCGACGGTGAGGAAGAACGGCGCGTAGCCCAGCTCGGCGATGAGCCCCAGCTCGCGCTCGAGCAGCGCCTCGACGTGGGCCGGCGGGCCGCCGGGCCAGCGCGCGCGGGCGCCGGCGAGGGTGAGCGCGCGCAGGCGCTCGTCGGGCGTGCCGCCGCCGGGCACCAGTTCGGCGGGGTAGTCGTAGCGCAGCTCGCGCAGCGAGAAGCCGCAGCGCGCGGCGATGGCGGCGCTCTCGCGCAGCAGCGCGTCGGGATACAGCCCGGCCAGCACCTCGCGCGGGCGCAGGTGGCGCTCGCCATTGGGGAACAGCTCGCCGCCGCAGTCGGCCAGCGGCCGGCGCAGGCGCACCGCGGTGAGCGCATCCTGCAGCGCGCGCCGGCCGCGCACGTGCATGTGCACGTCGCCGCTGGCGACCAGGGGCAGGCCGTGCGCCGCGCCCAGCGCCTCGAGCGCGCGCAGGCGCTGGCGGTCGCGGGCGCCGCGGTGCAGCTCCACCGCGATCCACAGCCGGCCGGGGAAGCGCGCCGCGGCCCAGGCCAGCGCTTCGGCACAGGCGGGATCGGCCGGCGGCCTCGCCCCGGGGGCCGCGCCGGCCGGCACCCGCGGCGCGCGCCAGTCGGCCGGCGGCAGCCACAGCGCGAGCAGGCCGGTGGTGTCGACGGCCTCGAGGTCGGCGCGCAGCAGCCGGTAGCCGCCCTTCGCCGCGGCGCGCCGGCCGCGGGTGATCAGCTCGGCCAGGTGGCGGTAGCCGGCGATCGTCTCGACCAGCAGCACCAGCCGCGGGCCGTCGGCGAGCGCGAGCTCGCTGCCGACCACCAGCGGCAGCCCGCAGGCCTCGCTGGCCTCGAGCGCGCGCACCACCCCGGCCAGCGAGCACTCGTCGGTGATCGCCAGCGCGGCGTAGCCCAGGGCCTGGGCGCGCTTCACCAGCTCGCTGGCCGAGGACGCGCCGCGCAGGAAGCTGAAGTCGCTCAGGCAGTGCAGCTCGGCGTAGGGCGGCAGGGCGGTGTCGGCGTTGGCGTTGGCGTTGGGCGCGTCGTGGGGGTCGTCGTTGGCGGCGGGCGCGGGCATGGCGCGCAGCGTGCGCGGGGGCTGTCTCGCGGGTTGCGACGGCGGCGCGGGCGGCGGTGCAGGCGGCGCCGCATCTGGCGGCGGCGCGTCGGGTGGCGTGGCATCGGGCATGCGCGCGGCCTCAGGCGAACCAGCCGTGCAGCATCCAGCCCTCGGCGCCGGCGCCGGGCGGCGTCGCGCCCGCGCGCGCCGGGCGGAACAGCCAGGCGCGCTGGCCGGTGTCGAGTTCGGCGATGACGTAGTCGCGCTCGACGTCGCCGCCGTCCCACCAGCCGCCCTCGATGCGCTCGGGCGGCGCGAGCACGCGCGCGATCCGGCCGCGGAACGGGATCGGCGCGGGCAGCAGCCACAGCGGGCGCGGCGGGGCGTCGGGCGCGGCGGCGTCGATGCCGCTGCTGGCGTCGACGCGCGGGCCGCGGCGGCGCGCCGCGCCGCCGGGCGTGGACGACGCGGCGTGCGTGGCGGAGCCGCCGTGGGCGGCGGACGCCGGCGGCGCGCCGAGGGTGGCGCGCCAGGCGTGCTCGGGCCGCGGATCGGGATGCAGGGCCAGCCCGCGCACCGCGTCGTCGCCGAGCCGCGCGCGCAGGCGCTCCTCCAGCCCGGCCAGGTCGAGCCCGCCGCGCGGCGCGCTGGCGAACAGGTCGCGGCCCTCGGGCACGAACGGCGGCAGCGCCTCGGCCAGCAGGTGCAGCGCCGTCGCCGGGCCGGGCAGGGCCACGCGCTCGAGCCGGTCGCGGGCGAACGCGAACAGCTCGGCGGCGTCGCGCGAGGGCCGGCGCAGGCCGATCTCCAGCCGGGTGGGCGGGTGGTCCTCGTGCGCGAAGGCCAGCGCGTAGTGCTGCACGCCGCCGTCGCGGCCCAGCACGAAGGCCGCCAGCTCGCGGGTGAGCCGCTGCAGCGAGAACTGCAGGCCAGCGAGGTGCTCGACGGCGTGGTCGAACTCGACCTTCGCGGCGAAGCGCTCCGGCGGCCGGTACAGCGGCCGCGGGTCCGGCCGTTCGCCGAGCAGGCGCTCGAGGTGGGCCAGCCCGGCGGCGCCGATGCGCCGGCCCAGCTCCGGGCGCGGCAGCCGCAGCAGCTCGCCCAGCCGGCGCAGCCCCATGCCGTGCAGGGCCTCGGCCGTGCGCGCGGGCAGCCCCGCCAGCGCGAGCGGCACCTGGGCCAGCGCGCGTCGGGTGGCGTCGTGGCCGGGCAGGGCGATGTCGAGGCCGCTGCGCGCCAGCACCTCGGCCGCGGCCGGCGTGGGCGCCGCGGCCAGCCGGTGGGCGTGGCCGAGCGCGCCGAGCTCCTCGCGCAGCCGCCGCGCCAGCCGAGGCCAGCCGCCGAACAGCGCCAGGCTGGCGCCGGCCTCCAGCAGCACCGCGTCCGGCGGCGACCACACCACCTGGCTGCTGAAGCCGTAGGCCCAGGCCGCGAGGCGTTCGAGCGCGGCGGCCTCGGCCTCGGCCTCGCGGCGGCGCGCGTGCAGCGTGGGCAGCAGCACCCGGGCCTCGGCCAGCGGCTGGCCCGGGCGCAGCCCGGCGGCGCGGGCGGCGGCGTCGAGCGCGTGCAGCGCGGGGCGGTTGGCGGGGCCGTCGAAGACGGCGCGAGGCGCGACGGCGCCCGGCGCGGCCTCGTGCGCGGCGCCAGCGGCGGGCGCCGCGCCGGCGTCGACGCCGCGGAAGGCCGCCTCCAGCGACAGCCCGGGCAGGGCCAGGCAGGCCCAGAAGGCGTCCACGCGCGGGCCTCAGTGCGATCGCTGCAGCGCGAAGCGATCCGGCTCGACCCCGACTGGGCCGGCGGCGGCTACG
>JBHYGK010000058.1:37430-106990 GCA_051859045.1 Lysobacteraceae bacterium | reverse complement strand
TCCGTGTGCTCCGCGTCGCGGGCACCTCGTTGCCGGGCCGCGCAGTCTACACAGGCCCACCCGGGATGGGAAGCCCCCGCGTCGACATTGACGACGGGGCCCGGCAAGACCGACCGTCAACGCCCTCCCACACGCCCCGGACGCCCATGCGCCGCCTCTTCGCCGCCTTCTTGCTGACGCTCGCCCTGCTCGCCGCCCAGCCGCCCGCGGCCGCCAACCCCATGGCGCCGCTGCCGGCCCGCGCGCCGCAGACCGGCGAGTGGGTCGCGCTGCGCGGCGAGCGCTTCGCCGTGGAGCTGGCCCTGGACGACGCCTCGCGCGCGCAGGGCCTGATGTTCCGGCGATCGATGCCCGCATCGCAGGGGATGCTGTTCGTCCACGATCGCGAGGAGCCGCTGGCGTACTGGATGCGCAACACGCTCATCGCGCTCGACATCCTCTACTTCGACCGCGCGCTGCGGCTGGTGTCGGTGCAGCGCGACGTGCCGCCCTGCCCGCCCGGTGCGCGCTGCCCGGTGTATCCGAGCGAGGGCGACGCGATGTACGTGCTCGAGCTCAACGCCGGCCAGGCCGCGCGCCTCGGCGTCGCGCCCGGCGACGCGTTGGAGCTCGGGCCCTCGCTGCAGCACCTGCGCGCCCGCTGAGCCGGGCGCGATGGACGCGCACCGCGACGCCTGGCGCGCCCTGCTCGCCGATCCGGCGGGCGTCGACCTGTGGACGGGCGCGCTGCTCGTCGCCCGCGACGAGAACGACGCCCGCGACGATGCGCGCGCCCTCGGGCGCCTCGACGGGCTGGCGCGCAGGCTCGACGCGCGCCTGGCCGGCGTGGCGGCGCCGGCCGCCCGGGTCGACGGCCTGCTGGGGATGCTGTTCACGGACGAAGGCTTCGGCGCCAGCGACCGCCCGGGCTTCGACCCGCGCGACTCCGACGTGGCCGAGACGCTGGCGACGGGCCGCGGCCTGCCGATCGCCCTCGCCGTCGTCGCGCTGGTGCTGGCGGCCCGCTGCGCGGTCCCGCTGCACGGCATCGGCTTCCCGGGTCGCTTCCTGCTGGGCGCGACGATCGACGGGGAGGACCACGTGTTCGATCCCGTCGAGGGTGGACGGCGCCTCGACGGCGCCGAACTGGGCCGGCGCGCCGCCGCGCACGCGGGCGGCGAGCGCCCGGACGCCGCGACCATGGCTCACCTGCTGGCCCCGGCGTCCCCGCGCTCGATCCTGCTGAGGATGTTGCGCAACCTGAAGGCCGGCCACGTGGGGCGCGACGACTGGGCCGCCGTGCTGCGGATCTGCGACCGCCAGCTGCTGCTCGCGCCCGACCTGCCGGATGCGCTGCGCGACCGCGGCCTGGCGTGGCTTGAGTTGGGCCACGGGCCGCGCGCGGTGGCCGACCTCGAGCGGTTCCTGCGCCTGCACCCCGACGCCGACGGCGCGCCGGCGCTGCAGCGGGCGCTGGAGCAGGCCCGGGGCCTGCGCGTTCGGCTGCACTGAGGACGCGGCGGCGGCGTGGACCGCGGCCGCGGCGCGGGCCTCAGCCCGCCGGCACCATCTCGAAGTCGGCCTTGCCCACGCCGCAGTCGGGGCAGGTCCAGTCCTCGGGCACGTCCTCCCACGGCGTCCCGGGCGCGATGCCCTCCTCGGGCAGGCCCTCGGCCTCGTTGTAGAGGAAGCCGCACACGACGCACATCCAGATGCGGTGGCCGGGCTGGGAGGAGATCGACATGGCGGGCCTGCAGTGGGGGAAAGGCTAGGATTGTCGCACCACTTGCCCCCCGAGGAACCGCGGTGCCCCTGCCCTCCCGCCTGCGCGGCGTGTACGCCATCACCCCCGACGACCCCGACACCGCGCGCCTGCTCGCCCGGGTGGCGCCGGTGCTCGCCGAGCGCCCGGCCCTGCTGCAGTACCGCAACAAGGCCGCCGGGCCGGCGCTGCGCGAGGCCCAGGCCCGCGCGCTGCTGCAGGCCTGCCGCGCCGCCGGCGTGCCGCTGGTGGTGAACGACGACCTCGCGCTCGCGCTCGCGATCGGCGCCGAGGGCTGCCACCTCGGCGGCACCGACGGCGACCTCGCGCTCGCCCGCCACCGCGCGCCCGGCCTGCTGCTCGGCGCCTCGTGCTACGACGACCCCGCGCGGGCCCGCGCCGCGGCCGCCGCCGGCGCCGACTACGTGGCCTTCGGCGCGTTCTTCCCCAGCGCCACCAAGCCCCACGCCCGCCGCGCCAGCCCCGCGCTGCTCGCGGAGGTCGCGGACCTCGGCCTGCCGCGAGTGGCGATCGGCGGGCTCAACGCCGACAATGCCGGGGCGCTGGTCGAGGCCGGCGCCGACCTGCTGGCCGTGGTCGGGGGGATCTTCGACGCCCCCGATCCGGCGGCCGCGACCCGCGCGCTGGCCGCGCTGTTCACGGCCGGCGGCGCACGCTGACCGCCACCGCCACGCTTCTCCTCTTCCCCAGGCACGCGCCCCGCGCGCCGCCCCGCCCCGAGATGCCCCACCGATGAAGACCGACCGCTCCCACGCGCTGTTCACCCGCGCCCAGTCCCTGATGCCCGGCGGCGTGAACTCGCCCGTGCGCGCCTTCAAGTCCGTCGGCGGCGAGCCGTTCTTCGCGCAGCGCGCCGAGGGCGCCTACCTGTATGACGTCGACGGCAACCGCTACGTCGACTACATCGGCTCCTGGGGCCCGATGATCGCCGGCCACGCGCGCCCCGAGGTGCTCGACGCGGTGCGCCGGGTGATGGTGGACGGCCTGAGCTTCGGCGTGCCCAACGCGCTGGAGCCGGAGATGGCGGAGCGGATCACCTCGATCGTGCCCTCGATCGAGATGGTGCGGATGGTGAACTCGGGCACCGAGGCCACGCTGTCGGCGATCCGCCTGGCCCGCGGCGCCACCGGCCGCACCAAGATCGTGAAGTTCGAGGGCTGCTACCACGGCCACGGCGACAGCTTCCTCGTGAAGGCCGGCAGCGGCGCGCTGACCTTCGGCGTGCCCGACAGCCCCGGCGTGCCCAAGGCGCTGGCCGACCTCACGCTGACCTTGCCGTACAACGATGTCGACGCCGCGACCGCGCTGTTCGACGCGCAGGGCGCCGAGATCGCCGGCGTCATCGTCGAGCCGATCGTCGGCAACGCCAACTGCATCCTGCCGCGCGAGGGCTACCTGCAGCACCTGCGCGCGCTGTGCACGAAGCACGGCGCGGTGCTGATCTTCGACGAGGTGATGACCGGCTTCCGCGTGGCGCTGGGCGGCGCGCAGCAGCGCTACGGCGTGAGCCCGGACCTGACCACCTTCGGCAAGATCATCGGCGGCGGCATGCCGGTGGGCGCGTATGGCGGTCGCCGCGACCTGATGCAGCAGATCGCCCCGGCCGGCCCGATCTACCAGGCCGGCACGCTGAGCGGCAACCCGGTGGCGATGGCCGCGGGCCTGGCCACGCTCGACCTCGTCTCGGCGCCGGGCTTCCACGCCGCGCTCGAGGCGCGCACCCACCAGCTCTGCGACGGGCTCGAAGCCGCCGCGCGCGAGGCCGGCGTGGCGGTCACCACCACCCGCACCTGCGGCATGTTCGGCCTGTACTTCACCCGCGAGCACGTCGAGACCTTCGCCCAGGCCACCGCCTGCGACATCCCGATGTTCCGCCGCTTCTTCCACGCGATGCTCGAGCGCGGCGTGTACCTGGCGCCGTCGGCCTACGAGGCCGGCTTCCTGTCGAGCATGCACGGCGACGCCGAGATCGCGCACACGCTGCAGGCGGCGCGCGAGGCGTTCAAGCAGGCCGCGGCGGGCTGAGCCCGCCGCGCCGCGTCGCGGCCTCCCCAGGCCGCGACGGGCGTCGCGATCCCCCCAGGCCGCGACGGGCGTCGCAGACCCCTCAGGCCGCGACGGGCGTCGCGATGAAGTCCGCCAGCGCGGCCTCCAGCCGCGCGAGGCCGTCGGCCAGCTCGGCGTCGGCGAGCGTCAGCGGCGGCACGAAGCGCAGCACGTCCGGCCCGGCCTGCAGCAGCAGCAGGCCGTGCCGCGCGGCGTGGTCGAGCACCTCGCCGGCGCGGCCGGCGAGGCCCGGGCGCAGCACCGCGCCGACCATCAGCCCGCGCCCGCGGACCTCGGCGAACACCCCGCCCAGCGCGGCGTCGATCCGCGCCAGCCCGGCCCGCAGGGCCTCGGCCTGGCGGCGCACGTTCGCCTGCACCTCGGGCGAGCCGAGCTTGCGCAGCGCCACCCGCGCCACCGCGGCGCCGAGCGGGTTGCCGCCGAAGGTGGTGCCGTGGCTGCCGAAGCCCAGCGCCGCCGCGGCCTTCGGGCCGACCAGCATCGCGCCGACCGGGAAGCCACAGCCCAGGGCCTTCGCCAGCGTCATCACGTCCGGCACGATGCCCTCGGCCTGGTGGGCGAACAGATCGCCCGTGCGGCCCACGCCGCACTGGATCTCGTCGCAGACCAGCAGCGCGCCGTGGCGGTCGCAGGCCTCGCGCAGCGCGCGCAGGAACCCCGGCGCCGCGGGCCGCACGCCGCCCTCGCCCTGCACCGGCTCGACGAACACCGCGCAGACATCGCCCGGCGCGAGCGCCGCCTCGAGCGCCTCGAGGTCGTTGAAGGGCGCGTAGCGGAAGCCCGGCGGCAGCGGCTCGAAGCCCTCGTGGTACTTGGGCTGCGCGGTGGCCGTCACCGCGGCGAGGGTGCGGCCGTGGAAGCTGCCCTCGAAGCTGAGGATCACGCGGCGCCCGGGCTCGCGGCCCTGCGCGGTGGCCCACTTGCGCGCCAGCTTGATCGCGGCCTCGTTGGCCTCGGTGCCGGTGGAGCACAGGTACACGCGCTCGGCGAAGCCGCTCGCGGCCACCAGCTCCTCGGCCAGGCGCAGCGGCGGCTCGGTGTGGAAGACGTTGCTGGCGTGCCAGAGCTTGCCGGCCTGGGCCTGCAGCGCGGCCAGCAGGTCGGGGTCGCCGTGGCCCAGCGAGTTCACCGCGATGCCGGCGCCGAAGTCGACGTAGTCGCGCCCCTCGAGGTCCCAGACCCGCGCGCCGAGGCCGCGGTCGAGCACCATCGGCCGCTGGCGGTAGACGGGCAGGTAGTAGCGCTGGCCCTTCTCGAGCAGGGCGGCGGTGTCGGTCATGGGCGTGCGGGCCGGAGGGCGGCGGAAAGCGGCGGGGCGCCGATTATGGGGCATCGGCGCCGCGCACTGCCCAGCGGGCCGCGGATGCCGGAGAATCGACCCCGCCCCGCCCGCCCAGGACCCCCGATGCACGCCACCGACCGACCGCTGCGCCCCGAGACCCTCGCCGTGCACGCCGGCGGCGCGCCCGATCCCGAGACCGGCGCGGTGGTGCCGCCGCTGCACCTCGCCACCACCTTCCTGCACGAGGCCGACGGGACCCTGCCCACGGGCCTGATCTACCAGCGCTACGACAACCCGACCCAGCAGCGCCTCGAGGAGGCGCTGGCGGCGCTCGACGGCGGCGCCCGCGCCCTGTTCCTCGCCACCGGGATGGCCGCGGCGACCGCCGCGCTGATGGCGCTGCCGGCCGGCAGCCACGTGCTGTTCCAGGACGACCTCTACCACGGCGTGCGCGCGCTGGGCCTGCAGTGGCTGCCGCGCTGGGGCCTGGCCTGCGACTTCGTGGACTTCGCCGACCCCGCCGCCGTGGCCGCGGCGATGCGCCCGGAGACCGCGCTGGTCTGGGCCGAGACGCCGTCGAACCCGCTGATGAAGGTGGTGGACATCGCCGCGCTGGCCGCGGTGGCGCACGCCGGCGGCGCGCGCCTGCTGGTCGACGGCACCTTCGCCACCCCGGCGCTGCAGCGCCCGCTGGACCTCGGCGCCGACGTGGTGCTGCACTCGGCCACCAAGTACATGGGCGGCCACAGCGACGTGATGGGCGGCGTGCTGGCCTTCGCCGCCGACGACGCCCACGCCCAAGCCTGCTGGGAGATCCGCCGCCTGCACGGCGCCAGCGCCAATCCCTTCGCGGCCTGGCTGGTGCTGCGCGGCCTGCGCTCGCTGCCCGCGCGCATGCGCCTGCACCAGGACAACGCGATGGCGGTGGCGACCGCGCTGGCCGCGCACCCCAAGGTGTCGGTGGTGCACTACCCCGGCCTGGCCTCGCACCCCGGCCATGCGCTGGCGGCGCGGCAGATGCGCGGCTTCGGCGGCATGCTCAGCTTCCAGGTCGCCGGCGGCCGCGAGGCCGCGCTGCGCGCGTGCGCCGGGCTGCGGCTGTTCCTCGGCGCGACCTCGCTGGGCGGCTGCGAGTCGCTGGTCGAGCACCGCGCCTCGGTCGAGGGCCCGCAGCCGGTCAGCCCGCCGGACCTGCTGCGCCTGAGCGTGGGCCTGGAACACGCCGACGACCTCGTCGACGACCTCCACCAGGCGCTGGAGCGGGCGTGAGCGAACGCGCGCCAGGCGAGGCCGGGACGATCCCGGGCGTCAGCCCCGACCACGCCAACGGCCTCGATCCCGACGGCATCGGCCCCGGGCCGCAGGCCTGGAAGCATCGCGTGTTCGTGGTGGTGTTCGGCCACGAGACCCGCGCGGGCAAGCTGTTCGACCTCGCCCTGATCGGCCTGATCCTGGCCAGCGTGCTGGTGGCGGTGCTCGACACCGTGCCCGCGCTGCACGTGCGCGCCCCGCGCCTGTTCTTCGGGCTGGAGTGGGCGTTCACCCTGCTGTTCACCGCGGAGTACCTGCTGCGGCTGTGGATCGTCGACCGCCCGTGGCGCTATGCGCGCAGCTTCTACGGCGTGATCG
Source organism: Lysobacteraceae bacterium (assembly GCA_051859045.1). Classification (GTDB taxonomy): domain Bacteria; phylum Pseudomonadota; class Gammaproteobacteria; order Xanthomonadales; family Xanthomonadaceae; genus JBHYGK01. The sequence continues at coordinate 100,250 of JBHYGK010000058.1, read as the reverse complement.
ACCTGCTCGCGATCCTGCCCACCTGGCTGAGCCTGCTGGTCGCCGGCAGCCAGTACCTGGCGATCGTGCGCGTGCTGCGCATCCTGCGCGTGTTCCGGATCCTGAAGATGGCCCGCTACCTCGGCGAGGCCGGCGTGCTGGCCGGGGCGCTGCAGCGCAGCGCGCGCAAGATCGTGGTGTTCGTGTTCGCGATGCTGACCATCGTCACCGTGTTCGGCGGCGTGATGTACGTGGTGGAGGGCCCGGAGAACGGCTTCACCTCGATCCCCACCGCGATGTACTGGGCGATCGTCACCGTGGCCACGGTGGGCTACGGCGACATCGCGCCGGGCACCGCGCTCGGGCGCTTCATCGCCTCGTGCCTGATCCTGATCGGCTACGGGATGATCGCGGTGCCCACCGGCATCTACACCGCCGAGATCGCGCAGGGCCTGCGCGGCCCGCGCCGCGCCACGGCCTGCGCGCGCTGCGCGCTGGCCGACCACGAGGCCGACGCCCTGCACTGCCGGCGCTGCGGCCACGACCTCGGCCAGCCCTGGCCGCCGGCCTGAGCCCGGCGAGCGGAGGCGCCGCCGCGGCTACAGCGGCACCCGCGTGCCCAGCTCCACCACCGCGTTGACCGGCAGCCGGAAGTAGCCGGCCACGCCCGAGGCGTTGCGGGCCATCATCGAGAACAGCGCCTTGCGCCAGCGCGCCATCCCGCCGCCGGGCTCGGCCACGACGGTCGCGCGGCTGAGGAAGTAGGAGGTCTCGAAGGCCGGGATGCGCAGGCCCTCGTGGTCGACCAGGGCCAGCGCGCGCGGCACGTCCGGGGTGTCCATGAACCCGAAGCGCAGCTCGACCCGCCAGAAGCCGTGGCCGAGCGCCTCCACCTCGACCCGGTCGCCGGCCAGCACCCAGGGCTGCTCGAGCACGCGCACCGCCAGCACCACGTTGCGCTCGTGGACCACGCGGTTGTGCTTGAGGTTGTGCAGCAGCGCCTGCGGCACGACGGTGGGATCCGGCACCGGGTAGACCGCGGTGCGCGGGACGCGGCCGGCGGAGCGCGGATCGAAGGCCTCGAGGAAATCGGCGAGCGCGACGCCGTCGCGCTGGCCGCGCTCGAGCAGCCTGGCCCGGCCGCGGGCCCAGGTGGCCATCGCGAGGAACAGCGCGCCGCCCAGCGCGAGCGGGAACCAGCCGCCGTCGAGGAACTTCAGCGCGCAGCCCGCGACGAGCAGCGCGTCGATCGCCAGGAAGAACGCGGTCGCGCCGATCGCGACCACCCGCGGCAGGCGCCAGCCCTCGCGCACCACCACGTAGGTGAGGATCGTGGTCACCAGCATCGTCAGCGTCACCGCGATGCCGTAGGCGCCGGCCAGCGCGGAGGAACTGCCGAAGGCGAGCACCGCGCCGACCACGCCGACCAGCAGCGCCGTGTTCACCGCCGGGAGGTAGATCTGGCCGGCCTCGCGGGCCGAGGTGTGGCGCACCGCCATCCGCGGCAGGAAGCCCAGGCTGATGGCCTGCTTGGTCATCGAGAACGCCCCCGAGATCACCGCCTGCGAGGCGATGATCGCCGCGAGCGTGGCGAGCACGATCGCCGGGATCACCCAGGCGTCGGGGAACAGGCGGTAGAACGGGTTCTCGATCGCGCCCGGATCGCCCAGCAGCAGCGCGCCCTGGCCGAGGTAGTTCAGCGCCAGGCCCGGCAGCACCAGGCCGGTCCAGGCGAGCTGGATCGGGCGGCGGCCGAAGTGGCCCATGTCGGCGTACAGCGCCTCGGCGCCGGTGAGCGCCAGCACGATCGCGCCGACCGCGGCGAACACCGCCCAGCCGCGGTCGAGCAGGAACTCCACGGCGCGCAGCGGATTGAGGGCCGCGAGGATCGCCGGCTGCTCGATGACGTGCAGCACGCCGATCGCGCCGAGCATCACGAACCAGGCCACGATGATCGGGCCGAACCAGCGCCCCATCGCGGCCGTGCCGCGGTGCTGCACGGCGAACAGCGCCACCAGGATCGCCACCGTCAGCGGGATCACCCAGGCATCGAGGGCCGGGGTGACCAGGTGCAGGCCCTCCATCGCGCCGAGCACCGAGATCGCCGGGGTGATCAGGCTGTCGCCGTAGAACAGCGTGGCGCCGGCGACGCCGAGCAGCAACAGGCCCTGGCGCAGGCGCGGGCGGTCGCGCACCGCCTGCGCCGCGAGCGCGGTCAGCGCCAGCGCGCCGCCCTCGCCGCGGTTGTCCGCGCGCAGGATCAGCACCACGTACTTCAGCGTCACCACCAGCATCAGCGCCCACAGGATCGTCGACACCGCGCCCACCAGGTGGGCCGGGTCGAGCGGCACGCCCGTGCCAGGCGCGAAGACCTCCTTGACCGTGTACAGCGGGCTGGTGCCGATGTCGCCGTAGACCACGCCGATGGCGCCGAGGGTCAGGGCGCCGAGGCCGTGGCGCGCGGGCGAGGGCGTGGACGTGGCCGGGGCGGCGGACGGCGGGGGCGAGGCGGCGGGACGGGACATGCGGTGGACCTGCGGGCGGACGAGGCGCGCATGCTGTCGGCAGGCGCATATGGGCCGCATCAGGACCCGCGACGCCCGGTGCCTCAGTCGGCGGCGGCCAGCCGGTAGCCCACGCCCGCCTCGGTCAGCAGCAGCCTCGGGTCCGCCGGCTGGCGCTCGAGCTTGGCGCGCAGCTGGCCCATGTACAGGCGCAGGTACTGGGTCTGGTCGACCGCCTCGGGGCCCCAGACGTCCGCCAGCAGCGCCCGGTGCGAGAGCACCCGGCCGGCCTGTCGCACCAGCGCGGCTAGCAGGCGGAACTCGGTGGGCGTGAGGTGCACGTCCGCGCCGTCGCGGCGCACCCGGCGGGCCTCGAGGTCCACCTCGACCCCGCCCGCCGACCACTGCCGCAGCGCCGGGTCGACCCGCGTGCCGCGGTGGCGCAGCGCCGCGCGCATCCGCGCCAGCAGCTCGCCGAGGCTGAAGGGCTTGACCAGGTAGTCGTCCGCCCCCGCGTCGAGCAGGCGGATCTTGGCCGGCTCGGCGCCGCGCGCGGACACGACGATCACCGGCACGCCCAGCGCCGCGCGGCATTCGCCCAGCAGGGCCTCGCCGTCGCCGTCCGGGAGGCCGAGGTCCAGCAGCACCAGCTGCACCGGGCGCGCGGGATCGGCGTGGCGCAGCTGGGCGCGGGCGTCGGCGAGGCTGGCGGCGGCCAGCACGCGGTAGCCCTCGACCTCGAGGGCGTCGCGCAGGGTCGCGCGCAGCTCGCGATCGTCCTCGACCAGCAGGACGGTCACGCCCATCCGGCGGCCTCCGCGTCGGGGCCGGCGGGGGCCGCCGGCGTCGGCAGCAGCAGCGCGAAGCACGCCCCGCCGCCGCGGCGGTCGCGATAGGCCAGGCGCGCGCCGTGGACCTCGGCGATGGCGCGGCACAGGGCCAGCCCGAGGCCCGCGCCGCGGCGGTCGCCGCGGCTGCCGTCGGCCGGGCCGGCGACGTCCGCGCCGCGCTGGAACGGCGCGAACGCGCGCTCCCCGAGGCCCGGGGGCAGGCCCGGGCCGCGATCCGCCACCGCGAGCACGAGGCCGCCACCGAGCCGGCGGGCCGAGACCAGCACCGTGCCGTCGCCGCCGTGGCGCAGCGCGTTGCCCACCAGGTTCTCCAGCAGCTGCACCACCAGCCCGGCCTCGACCCGCACCAGCGGCAGCCCCGGCGCCACCCGCAGCACCAGCCTCCCGCCCTCGCCGCGCGCGCGCAGCCGGCGGGCGAGCTCGCCGACCAGCTCCTCGGCCGACTCCCAGTCGCGCGCCACGCTGGCCGGCGCCATCCCCAGACGGGCCAGCTGCAGGGTGTTCTCGGTGAGCTGCACCAGCTGCCGCGACTCCTCGACGATGCGGCCGGCGAGGCGCCGGACCTGGGGCTCGGACAGCCGTCCGGCCTGGTCGTGCAGCGCGCTGGCCGCGCCGAGGATGGCGGCCAGGGGCGTGCGGTGGTCGTGCGAGATCGCGGCCAGCAGGGTCGAGCGCAGCGCCTCGGCGCGCGCGTCCTCGCGGGCGGCGCGGGCGGCGTCCATCGCCCGCGCGCGCTCGATCGCCGGGCCCGCCTGCTCGCACAGCGCAACGACGCGATCACGCGCGGCCGGACCGGGCGCGTCCTCGCCCCGCCAGCCCACGCGCAGGGCCCCGATGGCCCCGACCCGCCCGGGCAGGGGCAGGTACCAGGCCGGCTGCTCCCCGTGCAGGCCGGAGCCCGGGCCGAGGGCCCGCCCGGAGGCGAGTACCAGCCGGAGCCCCGCCAGGGCGTCGCCCCGGGCGTCGCCGACCAGCCTCGGCGCGTCGGGCTCGCCTCCCGCCAGCAGCACGCAGGCCTCGGCCTCCTCCAGCCCCGCCACGGCCTGCTCGCGCAAGGCGTCGGCGCAGGCCGTGTCGTCGCCGGCCTCGCGCAGGCGCTCGGCGAAGGCGCGCATCGCCACGCTGCGCGCGGCATGCGCGGCCTCGGCGAGGGCGTGCGCCCGCTGCCGGGCCACCAGCCAGCCCACCAGCGTGGCCACGACCAGCATCGCCACCAGCAGCACCGCGTCCTGGCGCACGTCCACCAGCACCGATCCGCGCGGCTCGATGAAGGCGACGTTGAAGGCCAGCACCGCGGCGACGCTGGCCGGCAGGCCCAGCCAGACGGGCCACCAGAGCGCCGCGAACGCGGCGCCGAGGATCAGCAGGCAGGCCTGGCTGGCGAGCCCGACCTGCCCGTCGAGCGCGACCATGGCCGCGCCGGCGAGCAGCCACGCCAGTGCCCCCGGCCAGCGCGGGGGCGGGGAGGACGACGGCGGGACCTCGCGGGGGCTCATCGGCGCAGGATGGCGCGGCGCGCATCAGGGACGCATCAGCGCCCCGACGCGTGGCTCACCAGGCGCCGGTGTTGGGCATCGACGCCCAGGGCTCCACGGGCGCCAGCGCCTCGCCCTTCTGCAGCAGCTCCACCGAGATGTGGTCGGGGCTGCGCACGAAGGCCATCCGGCCGTCGCGCGGGGGGCGGTTGATCGTGATGCCGCGGGCCTGCAGGTGGGCGCAGGTGGCGTGGATGTCGTCGACCGCGAAGGCGAGGTGGCCGAAGTTGCGGGCCGAGCCGTAGTCCTCGTCGTCGTAGTTGTAGGTCAGCTCGATCTCGGCCTCGGGGTTCTCCGGGGCACCGAGGTAGACCAGCGTGAAGCGGCCGGCGGGGTAGTCGCGGCGGCGGGTCTCGACCAGGCCGAGGCCGTCGCACCAGAACTTCAGCGAGGCCTCGAGGTCGCGGACGCGGACCATGGCGTGCAGGTACTTCATCGTGGGGGCTCCAGCGCGGTCGCGCGATCAGTCGAGGAACAGGTCGGGCATGACCGGGTGGCCGGGCTTGACCGCCCAGGCGTCGAAGTCGGTGACGCCGCGCTCGCGCAGCACCTCCTCGTCGATCAGGAAGCGCCCGGTGCGCTCGCGCGCCGGCGTGGTGAGCACCGCGTGCGCGGCCTCGGCGACGATGCCCGGGGTGCGGCAGCCGTCCATGTCGACGCCGGGGATCATGTTCAGCGCGTCGGTGCGGATGACGCTGCGCGGCCACAGCGCGTTGACCGCGACGCCGGCCGCGCGGAACTCCTCGGCCAGGCCGATCGTGGCCAGGCTCATGCCGTACTTGGCCATGGTGTAGGCGGTGTGCGGGCCGAACCACTTCGGGTCCAGGTTGGGCGGCGGCGCCAGCGTCAGGATGTGCGGGTTGGCGGACTTCAGCAGGTGCGGCAGGCAGGCCTGGCTGCACAGGAAGGTGCCGCGCGCGTTGACCTGGTGCATCAGGTCGTAGCGCTTCATCGGGGTCTCGAGCGCGCCCTTGAGCCAGATCGCGCTGGCGTTGTTGACGAGCACGTCGATCCCGCCGAAGCGCTCGACCGCCTGCGCCACCGCGGCCTGGACCTCGTCCTCCTCGCGGATGTCGCACTTCACCGCCAGGGCCCGGCCGCCGGCGGCCTCGACCTCGGCCGCGGCCGAGTGGATGGTGCCCGGGAGCTTGGGGTTGGCGACCGAGGACTTGGCGGCGATGACGACGTTCGCGCCGTCGCGGGCCGCGCGCAGCGCGATCGCGAGGCCGATGCCGCGCGAGGCACCGGTGATGAGGAGGGTCTTGTCCTTCAGGCTGGCCATGCGCGGCTCCGCGGGGTGGGGGCCGGCAGTGTAAGCCGGCCGTCGCCCGGGCGGCCTATACTCACGCCCCATGACCCCCGGCTTCGTCGACAGCCTCCTCGCCTGGATCGGCGAGCACCCCCTGGCCGCCGGCCTGGTGATCTTCCTGATCGCCTTCATCGACGCGCTGGTGGTGGTCGGGATCGCGGTGCCCGCGGTGCCGCTGCTGTTCGCGGTCGGCACCCTGGTGGGCCTGGGCTACGTCGACGGCTGGTACGCGGTGGCCGCCGCCGCGCTCGGCGCCTTCCTCGGCGACGGCCTGAGCTACTGGGTCGGGCGCCGCTTCGGGCCGGCCCTGCGCACCCGCTGGCCGTTCTCCCGCCACCCCGAGTGGCTCGACAACGGCGAGCGCATGTTCCGCCGCAACGGCGCCAAGGGCGTGGTCGTGGCCCGCTACGTCGGCGCGGTGCGCCCGTTCGTGCCCGCGATCGCCGGCATGCTGCAGGTCCGCCCGCGGCAGTTCTTCATCCCCAGCGCGTTCGCCGCGGTCGCCTGGGCGCTGACCTTCCTGCTGCCGGGCTGGGCGCTGGGCGCCTCGCTGGACGTGGTGGCCGCGGTCGCGGGCCGGCTGGCGCTGGTGGTGGGCCTGCTGGTGCTGGTGCTCGCCGCGATCTGGGCCGCGGTCTACTACGTCTGGCGCTGGGCCGCGCCGCGCACCAGCCTGCTGCTGGAGCGCGCGCTGGCCTGGTCGCACCGGCACCCCGTGCTGGGCCGCTACTCCGGCGCGCTGATCGACCCCACGCGGCCGGAGTCGGCCTCGGTGCTGGCGCTGGCCACCCTGCTGCTGGCCACCGGCTGGCTGGCCTTCACCCTGCTGCTGCGGGTCGGCGGCCAGGGCGAGCCGCTGGCGCTGGACCTGTGGGTGCACCAGGCCATGTTCGCGCTGCGCAACCCGCTGGCCGACGACGCGCTGGCGGTGACCGCGGCGCTGGGCGACTGGCCGGTGCTCGCGCCGGCCTCGCTGCTGGTGTTCGCGTGGTTCGCGTGGCGCCGGCGGATGATCGCGGCCTGGCACTGGCTGGCGGCGATCGGCTTCGCCTGGGGCCTGGCCGAGATGCTCGGCCACGCCCTGCACGTGCCGAGGCCGCCGGCGGCCACCGCGGTGGCCGGCTTCGGCTTCCCGTCCGCGCCGGTGACGATGGCGACCGTGGTGTTCGGCTTCTTCGCGGTGCTGATCGCACGCGAGCTGCCGGGCCGCAGCCGGATGTGGCCCTACGTGGTGGCGGCGCTGGTGGTGGCGACGCTCGCGTTCTCGCGGGTGTACCTCGGCGCGCACTGGCTCAGCGACGTGCTCGGCGGGATGCTGCTGGGCACCGCGTGGGTGGCCGGGCTCGGGGTGGCCTACCGGCGGCGCGTGCGGCGCTCGTTCTGGATGCAGCCGCTGGCGATCGTGTTCTTCGCGGCGATCGGCGTGATGGCGGCCTGGTACGGCCCGCGCAACGCGCGCCTCGAGCTGGCGCGCTACGAGGCCCCGCTGGTGCAGGCGCCGATGCCGGCGCAGCGCTGGTGGGCCGAGGGCTGGTCGAGCGGCGTGCCGGCGCGGCGCAACGCGATGGACGCCGCCACCGCGTGGCCGCTCAACGTGCAGTACGCCGGCGCGCTGGAGCCGCTGGTGCAGGCGCTCGAGGCCGGCGGCTGGGAGCGCTACGCGGCGGGCGGTTGGTTCGACCTGCTGCGCACCCTCGACGACGACGCCAGCCCGGCCGACCTGCGGATCCTGCCGAGCGCCCACCGCGGCCGCGGCGAGGCGCTGGTGATGGTCCGCCCGGGCGCCACGCCGGCGGAGCGCCAGGTGCTGCGGCTGTGGCACGGCACGCTGGCGCTGCAGCCCGACGCCGCCGGCGCCCCGGCCCCGGGCCCGCTGTGGATGGGCACGGCGCACACGCTGCGCTACACCACCGCGCTGGACGGCTTCGTGCGCTACTGGGAAGTGCGGCCCGAGGACGCCGCCGCGCTCGACGCGGTGCGCGCGGCCACGACGCCGCTGGAGCGCGCGGAGGGCGCGCACGGCGACGGCGGCGGAGTGGTGCTGCGGCTGCGGGCGCCCGCCGCGGGCGAGGCCGGCGCCGCGCCCTGAGGCCGCGCCGCGCGCCCGCCGGGGCGCGCCTTCAGTTGTGCCCGTGGCCCCCGCCGGGCGGGCCGGCATCGCCGTCGTCCTCGCCCTCGTCCGCGGCGCCCGCGTCCCCGTCCGCGCCGTCGTCCTCGTCGAACGCCAGGTCGCCGCGCGGCAGGTCCGAGACCAGCTGCAGCAGGCGGTCCATCCGCGCGTGCGGGTCGTCCTCCTGCAGCAGGGCCTGGCGCGCGTCGAGCTCCAGCGGCAGCAGCTCGGCCAGCCGCCAGCCCACCCACTCCGCGCAGTCGAGCAGCATCGCCGGGGCCTTGTCGTGCAGGCCGCCGACCTGCTCGAGGATGCGCGCGAGCAGCAGCGACAGCAGGCCGTGCTCCGGCCGCAGCGGCACGATGCCCAGCGGCGCCTCGCGCCACTGCACCTCGCCCACCAGCAGGCCGTTGTCGCGCACCTTCACCTCGCCGGCCACGTGGAAGCGGCGGCCGCCCTCCACGGTGATGCCCAGCAGGCCGTCGGGCGTGGTGTCGAAGTCGACCAGCCGGGCCTCGGTGCCGAACGCCGCCGGCATCACCGGGCCGGGCCCGGCCTCCTCGCCGCCGAGCAGCGCGCAGACGCCGAAGCCCGCGCCGCGCCGGGCGCACTCGCGGACCATGTCGAGGTAGCGCGGCTCGAAGATCCGCAGCCGCAGCCGCGCGCCGGGCAGCAGCACGGTGCGCAGCGGGAACAGCGGCAGGGGCTCGTGGCCGTGCGCCATCAGCCGGCGTCCTTCGCGGCGGCGCCCTGCAGCTGGGCGACGAAGCGCCGCGGGGCGCCCTCGAAGCCGCCGTTGCTCATGAACACCACGTGGTCGCCGATCCGCGCGCGCGCGCCCAGCGTGGCCAGCAGCGCATCGACCGTGGGCACCGCGGCGCCCTCGCCGCGCAGCCCGTCGATGACCTTCGCGCCGTCCCAGGCCAGCTCCGGGCGGTGCAGGAACACCACCACGTCGGCCCCGGCCAGCGAGGGCGCGAGCTGGTCGGCGTGCGCGCCGAGGCGCATGGAGTTGGAGCGCGGCTCCATCGCCACCACGATCCGGGCCTTGCCGACGCGGGCGCGCAGGCCGGCGAGGGTGGTCGCGATGGCCGTGGGGTGGTGGGCGAAGTCGTCGTAGACGCTGACGCCGGCGGCCTGGCCGACCAGCTCGAGCCGGCGCTTCACGCCGCGGAAGCCCGCCAGCGCCGGCAGCACCGGGGCGAGCTCGACGCCCACCGCGTGCGCCGCCGCCAGCGCGGCCAGCGCGTTCATCACGTTGTGCCGGCCCAGCAGGCCCCAGCGGACCTCGCCGACCTCGGCGCCGCGGTGCAGCAGCACGAAGGCCGAGCCGTCCGCGGCGAGCAGCCGCGCCGACCAGTCCATCCCCTCGCCCTCGAGCCCGAAGCGCTCCACCGGCGTCCAGCAGCCCATGGCCAGCACCTCGGCCAGGCGCGGGTCCTCGCCGTTGACGATCAGCCGCCCGCCGCCGGGCACCGTGCGCACCAGGTGGTGGAACTGGCGCTGGATGGCCTGGATGTCGGGGAAGATGTCGGCGTGGTCGAACTCGAGGTTGTTGAGGATCGCCACCCGCGGCCGGTAGTGCACGAACTTCGAGCGCTTGTCGAAGAACGCGGTGTCGTACTCGTCGGCCTCGACCACGAACTCGCGGCCGGTGCCGAGCCGCGCGCTGACGCCGAAGTCCTCGGGCACGCCGCCGACCAGGAAGCCGGGGGCGCGCCCGGCGGCGTCGAGCACGCAGGCCAGGATCGAGGTGGTGGTGGTCTTGCCGTGGGTGCCGGCCACCGCGAGGGTGGTGCGGCCGGGCAGCACGCGCTCGGCCAGCCACTGCGCGCCGGAGGTGTAGTCCAGGCCCTGCTCGAGCACGTGCTCGACGGCGGGGTTGCCGCGCGAGAGCGCGTTGCCCACGACGACCTGGTCGACGCCGGCGCCGAGGTGGGCCGGGTCGTAGCCCTGGGCGAGCTGGATGCCGAGCGCCTCGAGCTGGGTCGACATCGGCGGGTAGACGCTGGCGTCGCTGCCCTCGACCGCGTGGCCGAGCTCGCGCGCGAGGGCGGCGACGCCGCCCATGAAGGTGCCGCAGATACCGAGGATGTGGAGCTTCAAGGCCGGATCCAGCGTGGGGGTCGGGGGATTGTCGCGCAGCGCGCGCGGCCTGTCAGGCCGCGCGGCGCGCTCAGCCGCCGGGCCGCATCCACTGCCCGGCCACCAGGCCCAGCGCGAACACGCCCAGCGCCACCCCGAGCCCGGCGAAGCGCGGGATCTCCAGTGCGCTGGCCCAGATCCGCCCGTTCACCGCCAGCTTCCAGCCCACCAGCAGCATGAAGCCCAGCGCGGCCTGGCCCTGCAGCGCCGTGGGCTCGGCGCCGTCCTCGACGCCGCGCACGATGCCCAGCAGCGGCATCGCCAGCGGCAGGAACACCAGGCCCGTGCCGACCAGGCCGAGGCCCACCTGGACCAGCCGCGCCGTGCGCCCGGCGATCGCCAGCACCGCCCACCAGCTGCCCAGGGCCACCGCGACGCCCACCGCGTAGGCCGCCGCCGGCGCCGCCGGCAGGCCCAGCCTCGGCTGCAGCAGGTGTTCGAGCGCCAGCTGCACGCCGAGCAGCGCCACCAGCAGCCCAGGCGCGTGCGGCAGCTCGGCCGGCGAGGCGCGCAGCAGGCACAGGCGCACGACGACCGCCGGCCACGGGGCCGGCGGGGCGGGATCGCTCGGGGGCGTCGGGACGGTCACGGGGCCGCCCGGCGGGCTCAGCGCGCGGCGGCCTCGAGGGCGGCGGTGATGCGGCCGAACACCTCGTCCATGCTGCCGACGCCGAAGACGCAGGCCAGCTTGCCGCGCGCGCGGTAGAAGTCGATCACCGGCGCGGTCTGGTCGGTGTAGACCACCAGGCGGGCGCGCACGGCCTCGGGGCTGTCGTCCGCGCGGCCCTCGGCCTGGGCGCGGCCGGCGAGGCGGCTGATCAGCAGCTCGGTGCCGACGTCGAGCTGCACGGCCAGGTCGACCGGCTGGCCGAGGCGCGCCAGCAGCGCGTCGAGGGCGTTGGCCTGCGCGAGGTTGCGCGGATAGCCGTCGAGGATGAAGCCCGGGCCGGTGTCGCCGGCGGTCAGGCGCTCCTCGAGCATGCCCAGCACGATGTCGTCGGAGACCAGCTGCCCGGCATCCATGACCGCCTTGGCCTGCAGCCCCAGGGGCGTGCCCGCCTTGACCGCGGCGCGCAGCAGCTCGCCGGTGGAGATGTGCGGGACCTGGAGGTGGTCCTTCAGGCGGGTGGCCTGGGTGCCCTTGCCGGAGCCGGGCGCGCCGAGCAGTACGAGTCGCATGCGGATGGGATCCTTGGAAACGGCAACGCACGGCGGGGGCCGCGCCCAGATTGGCTACACTGGGCGCGATTCGCCGTGCGGACAGGCCGGAACGCTAACCGCCGCCGCCCCGGGAGTCAAACCAGTTCACCCCCTCCGAAGGTCGACACGGAACGCGCTCCATGCCCAAGGGAACCCTGCTCTACGCCCAGTCCGGCGGCGTCACCGCCGTCATCAACGCCACCGCCTCGGCGGTCATCCAGGCCGCGCGCGCGCGCAAGGTCAAGGTGCTGGCCGCCCGCAACGGCATCCTCGGCGCCCTGCGCGAAGACCTCATCGACACCTCCAAGGACCCGATCGCCGCGATCCGCGCGCTGGGCCACACCCCGGGCGGCGGCTTCGGCAGCTGCCGCTACAAGCTCAAGTCGCTGGAGGCCGACCGCGCCCAGTACGAGCGCCTGATCGAGGTCTTCCGCGCGCACGACGTGCGCTGGTTCCTCTACAACGGCGGCAACGACTCCGCCGACACCGCGCACAAGGTCAGCCAGATCGCGCAGGCCTTCGACTACCCGCTGGTGTGCGTGGGCGTGCCCAAGACCGTCGACAACGACCTCGCGGTCACCGACTGCTGCCCGGGCTTCGGCTCGGCGGCCAAGTACACCGCCGTGTCGGTGCTCGAGGCCACCTACGACGTCGAGGCCATGGCCGAGACCTCCACCAAGGTGTTCGTCTACGAGGTCATGGGCCGCCACGCCGGCTGGCTGGCCGCGGCCGCCGGCCTCGCCGGCCAGGGCCCCGACCAGGCCCCGCACCTGATCCTGTTCCCCGAGGTCGCCTACGACGAGGCCCGCTTCATGGCCGCGGTGAAGGCCACCGTCGAGCGCGTGGGCTACTGCGTGGTGGTGGCCAGCGAGGGCGTGCGCGACGCGGCCGGCCGGTTCATCGCCGAGGCCGGCGGCAAGGACGCGTTCGGCCACAGCCAGCTCGGCGGCGTCGCCCCGTTCCTGGCCGGCCGGGTCAAGGACGCGCTGGGCCTGAAGGTGCACTGGACCGTGCCCGACTACCTGCAGCGCAGCGCCCGCCACCTGGCCTCGGCCACCGACCTCGCCCACGCCCGCGCGGTCGGCGAGAAGGCCGTGGAGTACGCGCTGGCCGGCCGCAACGCGGTGATGCCGGTGATCAAGCGCACCTCCGACGCGCCCTACCGCTGGACCATCGAGGCCGCGCCGCTGGCCAAGGCCGCCAACGCCGAGAAGGTGCTGCCGAAGGCCTACATCCGCCGCGACGGCTTCGGCATCACCGAGGCCGCGCGCCGCTACCTGGCGCCGCTGGTGCGCGGCGAGGCGCCGCCGCCCTACGGCCCGGACGGCCTGCCGAGGTACGTGCGCCTGAAGAACGCCCCGGTGGCCAAGGTCCTGCCGCCCTGGGCGGGCCGCTGAGACAGCCCTCCACGCCCGTGTCCGCCGTCCTCGACCGCGCCGCCGCCCCCGCCGGCGCCCTGCCCCTCGTGGCGGGGCCGCCGGAGCGCGTGCTCGCGTTCGGCCCCGCGGGGGAGGTCCGCGTGGCCGATTTCCTGGCCCACGTGCACGGGGTGGCCGCTTGGCTGCCCGAGGCGCCGTGGCTGCTGAACCTGTGCGAGGACCGCTACCGGTTCCTGGTGCTGCTGTGCGCGGCGATCACCCGCGGCCAGACCACCCTGCTGCCGCCCTCGCGGGCGCCGGGCGTGGTGATGGAGATGATCGAGCGCCACCCCGGCGCGCACTGCGTCGGCGACGACGCGCTGCCCGGCGGGGTGCGGCTGGAGCGCACGCCCCCGGGCTACGCCTGCCTGCCCGACCCGCTGCCGCGCGCGCCGGGCGGGATCCCCGCCATCGACCCCGCGCGGCGGGTGGTGGTGGGCTTCACCTCGGGCAGCTCCGGCCCGCCCAAGGCCCAGCCCAAGCGCTGGGGCGCGTTCGTGGCCGGCACCGCGCTCAACGCCGGCTGCGTGGCGGCGGCCTGCGGCGACGCCGGCCCGCCCGCGCTGGTGGCCACCGTGCCGCCGCAGCACATGTACGGCATGGAGACCTCGGTGCTGCTGCCCCTGCTGGGCGGCGGGGCCATCCTGGCCGGGCGGCCGTTCTTCCCCGCCGACATCGCCGCCGCGCTGGCCGCGGCCCCCGCCCCGCGGGTGCTGGTCACCACCCCGGTGCACCTGCGCACCCTGCTCGCCAGCGGCGTGGCCCTGCCCCCGGTGGCGGCCATCCTCAGCGCCACCGCGCCGCTGCCCGCCGAGCTGGCCCGGGCGGCCGAGGCGGCCTGCGGCGCGCGCGTGCTGGAGTTCTTCGGCAGCACCGAGACCTGCGTGATCGCGCACCGCGAGACCGCGCGCACCGACGCCTGGACCCCGCACGCCGGGGTCAGCGTGCAGGCGCAGCCCGACGGCAGCCTGGTCGACGCGCCCTGGCTCGACGCCCCGGTGCTGCTGCACGACGTGCTCGAGCGCACCGCCGAGGGCGGCTTCCGGCTGGCCGGGCGCTGCGCCGACCACCTCGAGATCGCCGGCAAGCGCGCCTCGCTGGGCGAGCTCACCCGGCGCCTGCTGGCGGTGCCGGGCGTGGCCGACGGCGTGGTGTTCCAGGCCGACGGCGCGGGCGAGGACGGCGAGGCCGGCGTGCGCCGGATCGTCGCGCTGGCGGTGGCGCCCGGCCTTGACGAGGCCACGCTGCTGGCGGCGCTGCGCGAGGCGGTCGACCCGGTGTTCCTGCCGCGGCCGCTGCGCCTGGTCGACGCCCTGCCCCGCAACGAGACCGGCAAGCTGCCGCGCGAGGCCCTGCTGGCCGCGCTCCGCGCCGCGCGCTGAGCCCGCGCCGGTCCGCGCGGCGGCGTCGGCTCAGCGCAGCCGCGAGAGCATGCGCCGGTGCCCGATCAGCGCCGCCCAGCGCTGCCCCACGTCGACCCACAGCAGGTAGGCCGCCTCGGCGGCCAGCCGGGCGAGCACGCCCGGGCGCCAGCCCAGCGCGGGCTCGGCGGCGCACAGCCGGTGCTCGATGCCCAGCCCGCGCGCGAACAGCGCGCAGCGCGCCAGGTGGTAGCGGCTGCTGAGCAGCACCACCGGCGCCGCGGCCAGCGCCGGCTCGGCGGCCAGCAGCGCGCGGGCGTTGCGCAGGTTCTCGAGGGTGTCGCGCGACTGGTCCTCCAGCCGCGGCGCGCAGCCCTCCGGCAGGCCCAGCTCGCCCAGGACCCGGGCGGCCACCACGGCCTCGGTGGCGCCCGCGGGGCCGCCACCCAGCAGCAGCACGCCGCGCGCCGGGGCGGCGCTCAGCAGCCCGTGGGCGCGCTCCAGCCGGGCCCGGAAGTCGGCGTCCGGGCGTCCGTCGAGGGTGCGCTTGCCGAAGACCAGCAGCGCCCCCTCCGGCCCGGGATCCACCGGCGCCCGCCGCGCCACCCGGACCGCGTGCAGCAGGTAGCCCAGGTACAGCACGCCGCCGGTCAGCCCGCAGGCCAGCGTGGCCACGGCCAGCGCGTGCATCGCGTCGGCGTCGCGCAGCAGCGCCTCGCGGTGGCGGCGTCGGTAGGACATGGGCGGGGATCCGGGGGAGCGGAGGACCGACGGGGAGGGCCGGCGGGGAGGGCCGGGGCGTGCTCGCCTATAATCGCCCACCTTGCGTTGATGGAGCATCGCGTGCCGTCCCCGATGGAACCCCTGGCGATCACCGCCACCACCTGCACCACCGCCGCCGGGCGCGGCCGGGGCGCCCTGCGCGAGGCGATCGCGGCCCGCCGCGGCGGCCTGCGCGCCAACGACTTCAGCGCCACCCCGCTCGCCGCGTGGATCGGCCGCGTGGACGGCGTCGAGGACGCCGCCCTGCCGGCCGCCTGGGCGCGCTGGGAGTGCCGCAACAACCGCCTGGCCTGGATGGCGCTGCAGCACGACGGCGTGCTCGAGCGCGTGCACGCGCTGCGCGAGCGCCACGGCGCCGCCCGCGTCGCGCTGGTGATCGGCACCTCCACCGCCAGCATCGGCGCCAGCGAGGAGGCCTACACCCGGCTCGACGCCGAGGGCGGCTTCCCCGACGACCTCAAGCGCCCGATCGTGCACACCGTGCATTCGCTGGGGCACTTCCTGCAGGCCGCCACCGGCCTGCGCGGCCCCTGCGTCACCGTCGCCACCGCCTGCTCCTCGAGCGCGAAGGTGTTCGCCCAGGCCGCGCGCCTGATCCACGCCGGGCTGGCCGACGCCGCGCTGGTGGGCGGCGTGGACACCCTGTGCGGCAGCGTGCTGTTCGGCTTCAACGCGCTCGGCCTGGTCTCGCCCGAGCCCTGCCGGCCCTTCGACGCCGCCCGCCGCGGCCTGTCGCTGGGGGAGGCCGGCGGCTACGCCGTGCTCGAGCGCGTCGCCGACGCGCCGGCCGGCGCGCCGCGCCTGCTCGGCTACGGCGAGTCCAGCGACGCCCACCACATGTCCAGCCCGCATCCCGAGGGCCTCGGCGCCCGCCTGAGCATGGCCGGCGCGCTGGCCCGCGCCGGGCTCGCCGCCGACGCGGTCGACTACATCAACCTGCACGGCACCGCGACGCCGAAGAACGACGAGATCGAGGCCGCCGCGGTGGCGTCGATGTTCCCCGCGCGCACGCTGGCCAGCTCGACCAAGGCCTGGACCGGGCACACCCTGGGCGCCGCGGGCATCGTCGAATCGATCATCGCGCTCGACACCCTGGCCACCGGCCTGGTGCCGGGCACGCTGAACGCGGTGGACCTCGACCCGGCCTGCGGCCCGCAGGTGCAGCGCGAGAACCGCGAGGCGCGGGTGCGGGTGGCGATGAACAACAGCTTCGGCTTCGGCGGCAACAACTGCTCGCTGGCCTTCGGCGCCGGGGAGGCCGCATGAGCGCGCCGTCCCCCGCGGCGCGCGCGCTGCCCGCGCTGCGCCTGCTCGGCGTCGCGGCCTGGATCGACGGCCTGCCCTCGTGGGAGGCCGTGGCCGCGTTCGCCCGCGGCGAGGCGAGCCTGGTCGAGGGCGCGCCGCGCAAGCCCGCGCCCACGCTGCTGGCGCCCAACGAGCGCCGGCGCGCGCCCGACTCGGTGGCGCTCGCGCTCGAGGTGGCGATGGCCGCCTGCACCGACGCCGGCCGCGATCCCGCCGCCTTGCCCTCGGTGTTCGCCTCCACCCACGGCGACCTCGCGATCACCGACGCCATGTGCCGCACCCTGGCCGAGGCCCCGCTCGAGGTCTCGCCGACCCGCTTCCACAACTCCGTGCACAACGCCGCCGCCGGCTACTGGACCATCGGCACCGGCTGCCACGCCGCCGCCAACGCGATCAGCGCCTACGACGCCACCCTGGCCCAGGGCCTGGTCGAGGCGGCCACGCTGCTGGCCTCGGGCGAGGACGCGGTGCTGCTGGTGGCCTTCGACGTGGCGTCCACCGGCCCGCTGGGCGGCGTGTCGCGCTCCACCGGCCTGCTCGGCGCGGCGTTCGTGCTGGGCCGCGACGAGGCCGGCGCGCGCGGCCCGCGGCTGCGGCTCGCCCTGCTCGACGGCGAGGCCGCGCCCGACGCGTCCCCGCTGCAGGCGCACGTCGGCGGCAACGCGATGGCGCCGGCGCTGCCGCTGCTCGCCGCGCTGGCCCGCGGCGACGCGCTGGCCCGCCTGGCCGCCGGCGAGGGCCGGGTGCTCGAGGTCGCCATCGAGGCCGCGGAGGGCGCCGCCCATGGCTGACGCCGCCCGCATCGCCGTGCTGATCCCGGCGCTCAACGAGGAGCTGCGCATCCGCGAGGTGGTCCAGGGCGCGCTGGCGCACTGCCCCACCGTGATCGTGGTCGACGACGGCTCCACCGACCGCACCCTCGAGCGCATCGCCGACCTGCCGGTCACGGTGATCCGCCACGCCGAGCGGATGGGCAAGGGCGAGGGCCTGCGCGACGGCTTCCGCGCCGCGCTCGCGCTGGGCGTCGAGGGCGTGCTGACGATGGACGGCGACGGCCAGCACCTGGCCTCCGACATCCCGCGGCTGCTGGCCGCCGCGCGCGCCTACCCGCAGCACATCGTGATCGGCGCGCGCCTGCGCAAGCGCGCGCGCCAGCCGCTGCACCGCCGGCTCGCCAACGAGTTCGGCGACTGGGGCATCGCCTGGGGCACCGGCTACCGCATCGCCGACACCCAGAGCGGCCAGCGCTACTACCCCGCCGCGGTCGCCGCGCTGGGCGACGTGGCCGGCGCGGGCTTCGTGTTCGAGGCCGACCTGCTGATCGAGGCCGCGCGCCGGCTCGGCACGCGCTGCGTCAGCGTGCCGATCGAGTCGCGCTACGAGGGCACGATGCGGCTCAGCCACTTCCGGCCGCTGCGCGACCTCTGGCGGATCACCTCGCACGTGGTGGCCAAGGTGCTCAGGCGCGGCGGGATCTGGCAGCGCTTCCGCGAGACCCGCGCCAACCCCCCGATCATCCACGACGACGGCGTCGCCAGCCCGCGCGACGCCTTCACCGCGCAGGAGTCCGCATGAGCATCCCCGCGGCGCCCACCACGTTCGATCCGGGCCTCGACGCCGACGTCGTGGTGCTCGGCGGCGGCCTCGCCGGCCTGAGCCTCGCGCTGCAGCTGCGCGGCGAGCACCCGGGGCTGCGCATCGCCGTCGTCGAGCGTCGCCGCCACCCGGTGCCCGAGGCGGCGTTCAAGATCGGCGAGAGCTCGGTCGAGATCGCCGCGCAGTACTTCGCCCACACGCTGGGGCTCAAGCCCCACCTCGACGGCGAGCAGATCAAGAAGTTCGGCTTCCGCTTCTTCTTCTCCGACGGCCGCCGCGACCTCGACCGCTGCCCCGAGCTCGGCGCCAGCATGGCGCTGGCCACCGGCTCGTGGCAGATCGACCGCGGGCGCTTCGAGAACATGCTCGGCGAGCGCGCGGCCGCCGCCGGCATCGGCTTCCACGACGGCGCGGTGGTGCGCGGCATCGCCCTGGCCGACGACGACGAGTCCCCGCACGTGGTGCGCTTCGAGCGCGACGGCACCGAGCACGCGCTGCGCGCGCGCTGGGTGGTCGACGCCTCCGGCCGCGCCGGGCTCGTCAAGCGCCAGCTCGGCCTCGCCGAGGACAACGGCCACGTCGCCAACGCCGTGTGGTTCCGCCTCAAGGGCCTGATCGACCCGCAGGACTGGTCGCAGGATGCCGCCTGGCGCGGGCGCTGCACGCCGCCGGAGCGCTGGCGCTCCACCAACCACCTCGTCGGCCCGGGCTACTGGGTGTGGCTGATCCCGCTCGCCTCCGGCGCGCACTCGGTGGGCATCGTCTGCGACGCCGCCGCGCACCCGATCGAGGGCATGAACACGCTCGAGCGTGCGCTGGACTGGCTGCGCCTGCACCAGCCCCGGCTGGCCGAGGCGATCGAGCCGATGCGCGACGGGGTCATGGACTTCGCGTTCTTCAAGCGCTTCAGCTACGGCTGCAAGCAGCTGTTCTCGCCGCGGCGCTGGGCGCTCACCGGCGAGGCGGGCGTGTTCCTCGACCCGTTCTACTCCCCGGGCAGCGACTTCATCGCGATCGCGAACACCTACATCACCCGGCTCATCGGCAAGGACCTCGCCGGCGAGGCCTGGCAGCCCTACGCGGGCGTCTACGAGCAGCTGTTCCTGAGCTTCTACGGCTCGACGATGGCGATGTACCGCGGCCAGTACCACCTCTTCGGCGACCCCGGCGTCATGCCGCTGAAGGTGCTCTGGGACTACACCTACTACTGGGGCGTGCTGGCGGCGCTGTTCTTCGCCGGGCGCATCGCCGACCTGCCCACGCTCTCGCGCCTGAAGCCCGAGCTGGCCGAGGCCAAGGCGCTGAACGCCGCGATGCAGGCGCTGCTGGGCGCCTGGGGCCACCGCCGCGCCGCGGCCGGCGCGCTGGCCGGGCGGCCGGCGCCGGAGGCCATGCTCGACCAGGCCGCGCTGGGCTGGTTCGCCGAGCTCAACCGCGCGCTGGTGGACCCGCTCGACGACGCGGCGTTCCGCGCCCGCATGCGCGACAACCTGCGCCACCTGCGCAGCCTGGCGGGCGACCTCGCCCGGCGCGCGCTGGCCGAGGACCCGGCGCTGGCCGAGGGCCTCGACCTCGCGGCGCTGGCGCCGCTGCTGGCCGCCGACCACGCCGACGCCGGCCTGACCCCGCTGCCCGCCGCCTGGTGGGACGCGCTGGCCGAGTCGGCGCAGCCCGCCGACGCCTGAGCGGCCGCGCGGGGTCGGCGCGGCGGCCTCAGGCCGCCATGCCGCCGTTGACGCCGATCACCTGGCCGTTGACGTAGCCCGCGTCGTCGGACGCCAGGAAGCGCACCAGCGCCGCCACCTCGCGCGGGGTACCTGCGCGGCCCGCGGGCACCACCTGCTTGATCATCTCCGGCGGGAACGCGTCGGCGGCCATCTTGCCCGCGATCACGCCGGGCGCGACCACGTTCGCGGTGATCCCGCGGCTGGCCATCTCGCGCGCCAGCGACATCGTCGCGCCGTGCAGGCCGGCCTTGGCGGCGGCGTAGTTGGCCTGGCCGCGGTTGCCGGTGACCGCGGCCACCGAGGACACGCTGATGATCCGGCCCCAGCGCGTGCGGGCCATCGGCAGCAGCAGCGGCTGGGTGACGTGGAAGAAACCGTGCAGCGAGACGTCGATCACCCGGCCCCACTGCTCGCGGCTCATGCCCGCCATCGGCGCGTCGTCGTGGATGCCGGCGTTGTTGACCACGATCTGGATCGCGCCGCCCTCGAGCAGGCCGGCCATCGCGGCGGCCGCCGCGGATGCATCGGCGACGTCGAAGGCCACCGCCTCGGCGCTGCCGCCGGCCGCGCGGATGTCGGCCACCACGGCCTCGGCGCGGGCCAGGCCGGTGTTGGCGTGGACGATGACGTGGGCGCCGGCCTCGGCGAGCTGGGCGCAGATCGCGCTGCCGAGGTCGCCGCTGCCGCCGGTGACGAGGGCGCGGCGGCGGGGGGCGGTGTCGTGGCTCATGCGGGGGCGCCTCCGGCGGCGGTGTCGGGGTGGGGGTCGGTGTCGGGACGCAGCATCACCGCGGCGCGGCCCTCGGCGAGGACCGTCCCGGCGTGCTCGATGCGGAACTGGTACTGCCAGCTGTCGCCGGCGTCGAGCAGGCGCTCGGCGTGCACCTCGAGCTCGCCTTCCAGGTCGTCGATGCGCGCGACGTGCAGGGCCACGCCGCGCAGGCTCACCAGCAGGCCCGGCCGGGCGATGCCGCCGTGCGCGCGGGCCAGCAGGCCACCGTGCACGGCCATCGCCTGGGCGCCGACCTCGCACAGGTGGACCGCGGCGAGGTCGCCGTCGGCGCGGCGCAGCGGCGTGTCGGCGCGGCGGTGGCAGGCCGTGAAGGCATGCACGCGCTCGCCGTCGAAGGCGCGCACGCCGTCGAGCAGGCACATCGTGCCCTGGTGGGGCACCAGGGCCAGCACGCCGGCGTGGTCGAGGACGAGGGGGTCGGCGGTCATGCGGGGCGGCTCATGCGGGGGACGCCGCGCGGGCGGCGGACGGGCGCGGCCGCAGCAGCAGCAGCGCCAGCGTGAAGTGGGTGACGACGCCGAGCCCGACGGTCAGGCCGATCGCGCGCAGCACCGGGATCGAGGACAGGCCCAGCAGCGCGAACACCAGCAGGGTCGAGGCGGTGCACACCAGCAGCGCGTGCAGGGTGCGGCGCTCGGCGGCCGCGGCCGCGGCGTCGTCGGCGGCGCGCTCGCGGGCGTGCGCGGCGTGCTCGAAGAACAGCGCGTAATCCAGCCCCAGGCCCGCGGCCAGCACCAGCGCCACCAGGTGGAACAGCGTCAACGAGACCCCGGCGCCGTGCAGCGCGGCCAGCACCAGCAGGGTGCCCAGCGCCATCGGCGCCAGCACGCGCAGGCCGCGGCGCGCGTCGCGCAGGCCGATCCACACCGTCGCCGAGAGCAGCGCCGCCGCCAGCGCCAGCGCCAGCAGCACCTGGCCGCGCCACGCGCCGGCCAGGGACTCGGCGGTGGCCTTGAGGTCGAGCAGGGCCAGGCCCGGCACCTCGGCCGCGAGCGCGGCCAGCGCGTCCGGCCGCTCGACGCCGGTGAGGCTCACCAGCGCCAACGTGCGGCCGTCGCGCGCGAGCAGCAGCGCGTCCAGGCGCAGCCCCAGCGGCGTGCCGGCGAGGTCGGCCGGGCGCAGCGGCGGCTGGGTGCGCGCGCGCTCGACGTCGGCGAGGAAGCCGTCGAAGGCCCCGGCGCGGAAGGGCGTGCCGGCCTGCGCCTCGGCCAGCGCCGCGGCCAGCGCGGCGGGGGTGGGCAGCGCGGCCTGGCGCGCGGCCTGGATGGCCGCCGACGGCAGCGTGCGCGCGGCGAGGTCGAAGCCGGCGATCGCGCCGTCCTCCACCAGCGCCTGCAGGCGCGGCGCCAGCGCCTCGCCCGCGGCCAGCGCGCCCTCGGCGTCCGCGGCCTCCAGCACCAGCATCCAGCGCACGTCGGGCGCGCCGAGCTCCGCGCGCAGCGCGCGGTCGCGCTGCAGCAGCTCCACCGGGACCGGGGTCAGGCGGCCGAGGTCGTCCTCCCACCACGGCGTCGGCGCCAGCGCGATCACCGCCAGCGCGGCGGCGGCCAGCGCGGGGGCCAGGCCGCGCAGGCGCGGCAGACGGGCCAGCCCGCGCTGCAGGCGCGCCGGCCAGGCCGCGTCGGCGACGTCGCGCGTGCGCGGACCCAGCACGCGCGGCAGCCCGACGCGCGTGGCCAGCGCGGCCGCGCCGAGCCCGGCGATGGTGAACACCGCCAGCTGCTGCAGGCCGGGCACGCCGGTGACGAAGAAGGTCAGGTAGGCCACGCAGGTCGACGCCACGCCGGTGGCCAGCGTCGGCCAGACCCGGCGCACCGCGTCGCGGGGCGCCTCGCCCGGGCGCAGGTGGCTGAACAGGTGCACCGGGTAGTCCTGGGCCACGCCGATCAGGGTGAAGCCGAAGGCCAGCGTGATGCCGTGCACCTCGCCGAACACCAGCGCGGTGGCGGCCAGGCCGACCACCGCGGCGCTCGCCAGCGGCAGCGCGCCGAGCAGCGGCAGCGCCAGGCCGCGGTAGGCCAGCGCCAGCAGCGCCACCAGCCCGAGCGTGGCCGCCGCGCCCAGCGCGCTGGCCTCGGCGCGGGTGCGGCCGGCCATCAGCACCGAGAACGCGCCCGGGCCCGAGGCCTCGAGCGTGCCCTCGGCGGGGGCGCCGCTGGCCTCGGCCTCCTCGGCCAGCACCGCGGCGTGGGCGTCGCGCAGCGCCTGCAGCGCCGCGGCCTGGCCCGGCGGGTCGAAGCCGGCGGCCGTGGTGCCCACCAGCAGCAACGCCAACTGGCCGTCGGCGCTGGCCCAGGTGCCGTCGACCAGGCGCGGGGCGTGCGCGGGCGTCCAGGCCTCGAGCACGCGCAGGGTCTCGAGGGTGGGGTCGGTGGGCAGCAGCGGCGCCACCAGCATCCCCGCCGGCGAACCGAGGTCGGCCAGGCGCGAGGCCAGCGCGGCGCGCAGGCCGGCGGCGTCGAGCGGCTGGCCGGGCAGCGCGGCGCCGTCGTCACGCGGCGCGCCCAGCACGTAGCGGTAGGCGCGCAGCGCCTCGGGGATGTCCTCGAGGCCGTCGTCGCCGTTGCCGACGAAGGCGAACGCCGGGTCGCCATCGAGGCGGGCGCGCAGCGCGCGCGAGCGCTCGGCCAGCACCTCGATCGGCGCGCCGGCCAGCGCCACCAGCAGCAGGCGCGCGCCCGGCCCCTCGCCCAGCTCGTGCATCAGCAGGCGCTGCTCGGGCGTGCGCGGCTCGGGCATGAACAGGCGCAGGTCGCCGCTGGCCTGCAGCCGCGCGGCGGCGAATGCGCCCAGCGCGGCCAGGGCCAGCGCCCAGGCCAGCGCCAGCGTCCAGCGGCGCGCGGCGGGGCTCACGCGCCCCCGCAGGTGGCGCGGCGCGGCGCGCCGGCCTCGGCCAGCGCGGCCGCCGCGGCCGCGTCGCCGACCCACATCCAGGCCTCGCCGCCGTCGGCCTGCTCGAGGTGCAGGCAGCGCAGCGCGCCGTCGGCGCCCAGCAGCGTCACCCGCGCCACCCGCCGCGCCAGCCGCCGCTCGCGCGGCGTCAGCACGAGGGCGAAGCCGGCCGCATCGCCCTCGAGGGCGAGCGCGTAGTGGCGCTCGAGCAGGCCGCGATCGGCCTCCACCAGCGCCTGGAAGCTGGCCAGCAGGCCGCCGAGCTCGGGCGCGCGGCGCAGCGAGAAGCGCCGCGTGCGCTCCCCGGCGCGCTCGAGCGTGACCTCCTCGCCGCGGATCGTGGTGACCTCGACGTAGGGCGTGGCCACCTCGCGCACCAGCACGCCCTCGGCGGGCCGGGCGAGCACGCCCTCCAGCACCAGCGGCGCGTCGAGCAGGGCCGAGCCGCGCTCCTCGCGGAAGGCCAGGCGGGCGGCCGGGCCGTCGCCGGCCAGCGCCCGCAGCAGCGCGTCGACGCGCGCGGCGGTGTCGCCCGGCGCGGCTGTGGCCGCGGCGACCGGCGCCGCGGCCTCAGCCGTGGGCGTCGCGGGGGGCGCCGCCAGCAGCGCCGTCGCCAGCACCAGGGCCGACGGGAACGCGATCGACGGTCGGCGGCACGGACGCCGCGGCGGGAGCGGGAGCTGGGTCATGGGCCTGCCAGAAGTCGAAGAAGTTGAACCAGTTGTAGGGCGCCAGCCGCACGTAGTGCTCCAGCCGCGCGGCGTAGCGCGCCTGCAGCGCGGCCAGCGCCTCGGCGCGGCCCTGCCGCGGGACCTCGAGCGCCTCGTCGGCGAAGGTCTCGAAGTGCATCGCGTAGCGCGATCCGCCGAGGTAGAGGCCGAAGCTCAGCACCACCGGCACCTTCAGCGCCGCGGCGATCAGGAACGGCGCCACCGGGAACGGCGCGGGGTCGCCGAGGAACCCGACCATCCGCGCCGGCTCGCCGGGCCGCGCGCGGTCGACCAGCAGGCCCACCAGCGCGCCGGCGTCGGCGGCATCCTTGATCGCCAGCGTGATCGCCGGCCCGGACTGCGAGGCGTCGATGACGGTCGCGGCGATGTCGGGGCACAGGGCCTCGAGCAGGTGGGTGATCACGGCGTTCTGGCCGCGGTCCATCACCACCCGCACGCGCACGTCGGGGCGCTCGCGCGAGAGCACCCGCAGCACCTCGAAGCTGCCGTGGTGGGAGCCGAACAGCAGCACGCCGCGGCCCTTGTCGATCTGCCGGTGCAGCTCCCCGAGCCCGTGCACCTCGATGTCGAAGCGGCGGAAGCGCTCCGAGAGCAGGAACACCCGGTCGAGGATGGTGCTGGCGAAGCAGTGGATGTGCCGCGCCACCTGCCACAGCGAGGCGGGGCGGCCGGTGACGCGGGTGAGGAAGGCGCGCGAGGCGCGCCGCTCCGGGCCGCGCACCAGCAGGAAGTACAGCGTGATCGGCAGCAGCAGCACGCGCGCCGGCGCGCGCCCGCACCAGCGCGCGAACCCGCGGATCAGCGACAGCGCGAACCGGCCGCCGCCCTCGGGGCGCTGCTTCCAGTGCAGGCTCACGCCGCGTCCCCGGGCAGCGCGAACTCGCCGCTGGCCAGCAGTTCGCCCTCGCCCTGGCCCTCGCGCAGCACGCGGAAGCGCAGCTTCGCGCCCTCGCGCGCCAGCTCGATGCGCGCGGGCTCGCCCGGCAGCAGCGGGGCGAGGAACTTCGCCTGCACCAGGCGCCGCGGGGCCCGCGGCCCGGTCGCGCCGGCGGCGGCGAGCACCGCGTCGAGCACGACCACGCCCGGCACGACCGGCGCGCCGGGGAAGTGGCCGGGCAGGCTGGGGTGCGCGTGGTCGATCAGCAGCGGATGGTGGGTCGTGCTCACGGCGATGCCTGGTGGTGGCGCGGGGGCGGGAGGGACGGGCTCAGCCGCGGCCGCGCCAGAACGCGGGGCCGAGCCGGGCGACGCGCAGCAGGAAGTCGCCGAAGTGGCGGTAGCCCTGCTGCGGGAAGCGATGCGCGCGCCAGGCGTACTCGAGCACGAACAGCGCGCCGATGATCGCGTAATTGAGCCCGTTGGCGAACGTCGACCACCACGCCAGCGGCAGCGGCCACGGCGAGGGCAGGCCGACCGCGTCGAGCAGCCCGCCCGGCACCGCGCACAGCGCGAGCGCGGCGTTGACCACCGCCAGGCCGAGCAGCAGGGCCGCCCACAGGGCGGTCAGCCGGCGCGCGTAGGCCGGGATGCCGGGGTCCGGCACCTCGCCGTCGTGCAGCGCGCGCACGATGCGCTCGATCAGCGGGGTGCGGCCGGCGCGCAGGCTGGCGGCGAACATCCCGCCGATGCCGGCGTTGAGCAGCACCGGCGGCAGCAGCAGCGGCAGCGAGGCGTGGCCGGCGAACGCGAGCGCCGCGAGCGCGGCCAGCCCGGCGGCGAGCGCGAGGCCGCCGGCCAGCGGGCGGCGCGCCAGCAGCGGCCAGAGCATCGCCGCGAGCAGGCAGCCCACCGCGGCCACGGCCAACCACGCCACGCCGGCGAGCACCGAGGCGTGGGCCAGCAGCGGGAACGCGAGCGCCAGCAGCAGCGGCGCCAGCCGGCTCACACCGTGCGGTGCTGCTCGACGTGGGCCGAGAGCGCCCGCAGCGACGCGAAGATGCGCCGGTTGTCCTCGCTGTCGGAGCGCATCTGGAAGCCGTAGCGCTTGGACACCGCGAGCGCGAGCTCGAGC
Source organism: Lysobacteraceae bacterium (assembly GCA_051859045.1). Classification (GTDB taxonomy): domain Bacteria; phylum Pseudomonadota; class Gammaproteobacteria; order Xanthomonadales; family Xanthomonadaceae; genus JBHYGK01. Next base: position 74,000 of record JBHYGK010000058.1, on the reverse strand, counting down.
GCGTCGATGGAGTCGAGGCCGAGGCCGGCGCCGAACAGCGGCGCCTCCGGGTCGATCGACGCCGGGGCGAGGTCTTCGAGGTTGAGGGCCTCGACGAGGAGGGTGGCGAGCGCGAGCTCGGCGTCGGTCTGGCTGGACATGGTTGGAATCGGCTGTGTGCTGGTGCCCGGCGGGCGGGCGTGCGACGCGGCTGGGCCGCTTCCTTGCCGGGCGGCGGATGCCGTCCCTGCCCCGCTCCACGGTCCTCGTGGAGGAGGCGTGAGTGTATCATGCGCACCCCGCCGGGCCAGCCGGCACCCGAGGCCAGGACGCCCGCCGATGAGCCCGCCCGCCCCCGCCCCTGCGTGCGCCGATGCCGACGCCGACGTGGTCGTGGTCGGCGGCGGCCCCGCGGGCAGCACCGCGGCGATCGGCCTCGCGCGGCGCGGCTGGCGGGTGCTGCAGCTCGAGAAGGCGCGGCATCCGCGCTTCCACATCGGCGAGTCCCTGCTGCCGCTCAACGTCCCGATCCTCGAGCGCCTCGGCGTGGCCGACGACGTCGCCAGGATCGGGGTGAAGAAGCTGGCGGCCGACTTCCCCACCGCCGACGGCACCTACCTGTCGTTCTCCTTCGCCCGCGCGCTGGACATGGTCCGCGACCACGCCTGGCAGGTGCGCCGCGAGGACTTCGACGCGCTGCTGTTCGCCCGCGCCCGCGCGGTCGGCGTCGACGCCCGCGAGGGCACCGAGGTGCTCGGCGTGGGCCCGCCCGAGGCCGGCGCCGACGGCACGCCGCGCCAGGCCGTCACGCTGCGCGGCGAGGACGGCGTCGAGCGCACCGTGCGCGCGCGCTACGTCGTCGACGCCAGCGGCCGCGACACCCTGCTGGCGCGCCAGCGCGGCCTCAAGCGCGCCCATCCGCGGCACCGCTCCGCGGCCATCTACGCCCACTACCGCGGCGTCGCCCGCCGCCCCGGCGAGGATGCCGGCAACATCACGATCCTGCGCCTGGCCACCGGCTGGGTGTGGATGATCCCGCTGCCCGACGGCCTGATGAGCGTCGGCGCGGTCGGCACGCCCGAGTGGCTCAAGACCCGGCGCGGCCCGCTGGGCGAGTTCCTGCTGCAGGCGGTCTGCGCGAACCCCGACGCGCGCGAGCGCATGCGCGGCGCCGAGCTCGCCTCCGAGCCCGAGGCCACCGGCAACTACGCCTACGGCGCGCGCGCGATGGCCGGCCCGGGCTGGCTGCTGGCCGGCGACGCCTACGCCTTCATCGACCCGATCTTCTCCTCCGGGGTGTACCTGGCGATGAGCTCGGCGGAGTCGGCGGTGGACGTCGTCGACGGCGCGCTGCGCGACCCGGGCCGCGAGGCGGCGCTGCAGCGCGCCTGGGCGCGGCGCGTGCAGCGCGGCCTGCGCGAGTTCTCGTGGTTCATCGAGCGCTTCACCGGCCCGGTGATGCGCGAGCTCTTCCAGCACCCGCGCAACACCTGGCAGGTCGAGCAGGCGGTGATCTCGCTGCTGGCCGGCGACGTGTTCGACAACCCGCGGGTGCGCCAGCGCCTGCGCGTGTTCCGGCTCATCCACGCGATCACCGCGCTGCGCATGCGCGTCGCCGCGGTGGCCGCGCGCTTCGGCGGGCGCGCCCGGGCCGCCGGGGGCGCGCCCGCATGAGCGCCGCCCTCGCCTGCCCCGCCCCGGGTCCGCGCCTGGACGTGCGCTACGCGCACGCGCCCTCCGCGGCGTCCCTGCTCGCGCCGGACGTGCTGGCGGTGATCGGCTTCGGCCCGGCCCGCGGCGACGACGCCGCGCCCGGGGCCGACCCGCGCTGCCTGCGGGTGGGCCTCGCCGCGCATGGCGACGCGCCCTACGAGGTGTGGCGCGGCGCCGGCGCGGTCCGCACCCGCATGGTCGACGGCGTGCGCCTGGCCGACGACGGCCACCTGCAGGTGGGCGTGGTCGAGGTCGAGGAGGCCGCCCACGGCGGCATCCGCGGCGCCGCGAAGGAGGCCTACGCGCGCCTGCAGCGCACGATCGGCGCGGGCGCGGACGCCGACGGCGCCGCCTACCCGCACCTGCTGCGGATCTGGAACTACATGGACGCCATCACGTCCGGCGACGGCGACGACGAGCGCTACCGCCAGTTCTGCGTGGGCCGCGCGCTGGGCTTCGGCACCACCCCGCTGCGCTTCCCCGCGGCCACCGCGATCGGCCGCCACGACGGCCGCCGCGTGCTGCAGGTGTACTGGATCGGCGCGCGGGCCCCGGGCACGCCAGTCGAGAACCCGCGCCAGGTGGCGGCCTACCGCTACCCGCGCCAGTACGGCCCGCAGCCGCCGAGCTTCGCCCGCGCGATGCTGGCCGCCGAGGGCGCCGCGCTGCCGCTGATGCTCTCGGGCACCGCGGCCGTGGTCGGGCACGCCTCGCGGCATGCGGGCGACCTCGACGCCCAGCTCGACGAGACCCTGGCCAACTTCGCCGCCCTGCTCGACGAGGCCCGCCGGCATGCGCCCGCGCTGCCCGCCGGCTTCGGCCCCGGCAGCCCGCTGAAGGCCTACGTGCGCGAGGCCGCCGACCTGCCGCGGCTGGCGGCCCTGCTGGCCGCGCGCCTGCCCCCGGGCACGCCGCACCTGCTGCTGCACGGCGAGGTCTGCCGGCGCGAGCTGCTGGTGGAGATCGACGGCTTCCACGCCGCCTGAGCCGGCCCCGGCCGCCCCGTCGCGGGCCCGCCCCGCCGCCCCGCCGCACCCCATCCCCGCCCCCGGACGCCTGTGACATAGTCGGGGCGAGGCCGCCCCCCACGAGGGCGCGGCCCGACCACGTGGCACCACATCCCTGGGGAGGGACATCGAATGCTGCTTGACTACGGTTTGTGGCTTGCGCTCGGCTGTGCGGCGCTCGCGATCGTGTACGGACTCGTCTCCACGCGCTGGATCCTCTCCAAGCCCGCGGGCAACGAGCGGATGCAGGCCATCGCCGCGGCGATCCAGGAGGGCGCGGGGGCGTACCTCCGCCGCCAGTACGTCACCATCGCCATCGTCGGCGCGGTGCTGTTCGTCGCCATCGGCCTCGGCCTGGGCAGCTGGACCACGGCGATCGGCTTCGCGATCGGCGCGGTGCTCTCGGGCGTGGCCGGCTTCATCGGCATGTTCGTCTCGGTGCGCGCCAACGTGCGCACCACGCAGGCCGCCACCGAGGGCCTGGACGCGGCGCTGAACGTGAGCTTCCGCGGCGGCGCGATCACCGGCATGCTGGTGGTGGGCCTCGGCCTGGCCGGCGTGGCCGGCTTCTTCTGGTACCTGCTGGGCGACGCCGCGCCCTCGGCCGCCCTGCTCGAGCAGGCGCTGATGCCGATGATCGGCCTCGCGTTCGGCAGCTCGCTGATCTCGATCTTCGCCCGCCTCGGCGGCGGCATCTTCACCACGGGCGCCGACGTCGGCGCCGACCTGGTGGGCAAGGTCGAAGCCGGCATCCCCGAGGACGACCCGCGCAACCCGGCGGTGATCGCCGACAACGTGGGCGACAATGTCGGCGACTGCGCCGGCATGGCCGCCGACCTGTTCGAGACCTACGCGGTCACCGTGATCGCCACGATGCTCATCGCGGGCATCAGCTACGCCACCTACGGCTGGGCCGGCGTGATCTACCCGCTGGTGCTGGGCGCGGTGGCGATCCTGGCCTCGATCGTGGGCACCTTCTTCGTCAAGGTGCGCGACGGCGGCAAGATCATGAACGCGCTCTACCGCGGCCTCGCGGTGTCCGGCGCGCTGGCCGCGGTGGGCTTCTGGTTCGTCGGCGACAACCTCTTCGGCGCCGCCGGCATGCCGCTGTTCTGGTGCGCGCTGATCGGCCTGGCCCTCACCGCCGCGCTGGTGGTGATCACCGAGTACTACACCGCCACCGAGTACGCCCCGGTGCGCGACGTCGCCGCGGCCTCGGTCACCGGCCACGGCACCAACGTCATCGCCGGCCTCGCGGTGTCGATGAAGTCCACCGCGGCGCCGGTGCTGGTGGTGGCCGCCTCGATCTGGGGCTGCTACGAGCTGGCCGGCCTGTACGGCATCGCGGTCGCCGCCACCTCCATGCTCAGCATGGCCGGCATGATCGTGGCGCTCGACGCCTACGGCCCGATCACCGACAACGCCGGCGGCATCGCCGAGATGAGCGAGCTGGGCCCGGAGATCCGCAAGGTCACCGACGCGCTCGACGCGGTGGGCAACACCACCAAGGCCGTCACCAAGGGCTACGCGATCGGGTCCGCCGGCCTCGCCGCGCTGGTGCTGTTCGCCGACTACTCGCACAAGGTCGGCGCCGCGGGCCTGCAGGCCAACTTCTCCATCGACAACCCCGACGTGGTCATCGGCCTGCTGATCGGCGGCATGATCCCCTACCTGTTCGGCGCCTTCGCGATGCAGGCGGTGGGCCGGGCGGCGGGCGCGGTGGTGGAGGAGGTGCGCCGGCAGTTCCGCGAGATCCCCGGGATCATGGAGGGCACCGGCAAGCCGCAGTACGACCGCGCGGTGGACCTGCTCACCAAGTCGGCCATCCGCGAGATGATCATCCCCTCGCTGCTGCCGATCGCGGTGCCGATCCTGGTCGGCATGACGCTCGGCGCCGACGCGCTGGGCGGCCTGCTGATGGGCACCATCGTCACCGGCCTGTTCGTCGCGATCTCGATGTGCACCGGCGGCGGCGCCTGGGACAACGCCAAGAAGTACATCGAGGAAGGCCACCACGGCGGCAAGGGCAGCGACGCGCACAAGGCCGCGGTCACCGGCGACACCGTCGGCGACCCGTACAAGGACACCGCCGGCCCCGCGATCAACCCGCTGATCAAGATCATCAACATCGTCGCGCTGCTGCTGGTGCCGCTGCTGATGCACTGATCCGCGCAGGGCGACGCGCGCACATCGGCACTCCACGCGAAGGCCCCGGCACCCGCCGGGGCCTTCGTCGTTTCAGCCGCAACCATCGCGCTGGAGGGCCTGTTCCAGAGCCTCCGCAGCGCCACCGCCCCGCGCGCGCCCTCGCGCGCGCGAGGGCGCCGACGCCCCGACGGACGGCGCGAGGCGACGTGTTGACACGTCGTTCATGCCGTGTTCCAGTCGAGCCATGCCCACCCAGACCGCCCTCGCCATGCCGACGCAGCCGACCCTCCGGGTCGCGCTTGCCCGCGTCGCCGCGATCGCGGTCGTCCTCGTCGTCGTCGTCCTTCTTATTCCCAACGCCACCGGTGCGGGATAGACGAGCGCGAACCACGAACCACACGCCTCGAACCTAGAACCCCGCACCGGAAACGGCGCGGGGTTCTTCGTTCTGGGGCCCTTCCAGCACCGCGCACCGCCCACCGCCACAGGACCGCCCCGACGTGAACTCCGACGCCATCAAGACCGGCCCCTCCCGCGCCCCCGCCCGCGCCATGCTGCGCGCCACCGGGCGCGACGACGCGGCGATCGCGAAGCCGCTGGTGGCCGTGGTGCACACCTGGACCGACGTCTCGCCCTGCAACCTGACCCTGCGCGAGCTGGCCGCGCACGCCCGCGCCGGCATCGAGGCCGCCGGCGGCACCGCGGTGGAGTTCAACACCATCGCCATCACCGACGGCATCGCGATGGGCAGCGCCGGCATGCGCGCCTCGCTGGCCTCGCGCGAGGTGATCGCCGACTCGATCGAGCTCGCGGTCAGCGGCCACTGCCTCGACGCGGTGGTGGTGCTGGTGGGCTGTGACAAGACGATCCCGGCGGCCGCGATGGCGCTGGCCCGCCTCGACGTGCCGGGCGTGGTGCTCTACGGCGGCACGATCCTGCCGGGCCGCTGCCGCGGCAAGGCCGTCACCGTGCAGGACGTGTTCGAGGCCGTCGGCGCGCATGCCGCGGGCCGCCTCGACGACGCCGGCCTCGAGGAGATCGAGCGCGCGGCCTGCCCCGGCGCGGGCGCCTGTGGCGGGCAGTTCACCGCCAACACGATGGCGATGGTGCTCACCACGCTGGGCCTCTCGCCGATGGGCCTCAACGACATCCCCGCGCTGCACGCCGACAAGGCCGGCGCGGCTCGCGCCTGCGGCGAGCGCGTGATGGCGCTGCTGCGCGAGGGCGGCCCGCGGCCCTCGGCCCTGCTCACCGCCGCGGCGCTGCGCAACGCCGCGCGCGCGGTGTCGGCCACCGCGGGCTCGACCAACGCGGCGCTGCACCTGCTGGCGATCGCGCACGAGGCCGGCGTGGCCTTCGACCTCGAGGACATCGACGCCGCCGCGCGCACCCCGGTGATCGCCGACCTCAAGCCCGGCGGCCGCTACACCGCCGCGGAGCTGTTCGAGATGGGCGGCACCGCGCTGGTGCTGCGCGAGCTGCGCGCGGCGGGGCTGCTGGAAGACGCCCCCAGCGTCGACGGCATGCTGTTCGCCGCGCTCGACGCCGCGCCGCCCGCGGCGCCCGGCCAGGACGCGGTGCGCACGATCGCCGCGCCGATCAAGCCGCGCGGCGGCTGGTCGATCCTGCGCGGCGACCTCGCGCCGGAGGGCTGCATCGTCAAGCTCGCCGGCCACGGCCGCGAGCGCTTCGAGGGCCCGGCGCGGGTGTTCGACAGCGAGGACGACGCCTTCGCGGCGGTGCAGGCGCGTGGCATCCGCGCCGGCGACGTGGTGGTGATCCGCTTCGAGGGCCCGGCCGGCGGCCCCGGCATGCGCGAGATGCTGGCGGTGACCGCCGCGCTGGTGGGCCAGGGGCTCGGCGACGACGTCGCGCTGGTCACCGACGGCCGCTTCAGCGGCGCCACCCACGGCTTCATGGTCGGCCACGTCGCGCCGGAGGCCGCGCACGGCGGCCCGATCGCGCGGCTGCGCGACGGCGACGTGGTGCGCATCGACGTCGCCACCCGGCGCATCGACGTGGCCGCCGACCTGGCCGCGCGCGACCCGGCCCGGATCGATCCCCGCGTGCGCCACGGCGCGCTCGCCAAGTACGCCGCCCACGTCGGCTCCGCCTCGCGCGGCGCGGTCACGACGCCTGCGCGCTGACGCCCTTCCCCGCACCCCCGCCCCTTCCGCCTCCGAGGACACCGCCATGAGCCCCAGCACCCCGCCGACCGCCGCCGCCACGACCACCCGCATCGCCGTCATCGGCTACGGCAGCCAGGGCCGCGCACACGCGCTGAACCTGCGCGACTCCGGCCGCGACGTCGTCATCGGCCTGCGCCCGGGCGGCCCCACCGAGGCCCGCGCCAAGGCCGACGGCTTCACCGTCGTCACGCCCGCCGAGGCCTGCGCGCAGGCCGGGCTGGTGGCCATCCTCACCCCGGACATGGTCCAGCCCGCGCTCTACCGCGAGCACATCGCGCCGCACATCCCGCGCGGCGCCTGCCTGCTGTTCGCGCACGGCTTCAACATCCACTACGGCCAGATCGAGCCGCGCGCCGACCTCGACGTGATCCTGGTCGCGCCCAAGGGCCCCGGCGCGCTGGTGCGCCGCGAGTTCGAGATCGGCCGCGGCGTGCCCTGCGTGCATGCGGTGCACGCGGACCGCAGCGGACAGGCCGCGGCGCACGCGATCGCCTACGCCACCGGCCTCGGCGGCGCGCGCGCCCACCTCATCGCCACCACGTTCAAGGAGGAGACCGAGACCGACCTGTTCGGCGAGCAGGCCGTGCTGTGCGGCGGCGCCACCAAGCTGGTGCAGGCCGGCTGGGAGACGCTGGTGGAGGCCGGCTACCAGCCCGAGGTGGCCTACTACGAGTGCCTGCACGAGCTGAAGCTGATCGTCGACCTGCTCTACGAGGGCGGCATCACCCGCATGCACGAGTTCATCAGCGAGACCGCGCAGTACGGCGCGCTGACCCGCGGCCCCTACGTCGTCGACGAGCACGCGCGCGGGCAGCTCAAGCGCATCCTCGCCGAGATCCAGGACGGCACCTTCGCCCGCCAGTGGATCGCCGAGTACGCCGCCGGCAACGGCGCCTACCACGCGCTCAAGCACGCCGACCTGCAGCACCCGATCGAGGCCACCGGCCGCGCCCTGCGCGCGCGCATGAGCTGGCTGTCGGCCGACGGCCAGATCAAGCCCGCGCCCGCGGCGAGTCCCCGCGGCGAGGCGGCCGCCGCATGAGCGCCGCCGGCCCCACCTCCGCCGCCGCGCCGCGCAACGGCGCCACCCTGCTCGCGCAGGCGCTCGAGGCCGAGGGCGTCGACGTGCTGTTCGGCTATCCCGGCGGCGCGATCATGCCCTTCTACGACGCCCTGGCCCGCAGCCCGCGGCTGCGCCACGTGCTGGTGCGCCACGAGCAGGCCGCCGCGCTGGCGGCCAACGGCTACGCCCGCGCCAGCGGCCGGGTGGGCGTGTGCGTGGCCACCTCGGGCCCGGGTGCGTCGAACCTGGTCACCGGCATCGCCGACGCCTTCCTCGACTCCGCGCCGATGGTGGTGATCACCGGCCAGGTCTCGACCGCGCTGATGGGCACCGACGCCTTCCAGGAGCTCGACGTGTTCGGCATGACGTTGCCGATCGTCAAGCACAGCTTCCTGGTGCGCCGGGTCGAGGACCTGCCGGGCGTGGTGCGCGACGCGTTCCGCATCGCCCGCGAGGGCCGCCCGGGCCCGGTGCTGATCGACCTGCCCAAGGACGTGCAGCTGGCCGACGCCAGCCACCTGCATCCCTGCGCGCCGGCCGCGCCGGCCGAGGCGCCCGCGCCGCGGCGCGCGGACATCGCCGCCGCGCTGGCCGCGATCGCGCAGGCCAAGCGGCCGGTGGTGTATGGCGGCGGCGGCATCGCGCTCGCCGACGCGGTGGGCGCGTTCCGCGCCTTCGTCGAGGCCAGCGGCCTGCCCACGGTGCTCACCCTGCGCGGGCTCGGCGCGCTGCCCACCGGCCACCCGCAGCTGCTGGGCATGCTGGGCATGCACGGCACCCGCGCGGCGAACGAGGCGGTGCAGGACGCCGACCTGCTGGTGGTGGTGGGCGCGCGCTTCGACGACCGCGCCACCGGCAAGCTCGACGGCTTCGCCCCGCACGCCCGCGTGGTGCACCTGGACGCGGACGCGCGCGAGATCGGCAAGCTGCGCCACGCCGACGTGGGCGTGCACGGCGAGCTGGGCGCGGCGCTGGAGCAGCTGGTGGCCGCACGCGCCGAGGGCGCCGGCGCCTGGGCCGCGCGCTGCGCCGCCGAGGCCACGCGCCACGCCGCGCGCTACGACGCGCCGGGCCGCGACGTCTACGCCCCGGCCCTGCTGCGCCGGCTGTCCGAGCTGGCGCCGCGCGACGCGATCGTGGCCTGCGACGTGGGCCAGCACCAGATGTGGGTGGCCCAGCACTGGCGGCTGACCCATCCGCGCCACCACCTGACCTCGGGCGCGCTGGGCACGATGGGCTTCGGCCTCCCGGCCGCGATCGGCGCGCAGTTCGCGTGCCCGCAGCGCAGCGTGGTGCTGGTCAGCGGCGACGGCAGCTTCATGATGAACCTGCAGGAGCTGGCCACCGTCGCGCGCTGCCGGCTGCCGATCAAGATGGTGCTGCTCGACAACCAGGCGCTGGGCATGGTGCGCCAGTGGCAGGAGCTGTTCTTCGAGCGCAACTACTCCGAGGTCGACCTCAGCGACAACCCCGACTTCGCCGCGCTGGCCCGCGTGTTCGGCATCCCGGCCTTCCAGCTCGATGCGCGCGAGGGCGTCGAGGACGCGCTGCACGCGCTGCTGGCCACGCCGGGCCCGGCCTTCCTGCACGTCGCCATCGACCAGCGCAGCAACGTCTGGCCGCTTGTGCCGCCGAACCACAGCAACGCGACGATGCTCGAGGACCCGGCGGCGGAGGCCGCCGCCGGGACCCTGGCGACGGCCGCGGTCGACGCGGCGCCGTCGCCCGCGCCGTCGCCCGTGCCGACCCCAGCGGGCACGCCGACGCCGGAGCACGCCGATGCGCTACCGGCTTGAGCTGGTCCTGCGCCCCGCCGAGGGCGCGCTGCTGCGCGTGCTCGGCACCGCCGAGCGGCGCGGCTTCGCCCCGCTGGCGATCGACGGCCAGCGCGCCGGCGACGCCGATGGCCCGTGGCACCTGGCGCTGACCGTCCAGGGCCCGCGCCCCCCCGCCCCCCTGCAGCGGCAGCTCGCCGACCTGCATGACTGCCTCTCCGTGGAGATCGCCCCATGTCCCTGATGCTCTGGTTCGACGGCCACCTGATCCGCCAGGACGCGCCCGCCATCCCGCTCACCACCCACGCGATGCATTACGGCACCTCGGTGTTCGAGGGCATCCGCAGCTACGCCACCGCCGACGGCGCCGCGGTGTTCCGCCTGCCCGAGCACCTCGAGCGCATGCGCCTGGGCGCCGAGGCGATCGGCGCGCGCTTCGACGTCGCCGCCTGCCACGCCGCCACGCTGGCGGTGCTGCGCGCGAACGGCCACCGCGACGCCTACATCCGCCCGCTGCTGTGGTACGGCACCGGCGGCCTGGGCCTGGACGTGGGCGCGCTGAGCACGCACTGATGGTGGCCTCGCTGCCGTGGTCGCCGCACCTGGGCGAGGGCCGGGTGCGGCTGTCGGTGTCGCCGCTGCGGCGCAACCGCGCGGCCGCGCTGCCGCCGCTGAAGCTCGGCGGCGCCTACGTCAACTCGATCCTGGCCAAGCGCGAGGCCGCGGGCCGCGGCTTCGACGACGCGCTGTTCGTCGACGACGCCGGCTTCGTGGTCGAGGGCACCGGGGTCAACGTGTTCATCGTCAAGGACGGGGTGGCCACCGCCGTGGAGCACGCCGACGCGCTGCCGGGCATCACCCGCGACGCGATCGCGATGCTGGCCGGGGCCGAGCGCCGCCCGGTGCATATCGACGAGCTGCGCGATGCAGACGAGGTGTTCCTGACCGGCACCTCGGCCGAGATCGTGCGCGTGGCCGCGGTGGACGACCGCGCCTACGCGGCCAGCCCGGTGGCCGACGCGCTGCGCGCGCAGTACGGGCGGATCGTCCGAGGGCAGTCGGCGGCGCACGCGCGCTGGCTGACGCCGGTCTACCCCGACGGCCGCATCCCGCCCGCCCCCGCGCCCTCGGCGCCGCCGCGCGCGGCCGAGGCCGAGGCCGAGGCGCCGGTCCCGGTCGAGGAGGCCGTCGTCGCATGAGCGCCATGCCCACGCCCACGCCAGGGACCGGCCGCGTCCGGATCTTCGACACCACCCTGCGCGACGGCGAGCAGTCGCCCGGCTGCAGCCTGCGACCCGACCAGAAGCGCGTGATGGCGCGGGCGCTGGCCGAGCTCGGCGTCGACGCCATCGAGACCGGCTTCCCGGCCAGCTCGGCGGCCGACGCCGAGGCCACCCGCCTGATCGCGTCCGACCTGCGCCAGACCACGCTGTGCGCGCTGGCGCGCTGCACGCCCGGCGACATCGAGGCCGCCGCGCGCGCGCTCGAGGGCGCCGGGCGTCCTCGCATCCACGTGTTCATCTCCACCAGCCCGCTGCACCGCGCGCACAAGCTGGGCCTCGACCGCGCGCAGGTGCTCGAGCGCGCCATCGCCGGCGTGCGCCTGGCGCGCCGCTACGTCGACGACGTGGAGTTCTCGGCCGAGGACGCGCTGCGCACCGAGGAGGACTTCCTGGTGGAGGCCTTCGGCGCGGCGATCGCCGAAGGCGCGCGCACCATCAACGTGCCCGACACGGTGGGCTACACCACCCCGGCCGAGATCCGCGGCCTGTTCGAGCGCCTGATCGCGGCGACGCCGGGCGCGGAGCGCGCGGTGTTCAGCGCGCACTGCCACGACGACCTCGGCCTGGCGGTGGCCAACTCGCTGGCCGCGATCGAGGGCGGCGCGCGCCAGGTGGAGTGCACGATCAACGGCATCGGCGAGCGCGCCGGCAACGCCGCGCTGGAGGAGATCGCGATGGCGCTGAAGGTGCGCGGCGGCTGGTACGGCGTCGACACCGCGATCCGCACCGGCGGGCTGCTGGCGGCCTCGCGGCTGCTCTCGCGCCTGACCGGCATGAACGTGCAGCGCAACAAGGCCGTGGTGGGCGCGAACGCGTTCGCGCACGAGGCCGGCATCCACCAGGACGGCATGCTCAAGCACCGCGACACCTACGAGATCATGCGCCCCGAGGACATCGGCTGGCCGGCCTCGCAGCTGGTGCTGGGCCGCCACAGCGGCCGCCACGCGGTGCTCGACCGCCTGCGCGCGCTGGGCTTCGCCCTGCCCGAGGCCGAGTTCGAGCGCGTGTTCCAGGCCTTCAAGGCGCGCTGCGAGGTGGAGCGCGTGGTCCGCGACCACGAGCTGGCGGCCTTGGTCGATGGCGGCGGGGACGCCGGCGCCTGGCGCCTGGGCGCGCTGGCGGTCAGCGACGGCGGCCGGCGCGCCCGCGCCCACGTCGAGCTGCGCGACCCCGACGGCCGCATCGTCACGGAGGTGGCCGAGGCCGAGGGCCCGGTGGCCGCGCTGTTCGAGGCCATGACCCGCGCCACCGGGGTCGAGGCCACGCTCGAGAGCTACCAGGTGCACGCCACCGGCACCGGCGCGGACGCCCGCGGCGAGGCCAACCTGAGCCTTCGCGTCGACGGCGCCGAGCACGCGGGCCTGGGCAGCAGCCACGACGTCATCGAGGCCAGCGCGCTGGCCTGGCTGGACGTGGCCAACCGGGTGCTGCGCCAGCGCGCCGCGGCGCCGCCGCGCACGCTCTACGACAAGCTCTGGGACGCCCACGTGGTGGTGCCCGAGACGCCCGAGGCGCCGGCGGTGTTCTTCATCGACCTGCACCTGCTGCACGAGGTGACCTCGCCGCAGGCCTTCGCCGAGCTCGAGCGCCGCGGCCTGCGCCCGCGCCGTCCCGACCTGGCCAAGGCCACGCTCGACCACTCCACCCCGACCCTGCCCGCCGGCCCCGACGGCCGCCTGCCCTACGCCAGCGCGGCGTCCGAGGCGCAGGTCGAGCGCCTGCGCGAGAACTGCGCCCGCCACGGCATCGAGCTGTTCGACCTCGGCTCGCGCGAGCGCGGCATCGTGCACGTGATCGCGCCCGAGCTCGGCCTCACCCGGCCCGGCATGAGCATCGTCTGCGGCGATTCGCACACCTCCACCCATGGCGCGTTCGGCGCGCTGGCCTTCGGCATCGGCAGCTCCGAGGTCGGCCACGTGCTGGCCACCCAGTGCCTGGCCCAGCGCAAGGCCAAGCAGCTGGCGATCACCATCGACGGCGCGCTGGCCCCCGGCGTGTCGGCGAAGGACGTGGTGCTGCACGCGATCGGCGTGATCGGCGTCAACGGCGGCACCGGCCACGTGATCGAGTTCCGCGGCTCCACGATCCGCGCGATGGACATGGAGGCCCGCATGACCGTGTGCAACATGGCCATCGAGGCCGGCGCGCGCGCCGGGCTGGTCGCCCCCGACCAGGCCACCTTCGACTGGCTGGCGCGCACCCCGCGCGCGCCGCGCGGCGAGGCCTTCGCCGCCGCGTGCGCGGCGTGGGCCGCGCTGGCCACCGACGCCGGCGCCGCGTTCGACCGCGAGGTGCGCATCGACGCCGCCGACATCCGCCCCACCGTCACCTGGGGCACCCACCCGGGCGCCTCGATCGCCGTGGACGCCGCGATCCCGGCCGCCGTCGACGACGCCGACCGCCAGGCCCAGGCCTACATGGGCCTGCAGGGCGGCGAGGCGATCGCCGGCACGCCGATCGACGTGGTGTTCGTGGGCTCGTGCACCAACGGCCGGCTCGCCGACCTGCGCGCGGTGGCCGGCGTGCTGGCCGGTCGGCGCGTGCATCCCCGGGTGCGCATGCTGGTGGTGCCGGGCTCGATGCAGGTCAAGCGCGAGGCCGAGGCCGAGGGCCTGCACCACGCCATCCTCGCCGCCGGCGCGGAGTGGCGCGAACCGGGCTGCTCGATGTGCATCGCGATGAACGGCGACCTGCTCGCCCCGGGCCAGCGCGCGGTGAGCACCAGCAACCGCAACTTCGAGGGCCGCCAGGGCCCGGGCTCGCGCACGATCCTGGCCTCGCCGGCCACGGCCGCGGCCTCCGCGGTGGCCGGCGCGGTGGCCGATCCGCGCGCGTATCCCCCGCTGCTGGCCGCTCCCTCGATCGCGGCGCCGCGCGCGGCGCGCGCGGACGCCGGCGCCGTCCCGGCGGAGGTGGCGTGATGGCCGCCCTCGTCCACCTGCGCTCGGCCTCGATCGTGCTCGACGCGCCCAACATCGACACCGACCGGATCATCCCCGCGCGCTTCCTGTCCACGACCTCCCGCGAGGGCCTCGGCGCGCACGCCTTCGCCGACTGGCGCACGCGGCCCGACGGCCGCCCCGACCCCGCCTTCCCGCTCAACGACCCCGCCAACGCAGGCCGCCAGGTGCTGCTGGCCGGCCACAACTTCGCCTGCGGCTCCTCGCGCGAGCACGCCCCGTGGGCGCTGCTCGACGCCGGCCTCCGCGTGGTGGTCAGCAGCGGCATCGCCGACATCTTCCGCGCCAACGCGCTGAAGAACGGGCTGCTGCCGATCGTGCTCCCCGAGGACGCCGTGCGCGCGCTGATGGCGCGCCCCGACGACGTGCTGGCCATCGACGTCGCCGCCGGCACCCTCGCCACGCCCGCGGGCGCGGTGCACGCCTTCGCGCTCGACGCCTTCGCCCGCACCTGCCTGCTCGAGGGCGTCGACGAGCTGGGCTGGCTGCTCGCCCGCGACCCCGCGATCAGCGCCCACGAGGCCCGCCTGGCGCCGCCGCACGCCGCCCACCGCCACCACGAGGAGCCCGCCCATGCACGCTGAGATCGCCCTGCTGCCCGGGGACGGCATCGGCCCCGACGTCACCCGCGCCGCCGCCGCCGCGCTGCAGGCCATCGCGCGCCGCTTCGGCCACGTGTTCGACTGCCGCACCCACCTGGTCGGCGGCGCCGCCATCGACGCCACCGGCGAGCCGCTGCCCGCCGCCACCCTCGCCGCCTGCCACCGCGCCGACGCGGTGCTGCTGGGCGCCGTGGGCGGGCCGGCCTGGTCGGACCCGCGCGCGCGGGTGCGGCCCGAGCAGGGCCTGCTGGCGCTGCGCCAGGCCCTGGGCCTGTACGCCAACCTGCGGCCGGTGCGCCCGCATCCCGCCGGGCTCGGCGCGTCGCCGATCAAGCCGCACCTGCTCGCCGGCGTCGACCTGCTGGTGGTGCGCGAGCTCACCGGCGGGCTGTACTTCGGCGAGAAGACCCGCGACGCCGACGGCGCCTCCGACCTCTGCCGCTATTCCACCGCCGAGATCGAGCGCGTGCTGCGGCGCGGCTTCGAGCACGCCCGCGCGCGCCGCGGCCGGCTGGCCTCGGTCGACAAGGCCAACGTGCTGGAGACCTCGCGGCTGTGGCGCGAGACCGCCACCCGGCTGGGCCGCGAGGACTACCCCGACGTCGCGCTCGAGCACCACCTGGTGGATTCGATGGCGATGCACCTGGTGACCCGCCCGCGCGACTTCGACGTGGTGGTCACCGAGAACCTGTTCGGCGACATCCTCACCGACGAGGCCTCGGTGCTGGCCGGCTCGCTGGGCCTGCTGCCCTCGGCCTCGCTCGGCGATCCCGACGCCCGCGGCCGCACCCGCGGCCTGTACGAGCCCATCCACGGCTCGGCCCCGGACCTCGCCGGGCGCGACATCGCCAACCCCTCCGCGGCGATCCTCAGCGCGGCGATGCTGCTGCGGCACTCGCTGGGCCTCGAGGACGAAGCGCGCGCGCTGGAGCATGCGGTGTCGACGGCGCTCGACGCCGGCGTGCTGACCGCCGACCTCGCGCCCGGCGGGCGCGGCGTGGGCACCGCGGCGATGGCGGCGGCGGTGCTGGCGCGGATCGGCGAGCCCTGCCAGGTGGCCGAGCTGCGCGACTGAGCGGGCTCGGCGACGGGGCCAGCCGCGCGGCTCGGCCACGATGCGCGCTGGCTATACTCGCCCACTGTCAGCGGCGACCGGGGCGTGCATGGGGATCATCGTGGTGGGGGCGGGCTTCAGTGGCGCGGCGCTGGCGATCCAGCTGGCCCGCCGCGGCGCCGAGGTGCAGCTGCTGGGCACCTCGCGCGACTTCGGCCGCGGGCTCGCCTACGCCGCCGCCGAGCCGGCCCACCTGCTCAACGTCCCCGCCGAGCGCATGGGCCTGGATCCCGAGGCGCCGGGCGACTTCGCCGACTTCCTGGGCCTGGTCGCGCCCAACGAGCGCCGCGGCTTCCTGCCGCGCCTGGCCTACGGCATCTACCTCGAGGCGCGCCTCGGCGAGGCCGCGGCCGCGTCGCGCGGGCGCCTGCAGCGCATGCCGGTGGCGGTGGCCGCGCTGGAGCGCTGCGCCGCGGGCTGGCGGGCCACGCTGGCCGACGGCAGCACGCTCGAGGACGCCGAGGTGGTGCTGGCGCTGGGCTCGCCCGCCGCGCTGGCCGGCCCGGGCGACGGCCCGGCCGGCGGCGACGGCCGCTGGATCCGCGACCCCTGGGCGCCAGGCGCGCTGGCGCGGATCGGCCCCGAGGACCCGGTGCTGGTGCTGGGCACCGGGCTGACCATGGTCGACCTGGTGGTGTCGCTGACCCGGGCCGGGCATCGCGGCCCGCTGCTGGCGCTGTCGCGCCGCGGCCGCCTCCCGCGCCCGCATCCAGCCGCGCTCGCCGCCCTGCCGGCCCCGCCGGACGCCCTGCTCGAGGCGATCGCCTCGGGCCGCCTCGCCGCCAGCCTCGCGGCCTTCCGCGCCGAGGTGGCGGCCGGGGCCAGCCCCGACGCCCTCGCCGACAGCCTGCGCGCGGCCACCCCCGGCCTCTGGCGGGCCTGGTCGCCGGCCACGCGCGCGCGCTTCCTGCGCCACCTGCGGCCGTGGTGGGACGCCGTGCGCCACCGCGTGCCGGCGCACGTGCTCGGCGTGCTGAAGGCGCGGATCGACGAGGGCCTGCTGCAGGTCCGCGCCGGCCGCGTGCTCGCGCACGCCGACGGCGTCGCGCGGGTGCGCCTGCGCGGCGAGGCCGAGCCGCGGCCGGTCCCCGCGGCGTGGGTGCTGCAGGCCACCGGCCTCGACGGCCGCCTCGACGGCGAGACGGCCGAGCCGCTGCGCGGCCTGCTGCTGCGCGGCGAGGCGGTGGCCGACCCGCTGGGCCTCGGGCTGGCCTGCGACGCGGACGGCGCGGTGATCGGCTTCGACGGCCGCCCCACCCCCGGCCTGCACGCGCTGGGCGGCCTGCGCCGCGGCGAATGCTGGGAGAGCACGGCGGTGCCGGACCTGCGCGAGCACGCGCGGCGGCTGGCGGCGCGGCTCGCGCCCTGAGCCCGCCGCGCCGGCCCGCCCGGGCCCGCGGCCGCGGCGTCGAGTGCGGGCTCCACCCCCGTCGCGCTACCATGCGCGCCCCACATCAGGAGCACACCCATGGGCCTGGACCTCGTCCCGACCGGCAATGACGTCCCGCACGAGATCAACGTCGTCATCGAGATCCCGAAGGACGCCGAACCCGTCAAGTACGAGGTCGACAAGGCCACGGGCGCGATCTTCGTCGACCGCATCCTGTCCACCCCGATGCGCTACCCGTGCAACTACGGCTACGTCCCGCACACCCTGTGCGGCGACGGCGACCCGGTGGACGTGCTGGTGATCCTGCCGCTGGCCCTGGTGCCCGGCTCGGTGATCCGCTGCCGCCCGGTGGGCGTGCTGAAGATGACCGACGAGGCCGGCGAGGACGCCAAGCTCGTCGCCGTGCCGGTGCCGAAGGTGTTCAAGGGCTACGAGCACATCACCGACATCAGCCAGGTCTCGCAGCACTGGCTGGAGCGGATCGGCCATTTCTTCGAGCACTACAAGGACCTCGAGAAGGGCAAGTGGGTCAAGATCGAGGGCTGGGAGAACGCCGAGGCCGCCCGCCGGGAGATCCTCGAGTCGATCCAGCGCTTCGCCGACAGCCCCGAGACGCTCAACTACTGAGCCTCGCGCCGCCGCATGCCGCACGCCGACAGGCCGCCTCCGGGCGGCCTGTCGCGTTCCGGGGCCAGGCGACCGGCCGCATCCGCGCGCCGCGGCTGCGCGCCGGCCCGGGCCTGCGCTATGGTGGCCGCGTCGTCGACCCCCGCGCGTGCGGGAAGGATGGCCGGGCTAAAGATTCCACGCCCCCGGCCGATCCCGTGCCCGGGGCCGGAGCCCCCGCCGTGGACCCCCTCGCCCCGCCCGGGCGCGCACGGCCTGACCAGGAGCAACGCGATGTATGTACTGATCGTCGGCCGTGGACTGCGCGATGGAAGCCAGCTCGACGCCTCGCTGGCCGACCTCGGCCTCGACTGGGAGCTCGAGTGGGCCGAGGACATCGCCACCGCCCAGGCGGTGATGGCCGAACGACAGATCGACGTGCTCGCCGCCGAAGTCGGCAACGACGGCCGCGGCCTGGCCCTGCTCCGCGAGGCCCGCTCCAAGCAGTCCTCCGCCGCGCGCCTGGTGCTGATCCCGTTCGGCGCCGACGCCACCCCCGGCGTGCTCGACGCCGCCCACCGCCAGCTGCAGCTGCCGCTGCAGGCCGAGCAGCTGGTCGAGGCCATCGAGGGCATCACCGAACTGCGCGAGCTGCTCGACGCGCCCGCGCTGGTCGACGCGATCGGCAAGGTCGGCCACCTGCCGCCGGCCCCCGAGACCTACCTCGCCATCTCGCGCGCGCTGGGCGACCCGCATTCCACCGCCGCCAAGATCGGCGTGATGATCCAGGCCGACCCGGCGCTGGTGGCCAAGGTGCTGCGCGTGTGCAACTCGGCGTATTTCTCCGGCGGCCGCGAGATCAGCGACGTGCGCGCCGCGGTGCTGCGCCTCGGCATCGACACCCTGCGCCGGATCGTGCTGGCCGCCGAGGTCATGGGCGGCGACGGCAAGGCCGCCAGCGGCGTCGACCGCGGCGCCATCCGCCAGCGCGCCTTCATCGCCTCGCAGATCGCGGTCAAGCTGATGCCCGGCCCCAGCGCCGACCTCGCCGGCACCGCCGCGCTGCTGGCCGAGATCGGCCGCCTGCTGCCGGGCTTCGACGAGGCCGACGGCCTCGACGGCCAGCCCGGCTACGCCGAGGCCGGCGCCTACCTGATGGGCCTGTGGGGCCTGCCGATGCCGATCGTCGAGGGCGTCGCGCTGCACCGCCAGCCGGCGCGCAGCCGCCAGCGCGGCCTGTGGGTGCCGGGCGTGGTCCACGTCGCGCACGCGCTGGCCGGCGGCTATCCGCTCGATGACGCCTGGGTCGACGCCACCGGCCTGCGCGAGCGCCTGCCCGACTGGCAGAAGATCGCCGACGCCATCATCCACGCCGGGAACGACTGAGCATGCGGGTCTGGCTGCTCGACCACCCGGACGGCGCCGGGAGGCTGCTGGCGCTCGCCGGCACCCTGCCGCCGACGTGGACGGCCGTGGTCTGCGCGGACGCCGCCGAGGCGCTGGCCGGCGCCCAGGCCAAGGGCTTCGACGCGCTGTTCTGCGGCCTGCGCGGCGACCCCGAGCCGGGCACCGACATCCTCAAGCTCGTGCAGACCCTGCACCCCGAGGCCATGCGCGTGCTGCTGCTGCCCGAGGGCACCGGCGCGGGCGAGGCCAGCCGCTTCGCCGGCGCCGCCGGCGTGCAGCAGGTGCTGGTGGAGCCCGTCGACGAGGGCGACCTGCGCCGCGTGATGCGCCGGCTGATGACCGCGCGCGGCCTGCTCGCCGACCGCGAGCTGCGCGCCCAGCTCGGCACGATCGACCGCCTGCCCTCCCCGCCCGCCACCTTCCTCGCGCTGCGCGAGGCCATCGGCGACTCCAGCGTCTCGATCTCGGAGGTCGGCGCGCGGATCGCGCGCGACGCCGGCCTGGCCGCGCGCGTGCTGCGCATGGCCAACTCCGCGCTGTTCTCGCGCGGGATCCCGATGAACGACGTCCAGGCCGCGGTGCATCGCCTCGGCCTCGACGCGCTGTCGCAGCTGGTGCTGGCGGGCGAGGTGTTCGGCCAGGCCGGCAACGCCGCCGAGGCCGCCAAGCTCGAGCGCCGCGGCCTGCTGGCCTCGCGCCTCGCCCAGCGCATCGCGCCCGAGCCGCGCTTGGCCAGCCTGGCCAGCTCCGCGGCCCTGCTCGCCGACACCGGCCTGCTGCTGCCCGCCCGCCTGCTCGAGGCGCCGGCGCATCCGCTCGAGGCCTGGCGCGGCATCCCGCGCGGCTCGCTGCTGGGCGGCTGCCTGCTGGCGCTGTGGGGCCTGCCGATGGAGCTGGTCGAGGCGGTCACCTACCGCCACGTGCCGGCGAAGGTCACCGAGCGCGGCTTCGGCCTCACCGGCGTGGTCCACGTGGCCGCCGGCCTCGCCGCCGGCACGCCGCTCGACGAGGACTACCTCGCCCAGCACGGCGTCGCCGACAAGCTGCCGGCCTGGCGCGCGCTGATGGCCCAGACCGCGGACGCGCTGGCCGACTGAGCGGGGGGCGGGCCTCGCCCGCCCCGCCGCCCGCGTCACTCGCGGCGGTAGAGCTGCGCGCCCTGGGCGCGGAACTCCTGCGCCTTCTCGGCCATCCCGGCCTCGAGCGCCGCGGCTTCGTCGGCCACGCCCTTCTCGGCGGCGAAGTCGCGCACGTCCTGGGTGATCTTCATCGAGCAGAAGTGCGGGCCGCACATCGAGCAGAAGTGCGCGACCTTGTGCGCGTCCTTGGGCAGGGTCTCGTCGTGGTACTCGCGCGCCCGCTCCGGGTCGAGGCCGAGGTGGAACTGGTCCTCCCAGCGGAACTCGAAGCGCGCCTTGCTCAGCGCGTTGTCGCGCGCCTGCGCGCCCGGGTGGCCCTTGGCCAGGTCGGCCGCGTGCGCGGCGATGCGGTAGGCCATCAGGCCCTCGCGCACGTCGTGCTTGTTGGGCAGGCCGAGGTGCTCCTTCGGCGTGACGTAGCAGAGCATCGCGGTGCCGAACCAGCCGATCATGGCCGCGCCGATCGCGCTGGTGATGTGGTCGTAGCCGGGCGCGATGTCGGTGGTCAGCGGGCCGAGCGTGTAGAACGGCGCCTCGCCGCACTCGCGCAGCTGCTTGTCCATGTTCTCCTTGATCAGGTGCATCGGCACGTGGCCGGGGCCCTCGATCATGGTCTGCACGTCGTGCTTCCACGCGATCTGGGTGAGCTCGCCCAGGGTCTCGAGCTCGCCGAACTGCGCGGCGTCGTTGGCGTCCGCGATCGAGCCGGGGCGCAGGCCGTCGCCGAGCGAGAAGCTCACGTCGTAGGCCTTCATGATCTCGCAGATCTCTTCAAAGTGCGTGTACAGGAAGTTCTCGCGGTGGTGCGCCAGGCACCACTTGGCCATGATCGAGCCGCCGCGCGAGACGATGCCGGTGACGCGCTTCGCGGTCAGCGGCACGTAGCGCAGCAGCACGCCGGCGTGGATGGTGAAGTAGTCCACGCCCTGCTCGGCCTGCTCGATCAGCGTGTCGCGGAAGATCTCCCAGGTCAGCGCCTCGGCCTTGCCGTCGACCTTCTCCAGCGCCTGGTAGATCGGCACCGTGCCGATCGGCACCGGGGAGTTGCGCACGATCCACTCGCGGGTCTCGTGGATGTGCTTGCCGGTGCTGAGGTCCATGACCGTGTCGCCGCCCCAGCGGATCGACCACACCAGCTTCTCAACTTCCTCGGCGATGCCCGAGCTCACCGCGGAGTTGCCGATATTCGCGTTGACCTTGGTGAGGAAGTTGCGGCCGATGATCATCGGCTCGAGCTCGGGGTGGTTGATGTTGGCGGGGATGATCGCGCGGCCGCGGGCCACCTCCTCGCGCACGAACTCCGCGGTGATGCGCGCGGGCAGCGCCGCGCCGAAGCTCTCGCCCGGGTGCTGGCGCAGCAGGTGCGCCTCGCGGATGGCGTCGATCTTCTGGTTCTCGCGGATGGCGATGAACTCCATCTCGGGCGTGATGATCCCGCGGCGCGCGTAGTGCATCTGGGTGACGTTGGCGCCGGCCTTGGCGCGGCGCGGCAGCGCGCGGTTGGGGAAGCGCACCGCGTCGAGCCTGGGGTCGTGCTCGCGCTCGCGGCCGAAGGCCGAGCTCAGCTGCGCGAGGCGCTCGGTGTCGCCGCGCTCCCTGATCCACGCGGCGCGCAGCGCCGGCAGGCCGGCCGCGAGGTCGATCCGCGCGTCGGGGTCGGTGTAGGGGCCGGACGTGTCGTAAGTGGTGAAGGGCGCGTTGTGCTCGACCCGGCCGCCGGCGAGCGGGGTGTCGGCAAGCGCGATCTCGCGCATCGGCACGCGGATGTCCGGGCGCGAGCCCTCGACGTGGACCTTGCGCGAGCCGGGGATCGGGCGCGTGACGTCGGCCGAGAGCTTGTCGGCCTGCTGGATCAGTTCGGAGGGCTGCGCGTTCATCGTCGTCGTCCTGTGGCGTGGCATGACGAAGCGACGGCGCCGGGGCGCGCGACGCGGCGCCCCGGGGGGACGACGCCGTCGCGTGCCGCGAAGCTCCCTACGCTGGCCTTAACCAGATCAGGTTCGAAGGGACTCTCTCAGCCCGGCATCGCCAGGCACCCCCGCTTCAAGGCGCGCATTCAAGCACGCGCGGGCGCCGGCGGCCAGCGCGGGCCGACCGGCGCGGGGCGGGCGGCGCTCAGGCCGCGGCCGGGCGCCGCACCCGGAACCAGGCCGCGTACAGCGCCGGCAGGAACAGCACGGTCAGGCCGGTGGCCACCGTGAGCCCGCCCATGATCGCCACCGCCATCGGGCCGAAGAACACGCTGCGCGCCAGCGGGATCATGGCCAGGATCGCGGCCAGCGCGGTCAGCACGATCGGGCGGAAGCGCCGCACGGTGGCCTCGATCACCGCGTCCCAGGGCGCGTGGCCATCGGCGATGTCCTGCTCGATCTGGTCGACCAGGATCAGCGAGTTGCGCATGATCATGCCCGAGAGCGCGATCGTGCCCAGCATCGCCACGAAGCCGAACGGCACCTGGAACACCAGCAGGAACAGCACCGTGCCCACCAGGCCCAGCGGCGCGGTGAGCCACACCATCGCCACGCGCGGCAGCGAGCGCAGCTGCAGCATCAGCAGGGTGGTGACCACCAGCACGAACAGCGGCACGCCGGCGGCCACCGAGGCCATGCCCTTGCCCGAGTCCTCGACGGTGCCGCCGGTCTGCAGCAGGTAGCCCGGCGGCAGCGCGGCGTGGATCGGCGCCAGCACCGGCGCCAGCTGCGACACCACGGTGGCGGGCAGCTCGCGGCCGTAGAGGTCGGCGCGCACGGTGACGGTGGGCAGGCGGTTGCGATGCCAGAGCACGCCGTCCTCGAAGCCGTACTCCAGCGTGGCCACCTGGTCGAGGCGCACGCTGCCGCCGCTGGCGGTGGGCACCGCCAGGCTGGCCAGGCCGGCGAGGTTGTCGCGCTCCTCGCCCGGGCCGCGCAGCAGGATCTCGATCAGCGCGTTGCCCTCGCGGTAGGTGCTGACGCTGGTGCCCGACAGCGAGCCCTGCAGGAAGCGCGCGAGCGCCGCCGAGCTCACGCCCAGCGCGCGGGCGCGGTCCTGGTCGAGCGACAGGCGTACCACCTTGCTCGGCTCGTCCCAGTCGAGGTTGACGTTGGCCGTATGCGGGTTGGCGCGCACCGCGTCGGCCACCTCGCGGGCGATCCGGCGCACCTCGTCGATGTGCTCGCCGCTGACCCGGTACTGGATCGGGTAGCCCACCGGCGGGCCGTTCTCGAGCCGGGTCACGCGCACCTGCGCGGCCGGGAAGCGCGGCGCCACCTCGTCGATCAGCCACTGGCGCACGGCCTCGCGCGACTCGATGTCGGCGGTGCGCAGCACGAACTGGCTGAAGTTGGGGCTGGGCAGCTGCTGGTCGAGCGGCAGGTAGAAGCGCGGCGAGCCGGTGCCGACGTAGGCCACGAAGCTCTCCACGCCCTCGCGGCCGGCCAGCATCGCCTCGAGGCGGGCGGCCTGGGCGTCGGTGGCGCGCAGCGAGGCGCCCTCCTGCAGCTCGATGTCGACCATCAGCTCCAGGCGCGTGGAGGCCGGGAAGAACTGCTGGGGCACGAAGCGGAACAGCGCGATCGAGCCCACGAACAGCGCCAGCGTGAGCCCGATCACCAGCCAGCGGTGGTCGACGCACAGCGCCACCGCGCGCCGCAGCCGGGCGTAGAAGGGCGTGTCCCAGGGGTCGTGCTGGTGCCCGGCCGGGTGCGCGTGGCCGCCGCCGAGCACGTGCGCCGACGCCGCGGCGCCGACCCGCGGGATCCGCGCCAGGCCGGCCGCGAAGGCATGCTGGAAGCGCACGAACGCCCGCCCCACCCGGCCCTCGGGCGCCTTCTCGCGGCCGTCGGCGTCGCGCTCGGGCAGCAGCTGGTAGCCGAGGTAGGGGATGAAGATCACCGCCGCGAACCAGCTGATCACCAGCGCGATCGTCACCACCTGGAACAGCGAGCGGGTGTATTCGCCGGTGCCCGACTGCGCGGTGGCGATCGGCAGGAAGCCCGCCGCGGTCACCAGGGTGCCGGTGAGCATCGGGAAGGCGGTGGAGGTGTAGGCGAAGCTGGCCGCGCGGATGCGGTCGAAGCCCTGCTCCATCTTCACCGCCATCATCTCCACCGCGATGATCGCGTCGTCCACCAGCAGGCCCAGCGCCACCACGAGCGCGCCCAGCGAGATCTTGTGCAGGCCGATGCCGAAGTAGTGCATCGCCGCGAAGGTCATCGCCAGCACCAGCGGGATCGACAGCGCCACCACCAGGCCGGTGCGCGCGCCCAGCGAGAAGAAGCTCACCAGCAGCACGATCAGCACCGCCTCGGCCAACGCCTTGACGAACTCGGCCACCGAGTCGCGTACCGCGGCGGGCTGGTCGGAGACCTTGCGCAGCTCCATGCCGGCCGGCAGGGTCTGCTGCAGGCGCGCGAACTCGGCCTCCAGCGCCTCGCCCAGGCGCAGGATGTCGCCGCCGGGCTTCATCGCCACCGCCAGGCCGATCGCGTCGTCGGCCATGAAGCGCATCCGCGGCGCCGGCGGGTCGGCGAAGCCGCGCCGCACCGTGGCCACGTCCTCGAGCCGGAAGGTGCGCTCGCCGACCCGGATCGGGAAGGCGCGGATCTGCTCGACGGTCTCGAAGCGCCCGTCCACGCGCAGCTGCACGCGGTCGCTCGGGGTCTCGAAGAAGCCGGTGGGCACCACCGCGTTCTGCTCGTCGAGCGCCTGCTGCACGGCGTGCAGCGGCACGCCGAGGGTGGCGGCGCGGGTGTTGTCGAGCTCGATGAAGATCTTCTCGTCCTGGCGGCCGATCAGCTCGACCTTGGCCACGTCCGGCACCCGCAGCAGCGCCAGCTCGAGGCGCTCGGCGTAGCGCTCGAGGGTGCGGTAGTCGAAGTCCTCGCCCGAGAGCGCGTAGAGGTTGCCGAAGGTGTCGCCGAACTCGTCGTTGAAGAACGGCCCGACCACGCCGGCCGGCAGCCTCGGGCGCAGGTCGCCGACCTTCTTGCGCACCTGGTAGAACACGTCGGGGATCTGGTCGGAGTGCAGCGAGTCGCGGGCGACGAAGATCACCTGCGACTGCCCGGGCCGCGACCACGCGCGGATGAACTCGTACTGCCCGGTGTCGAGCAGGCTGCGCTCGATGCGCTCGGTGACCTGGCGCGCGACCTCGTCGGCGGTGGCGCCGGGCCAGTCGGTGCGAATCACCATCGCCTTGAACGTGAACGGCGGGTCCTCGGACTGGCCGAGGCGGGCGTAGCTCCAGGCCCCGATCACCGCGAACACGAGGATGGCGTAGAGCACCAGCGGGCGGTTCGCCAGCGCCCATTCGGAGAGGTTGAAGCGGCTGCCCATGGCGTCGGGCCTCAGGGGGTCGGCGCGGCGGCGGGGGCGTCGGCGGCCGCGTGCAGCGGCACCGGGCGGTCGTCGCGATCCACCGGGCGCACGGCCTGGCCCTCGCGCAGCAGGTGGCCGCCGGCGGCGACCACCCAGTCGCCGGCGCGCACGCCGTCGAGCACCGGCACGTGCGCCTGCCCGTAGGCGCCGGTGCGCACCGCGCGGCGGACCACGCGGGCCACGCCCGCGGCGTCGGCCTGCACCAGCCACACCGAGGCCTCGCCGCCCTCGCCCTGCAGGGCCGACAGCGGCAGCGCGAGGTCGCCGGCGTGCTCGCCGACCACCAGCACCCGCGCGCTCTGGCCGACGTCGACGGCCACGCCGGGCGCGTCGATCGTGACCCGGGCGGCGAAGGTGCGGCTGGCCGCATCGGCGGCCGGCGCGACCTCGCGGACCACGCCGCGCAGGTGGCGGCCGGGCGTGGCCCAGAGCTCCACGAGCACCTCGCGGCCCGGGGCGAAGGCCCGCGCCTGGGTCTCGGGCAGCGCGATCACGACCTCGCGCTCGCCGTCCTCGGCGAGCACGAACGCGGTCTGGCCCGCGGCCACCACCTGGCCGGCCTCGACCAGGCGCTGGGCGATCACGCCGGCGGCCGGCGCGCGCAGCTCGGCGTAGCCGGCCTGGTTGCGGGCCACCTCGGCCTGGGCCCGGGCCTGCAGCACCCGCGCCTCGGCCGCGCGGAACGCGGCCTGCTGGCCCTCGAACTGCGAGCGCGAGACGACCTGGCGCTCGACCAGGTCGCGGAAGCGCTCGAAGTCGGCGCGGGCGCGGGCCAGGTCGGCCTCGGCGGCCACCAGCTCGGCGGCCGCGGCGTCGCGCTGCAGGCCGGTGTCGGCGGGATCGAGCCGGGCCAGCACCTGGCCGGCCTCGACGCGCGCCCCCACGTCCACCTCGCGCGACGCCAGCTTGCCCGGGATCCGGAACGCCAGCGCCGGCTCGTGCCGCGCGCGGACCTCGCCCGGATAGGCCGAGGCCCCGCCGGCCGCGTCCGGGGCCACCTGCACCACCAGCACCGGGCGCGCCACCTCGACCGGGGCCGGGGCCGGCCCGCAGGCCGCGAGGGCCGCCAACAGGCCGGCCGCCGCGATCCAGCGGACGGGGCCGCGGACGGGCGCGAGGGCGGGGCGCGGGGCGACGGCGGGCACGCGGCGGGAGCGGGAGGAGGTCATCGGGATCTCGCAGGGGGAGGCAGCATCCGGTGGCGCACGGTATAATTTCAACACTCGCTAGTCTAGTATTGCCGCCCTATGACCGCTTCCGCCTCCCGCGCCACCGCCCCGACCCCCGCCGCCCCGCGCGGCGCCGGCCGCCCCAAGGACCCCGGCAAGCGCGCCGCGATCCTCGAGGCCGCGAAGGCGATGTTCCCGCGCCTGGGCTACGAGGGCGTGAGCATGGACGCCATCGCGGCCGAGGCCGGCGTGTCCAAGCTCACCGTCTACAGCCACTTCTCCGACAAGGAGACGCTGTTCGCGGAGGCGATCCGGGCCAAGGTCGAGGCGGTGCTGCCGCCCTCGCTGTTCATGCCCGACCTGCGCGGCGGCGTGCGCCGCCAGCTCACCGACATCGCCCGCGCCTTCTTCGCCATGGTCACCAGCGAGGACGCCCTGGTGGTGCACCGGCTGATGGCCAGCCAGTCGCTGCCGGCGGACTCCCGGCTGCCGGCGCTGTTCTGGGAGATCGGCCCGCAGCGCACCCACGAGGTGTTCGCCCGCTTCCTGCACGGCCACATCGCCGCCGGCGACCTCGAGGTGCCCGACGTCGAGCGCGCCGCCTCGCAGTTCTTCTGCCTGCTCAAGGGCGAGCTGCACGCCCGGATGCTGTGCGGCTGCACCGAGCCGCTGGAGCCGGACCAGGTCGAGGCCCACCTGCAGGCCACCGTCGAGCTGTTCCTGCGCGCCTACGGCCGCCGCGGGGAGGCCTGATGGCCATCCGGCCCGGTGACTTCCAGCACTCGGCCCGGCCCGTCCCGACGGGAATGCTCCGCTTCCGCGTGGACGGGGCCCGCCGTACACTTTCCAGCCCTGTCGTTTCAAGGATTTAGCCCGATGCCCATCGACTTCGAACAGGCACGCCACGCCATGGTCGAGCAGCAGGTCCGCCCCTGGGAGGTGCTGGACCCGCGCGTGCTCGACGCGCTGAGCGCGATCGCCCGCGAGGACTACGTCCCGGCGCGCCACCGCAAGCTCGCCTTCGCCGACCTGGCGCTGCCGCTGGAGCATGGCGAGCACATGTTCAAGCCGGTGCTCGAGGGCCGCCTGCTGCAGGCGCTCGACCTCAAGCCGGAAGACGACGTGCTCGAGGTCGGCACCGGCAGCGGCTTCATCACCGCCTGCCTGGCCCGCCTGGCCCGCGCGGTCACCAGCATCGACGTGCACCCCGACTTCCTCGAGCGCGCCGGCGCCCAGCTCGCGCGCGCCGGCATCGGCAACGTCCGCCTCGAGCAGGCCGACGCGTTCGCCTGGCAGCCCGGCCGCCAGTTCGACGCGATCGCCGTCACCGGCGCCTGCGCCACGCTGCCGGAGGCCTTCGGCGGCTGGCTGCGCGAGGGCGGCCGGCTGTTCGTGATCCTCGGCGACTCGCCCGCGCAGGAGGCCGTGTGCCTGACCCGCCGCGGCGAGGCGCTGGTGCGCGAGAGCCTGTTCGAGACCGACGTCGCCTACCTGCGCGGCGCGGCCCCGGTGGCGCGCTTCTCGCTCTGATCCACCGCACCGCCCCCACGCACCGCCCGACCCCTCCCCCACAGGATCGTCCCATGTCCCTCCGCCTCCGCCCGCTTTGCCTGGCCATCCTGGCCTCCGTCGCGCTCGCCGGCCCCGCCGCCGCGGCCGACCTCGTGAACGCCTACGAGCTCGCGCGCGAAGGCGACCCCGTGCTGGCCGGCTCCGACGCCCAGCGCAACGCCACCGGCGAGGGCGTGAACCAGGCCCGCGCGGCGCTGCTGCCCTTCGTGTCCGGCTCGGGCACCTACGGCCGCTCCGACGGCGAGAGCGAGGGCAGCCAGGTCTTCGGCGGCACCCCGCTGCCGCCCTCGAGCAGCGAGAGCGAGTCGTCCTCGCGCAGCTGGACCATCAGCCTGCAGCAGTCGCTCTACGACCACGCCAACTACACCCGCCTGCAGTCCAGCCGGCTGCGCGCCAACGCCGCCGACTACGACTACGCCGCCGCCGAGCAGCAGCTGGTGGTCCGCGTCGCCGAGGCTTACTTCAACGTGCTGACCTCGATCGAGACCCTGGCCTCGGCCCGCGCCGAGGAGCGCGCGGTGCGCCGCCAGCTCGACCAGGCCGAGCGCCGCCTCGAGGTCGGCCTCGCGCCGATCACCGACGTCTACGAGGCCCGCGCCAGCTACGACAGCGCCCGCGCCCGCGCGATCGCGTCGGCCAACGCCCTCGAGGACGCCCGCGAGGCCCTCACCGAGATCACCGGCGAGCCGCTCGAGGGCCTGCGCGGCCTGAGCCTCGACTACCAGCCCACCCTGCCGACCCCGGCCGAGCAGGACGCGTGGGTGAACTCCGCGCTCGAGCTCAACCCCTCGCTGCTGAGCGCCAAGCTCGCCGCGGAGGCCGCCGAGGCCGACATCCGCACCGCCCGCGCCGCGCACCTGCCGACGCTGGGCGCCAGCATCAGCCACGGCGAGTCCGGCGGCTGGGGCGACTCCACCAATCGCCTCACCAACGTCGTCAACAACTTCGACAACAGCTCCATCGACACCCGCGTCGGCGTGACGCTGACCGTGCCGATCTTCGCCGGCGGCGCCACCCAGTCCGGCGTGCGCCAGGCCATCTACAGCCGCGATGCGGCCGCCGAGCGCTTCGAGCAGCAGCGCCGCTCGGTCGCCCGCACCACCCGCACCGCGCACCGCTCGGTGGTGGCCGGCATCTCCGAGATCGAGGCCCGCCGCCAGGCCGTGATCTCGGCCCGCAGCGCCTACGAGTCCACCGAAGCCGGCCTGGAAGTCGGCACCCGCACGATCGTCGACGTGCTGCTCTCGCAGCAGCAGCTCTTCGCCGCGCAGCGCGAATTCGCCAACGCCCGCCACGTGTTCCTGGTCAACGGCCTGCGCCTGAAGGCCGCCAGCGGCAGCGTCACCTTCGAGGACCTGCAGGCGGTCAACGCGCTGCTGAGCACCGACGCCGACGCCCTGCTGGAGCAGGCCGAGGGCGACGAGCCGATGGTCCCGAACGCGCGCGGCGCGCTCGAGCCGGCGCCCCGCGCCGAGTGAGCCGGGGACGGCGGGGCGGCGCGCTCAGCGCGTCGCCGCCGCCTCCCGCGCGGCCCCGGCCGCGACGGCGGTGGTGACCAGGTCGAGGGTGCGCGCGAGCGCACCCTTTTCCTTTTCCAGCAGCGCCAGGCCGGCCACGCCCATCCGCGCGCGGCGCGCGGGATCGTCCAGCAGCGCGGCGAGCTGGCGCGCCAGCGCCGGGCCGTCCTCGACCCGCAGCAGCGCCCCGACCGCCTCGAGCTGGTCGGTGATCTCGATGAAGTTGTGGGTGTGCGGCCCCACCAGGGCGGGCACGCCGAGCGCGGCCGGCTCCAGCACGTTGTGCCCGCCGATCGGCTGCAGGCTGCCGCCGACGAAGGCCAGGTCGGCGCAGGCGAAGAAGCCCATCAGCTCGCCCAGGGTGTCGATGACGAACACCGCGGTGTCCGCGTCGGGCAGGCCGTGCGCGCGGCGCTCGCGCAGCGCGAAGCCGGCCTCGGCGGCCGCCTCCGCCACCGCCCGGAAGCGCTCGGGGTGGCGCGGCGCCCACAGCAGCAGCGCATCGGGATGCGCCCGGCGCAGCGCGGCGTGGGCGGCCAGCACCAGCGGCTCCTCGTCGGGATGGGTGCTGGCGGCGATCCACACCGGCCGCGCGGCGCCCCAGCCCGCGCGCCACGCGCGCCCCTGCTCGGCGAGGCCGGGCGCGAGCGGCTGGTCGAACTTGAGGTTGCCCGTCCACAGCACGCGCGCGGGATCGGCCCCCAGCCGCACGTAGCGCTCGGCGTCGGCGTGGCTCTGCGCGGCGATCCGCCAGACCGCGTCCAGCGCCAGCCCCACCAGCGGCCGGATCAGGCGGTAGCCGCGGAGCGAGCGCGCCGACAGCCGCGCGTTGACCACCAGCAGCGGCACCCCGTGGTCATCGGCCTGGCTCAGCAGCGACGGCCACAGCTCGGTCTCCATGATCACCCCGACCACCGGCGCGTAGTGGTCGAGGAAGGCCGACACCGACCACGGCAGGTCGTAGGGGCAGTAGACGTGCTCGACCTTGGGGCCCCAGATCGCGGCCACGCGCGCCGAGCCGGTGGGCGTCATCGTCGTGACCACCACCGGGCGGTCGGGCCAGCGCTGGCGCATCGCGTTCACCAGCGGGACCGCGGCGTTGACCTCGCCCACCGACACCGCGTGCACCCACAGCGCGCCGGGCCGCCTCGGCCCGGGCACCACGCCGAAGCGCTCGCCCCAGCGCTGCAGGTACTCGCGCTGGCGCAGGCCCCGCCACACCAGGTGGTAGAGCAGCAGCGGCGCGAGCAGGTGCATCACGGTGACGTAGGCACCGCGCAGCAGGCGGCGGCGGAGGGTGGGTCGCATCCGCACAGGATAGCCGAGGCGCGGGGGCCGGCTCGCGCGGAGGCGACGCCGGCGGCGGGGCGAGCCGCTAGAATCCGGCCATGTCCGAGCTCCCCACCGACGCGACGCCGACCGGCGCGCCCCCGCCCGGCCGCGCGCCCGACCGCGCCGCAGCGCCCGCCGCAGCCGCGCCGCCGGGGCGCGCGCTGCCGCCCCCGCCGCTCGGCCCGCGGCACTGGCCGGGCTGGATCGGCGTCGGCCTCGGGGTGCTCGCCGCTCGCCTGCCCTGGGCGCTGCAGCGCGGCCTCGGCCAGGCGTTCGGCGTGCTGCTGGCGCGCCTGCCGACCTCGCGGCGGCGGGTGGCCGAGCGCAACCTCGCGCTGTGCTTCCCTGGCCTGGACGAGGCCGCGCGCGCGGCGCTGCTGCGCGCGTCGATGCGCGCGCTGGGCGTGGGCGTGTTCGAGTTCGCCCGGGCCTGGTGGGGCGGCGTGGGGGCGCTGCGCGCCGGCGCCCGCATCGAGGGCCTGGAGCACATCGAGGCCGTGCGCGCGACCGGCCGCGGCGTGATCCTGGTCAGCGGGCACTTCACCACGCTCGAGAGCTCCGCCCGGCTGCTCGCCGAGCGCCTGCCGGTGGCCGGCATGTACCGGCCGCACGCCGCGGGCCCGATGGAGTACGCGGTCAAGCGCGGGCGGCTGCGCTACGCCGCCGCGATGTTCACCCGCGACGAGCTGCGCCCGGCGGTGAAGCACCTCAAGGACGGCGGCATCCTGTGGTTCGCGCCCGACCAGGACACCCGCCGCGGCGACAGCGTGTTCGTGCCCTTCTTCGGGCTGCCGGCCTGGTCGCTGACCTCGACCCACCAGCTCGCGCGGCTGTCGGGCGCCGCGGTGATCCCGTTCTTCCACCGCCGCGAAGGCGCCCGGCACGTGCTGCGCATCGCCCCGCCGCTGGAGGCCTTCCCCAGCCGCGACGCGACCGCCGACACCGCGCGCGTGATCGGCGCGATCGAGGCGATGGTGCGCGAGGCCCCGAGCCAGTACCTGTGGATCCACAAGCGCTTCAAGCGCCGCCCCGAGGGCGAGGCGCCGCTGTACTGAGCCCCGCTCAGCGGCGCAGCGCGGACCCGCGGCGCGACCACGGCGCCGGCGGGCGCAGCGTCGGCGGCCCCACGACCGGGCGCGGCAGGGCCAGGCCGGCCGCTTCGAGCGCCGCGATGTGGTCGGCGGCCGCGATCACCAGCGGGCCCAGCGGCACGCCGTCGCGCAGCGCCTCGCGCATGCGTTCGGCCAGCGCGACGCCGGCGGCGACCTGGCGCTGCAGCGCCGGCACGGCAGGCCGGCCGAGCAGGGCCGCCACCGCGTCCTCGAGCGCCTCGGCCAGCCCGGCGACGGGCCCCAGCCCGCGCCGCCGCGCGTCCAGCGCCAGCCGGCGCAGGGCTCCCTGCAGGCCGGGCGGGCAGCGCCCCTCGGCCAGCGGCCGGGCATAGCGCGCCAGCGCGGTCCCCGCGCCGGCGGGCGCCGCGGCGGGGCGCGGGGACGACGCCACCAGCCGCAGGCGCGGGGCCGGCGGCGTGGCGAGGTGGGCGACGTGCGGGGAGGCGGCGGGGGTCATGCGCGGGCCTGGATGGTCCCATCGGGCGATGGCGCCATTGGGCCGGGCCCGGGCGGCGCGCGCCATCCGAGAAACCTTCAGGCGCGCGTCGGCGGCCCGGCGTTCGCCGCGCGCGCTCAGTACAGCGGGGGCTCGCCGGGCGGCCGGGTCTTGAAGCGCCGGTGCATCCACAGGTACTGCGAGGGATGCGCGGCGACGCGCGCCTCGAGCGCGCGCATGTAGCGCGCGGCCGCGTCCTCGGGCGACTGCGCGGACCAGTCGTCCCAGGGCGCCTCGAGGACGAGGTGGTAGCGGCCGTCCGCGTCGCGGTGGTACCAGAACGGCAGCACCGCCGCGCCGGTGCGCCCGGCCAGCGAGGGCAGGCTCGCCAGGGTGGCGGCGGGCACCCCGAAGAAAGGCACGAAGGCGTGCGCGTAGCTGAAGTCCTGGTCGGCCATCAGCGCGGCGATGCCGCCGCCGGCGAGGGTGCGCACGAGGCCGCGGGTGTCCTTCTTGCCCAGCGTGGGCCCGAACGCGCGCCGGCGCGCGCCGCCGATCCAGCGCTCCACGCAGGGCGCGCCATAGGGCCTGGCCACCAGGCGGATCGGCGCGTCGATGCCCTCGGCGCGCAGGCGCTCGAGCAGCAGGCGCGCGGCGAGCTCGCAGTGCGGGACGTGGCCGCCGAGCAGCAGCACGCCGCGCCCGGCCGCGAGCGCGTCGCGCAGGTGCCCGAGGCCTTCCAGCGAGCCCAGCAGCGGGGCGAGCGCGCGCGGCGGGGCGTACCACGCGCGCAGGTGCTCGAGGGTGCCGGTCACCGTGTCGCGCACCGTCGCCCGCAGCAGGGCCTGGCGCGCGGCGTCGTCGAGGCCCGGGAAGCACAGCGCGAGGTTGCGCGCGGCGATCCGCGCGCGGCCGCGCAGCAGCGGCCGCGCGAGCCGGGCCAGCAGCGCGCCGAGGCCCAGCAGCACCGGCTGGGGCAGGCGCGAGACGAGCGCGCCGAGCGCGTCCCCGAGCACCACGCCCGGGCAGCGCGGCGCGGCGGCGGCGGCCTCGCTCACGGCGCGCCGCGCGGGCGCGACCCCGGCGCGGCCCCGCGGGCGTCGCGCGCGGCGGCCTCGCGCACGCGGTCCTCGTGCAGCTTGGCGTACTTCAGGAACGCGTAGAACGCGTGCGTGCGCGCGGCGATGTAGCCGGCCCAGCCGTTGAGCACGTAGCGCTTGCCCAGGTAGAAGCGCAGGAACGCCCAGCCCGGGTACAGCAGCAGGCGCAGGCCCAGGAAGCGCACGGCCCGGCGGCGCTTGTGCTCGACCAGGCCGGAGGAATAGCGGTTGACCTTCTCGACCCGGACCTCCACCGAGGCCTCGCCGCGGTGCCGGAACGGCGCGTCGAGGTCGCGCGGGCGGCCCGCGTGCAGCGCCGGGGCCGCGTGCACGGGCACCGCGTTCATCGCCGCGCGCGAGCGCCGGAACAGCCGCAGCTGCCAGTTGGGCCGGGTGGCCGGATGCGGCCAGCGCCAGAACAGCCACTCCTGGCGCGGCAGTCGGTAGCCGTCGGCCTCGGGCGCGACGAGCGCGCGCTCGATCGCCTCCCGGCCCGCCTCGGTCAGGTGCTCGTCGGCATCCAGCAGCAGCACCCAGTCGTGCCGCGCGAGGTCGATCGCGGCCTGCTTCTGCGGGCCGTAGCCGGCGAAGGGCTGGTGCGCGATCCGCGCGCCGGCGGCCTCGGCGATGCGCAGCGTCGCGTCGCGCGAGCCGGAGTCGAGCAGCACGATCTCGTCGCACCACGCCAGGCTGGCGAGGCATTCGCCGAGGGTGGCCGCGTTGTCGAGGGTGGTGACCACCGCGCTCACCGGCGCGCGGCCGGCGGCCGCGCTCACGCGGGCTCCTGCCCGCGCGCCAGCAGGGCGCCCGCGTACAGCGCCACCAGCAGCAGGGTCAGGCCGCCCCAGAACGTCGAGTAGAACGCGAGGTGGGTGTTGAGGGGGAACACGGTGACCGCCAGCGCCAGCATCGCCGGCCGCGCGCGCTCGCGGGCCGCGGCGTCGGCGAAGCGCCAGGCGCGCCAGGCGATCGCGGCGCCCAGCAGCCACAGCGCGAGGCCGAACGCGCCGGTCTCGCTGAGCACCTCGAGCACGATCTGGTGCGCGTGCAGCGCCGGGCCCTGCCCCCACTCGCCCTCGACGCCGGGCTCGGGATCGCACTCCGCCCACGCGTCGCGGAACCCGCGCACGCCGACGCCGTTGACCGGGTGCCGCCACGCCATGCACGCCGCGGCCTGCCAGATCCGCACCCGGCCCGACAGCGCCACGTCGAACCCGTCGCGATCGCCGCTCAGCACTTCCGCGGTGCGCTCCACGCGCTCGCCCACGGTCGGGCTGTAGTACGCGAAGGCGGCGATCGCCAGCCCGCCGGCGGCGAGCAGCGGCAGGATCCGGCGCCAGCCCAGCTGGTGGCCGCCGGCCACCAGCAGCACCAGGCCGTAGCCGATCCACGCCGCGCGCGAGCCGGCCAGCACGATCGCCACCAGCAGCAGCGCCGCCGCCAGCAGCCAGCCGGCGTGGCCGGCGCGGCGCGCGCCGAGGTGCAGCGCGAACGGCGAGAGGCTGGCGAGCACCAGCCCGAGCATGTCGGGACGCTCGAACAGGCCGGTGGGGCAGGCCGCGACCGCCGCGTCGCAGGCCTCGACGAGGCCGCCGGCCGTGCCGAGCGCCGTGAGCGCCATCCGCACCGGGCTGCCGCCGAGCGCGGCCGCGAGGATGGCGTCCAGCGCCCAGGCCAGCGCGATCGCGCCGATGCCCTGGATGCTCACCGCGCGCGCCTGCGGGGTGGCCACCGCCATCCCCGCCAGCCACAGGAACGGCAGGTAGCGCAGGTCCTTCAGCGCCTCGGACGCGGAGCGCGCGGCGTTTTCGGCGCCGATCGCCGACACCGCCTCGGGCAGCCAGTAGCTGAGGAACAGCACCGAGGTCAGCGCCCAGCCCTCGTTGCTGAGGCGGGCGCCGCCGCGGAAGCGGCCGGCCAGCAGCAGCGCCAGCGCGAGCAGCGCGCCCAGCGAGAGCACCACCTCGGCGGGGCCGCGCTCGGGCCACAGCGCGACGAAGGCCAGCACCCACCAGGGGGCCCAGCGGAAGCGGTCCGCCGCCGGCGCGGGGGCCGGCCCCGGATCAGCGGTGGCGGGTGATGTCGGCATAGAGCTGGAGCGTGGCCTCGCACATCGCGTGCAGTGTCCACGGGATGGTAGCCGGCGGGGCCGGTGGTGTCGCCAGCAGTCTGGCCGCGCGCGCGCGCAGCGCGGCCGCGTCGAACGGCGCCACGGCGCCCTCCGGGGCCGCCTCGCGCAGCAGCTCGCCGACCCCGCCGTGGTCCCAGCCGAGCACCGGCGTGCCGGTGGCCAGCGCCTCGACGACGGTGCGCCCGAAGGCCTCGGGCTTGCGCGAGAGCTGCAGCACCAGGTCGGCGGCGGCGTAGGCCCGGGCGATCGCATCGGTGGGCGGATCCAGGCGCACCGAGGCGGCCACGCCGAGCGCGGTGGCCAGCGCCTCGAGCTCGGCGAGGTAGGCCTCGCGGCCGGGCTCGCGCGCGCCGGGCATCCACAGCCGCGCGGGCACGCCCTCGGCGTGCAGCCCGGCCAGCAGGTGCAGCGCGTCGGCGTGCCCCTTGAGCCGGGTGCCGCGGCCGGGCATCAGGAGCAGCGGGCCGG
>JBHYGK010000058.1:0-37330 GCA_051859045.1 Lysobacteraceae bacterium | reverse complement strand
TCGGCGTGCCCCTTGAGCCGGGTGCCGCGGCCGGGCATCAGGAGCAGCGGGCCGGGCGGCAGGGTCCCGGCGAGCGCGGCGCGGGCCGCGGCGCGCGCGGCGGCGTCGGCGCGCGGGAAGGCGGCCGGGTCGATCCCGCGCGGGATCACCCGCAGCCGCGCCGGATCGACCCACGGGTAGTGCGCCAGCAGGTGCGCGCGGACGCCGGCCGACACGCACACCACGCGCTCGCCGCGGGCCAGGATCGCGCTGTAGCGCGAGGGCGAGTTCAGCCCGTGCACGGTGGTGACGAGGTGG
Organism: Lysobacteraceae bacterium; assembly: GCA_051859045.1. Classification (GTDB taxonomy): domain Bacteria; phylum Pseudomonadota; class Gammaproteobacteria; order Xanthomonadales; family Xanthomonadaceae; genus JBHYGK01. Next base: position 37,033 of record JBHYGK010000058.1, on the reverse strand, counting down.
GGCCCGCCGGGCGGCACCGGCGCCAGGCCGTCGCGGCCGAGGGCCAGCCGCGCCACCCAGGCCGGCAGGCGCGAGCGGGCGTGGACGATGTCGGGGGCGAGCTCGTCGATGAGCCGGCGCAGCGCGCGCGCGCGCAGCAGGGTCAGCGGGGACTTGCGGCCGATGTCGAGCGCGCGGTGCTCGCCGCCGCCGGCCTCGAGGGCGGGCACCAGCCGGCCGCCGGCCGACACCACGACCGAGCGGTGCCCGGCCGCGACGAGCGCGGCGCTGATCTCGAGGGTGGAGCGCTCCACGCCGCCGGAGGCGAGCGCGGGCAGCAGCTGGACGACGGTGAGCGCCCGCGGGGGTCGCGGCGCCGCGGGCGCTTCCGCCTCGCGCGGGCCGGCCACGGACGCGGGCTCAGTCGACGAGGACGTAGGTGGCGCCGCAGTACATGCAGGTGGAGCGGCCGCCCTCAGACTCGATCGCGAGGTAGACGCGCGGGTGCGAGTTCCACAGCGCCATCGAGGGCATCGGGCACGACAGCGGCAGGTCGGCGCGGCTCACCCGGTACTCGCGCTGGGCGTTGGCTTCGGTGGGGGCGGCGGGCTCGGACATGGCCATTCCGGATCGGGGACGTGGGGCGCGGAGTCTAGCACCGCGCCCCGCGGATCGCCGGCCCCGGCCGCGCCGGGCGCGGCGCTCAGGGCAGGTCGAACACCAGCACCTCGGCCGGCGCGTCGCCGTCGGCGCGCAGGTCCAGCGCGGCCTCGTCGGCCACGGCCAGGCCGTCGCCCTCGGCCAGCGCGAGGCCGTTGGCCAGCACCGCGCCGCGCGCCACCTGCACCCAGGCGCGCCGGCCCGGGGCGAGCGCGAGCGCCAGCGCGGCGTCGGGGCGCGGGCGGGCGGCCCAGACCCGCGCGGACTGGCGGATCGCGATCGAGCCGTCGGCGCCGTCGGGCGAGGCCAGCAGCTGGAAGCGGCCCTCGCGGCCCTCGGCGGGGAAGTGCGACTGCTGGTAGCGCGGCGCGGCGTTGACGCGGTCGGGCTGGATCCAGATCTGCAGGAAGTGCACCGGCTCGGTGGCCGAGGCGTTGAATTCGCTGTGCTCCACGCCGTGCCCGGCGCTCATCGCCTGCAGGTCGCCGGGGCGGATCACGCCGCCGCCGCCGGTGGAGTCGCGGTGCTGCAGGCCGCCGTCGAGCACCCAGCTCAGGATCTCCATGTTCGCGTGGCCGTGCGGCGCGAAGCCGCCGCCGCCGCTCACGCGGTCCTCGTTGATCACGCGCAGCGGGCCGAAGCCCATCCACGCGGGGTCGTGGTAGTGGCCGAAGGAGAAGCTGTGGCGGCTGTCGAGCCAGCCGGTGCGGACCTGGCCGCGGGCGTGGGCGGGGCGATGCAGCAGCATGGGGGGTTCCTCGCGTGGGCGGTGGACGGGGGTGGTCGGAAAAAGCCGGCCCCGCCGCGCATGGCCGGGGGAGGGAGCGTCGCGGCGGGGCCGGGTGGAACGCGATGGATCTGGCGCGCGGGGCTTACTCGGCCTGGGTGGCCGTCGCCTCGAGGGTGATGCGCAGGGTGACCTCGTCGCCGACGGCCGGGGCGTACTTGCCCACGCCGAACGCGGTGCGCGAGATCGTGGCGGTGGCGTCGAAGCCGGCCGCCGGGATGCCCTTCATCGGGTGGTTGCCGACGCCGTTGATGGTGACGTCGAGCACCACCGGCGCGGTGACGCCGTGGATGGTCAGGTCGCCGGCCACCTTGAGCTGGCCCTCGCCCGCCGCCTCGACCGAGGTCGAGCGGAAGCTGGCGGTCGGGAACTGCGCCACGTCGAAGAAGTCGTCGCGCTGCAGGTGCTCGTCGAGCGCCTCGACGCCGGTGGAGATCGAGCTCACCGGGATCTCGACCTGGATCGAGGACGCGGTGGGGTTGGCCGGGTCGAAGTCGAACGTGCCCGAGACCTGGTCGAAGCGGCCGGTGATGTTCGAGAAGCCGAAGTGGCTGTAGGTGAACTGGACCTGGGTGTGGGTCGGGTCGATGTCGTAGCTGGCGGCGAAGGCCGGGGCGGCGATGAAGGACGAGGCGGCGAGGGCGGCGGCGAGCAGGAGGCGCGTCATGGGATGGCTCCGGGCGATGGGCGGGTGGCGCGGGGGGATGGGGCGCGGGCGGGGACGGCGGGCGATCGTCAGGCGGCGGGCCTCAGACGATCGACGCCGCCTCCTCGAACGACAGGCGCGGCGAGCGCGGGAACAGGCCCTTCTCGTCGCCGTAGCCGAGGTTGACCAGGAAGTTCGACTTCACCTGGGTGCCGGCGAAAAACAGCTCGTCGACCTTGGCGTTGTCGAAGCCCGACATCGCGCCGGTGTCCAGGCCCACGGCGCGCGCGGCCAGCATCAGGTAGGCGCCCTGCAGGGTGCCGTTGCGGAAGGCGGTGGAGGCGATCAGCGCGTCGTTGCCGGCGAACCAGCTGCGCGCGTCGGCGTGCGGGAAGAGCTGCGGCAGCTTGTCGTAGAAGGCCATGTCGTGGCCGATGATCACGGTGACCGGGGCGGTCATGGTCTTCTCGACGTTGCCCGGGGCCAGCGCGGTCTTGAGCTTTGCGCGGGCCTCGGGCGAGGTCACGAACACGAAGCGCGCCGGCGAGGCGTTGGCGCTGGTGGGGGCCATCTTGAGCAGGTCGTAGAGCTCGCGCAGCTTGGCCTCGGGCACCGGCAGGTCGCGCCAGGCGTTGTGGGTGCGGGCGGTGCGGAACAGCTGGTCGAGCGCGGCGGCGTCGAGGGTCGACGCGGTGGCGGCGGTGGTCGTGCTCATGGATGGCTCCCTCCGGGGTGATGGGGCGCGCAGCGTGGGCTGGCGGCGATGAGGGCGCAGTGTAGTCGTTGCGCCCATGCCCGCAACCCAGCACCATGACAACGATTGCTTCCATAATCAGGACGAACGCGGCGCTCTGCTACGCTCGCGCCCATGCATGACACCCCCCGCATCCTCGCGCTGAGCGACGGCGCCGCCGGCAACGCGCGCCAGGCGCTGGCGCTGGCCGAGGCCCTCGCGGGCCCCGGCGCGCCGCCGCCGGTGGCGCTGCGGCTGGACGCGCGGGCGCCGTGGCGCTGGCTGTCGCCGCGCCGGCTGCCGGGCGCCGGGCGCGCCTTCGGCGACGCGCTGGCGCCGTGGCTGGCCCGGCCGCCGCTGCTGGCGGTGGGCTGCGGGCGCCAGGCCGCGCTGGCCACCCGGCTGCTGCGCGAGCGCGGCGCGCGAGTGGTGCAGATCCTCGACCCGCGCCTCGATCCCGCCGGCTGGGACCTCGTGGTGGTGCCCGCGCACGACCGCCTGCGCGGCGCGAACGTGCTGGCCACGCGCGGCAGCCTGCATCCGGTGGACGCGGCGTGGCTGGACGCCGGCCGCGCGGCGTGGCCGGCCCTCGGCGCCCTGCCCGGCCCGCGCACCGCGCTGCTGCTGGGCGGCCCGGTGCGCGGCGCGCCCTGGGACGCGCGCGACGCCGCGGCCTGGGCCGCGACGCTGGCACGCTGGCACCGCGACGGCGGCCGCGTGATGGCCACGGGCTCGCGGCGCAGCCCGGCCTGGCTCGCGCCGGTGCTGGCCGCGGCGCTGCCGCCGGCGTCGACGCGCTGGCACGGCGACGCGGACGGGCCGAACCCGTACGCGGGGCTGCTGGGTTGGGCCGATCGCATCGTGGTCGGGCCCGACTCGGTCAACCTCGCGTCCGAAGCCTGCGCGACCGGCGTGCCGGTGTTCGTCGCCGGGCTGGAGCGCGCGCGCGGCAAGCACCGCGACTTCCTCGAGGGGCTGCTGGCCGACGGCCACCTGCGCCGGCTGGAGGAAGGCCCCGACGCCCCGGCGCCGCCGCCGCTGCGCGAGCGCGCGGCGCTCGCGGCCGCGCTGCGCGCGCGGCTGGGCCTCGACGCCCCGCGGGGCTGAGGCCTAGCCCTCGGCGTCGGCCGCGTCGGGGCCGCGCTCGCCGGCCTCGCGCGGCGGCGCCTCGGCCACCAGGCCTGCGCGCGCGAACGCCGCGCGGATCACCGCGCGCGCCTCCGCGACGGCGGCATCCTCCGGCGCGATCCGCGGCCGCCGGTCGAGCGTGCACTCCAGCCCGCGCGCCAGCAGCAGCGCATGCGCCGCCGCCAGCGCCCCGGCGTCCTCCAGCAGGCCGGCCGCGCCCAGCGCGCCCAGCAGCGCGGCGCTGGCGCGCGGCGCCACCAGCGCCGGATGCGCCTGCGCGTGCGCGAGCACCGCGTGCTGCAGCAGGAACTCCAGGTCGACCAGGCCGCCCTCGCCCTGCTTGAGGTCGACCCCGCCGGGCCGGCTGCGGTCGAGCTCGGCGCGCATGCGCGCGCGCATCCGCGCGACGTCCTCGCGCAGCGCGCCGGGCTCGCGCGGCGTGCGCAGGGTCTCGGCGCGGATGCGCTCGAACGCGGCGCACACCGCGGGATCGCCCGCGATCGGCCGGGCCCGCACCAGCGCCTGGCGCTCCCAGGTCCAGGCGCGGGCGCGCTGGTAGTCCGCGAAGCTCGCCAGGCTCGACACCAGCATGCCCTTGGCGCCGTCCGGGCGCAGGCGCACGTCGACCTCGTACAGGCGCCCGGCCGCGGTGGCCGTGCCGAGCAGGCCGAGCAGCTTCTGCGCGAGCCGGGCGCACCAGCGCGCGGCGTCGAGCGGGCGCGGGCCGTCGCTGCTGGCGTCGGCCGGCGCGTCGTGCAGGAACACCAGGTCGAGGTCCGAGCCGATCCCCAGCTCGTCGCCGCCGAGGCTGCCGTAGCCGATCACCGCCAGCCCGCCGCCCGGCAGGCGGCCGTGCGCGCGCACGACCTCGTCCTCGGCGATCGCGTGCGCCACCCGCAGCACCTCGCCGGCGAGCGCGGCCAGCGCGGCGGCCGCGGCGCCGGCGTCCATGCGGCCGGCGAGGAACGCCAGCGCGATGCGGAAGCTCAGCGCATGCCGCAGTTCGTTGAGCGCCTGCAGCGCCTGCTCGGGATCGAGGCCCGCGCGGTCGCGCGCGCCGCGCGCGATCGCCTCCGCCAGCGAGGCGGCGTCCGGCACCGGCCCCGCGGCGCGCTGGTCGAGCAGCTCGTCGAGCAGCAGCGGGTGCTGGGCGAGGCGCTCGGCGAGGAAGGCCGAGCGCGCGGTCACGTCGACCAGCCGGCGCAGCGCCGCGGGCTGCTCCTCGAGCAGGGCGAGGTAGCTGGTGCGCCGGGAGATCGCCTGCACCAGGTCGAGCAGGCGCGGCAGCGCCGCGTCGGGCCGCAGGCTGCGCGCGGCGGCCTCGAGCAGGGCCGGCAGCACGTGGTCGAGGCGATCGCGGGTGCGCGCGGAGCGGCCGCGCACCGCGGGCGAGCGGGCGAAGTCGCGCAGGCGGGCGTCCAGCGCCTCGGCCTCGAGGAAGCCCGCGGCGGCCAGCGCGCCGGCGTCGCCCTCGTCCGGCAGCGCGCGCCAATAGTGGGCCAGCGCGGCCGAGGCCGGCGCCGGCCGGCGCGCGGCGAGCAGGTCGGCGAAGGCCGCCGAGACCACCGCGCGCGCGGCGTCCAGGCGCGCCTGCACGGCCTCCCAGCCGGGCTCGCCGAGCCCGGCGGCGAGCCGCGCGCGCGCCAGCGCGTCGGCGGGCACGGCGTGCACCTGGGCGTCGGCGAGCATCTGCACGCGGTTCTCGAGCCGGCGCAGGACGTCGTAGGCCTCGCCCAGCTGCGCCGCGGTGTCGGGGGGCAGGTGGCCGGCGGCGGCCAGCGCGGCCAGCGCGGCGCGCAGCCCGCGCACCCGCAGCGCCGGCTCGCGGCCGCCGCGGATCAGCTGCAGGGCCTGGGCCAGGAACTCCACCTCGCGGATCCCGCCGGGGCCGAGCTTGAGGTGGTCGACCAGGTCGCGGCGCGCCACCTCGGCGGCGATGCCGGCCTTCATCTCGCGCAGGCTGTCGAGCGCGGTGAAGTCGAGGTAGCGGCGGTAGACGAAGGGCCGCAGGTCGGCCAGCAGGCCCTCGCCGGCGGCGGTGTCGCCGGCCACCGCGCGGGCCTTGATCCAGGCGTAGCGCTCCCAGTCGCGGCCCTCGCGCTGGAAGTAGTGCTCCATCGCCGCGAACGGCAGCACCAGCCGCCCGGCGCCGCCGAAGGGCCGCAGGCGCATGTCGACGCGGTGGCTGAAGCCCTCGGCGGTGACCTCGTCGAGCAGCTGGATCAGGCGCTGGCCGCAGCGCGCGAACCAGGCCTCGGCGTCGAGCGGGCGCGGGCCGTCGCTGGCCGCGCCCTGCCCCGACCAGGCGAACACCAGGTCGACGTCGGAGGAAAAATTGAGCTCGCCCCCGCCGAGCTTGCCCAGCCCGAACACCACCAGCGCCTGCTCGGCGCCCGCGGCGTCGCGGACCACGCCGTGGCGCTCGGCCATCGCGTGGCGGGCATGGGCGAGCGCGGCGGCCAGCGCCTGCTCGGCGATCGCGGAGCTGCCGGCGAGGGTCTGGGCCACGCCGTCGAGGCCCTGCACGTCGCGCCAGACCAGGCGGGTGGAGGCGGCGTGCCGCCAGCGCCGCAGCGCGGCGCCGGCCTCGGCGTCGGGCAGGCCGGCCAGCGCCGGCGGCGGCGGCGGCGGGCCGTCGAGCGAGGCCAGCAGGGCGGGCTGGCGGACCAGGGTGTCGATCGCGAAGTCCGAGGCCAGCGCCAGCCGGGCCAGCGCGGCGCGCGGCGGCGCGCCGGGGGCGTCGAGGGCGACGCCCGCCTCGGCCAGCCGGGCCAGCGCCGCGTCGGCGCAGGCGCGCAGCGCGGGCGCCTGGTCGACGGCGGGGTCGACGGCGGGGTCGCGGGCGGGGTCGGCGGAGGACGCGGGGACGGGCGGCGAGGGAGGCACGGGCATCGCCGGATGGTGCCACAGCCCCCCGGGCGGGCCGGCGGGGCGGGCGGGCCGGCGGCGGGGCGGGCGGGCCGCCGGGGCCGGAAAAAAAGAAACCCGCATCGGCAAGCCGGATGCGGGTTTCTGCTCCCTCCCCCCACAGTCGGGAAGCGACGCCTGTTTAACTGTTTCCTCACGGGCCTTGCACGCTGCACCGCAAAATAGAACCCGAGGGTTCAGGAACCGGCGTTCCCCTCGGCGTCCAGGGCGGCCAGCCAATGGGCCATCGGCGCGGGCTTCGCGAGGCCGTAGCCCTGCCCCAGGCCGATCCCCAGCGCCCGCACCCGCGCCAGCATGCCGGCGTCCTCGATGCCCTCGGCCAGCGCGCGCATGTCCAGCCGCTGCGCCAGCCCGACCATCGCCTCGAGCAGCGCGTCGGCGCGCGGGCCGGAGCGGTCGGCGATGAAGCCGCGGTCGATCTTCAGCACGTCCACCCGCAGCTCGCGCAGGTAGCCGAACGAGGAATAGCCCTGGCCGAAGTCGTCGATCGCGACGCCGACGCCGGCGCCGCGCAGCCGCCCCAGCGCCAGCGCCACGCGCTGGAAATCGCGCAGCAGCGCGGTCTCGGTGAGTTCGATCAGCACCGCGCCGGGATCGATGCGCCACAGCGAGATCGCACCCAGGATCTGTTCGGCGAGGGTGGCGTCCTCGAACGCCAGCGCGGAGATGTTGATCGCGCAGTGCCAGGCCGGCCGGCGCGCGTGCAGCGGCGCGAACTCGCGCAGCGCGGCCTGCAGGCTCCAGCGCGTGAGCTCGCCGACCAGGCCGGTGCGCTCGGCGAGCTCCACGAACACCACCGGCGAGACCTGGCTGCCGTCCTCGCGCACCCAGCGGGCGAGCGCCTCGACGCCGACCATCCGCTCGCCGTCGGCGTCGAGCGCGAAGATCGGCTGGAACGCCAGCCCCAGCGCGTTGGTGGCCAGCGCCTCGCGCAGCGGCGCGAACAGCGGCTCCGCGCCGGTGCCGCGCGCGACCAGGTGGCCCACGCCGCGCTCGGCGGCCAGCAGCGCGGCGGCGGCGGCGGCGCGCTGCAGGCGCTCCGCGGCGTCGCCGCCCTCGGCCTCGCCTTCGCCCTCGCCCGCCACCACCACGCCGACCGACGCGGTCAGCGCGACGCTGCCGGCGGCGGAGTCGCGCACCGCCTCGACCTCGCGCAGCACGCGGTGCGCGGCGAGCTCGGCGTGCTGCGCGCTGAGCAGGTCGGGCAGCACCACCAGCAGCGCGCCGGTGCCGATCGCCACCAGGGTGTCGCCCGGGCGCAGCGCCGCGCGGATGCGCGCGGCCACCTCGGTGACCGCCTCGAGCACCTGCAGGTGGCCGATGCCCGGCGCGAGCTGGCGCAGGCCGGTGAAGTGCAGCTGCAGCACCGCCAGCGTGCGCCCGGCGGCGGCGGGATGCGCGCGCTCGACGGCCTCGCGGTAGCGCGCCCAGGCCTCGAGCGGGGTCTCAGAGAAACAGCTGGGCGAGATCGATGCCATAGGCGCCGGGCGGGAGCGAGCGGTGGATGGCCAGGCGCCGCCCGGTGGCCGGGTCGGGCTGCAGCAGGTCGAGCACCGGGAACGCCGGGTCGACGCTCTTGTCGGCCTTGGTCACCACCATCACCCTCGGATGCAGGCGGCGCGCGCTGTTCTGCGCGGTGACCACGGCGACGACGCCGTTGTCGAGCTCCACCAGCGAGCCGGTGGGGTAGACGCCGATCGCCTGGCTGAACTGCTCCACCAGCTCGGACTGGAACAGCCGGTCGCGCTCGCGGTAGAGCGCCTGCAGCACGTTGTGGCGGGCCTGGGAGTGCTGGTGCGGGCGGTCGGAGCCCATCGCGTCGAAGGTGTCGACCAGGCCCAGGATGCGGGCGTTGAGCGAGATGGCGAAGCCCTTCAGGCCGTGGGGATAGCCCGAGCCGTCGTGGCGCTCGTGGTGCTGGGTGATGGCCTCGAGCACCTGCACCGGCAGGCCGTGGCCGGACACCTGCTCCAGCGTCAGCGCGACGTGGCCCTGCATCGCGCGGCGGTCGCCGGCGCTCAGCGTGAGCGGGTGGTTGCACAGGCCGTCGGGGAGCCGCGCCATGCCGAGGTCCATCAGCAGGCCCGAGGTGGCGAGGTCGTTGAGCTCGCCCGGCGGCAGGCCGAGGTGGCGCCCGACGATCACCGCGAGGCCGGCGACGTTGATCGCGTGGCCGTACACGTAGGGCGCGCGGTGGCGCAGGCTGGAGAGCCACGAGAAGGTGTCGGGGTTGCGGATGACGCTGGCCACCACCGGCTCGACCGTGGCCGTGACCTCCTCCACCGCCAGCGGCTTGCCGCGGTGGAGGTCGTCGAGCAGGCCGCGCAGCAGGCGGTCGGCCTCGGCGATGGCGCCGCGCAGGCGGGGCATCTCCTCGGCGACCGAGGTCTCGAGCGCGTAGTCGGTGGCCTCCGGCGGCTTGCCCGACCAGCCGCGCCGGCCGAGGGTCAGCAGCACGTGGCGCGGGCCCTCGAGCACGCTGCGCTCGCGGTCGACCCAGACGTGGCTGCCGTGCTGGCGCAGCGCCAGCACGTCCTCGGCGGTCTCCACCAGCACGCCCTGCAGCGGGAAGCGGGTCTCCGACCAGGGCACGTCGAGCCGGCAGACGAACATGCCGGGACGCAGGTCGCCGATCGCGACGCGGACCTCCTCGAGGGCCATCAGGCGCACGCCCCCGGCGATCGCGGGGCGGCGCCGGCGGGCCGCCGCGCGCGCCCGCGCCGCGCGGCGCGCGGAGCGGGGTCGATGGCGGCGCGGCGATCGTCCAAGGGCGGCGGCACGGGCGTGGGCGGGGGGCCAGCCTACTCCCGGGCCACCCCGGGCGCCACGGCCGCGGGGCCAGGGGCGGCCGGCGCGGGCGGCGCCGCCGGGGCCGGGGCCGAGAGCGCGGGGCCGTCGATGTGCTCGGCCAGCCACGCGCGCACCTGCTCGTACCAGAACACCGAATTGCGCGGCTTCAGCACCCAGTGGTTCTCGTCGGGGAAGTAGACGTAGCGGGTCGGCACGCCCTGCATCAGCAGCGTCTGGTAGAGCTCGACGCCGTGGTTGACCGGCACCCGCAGGTCGCGCTGGCCGTGGATGACGAGGGTGGGCGTGCGGAAGTGGCCGGCGCGGTAGTGCGGCGAGGTGGCCTCGATCACCGCGCGGTTGCCCTCCTCCCAGAAGCCGCCGAAGCGCGGCATCTCGGTGGCGAAGTCGGCCGCGTACTGGGTGTAGAGGTTGTACACCGCGGCGTGCGCCACCAGCGCCTTGAACGGATGCTCGCGGCCCAGCAGCACGGTGGTGAGGTAGCCGCCGTAGCTGCCGCCGCCGGCGACCATCCGCTCGCCGTCGGCCCAGGGCTGCGCGCGCAGCCAGTCGGCGGCGCGGATCACGTCCTCGTAGGGCTTGGACGTCCAGTCGGGGTTGATCGCGTCGGTGAAGGCCTCGCCGAAGCCCGAGCTGCCGTGGAAGTTCGGCCAGGCGGTGACGTAGCCCCAGCTGCCGAACACCTGGGCGTTCCAGCGGAAGGCCATGCCGTCGGTGATCGCGTTGTGCGGGCCGCCGTGGATCAGCACGAACACCGGGTGGCGGCGCGAGCGGTCGAAGCCCGGCGGGTAGTTCACCCACATCTGGATCGGCTGGCCGCCGGCGCCCTCGTACGTCACCGACTCGAAGGTGCCGAACGCGGTGTCGGCGAGCAGCGCGTCGTTGATGGTGGAGAGCTTGGCCACGGCGCCGTCGCGCGGGTTGATGCGCACCAGCGTCGGCGGCTCGACGAAGCTCTGGCGCAGCGCGTAGAGCTGGCCGTCGCGGGCGGTGGCGAGGCTGGAGAACGAGGACTCGGCGGTGAGCGGGCGCGGCGCGCCCTCCAGCGGCAGCGCGTACACGCGCTGGGTGCCGGCGTCGTCGATGGCGCCGAACAGCTGGCGGCCGTCGTGCGCCCAGACCAGGCCGCCGGCGCTGCGGTCCCAGTCGGCGTACAGCTCGCGGGTGGCGCCGCCGCGGCGCTCGTGCAGCATCAGCCGCGCCTTGGCGGCGTAGAAGCCCGGCACGCGCTGCTGCAGCCACGCCAGGTGGCGGCCGTCGGGGCTGTAGAGCGGGTTGCCGTCGCTGCCGGGATTGCCCGCGCTGAGGTTGCGCGGGCGGGCGCCGGCCTCGCCGAGCGCCAGCGTGTAGACGTCGAGGTCGGCGCGGTTGCCGGCCGGGTCGCTGTCGGCGACGAAGGCCAGCTCGCGGCCACCGGGCGCGATGTCGAACAGCGCCTCGGTGCCCTGGGTGGCGTTGCGCGGCAGCGCCAGCCCGGTGCCGGCGGTCAGCGCGATCACCTCGCCGCGGGCGAGGTCGACGGCGAACACGTGGAACGCGCGGTCATCGAGCATCACGTCCCAGCTCGACACGGGCGTGCCGTCGTAGACCTGGGCGCGCATCGTGGAGGCCGCGCGCTCGTCGATGCGGGCCTGCTGGCCGTCCAGCGGCAGGTCCTCCCAGACCAGGCTGGTGAAGGCCAGGCGGCGGCCGTCGTCGTACCACTTCGGGCTGGCCACGCCGGTGGCGAGCGTGGTGAGGCGGCGGGCCTCGCCGCCGGCGACGGGCATCACGTAGAGCTGCGGCGCGGTGTCGCCGGCGCGCTGGGCGGTGAAGGCCACCAGCTGGCCGTCGGGGCTGAAGCGCGGCGCGCCCTCGCTGGAGGGATCGGTGGTGAAGGCGCGCTGGCCGCTGCCGTCTCGGTTCCACAGCCACAGGTCGGTGTCGATCTTGTCGCGGGCCAGGTCGGGGCGGCCGACCGGCGCCAGCACGAGGCGGCCGTCGGGCGAGACGGCCGGCGCGCCCAGGCGGGCGATCTGCCAGCTGCGCTCGGCGGTGAAGGGCTGCGGGCCGGTGGCGGCGGGCGCCGTGGCGGGGGACTGGGCGGCGGCGGCGGGCGCGAGCGCGGCGAGCAGCAGCGCGAGCGCGGCGGAGGGCAACGGCAGGGTCATCGACGGGCACCGGCGGTGGGGACGGGACGCCGATCCTCGCCCGCCCGCGGGCCGCGGGGAAGGGCCCCGCGCCACGCCCCTCAGCGCCGCGCGAGCAGCGCCTCGGCGTCGCCGGCCAGCAGCCGCAGCGCGCCGTCCTCGCCGATCGCGAAGCCGGTGACGCCCTCGATCGCCGCCGCGAAGGCCTGCTCCTGGGCCATCGCCGGGCCCGGGCAGGCCATCCGGGTCATCCCCAGCGGGCCGACCGCGAGGCCCTCGCCCGACAGCGAGAACGGCCCGCTGAACCGGTTGCAGCCGCCGCGACCCGACACCCGGCCCGCCGCGGCATCGAAGGCCAGCGTGATCTCGACCCCGGCCGGCACGTCCGCGCCGTCGAGGCTGGCCACCCGCCACGTGCCCGCGAGCAGCGCGGCGGGCTCGCCGCCGCAGCCGCGCAGGGTCGCCTCGCCGCGGGTCACGGTGACGGTGTCGGGATAGGGCATGCCGCTCATCACGTCCGCACACGGCCCCGGCGTGACCTCGACCACCAGCGCCCCGCCCTCGGCCTCGAGCGCCCAGCGGCGGCCGCCGCCCGCGAGCGCGGTGGCGGCCGGCGGCGACGCCAGCTCGGTGCGGGTCTCGCCGTAGCCCTCGGTGAGCACCAGGCGGTCGGCGTCGACCAGCAGCGACCAGCCCGGCTCCTGCCCGCTGGCCCGGTAGGCATCGGGGCCGGCCGGCGGCTCGCAGGTGCGCGGCTCGCCCTGCCACTGCAGGCTCAGCGCGCCGGCCTTCTCCCAGGCCCAGGTGCCGGGATCGTCGACCGCGGCGTACTTCGCGCCGGACGCGGCCTCGACCGGCTGCAGCAGCAGCAGCTGGCCCGGGGTCTCGAGCAGCACGCTGCCGTCGCCCGCGCGCACCAGCGACACCGCCTCGCCGGCGCAGCTCCAGGTGCCGATCACCTCGTGGCCGCCGACCGGCGCGGGGTCGTGGGCGCCCGGCGCGGCGCCGGGATCGGTGGCCGGCGCCGGGTCGGCCCCGGCCGCCGGCGCGGGCCCGGCGGGCGCGTCGGCGTCGCCCACCGCATCGGCGGGCGCCTGCGCGCAGGCCGCGAGCAGCAGCGCCAGCGCCCACGGCAGCGGGCGGAGGCGGGCGATGGCGCGGGAGATCGGCAGGCGTCGGGGCATGGCGGGATCCTCGTCGGGGGGCGGAGGTGGCCGATCGATTACACACCCTCCGCGCGCGCCGCGGCAGTCAGCCGGACGGGCAGCCCGGCCCCGCTGGGGCCCGGCCGGCCCTGCGACGGATGGTGCGGCACAGCAACCGGCGACGCGCCGGGACGGGCAGGATGCCGACCGGAGCGCCGCCGGCCTCCGCGACGCGCGCGAGGGGCACGCCCCGGCGCATCGCCGCATCCACCCGACCGGAGCTCATGCCCATGCTCGCGCCGCAGACGCCGCAGACGCCGCAGGACCGCGCGTTCCCCTTCGTCGACGGTCGGCCGGTCGCGATGACCGGGCCCCGCTGGCTGGTCGTGCTGGCCGGCATGGCGCTGGCGTACGTCCTGCTCGTCGCGCCGTGGATGCGGATCGCGGGCCCCTGGGGCCTGTGGCTGCCGCCCCTGCTGTTCTGCGCGGTGCCCCTGGGCGCGCTGGCGCTGGTCGCGGGCCGCGGCTGGACCGCGCTGTTCCGGCGCGTGACCTGGCGCGACGTCGCGCTGATGGTCGGCATCGCCGCGCTGAACCTGGTGGTGACGCTGCTGGTGGGCGCCGCGGTCGCCAGCCTGCAGGACACCGCGGCCAATCCCCTGTTCCAGACGCTGGGCGACGCGGACACCTCCACCCGCGTGCAGACCTTCGCGGCCATGGTGCCGCAGCTGCTGGGCGAGGAGCTGCTCACGATCCTGCCCTTCCTCGCCCTGCTGTGGTGGCTGGTCGCGCGCCGGGGCATGCGCCGCGGCACCGCGGTGGTGCTGGCGTGGCTGCTGTCGGCGCTGCCGTTCGCGCTGCTGCACCTGCCCACCTACCAGTGGGACCTGCTGCAGTGCCTCGCGATCATCGGCACGGCGCGCCTGGTGCTGAGCCTGGGCTACCTGCTCACGCGCAACCTGTGGGTATCGACGGGCGCGCACGTGCTCAATGACTGGACGCTGTTCGGGATGGGGCTGCTGGCGAGCGCCGTCCCCCACTGACGCGGCCGCGCGCGCGGAGCCCTGACGCACGAAGCCCGGCACAAGGCCGGGCTTCGTGGTCACGCGTGACGCGGTGGCGCGTGGATCAGAAGTCCATGCCGCCCATGCCGCCCATGCCGCCGCCGCCCGGCATCGCCGGCTCGTCCTTCTTCGGGGCCTCGCCCACCATGCACTCGGTGGTGATCATCAGGCCCGCGATCGACGCGGCGTTCTGCAGCGCGGTGCGGGTGACCTTGGTCGGGTCCAGGATGCCGAACTCGACCATGTCGCCGTACTCGCCGTTGGCGGCGTTGTAGCCCAGGTTGCCCTTGCCCTCGAGCACCTTGTTGAGGATGACCGACGGCTCTTCGCCGGCGTTGGTCACGATCTCGCGCAGCGGGGCCTCCATCGCGCGCAGGGCGATGGTGATGCCGTGGTTCTGGTCCTCGTTGATGCCCTTCAGCGACGCGATGGCCGCCTTGGCGCGCAGCAGGGCCACGCCGCCGCCCGGGACGATGCCCTCCTCGACGGCCGCACGGGTGGCGTGCAGGGCGTCCTCGACGCGGGCCTTCTTCTCCTTCATCTCGACCTCGGTGGCCGCGCCGACCTTGATGACGGCCACGCCGCCGGCCAGCTTGGCCACGCGCTCCTGCAGCTTCTCGCGGTCGTAGTCCGAGGAGGTCTCCTCGATCTGCGCCTTGATCTGCTGGATGCGGGCCTGGATCGCGCCAGCATCGCCAGCACCATCGATAATCGTGGAGTTCTCCTTCGAGACCTGCACCTTCTTCGCGCGGCCGAGGTCCTTGATGGTGGCCTTCTCGAGCTGCAGGCCGACTTCCTCGGAGATCACGGTGCCGCCGGTGAGGATGGCCATGTCCTCGAGCATCGCCTTGCGGCGGTCGCCGAAGCCCGGGGCCTTCACGGCGCAGACCTTCACGATGCCGCGGATGGTGTTCACGACGAGCGTGGCCAGGGCCTCGCCCTCGACTTCCTCGGCGACGATCAGCAGCGGCTTGCCGGCCTTGGCCACGCCCTCGAGCACGGGCAGCAGCTCGCGCACGTTGCTGATCTTCTTGTCGTACAGCAGCACGAACGGGTCTTCCAGCTCGGCCTGCATCGACTGCTGGTTGGTCACGAAGTACGGCGAGAGGTAGCCGCGGTCGAACTGCATGCCCTCGACGACGTCGAGCTCGTTCTCCAGGCCCGAGCCCTCCTCGACGGTGATCACGCCTTCCTTGCCGACCTTGTCCATCGCCTTGGCGATGAGCTCGCCGATGTGGTGGTCGGAGTTGGCCGAGATGGAACCGACCTGGGCGATCTCCTTGGAGGTCGAGCAGGGCTTGGACAGCACCTTGAGCTCGGCGACGGCGGCGATGACCGCCTTGTCGATGCCGCGCTTGAGGTCCATCGGGTTCATGCCGGCGGCGACCGCCTTCATGCCCTCGCGGATCAGCGCCTGGGCCAGCACGGTGGCGGTGGTGGTGCCGTCGCCGGCGTTGTCGGAGGTCTTGGACGCGACCTCCTTCACCATCTGCGCGCCCATGTTCTCGAACTTGTCGGCCAGCTCGATCTCCTTGGCGACGGACACGCCGTCCTTGGTGATCGTCGGGGCGCCGAAGCTCTTCTCGAGCACGACGTTGCGGCCCTTCGGGCCGAGCGTGACCTTCACGGCGTTGGCGAGCACGTTGACGCCGCGGACCATGCGGGCGCGGGCGTCTTCACCGAAACGGACTTCCTTGGCAGCCATGGGTGTTTCCTCTCGAAAGTGTGGGATGGATCAGGAGCCGGGGGCAGCGGATGGACGCGCCCCTCGGCGGGGGCCGGGCGACGCGCGGCGCGGGGCCGCGCGCGGGGCTCAGGCCAGGATGGCGAGGATGTCGTCCTCGCGGACCACCAGGTACTCGGTGCCGTCGAGCTTGACCTCGGTGCCCGAGTACTTGCCGAACAGCACCTTGTCGCCCTTCTTCACCTTCGGGGCGCGGACGGTGCCGTTGTCGAGGGCCTTGCCGTCACCGACGGCCACGACCTCGCCCTTGATGGGCTTCTCGGTGGCCGAGTCCGGAATGACGATGCCGCCCGCGGACAGCTTCTCTTCTTCCATGCGCTTGATGACGACGCGGTCGTACAGCGGCTGGATGCTCATTGTGCGGATCTCCAACGGATTGAAATTCAAGGGTTTCCGGGGGCCGTGCTAGCACTCGGCCCCGCTGAGTGCCAATTCTACCGGCAGACCTCTGCGCGAGGGAACCGCCGGGGCGGGCCCTAGATGGAGCGGGTGGACCGGCTTTCAAGGGGGGAGCCTGCGATCCGCCCGGCGCCGCGCCACTCCGGCCCCGGCGGGCGCGCTCCCGACTGGTGGCTGTCACACGCGGGGTGTGTGATGCCGCCCGCCGCCACGCAGGGACCGCGGGCCGGCGCCGTCCCGACCCCACCGGGCCCACCGACACGCCAAGCCGACCCCCGGAGTCCCGACGATGCCCGCCCGCCCGACCCACGGCCTGCGCCACGCGCTCGCCGCCTGCCTCGCCCTCGCCGCCGCCCCGGCCGCGGCCGAGGTCTTCATCAACGAGATCCACTACGACGACGCCACCGCCGCCGGCGACACCGGCGAGCGCATCGAGATCGTCGCCACCGCCGGCGAGAGCCTGTCGGGCTGGCGGGTCCACCTCTACAACGGCACCTCCAGCCCCACCGCCGCCGCCAGCTACGACAACGACCCGGTGCCCGCGGGCAGCCTGGTGTCCTGCGGCGCCCAGGTGCGCCTCGCGGTGGTGGCCTACCCGAGCAACGGCATCCAGAACGGCGCCAACGACGCGATCGCGCTGGTGAACCCGGCCGGCCAGGTGGTGCAGTTCCTGGCCTACGAGGGCAGCGTGCGCGGCGGCTCGGGCCCCGCGGCCGGCGTCAACGCCACGGTGCTGCCGGTGTCCGAGACGAACGCCACGGCCGCCGGCACCTCGCTGCAGCGCGGCGGCACGGCCTCGGGCTCGGCCGGCTTCACCTGGAATGCCTCGGCCACCCAGACCTTCGGCGCCTGCAACCGCGGCCAGGTCTTCGCGGCGCCCAACCCGCCGCCCACCGTCACCCAGACCGTGCCGGCCAACGGCGCCACCGGCGTCGCCCCGGCGTCCACCCTCGAGGTGGCCTTCAGCGAGCCGGTCACGGCCTCGGCCGGCGCCTTCACCCTGCAGTGCTCGCTGTCGGGCGCGGTGGCGCTGTCGCACCCGGCCAGCGCCACCCGCTTCACGCTGACCCCGGCCAGCGTGCTGCGCGGCGGCGAGACCTGCCGGCTGGGCGTCATCGCCAGCCGCATCGGCGACGCCGGCGGCGCGCGCCCGCTGGCCGACGCCTTCGCCGACTTCGCCGTGGCCAGCGCGGCCACCGGCTACTGGAGCCGCGTGAACACCTCCAGCGCCGGCCAGCTGCGCTGCTCGATCCACGCGACGATCCGCGGCCACACCGCCTATCCCTACTCCAGCTCCACCGGCACCAGCACCTGGACCATCCTCGAGCTGGCCGACGAGGACCCGGCCAACCCCGGCCGCATCCTCGACGCCTACCGCAACCGCAGCTACGCCAAGGGCAGCGACCGCGCGGGCACCGGCAGCGGCCTGACCTACAACCGCGAGCACACCTGGCCCAACTCGCTGGGCTTCGGCAGCGCCACCGGCAACCTCGGCCTGCCCCACGCGCCCTACACCGACGCGCACATGCTCTACCTCACCGACACCCAGTGGAACGCCGACCGCGGCAACAAGCCCTACGCGGCCTGCGACAGCGGCTGCGGCGAGCGGATCACCGAGGCCAACGCCGGCGCCGGCGGCGGCAGCGGCGTGTTCCCGGGGCAGTCGAACTGGGTGCGCTCGCCGGACGGCAACGCCGGCAGCTTCCAGGTCTGGGCGCGCCGCCGCGGCGACATCGCCCGCGCGGTGCTGTACATGGCGGTGCGCTACGAGGGCGGCACGCATCCGGTCACCGGCCAGTCCGAGCCCGACCTCGAGCTCACCGACGACCGCAGCCGGATCGTGATCACCTCCAGCTCGCCGGCCTACATGGGCCTGCTCTCGACGCTGCTGGCCTGGCACCAGGCCGACCCGGTGGACGCGCTGGAGCGCGGCCGCCACGAGGTGGTCGCCCAGTTCCAAGGCAACCGCAACCCCTTCGTCGACCACCCGGAGTGGGCCTCGAACGCGCTGTTCACCTCGACCCGCCCGGCCAGCTGCCAGCTGGCGAACTGAGCCCCGGCCCCGCGGCCGCGGCATGACAGGGGGCGACGCGGCCGCTAGGCTGCGTCGCCCCCTTCTTCGTTGGCGCGCCCCCATGCCCGCCCTGCTCGTCCTGGTCGCCTGCCCCGACGCCGCCTGCGCCGACGCGCTCGCCCGCGCGCTGGTCGAGGACCGCCACGCCGCCTGCGTGCAGGTGCTGCCCGGCGTGCGCTCGACCTACCGCTGGGAGGGCGCGGTGGAGCAGGCCGACGAGGTGCTGCTGCTGGCCAAGACCGCCACGGCCGCCTGGCCGGGCCTGCGCGACGCGGTCGCTGCACGCCATCCCTACGCCGTGCCGGAGATCCTCGCGCTCCCGGCCACCGACGGCCTGCCCGCCTACCTCGCCTGGCTGGCCCGCGAGACCCGCCCGGCCCCCGCCGACGCAGGCCCCGCCCCCGCCCCCGCCCCCACGCCCCGATCCCCGAGCCGATGACCCCGATCCCGCGCCTGCTGACCGCCCTCCTCGCCCTGTCCGGCGCCGCCCTGCTGGCGCTGGCGCCCGGGGCCGCGCGCGCCGTCGACCAGTCCGAGCTGCTGCCGATCGAGGAGGCCTTCACCTTCCAGGCGCGGATGGGCGAGGACGGCCGCGCGGTGATCGCGATCGAGGCCGCCGAGGGCTACTACCTCTACCGCCACCGCTTCAGCGCGCGCACGCCCACCGCCGGCGCCAGCGTGGGCGAGCTCGCGCTGCCGCCGGGCGAGGCCAAGACCGACGAGTTCTTCGGCGACGTCGAGACCTACCGCGGCGCCTTCGAGGCGACGCTGGCCGTCGGCGGCGGACCGGGCGAGGTGGTGCTGCAGGTCGGCTACCAGGGCTGCGCCGACCTCGGCATCTGCTATCCCCCGAGCCGCGTGCTGCTGCCGGTGACGCTGGCGGCCGCGCAGCCGGCCATCGCCGCGCCGGCCGAGGCCGCGGCGCCCCTCGCGACCGCGCCGGCCGCGGCGCCGGCAGGCCTTCCCGCCGCCGCGCCCTTCGGCGCGCCCGCGGCCGGCCCCGCCCCGGCCTTCGGCGGCGGCCCGCAGGCGGCGCTGCCCGAGGACCAGGCCTTCCTCGCCGAAGCCATCGTCGCCGACCCCGGCACGCTGGCCGTGCGGATCACGCCCGCCCCCGGCTACTACCTCTACCGCGACTCCATCCGCGCCAGGCTCGAGGGCGCGGGCGCCCGCGCCGCGATGCCGGCGCTGCCGGCCGGCGAGCCCCACGTCGACGAGCACTTCGGCGAGGTGCGGGTGTTCTTCGACGCGCTCGAGTTCGACCTCCCGCTGGCCCGCGAGGCCGGCCCGGGCGGCCCGGCCGTGCTGGTGCTGGAGTACCAAGGCTGCCAGGCCGACGGGATCTGCTATTCGCCGATGACCCGCGAGATCGCGCTGCGGCTGCCGCCGGCCGAGGCGGCGATCGCCGCGGCGGTCGGCGCCACCGACGCCGCGGCCGCGGGCCCGGCGCCGGCGCCGGCCCCGGCCGGCGCCCCCACCACCTGGTGGCTGGCGCTGGTGTTCGCGCTCGGCGGCGGCCTCGTGCTGAACCTGATGCCCTGCGTGCTGCCGGTGCTGAGCCTGAAGGCGATCAGCCTGGCCCAGTCCGGCGACGGCCGCGCCGCGGCCCGGCGCAGCGCACTGGCCTACACCGCCGGCGTGCTGCTGGGCTTCCTCGCGCTGGGCGCGCTGGCGCTGGCGCTGCGCGCCGCGGGCTCCGCGCTGGGCTGGGGCTTCCAGCTGCAGCAGCCGGGGATGATCGCGGCGCTGGTGCTGCTGATGGTCGCCGTGGGCCTGAGCCTGTCGGGGGTGTTCACGATCGGCGGCGGGCTGATGGGCGCCGGCGCGGGCCTGGCCGCGAAGCGCGGCCTGGCCGGTGACTTCTTCACCGGCCTGCTGGCGGTGGTGGTGGCCACGCCCTGCATCGCGCCGCTGATGGGCCCGGCGCTGGCCTATGCGTTCGCCGGCCCGGCGCTGGCCGCGCTGGGCGTGTTCGCGATGCTCGGCCTCGGCCTCGCCCTGCCCTTCCTGTTGATCGGCTTCGTGCCCGCGCTGGCCGACCGCCTGCCGCGCCCCGGCGCGTGGATGGACACCTTCAAGCAGCTGCTGGCCTTCCCGATGTACCTCACCGCCGTGTGGCTGCTGTGGGTGCTGGCCGCCCAGCGCGGCGCGGACGGCGTGGCGGTGGCGCTGGTGGCGGTGGTGCTGCTGGCGCTGGGCACCTGGTGGCGCGAGCGGCTGCGCTTCAGCGACCGCCGCGCCCTGCGCGCGCTGGGCTGGCTGCCGCTGCTGGCCGCGCTGGCGGCGATCCCGCTGGTGCACCGGATGCCGGCGCCCGCGCCGGCCGGCGGCGGCGCGGTCGAGGCCGGCGCCGCGGTGGCCTACAGCGACGCCCGCGTGGCCAGCCTGCGCGCCGAGGGCCGGGTGGTGATCGTCAACATGACCGCCGACTGGTGCGTGACCTGCAAGCTCAACGAGCGCGTGGTGCTGGGCACCGAGGGCTTCCGCGCGGCCCTGGCCCGGCACGGCGCCACCTACGTGGTGGGCGATTTCACCAACGAGGACCCGGCGATCGCCGCGTTCCTGGCCCGCCACCGCGCGGTCGGCGTGCCGCTGTACGTGGTCTTCCCGCCCGGCGCGGCCGAGGCCCCGGGCGAGGTGCTGCCGACCGTGCTGCGGCTCGGCGACGTCGAGGCCGCGCTGGCCCGCGCGGCCGCGGCCGGCGCGGAGGCCGGCCGATGAGCCCGGCGGAGGCGGCCGCCCGCGGCGGCGGCTGGCGGACCCCGGCGCTGGTGGTGCTGGTGGCGCTGGTGGCCGGCGCCGGCGGCCTGGTCGCCGGCAGCCTCGGCACCGGCCATGGCCCGGTCCCGCCGCCGGTGCGCGACCTGCTCGCCGCCAGCGAGGGCGGCCGCGCCCTGCTGCTGCGGATCGACGCGGCCACCGAGCCCGCGGCGCCGCCGGGGATCGAGGTGGTGGGGATCGGCGATCCGCTGCCGCCGCTCACGCTCGCCCTGCGCCAGCCCGATGGCGCCCTGGTCGAGCGCACCCTCGCCGCCGACGGCCGCCCGCGCCTGATCAACTACTGGGCCAGCTGGTGCGGCCCGTGCATCGAGGAGATGCCCCTGCTCGACGCCTGGGCCGCCGAACAGGGCCCGAACGGCGTCGAAGTGATCGGCATCGCGCTGGACGAGCGCGAGGCGGTGGACGCCTTCCTGGCCCGCCTGCCGGTCGGCTATCCGATCGCGATCGAGACCTCGGGCCCGCGCGACAGCTCGGTGCGGCTCGGCAACACCCGCGGCGTCCTGCCGTTTTCGGTGATGATCGACGCCGATGGCCGCGTGATGGAGCGCCACGTGGGCATCGTGACCCGCGACCAGCTGCAGCGCTGGGCCGACCAGGCGCGCTGAGCCGGCCGCGCGCGAGGCGCCGGCGGGCGCCTCCCACCTGCTTCAAACAACCGCTTAAACCGCGCGTATCTCCGGCGATCTGGACCCCAACGCTCTGGACAGCCGCCGCGCCCCGGCCGCAGACTCCCCACCCCGAGGGGAGACACCTGCACCGATGGCGACGATCCTGGTCCTGCACGGGCCGAACCTGAACCTGCTGGGCGAGCGCGAGCCGGAGACCTACGGCCGCACGACGCTGGCCGAGATCGACGCCGCCCTCGCCACCCGCGCACGGGCGGCCGGGCATGCGCTCTCGAGCCTGCAGTCCAACGCCGAGCACGTGCTGGTGGACCGGGTCCAGGCCGCGCGTGCCGACGGCACCGGCTTCATCCTCGTCAATCCCGCCGCCTTCACGCACACCTCGGTGGCCCTGCGCGACGCGCTGGCCGCGGTGCGGATCCCCTTCATCGAGGTCCACCTCTCGAACGTGCACGCCCGCGAGCCGTTCCGCCGCCACTCCTACCTCAGCGACCTCGCGGTCGGCGTCATCGCCGGCTTCGGGGCCGACAGCTACCGGCTGGCCCTCGAGGCCGCCCTCGCCCGGCTCTGAGCCGGGCCCCGCCCATCCCTTTCCCACATCGAGGCCCGACCATGGACCTTCGCAAGATCAAGAAGCTCATCGACCTGCTCGAGGAATCCAACCTCAGCGAAATCGAGATCAAGGAGGGCGAGGAGTCCGTGCGCCTCTCGCGCATGCCCACCGGCGCGAACGCCGTGGCCCACGCCCCGCAGTACGCGCCGGCCCCCGCGCCCGCGCACTACATCGCCCCGGAGGCCCCGCGCGCGGTGGCCCCGGCGGTGCACAGCGCCAGCGAGTCGCACGGCGGCGCCAAGGCCGGCGGCCGCGAGCTGCCCGACGGCCAGGTGCTGCGCTCGCCGATGGTCGGCACCTACTACGCCTCGCCCTCGCCCGACGCCCCGCCGTTCATCAAGGTCGGCCAGCAGGTCAAGGCCGGCCAGACGCTGGGCATCATCGAGGCGATGAAGATGTTCAACCCGATCGAGGCCGAGGTCTCGGGCACGGTCACCGCGATCCTGGTCGAGACCGGGCAGCCGGTGGAGTTCGACGAGCCCATGTTCGTCATCAGCTGACAGGCCCGATCCCATGCTCGACAAAGTCGTCATCGCCAACCGCGGCGAGATCGCGCTGCGCATCCTGCGCGCCTGCCGCGCGCTCGGCATCAAGACCGTCGCGGTGCACTCCACCGTCGACCGCAACCTCAAGCACGTCGCGATGGCCGACGAGTCGGTGTGCATCGGCCCGCCGCCCTCCTCGCAGAGCTACCTCGACATCCCGCAGATCATCGCGGCCGCGGAGGTCACCGACGCCCAGGCCATCCACCCGGGCTACGGCTTCCTGAGCGAGAACGCCGATTTCGCCGAGCGGGTGGAGTCCTCCGGCTTCATCTTCATCGGCCCGAAGGCCGAGACGATCCGCCTGATGGGCGACAAGGTCGAGGCGATCAAGGCCATGAAGGCCGCGGGCGTGCCCTGCGTGCCGGGCTCCGGCGGCCCGCTCGGCGACGACGCGGCCGAGAACCTGCGCATCGGCCGCGAGATCGGCTACCCGGTCATCGTCAAGGCCGCCGGCGGCGGCGGCGGCCGCGGCATGCGCGTGGTGCACGAGGAGGAGGCGCTGGCCTCGGCCATCCAGACCACGAAGCAGGAGGCCAAGGCGGCCTTCGGCAACGACATGGTCTACATGGAGAAATTCCTGCAGAACCCGCGCCACGTGGAGATCCAGGTGCTGGCCGACGGCCAGGGGCACGCGATCCACCTCGGCGAGCGCGACTGCTCGATGCAGCGCCGCCACCAGAAGGTGGTCGAGGAGGCCCCGGCCCCGGGCATCACCGAGGAGCAGCGCGCGGCGATCGGCCGGGTCTGCGTCGAGGCCTGCCTGCGCATCGGCTACCGCGGCGCCGGCACCTTCGAGTTCCTCTACGAGGACGGCCGCTTCTACTTCATCGAGATGAACACCCGCATCCAGGTCGAGCACCCGGTGACCGAGCTGGTGACCGGCATCGACCTCGTGCGCGAGCAGCTGCTGATCGCCTCGGGCCGGCCGCTGTCGATCCGCCAGGAGGACGTGGTGCTGCGCGGCCACGCCATCGAGTGCCGCATCAACGCCGAGGACCCGGACACCTTCCTGCCCTGCCCCGGCCTGATCAAGCACTTCCACGCCCCCGGCGGCCCCGGCGTGCGCGTCGACAGCCACATCTACGAGGGCTACCGCGTGCCCTCGAACTACGACTCGATGATCGGCAAGCTCATCGTGCACGGCGCCGACCGCGAGCAGGCCATCGCCCGCATGCGCTGCGCGCTCAGCGAGATGGTCGTCGACGGCATCAAGACCAACGTGCCGCTGCAGGCGCGGATCATGGCCGACGCGGGCTTCCAGCGCGGCGGGGCCAACATCCACTACCTCGAGAAGCGGCTCAAGGAACAGAAGGACAAGGCGATCGGCCTCGGCTGAGCGCGCACCACCATGCCCTACCTCGAACTGACCCTGCGCTGCCGCGAGGCCGAGCAGCCGCGCCACGAGCACGCCCTGGAGGACATCGGCGCGCTCGCGGTGACCACCCTCGACGCCGACGCCGAGACCCCGGACGAACGCGCCATCCTCGAGCCCGGCGTCGGCGAGCTGCCGCTGTGGGCCGAGGTGGCGATCACCGCGCTCTTCCCCGCGGACGCCGACCCCGAGGCCCTGCTGGCCGCGCTCGAGGCCTTCGACGACGGCCTGCGCCTGGACACCGCCGAGACGCGCATCGTCGAGGACCAGGACTGGGTGCGGGCCTGGATCGACCAGTTCCAGCCGATGGCCTTCGGCCGGCGCACCTGGATCGTGCCCTGGGACCACGCGGTGCCGGCCGAGGCCGAGGCCATGGGCGACGCGGCGGCGATCGTCCGCCTCGACCCGGGCCTGGCGTTCGGCTCGGGCACCCATCCCACCACCGCGCTGTGCCTGGACTGGCTGGACGGCCTCGACCTGGCCGGCCGCGAGGTGCTGGACTTCGGCTGCGGCAGCGGCATCCTCGCGCTGGCCGCGCTGAAGCTCGGCTGCGCGCGCGCGGTGGGCGTCGACAACGACCCCCAGGCGCTGCTGGCCACGCACGACAACGCCGAGCGCAACGGCGTGGCCGACCGGCTGGCGGTGTTCCTGCCCGCCGACGAGCCCGCCGGCGCCACCTACCCGGTGGTGGTCGCCAACATCCTGGCCTCGGCGCTCGACCAGCTGGCCCCGCTGCTGGCCGCGCGCACCGCGCCGGGCGGCGTGATCGCGCTCTCGGGCATCCTCCACGGCCAGCACGAGGCCCTGCTGGCGCGCTACGCCGAGTGGTTCGACGGCCTCGAGGCCGTGCGCCGCGAGGACTGGATGCGGATCAGCGGCACCCGCCGCTGAGCCCGCGGCCCGCGCCCGACTACACTGCGCCCATGCGCGACGCCGACGACCCCGCCCTCACCGCCGAATCCAGCGCCCAGCCCGACCTGTTCGGCGCGCCGCCGCCCGCGCCGGCCTCGGCGCGGATCCCGCGCGCGCTGCCGGGCTTCCTGGGCGGCGCCCGCCGCGGCGGCGACGGCGCCGCCCGGGCACCGCGCCGCGGGCTCGGGGTGCTGGCGGTGCTCGCGCTGGCGCTGCTGCTGGTGCTGCAGGTGCTGCTCGCCGACCGCGCCCGGCTGGCCGCCGACGCGCGCTGGCGGCCCACGCTGGAGCTGCTGTGCGGGGCGCTGGGCTGCGCGCTGCCGGCCTGGCACGCGCCGGGCGACTTCACCATCACCGCCCGCGACGTGCGGCCGCACCCCTCGGTGTCGGGCGCGCTGATGATCACCGCCAGCTTCCGCAACGACGGCGCGTTCGCCCAGGCCTGGCCGCGGGTCGAGCTGACGCTGTCCGACCTCGACGGCCGCGACATCGCCACCCGCGCGTTCGCCCCGCGCGACTACCTCGGCCGCCCCGCCGACGACGAGCGCCTGCAGCCCGGGCAGGACGCCAGCATCACCCTCGAGGTGCTCGATCCGGGCCGCAGCGCGCTGGCGTTCCGCTTCGACTTCCGCTGAGCGCGGCGGCCGCGCGCGCGGCGACGCCTCGACCGGGCCACCCATCGGAAATGGCTTGACGCCGCCAGAGTGCACGCGCGGCGCGGCCTCGCGACGGCGTTTGCAGCGCGTCGGAGGATGGGGGTAGAGTCGCCCCCCCCGCCGGCCCCGCGCCGTCGGCGCGACGAGGCGCGCCACCGCCTGCGCCGCCGCCCCTGCGTCCTCCGTTCCACCGCCGCCCCCGAGGTCCACCCCATCGTGAATCCCCTGGTCGCCCTCCCCGCCGATGGCGCGCTGCCCGGTCTCCGCGCATCGCAGCCCGCCCTCCGCGAGCACGTCGCGATGGCCGTGCGCCGCTACCTCAACGACCTCGGCGAGCACGTGCCGGAGGATCTCTACGAGGTGGTGCTGGCCGAGGTCGAGGCGCCGCTGCTGGCCGAGACGCTGCGCCACTACCAGGGCAACCAGAGCCGCGCCGCGGCCGCGCTGGGCCTCAACCGCGCCACCCTGCGCAAGAAGCTGCGCCAGTACGGCCTGGCCTGAGGCCGCGCCGCGCCGGGCGCGCGCGCGCCGGCGTGGCGCCCCCCGCTGCTAGAATGCCGGGCTTCCGCCGCCGCCGAAGCCCGAGCCCATGACCTCCGAGACGCCCCCCGCGCAGACGCCTGCCGCCCGCCAGCCCGTCCGCCGCGCGCTGCTGTCGGTGTCCGACAAGACCGGCCTCGAGGCCCTCGCCCGCGGCCTCGCCGCCGCCGGCGTGCAGCTGCTCTCCACCGGTGGTACCGCGAAGGCGCTGCGCGCCGCGGGCCTCGCGGTCACCGACGTCAGCGACGTCACCGGCTTCCCCGAGATCATGGACGGCCGGGTCAAGACCCTGCACCCGCGCGTGCACGGCGGCCTGCTCGGCCGCGAGGGCGTCGACGACGCGGTGATGGCCGAGCACGGCATCGCCCCGATCGACCTGCTGGTGGTGAACCTGTATCCGTTCGAGGCCACCACCGCCGACCCGGCCTGCACCTACGCCGACGGCGTCGAGAACATCGACATCGGCGGCCCGGCGATGCTGCGCGCGGCGGCCAAGAACCACGCCCGCGTCGCGGTGCTGGTCGAGCCCGCCGACTACGACGGCTTCCTCGCCTCGCTGGCCGCCGGCGGCACCACCGGCGCCGAGCGCCGCGCCTTCGCGGCCAAGGGCTACGCCCACACCGCGCGCTACGACGGCCAGGTCAGCATGTGGCTCTCCCAGCGCCTCGCCGAGCCCGACGCGCCGGCCGTGTGGCCCGCCACGCTCAACCTCGGCATGCAGCTCGCCAGCACGCTGCGCTACGGCGAGAACCCGCACCAGCGCGGCGCGCTCTACGTCGAGCGCGGCGCGCCGGCCGGCATCGTCGCCACCGCGCGCTTCCTGCAGGGCAAGGAGCTGAGCTTCAACAACCTCGCCGACGCCGACGCCGCGCTGGAGTGCGTGAAGCAGTTCGACGCGCCGGCCTGCGTGATCGTCAAGCACGCCAACCCCTGCGGCGTGGCCGTGGCCACCACCATCGGCGAGGCCTACGACCTGGCCTACGCCACCGACCCCACCTCGGCCTTCGGCGGCATCATCGCCTTCAACCGGCCGCTCGACGCCGCCACCGCCGGCGAGATCCTGGCCCGCCAGTTCGTCGAGGTGGTGATCGCGCCCTCGATCGACGCCGACGCGCTGCCGCTGTTCCAGCGCAAGCCCAACGTGCGCGTGCTGGCCTGCGGCGCGCTCTCGCGCCCGGCCGCGGGGCTGGACTACAAGCGCATCGCCGGCGGCCTGCTGGTGCAGGACGGCGACGTGCTGCCGTGGGCGATGGGCGATGGGCGCATCGTCAGCGCGCGCGAGCCCGACGCCGCCGAGATGGCCGACCTGGTGTTCGCCTGGCAGGTGGCGATGTACGTGAAGTCCAACGCCATCGTCTACGCGAAGGACGCGCGCACGGTGGGCATCGGCGCCGGCCAGATGAGCCGGGTGGTGTCGGCGAAGATCGCCGCGCTCAAGGCCGAGGAGGCCGGGCTGGTGGTGCCGGGCGCGGTGATGGCGTCCGACGCCTTCTTCCCGTTCCGCGACGGCATCGACGCCGCCGCCAAGGCCGGCATCCGCGCGGTGATCCAGCCGGGCGGCTCGATGCGCGACGATGAGGTCATCGCCGCCGCCAACGAGCACGGCATGGCCATGGTGTTCACCGGCACCCGCCACTTCCGCCATTGAGGACGCGCGCATGAAGGTCCTGGTCATCGGTTCGGGCGGCCGCGAGCACGCGCTGGCCTGGAAGCTCGCGCAGTCCCCGCGCGTCGAGGAGGTGCTGCTGGCCCCCGGCAACGCCGGCACCGCGCGCGAGGCGCGCTGCCGCAACGTCGCGGTCAAGGCCACCGACATCGACGGCCTGCTCGCGCTGGCCCGCGCCGAGGGCGTGGGCCTCACCGTCGTCGGCCCGGAGCAGCCGCTGGTGGCCGGCGTCGTCGACGCCTTCCGCGCCGCCGGCCTGCGCGTGTTCGGCCCCACCGCGGCCGCCGCGCGGCTCGAGGGCAGCAAGGCCTACGCCAAGGACTTCCTGAAGCGCCACGGCATCCCCACCGCGTTCTACGAGGTGTTCACCGAGGTCGAGCCCGCGCTGGCCTACGTGCGCCGCCACGGCGCGCCGATCGTGGTCAAGGCCGACGGTCTGGCCGCGGGCAAGGGCGTGATCGTGGCCACCACGCTCACCGAGGCCGAGGACGCCGTGCGCGACATGCTCGCGGGCAACGCGTTCGGCGAGGCCGGCGCGCGGGTGGTGATCGAGGAGTTCCTCGACGGCGAGGAGGCCAGCTTCATCTCGATCGTCGACGGCGCGCACGCGCTGCCGATGGCCACCAGCCAGGACCACAAGCGCGTCGGCGAGGGCGACGCGGGCCCCAACACCGGCGGGATGGGCGCGTACTCGCCCGCGCCGGTGGTCACGCCCGGGGTGCACGCGCGGGTGATGCGCGAGGTCGTCGAGCCCACCGTGCGCGGGATGATCGCCGACGGCGTGCCCTTCACCGGCTTCCTCTACGCCGGCCTGATGATCGACGCCCACGGCGCGCCGAAGGTCATCGAGTTCAACGTGCGCTTCGGCGACCCCGAGACCCAGCCGGTGATGCTGCGCCTGCGCTCGGACCTGGTGGACCTGCTCGAGGCCGCGATCGACGGCCGCCTGGCCGGCGTCGAGGCCGCGTGGGACCCGCGCCCGAGCCTCGGCATCGTGCTGGCGGCCGAGGGCTACCCGGCGGCGCCGCGCGCCGGCGACGCCATCGCCGGGCTCGACGCGCCGCAGGCCGCCGACGCCAAGGTCTTCCACGCCGGCACCGCCGAGCGCGACGGCGCGGTGGTGACCGCCGGCGGCCGCGTGCTGACCGCCTGCGCGCTGGGCGCCACGGTGGCCGAGGCGCAGGCCGCGGCGCTGGCCGCCGCCGCGCCGATCCGCTGGGCGGGCGCGTTCCACCGCCGCGACATCGGCTGGCGCGCGATCGCCCGCGAACGCGGCGAGGCCTGAGCCCGCGTGATCGACCGGCGCGCCCTCGCCCCGCTGCTGGCCTTCCTGGGCAGCGCGATCGCGCTGGCGATGGCGTGCCGGCTGGTCGACCTGTCGGTGCTGTGGACCTTCGCCGACGCGCGCATCGCCTCCCAGCTCAGCGTCAACGCCGGCGCGGTGATGGTGGTGGGCGCGCTGCTGCTCGCGCTGCCGCTGACCCGCCCGGCGCCCGGCGCCGATCCGCGGCCCGGCCTGCGCCGCGGCAAGGCGATCGAGGCCCTCGCGCTGCTGGCGCTGCTGGGCTCGCTGCACCTCGAGGGCCCGGCCGCGCGCGCGCTGGGCGTCACCGCGCTGCTGCTGCTCGGGCTCGGGCTGGCGCTGGTGGTGCCGCGGGTGCGGGCGCTGCTGGCCGACGCGCTGCCCGCGGACGGCCTCATGGCCGCCAACGCCTGGGCCACGCTGGCGCTGTTCGGCGGCGCGCTGCTGGGCATGGCCGCGCTCGACGCCGGCTGGCTGCGCACCGCCGGCGCGCGCGATGCCGCGCTGCTGGCGCTGGCGATCGGCGGCGTGCTCGCCAGCCTGCCCGCCCGGCTCGCGGCGCGCTGCGAGGACGCCCGCCCGCAGCCGGCGCAGGAGCGCGGCCTGAAGCACGCGGTGCTGGGCCTGGCCTGGTTCTGGTTCGTGGTGGTGGCGATCGCCGCCGAGCTGCCCGCGCAGGCGCGCGCCCTCGACCAGCTCGAGGGCGACCTGGCCCACCGCGCGCTGGCCGCGTTCGCGCTGGGCGTGTGCGCCGGCGCGATGGCCTGCGTGCTGGCCTCGGGCCGGCGGATCGAGCTGGGGCTGGTGCCGCTGGGCGCGTTCGCGCTCAGCGCCGCCGGCCTCGACCTGTTCTTCGCGCTGCGCGCCTTCGACCCGGCCACCGGCGCCGGGCTGTGGCGCGCGGCGCTCGACGCCTGGCTGCTGGGCGTGGGCGCGGGGCTGTGGGTGGTGCCGCTGCAGGCCTTCGTGCAGGGCCGCAGCACGCCCGAGGCGCTGCCGGGCTGGCTGGCGCGCGCGCTGCTGGCCTCGGCGCTGGCCGCGGCCGCCGCGCTGGGCCTGGCCGCGACGCTGGCCTGGCTGAAGCTGGGCGCCGCCGAGCTGCTGCTGGTGACCGCGCTGCTCAACGTCGCGGTGGCGATCTACACCTTCAGCCTGCTGCCGGAGTTCCTGCTGCGGCTGCTGAGCTGGCTGGTGGCCAACGTCCTGTACCGCGTGCGCATCACCGGCATGCACCAGCTGCCCGCCGAGGG
This sequence comes from Lysobacteraceae bacterium, assembly GCA_051859045.1. Taxonomy (GTDB): domain Bacteria; phylum Pseudomonadota; class Gammaproteobacteria; order Xanthomonadales; family Xanthomonadaceae; genus JBHYGK01. The sequence continues at coordinate 6,548 of JBHYGK010000058.1, read as the reverse complement.
CCCGGTGCTGGTGGTGTGCAACCACGTCAGCTACATGGACGCGCTGCTGCTGCTGGGCAGCATCCCGCGGCCCACGCGCTTCATCATGTACTACCGCATCTTCAACGTGCCCATCGCGCGCTGGCTGTTCCAGGGCGCCAAGGCGATCCCGATCGCCGGCACGAAGGAGGATCCCGCGCTGATGCAGCGCGCGTTCGAGCGCGCCGACGCCGAGCTCGCCGACGGCCAGGTGCTCGGGATCTTCCCCGAGGGCGCGCTGACCCGCGACGGCGACATCGCGCCGTTCCGCCCCGGCGTCGAGCGCATCCTCGGCGCGCGCCCGGTGCCGGTGCTGCCGATGGCGCTGTGCGGGATGTGGGCCAGCATGTGGAGCCGCCGCCGCGGCCTGCGCCTGCCGCGCCGCTTCCGCGCCGAGGTGCAGCTGGTGGTCGGACCGCTGCTGGCGCCGGAGGACGCGACCGCCGCGCGGCTCGAGGCGATCGTCCGCGGGCTGCGCGGCGACCGTCCGTGAGCCCCGCCGCGACCGTTCGCCGCCCGCGGCTTTGACCTCGCGTTCACCGCTGAATTAAGGTGCGTCGTCCCCGTCGGCGCCCCGCGCGCCGGCCCGTCCCGACCAGCCCGCGGCCCTCGCGCCGCCACCGGAGCCACCGTGTTCGTCGAATGCCCGTCCTGCCAGGAGCAGGTCCACGTCAAGCTCCGCAACTGCACCCGCTGCGGCACCCTGATGCCGCACTTCGCGCAGGAAGAGGCCGCGGCGGGCGCCGCCGCCAGCGACGACGGCTACGTGCCGATCACCGAGCGCCTGGGCCGTCCCTACCAGTCGCAGGCCGGCGGCGGTGGCGGCAGCTCCCCGCCGCCCCCGCGCATGCCCGGCGGCGGTGGCGGCGGCTACGGCCGCGAGCCGGTGCCCCACGTCCCCAACCAGCTGGTGTGGGCGATCCTCGCCACGCTGCTGTGCTGCCTGCCGACCGGCATCGTCGCGATCGTCTACGCGGCCAAGGTCGACGGGCTGGTCGCGGCCGGCGATTACGACGGCGCGCTGTCGGCGTCGAACTCCGCCAAGACCTGGAGCATCATCAGCGCCGCGGTCAGCATCGGCTTCGTCGTGCTCTACGTGCTGTTCTTCGTCGTGGTCGGCATGGCCGGCGGCATGGCGGGCAAGTAAGCGCCCCGATGGACGAGGCCCCGCGCCGCCGCCCCTGGCTGCTGGCCGTGGGCGCCGCGGCCGCCGCCGCGGCCAGCGCCGCGGTGCTCCGGGTCGATCCGAACGCCAGCGACAGCTGGCTGCCGGGCTGCGTGTTCTTCCACCTCACCGGGCTGTACTGCCCGGGCTGCGGCGGCACCCGCGCCGCGCACGCGATGCTGCACGGCGATCCGCTCGAGGCGCTGGGCATGAACGCGCTGGCGGTGGTCGGCGTGCCGCTGTGGGCGTGGCTGTTCGTGCACCTCGCGTGGCCGCTGCCGCGCGCGCTGGCGCCGCCGGCGTGGCTGAGCGACGCGCGGCCCTGGGCGGTGGCGGTGATCGGCTTCGCGCTGCTGCGCAACCTGCCGTGGATGCCCTTCAGCGGGCTGGCGCCGGGCTGAGGCCCGGGCGCGAGGCGACGCGGCTCAGCCGACCCAGCCGGCCAGCACGAACAGTGCCAGCACGGCCAGCCACACCATCAGCATCCGCCAGACCAGGCTCATCGCGTCGCGCAGCTCGAGCAGCGCGGGCGGCGCGTCCGCGGGCAGGCCCTCGGTGGCCCAGGCCTCGTCGTCGGCGATCTCGGCGCTGACGCTGGCCCGCGCGGCGGCCTCGAGGAAGCCGCTGTCGAGCGCCGGCCGGCCCGAGCGGGCCTCGCGCCAGGCGGCGAACACGGTGTCGAAGTTGCCCACCAGCGCGAGCGCCAGCGTCATCAGCTGGGCCACCGGCCACTCCAGCACCGCCAGCGCCACCCCGGCGGCCTCGCGGGCCGAGGCCGGGCGCGGCGCGGCCAGCGACGCGTCGGCCGCCAGCTGCACCAGGCGGTAGCCCAGCGCGCCCACCGGGCCCAGCAGCAGGAACCAGAACAGCACGCCGAACCAGCGCCGCAGCGCGCCGCGGGCGACCGCGCCGACCAGCGCCGGGCCGTCCAGGCGGGCCTCGTCGCCGGCCGGGTAGAGGCGCTCGGCCGCGACGCGGCGGGCCTCGCCGTCGCGGGCGTCGACCACGGCCTCGACGTCGACGTCGAGGTCGCGCGGGCCCCAGGCGTAGAACAGCACCACCACCGCGAGCACGAAGCCGGGCAGGCCGAACAGGGCGTCGCGCAGGCCGTACTGCAGCAGGCCCAGCAGGAGCAGCGGCGGCAGCACGAGCAGCAGCAGGCCCGGCCAGCCGCCCCATGCCGCGCGCTGGCCGAGGCTGCGCTCGAGGCCGCCCGCCCAGCCGTCGAACCAGCCGTACTGGCGCAGGCCCGCCATCGCGGGCAGCGCGTGGCCGAGCACGAGGGCGATCACGACGGCGACGAGGGTGGCGGACATCGGGCTTCCAGCGGGGACGGGGCGGACGGCGCCGGGGGGCGCGGTGGGATTCTAACGCGGGCCGATGACCGTGGCGGACGCGGCGCCGGCGTCCCCGCCCGGACCGTCGTCGCCCAGCCAGTCCTCGATGAGCCGGCGCGAGATCGAGATCGCCGGCGGCAGCTGCAGCGTCCCCGCGGCGATCGCCTCGCGCAGGCCCGCGCGGCTGAACCACGCGGCGTGCTCGAGCTCGGTGCCGTAGCGCGGCTCGTCGGGCTCGCCCTCGGCGCGGAAGCCCAGCATCAGCGAGGACGGGAACGGCCAGGGCTGCGAGGCCACGTAGCGGCAGGCGCGCACGCGCACGCCCGCCTCCTCCATCGCCTCGCGCACCACCGCGTCCTCCAGCCGCTCGCCGGGCTCGACGAAGCCCGCGATCACGGAATACCGACCCGGCGGCCAGCTGGCCTGGCGGCCGAGCAGGGCGCGCTCGCCGTCGCTGACCAGCACGATCACCGCGGGATCGGTGCGCGGATAGGCCTCGATGCCGCAGCGCGTGCAGCGCGCCGCATGCCCGGCGCGGCGCAGCGCGGTCTCGCCGCCGCAGGCGCCGCAGAAGCGGCTGCGCGCGTGCCAGAACAGCATCGCGCGGGCCTGCGCGAAGGCGCTGGCCTCGGCCTCGGGCCAGGCGTGCGCCGCGGCGCGCAGGTCGAGGCGGTGCGCGGGTCGATCGGCGTGCAGCGCCTCCTCCGGCAGCGCGAACCAGCCGCGGCCGCCGGCGTCGAGGCCGAGGAACACCGCCTGCGTGCGCAGCGAGGCCGGGGCCATCTCGGCCGGCGGCGTCCAGGCCGGGCCATCGGGCGCGGCGCACACCGCGCGGCCGTCGGCGTCGAGCACCAGCAGGCGGGCATCGGCCCACAGGGCGTCGAGGGCGGCGTCGTCGTCGCGCAGGTGGTCGGCGCGGTCCGGGCCGCCGCGGGTGAAGGCGGAACCGGCGGGCGGGCGCGTCACGCGGGGCGGCGGCTCAGACGGCGAACGAGCTGCCGCAGCCGCAGGTCGTCTTCGCGTTGGGATTGCGGATGACGAACTGGGCGCCGGTGAGGCCCTCGGTGTAGTCCACCTCGGCGCCCATCAGGTACTGCAGGCTGAGCGGATCGACCAGCAGGGTGACGCCGTCGGTGGCGACCTGCAGGTCGTCCTCGGGGCGCTCCTCGTCGAAGCTGAAGCCGTACTGGAAGCCCGAGCAGCCGCCGCCGGAGATGTACACGCGCAGCGCGAGGGCGTCGTTGCCCTCCTCCTCGATCAGCGCGCGGACCTTGCGGGCGGCGGCCTGGGTGAAGACGAGGGGGGCGTCGAGCGCCTGGTAGCCGGGGACCGTATCCATGGCGCACAGCATGGGGGGCCGGCGGCGGGCTTTCAACCGCCGGGCGGCTCAGCCGGCCGGGTCGGGCTCGGGCTTGGGCAGCTGCGCCGGCGGCGCGTCGGCGTGCACGAGGCGGCCGCTGACCGCCGCGCCGGCGGCCATCTCGAGCACCTTGTAGTGCAGGTTGCCGGTGACCCGCGCGCCCGCGGCGAGCTCGAGCCGCTGGCTGGCGTGCACGTCGCCCTCCATCTCGCCGGCGATCACCACCACCGGCGCGCGCACCTCGCCCTGGATCCGGCCGGAGGCCGCCAGGGTCAGCACCGCGTCGCTGCCGTCATCGGCCACCACGCTGCCGACCACCCGGCCCTCGACGTACAGGCCACCGCTGAAGCGCAGGTCGCCGCGGATCTCGACGCGCGGGCCCAGCAGGGTCTCCATCGCGGTGGCGCCGGACCGCGCCGGCTTGCCCTTCTCGCCCCATGCCATCGCCTACTCCTCGGTCTCGCGGGCGTCGTCGCCCTGGATGTCGTCGCCCGCCACGCCGCCGTCGTCGATCAGCACGGCCTCGATGCCCGCGGGCACCACCTCGTCCCAGGGCCAGGCCTGCTCGACGGTGTTGGCGCCCGTGCGCAGGGTCGCGACGACCCGCTGCGGGGTGAAGCCCGCGGGCAGCACGATGCTGCCCTCGAGCGACTGGAAATAGCGGAAGCCGAAGGGCTGCGGCGCATCGTCGGCGCCGGCGCGCAGGGCGCGCCAGTCCAGGGTCTCGAGCCGGCCGCCGCGGGTGCCCTCGACGCGCAGGCTCAGCCCGCCGCGGGTGCTGCCGCCGCGGTTGAGGTTCTGGGTCAGGGTGACCTGGTAGCGCCAGCCGCCGGCGGCGTCCTCGGCCAGGGCGAGGTTGTGCACGTTGAGGCCGCGGCGCTGGGCGCTGCTGCCGACCAGGCGCTCGTAGAAGGCGACGTCGGCGCGCAGGCCCGCGATCTCCTCGTCGCGCTGGCCGATGGTGTCCTGCAGCTCGAGGTTGGCGGCGCGGCTGATCTCGTCGGAGCGGCGCAGCGTGGCGAGCTGCTGCTGGTGCTCCTCGAGCGAGGCCTCCAGCCCGGCGAGGCGGGCGGCCTGCGCCTCGTGCTCCTCGCGCAGGCTGGCCAGGCCGGGGGCGGCGCGCTGCGCGGCGAAGGTCCAGGCCAGGACCATGCTGGCCAGCCACAGCGCCGCCGCCGCGCCGAGCAGCAGGCGCACGTGGGGGCGATGCGGGACGATGACGAAGCGCGGACGCTCCGGGGACGGTGAGCTCATGGGCAGCGGTCGCCGGGGGGCCAAGGGGTATAGCCCCCGCCCTTCGCCAGCGTCAACCGGAGGCGCCGCGGGGCTGGCTATACTGCGACGCGCGACACATCCCGCCCGAGGACCCCATGACCGAACCCCTGTTCGCGCTCGGCCTGCTGCTCGCCTGGCTCGCCGGCCTGCGCGCCTACCTCACGGTGTTCGGCGTGGGCCTGGCCGGCGCGCTCGGCTGGGTGGAGCTGCCCGCCGCGCTGGCGCCCTGCGCCTCGCCCTGGGTGCTCGGCGTGGCGGGCGTCCTGGCGCTGGTGGAGTTCAGCGCCGACAAGATCCCCGGCGTCGACTCGGTGTGGGACCTGCTGCAGACCCTGCTGCGGATCCCGGCCGGCGCCTTCCTCGCGGCCGCCGCGCTCTCGCCCGATGGCGAGCTGCACGCCGGCGGCCTCGCGCTGGGCGCGGGCGTCGCGCTCTCGAGCCACGCGCTGAAGGCCGGCACCCGCGCGCTGATCAACACCTCGCCCGAGCCGGCCAGCAACTGGACGGCTTCGCTGGGCGAGGACGCCCTGGTCGCCGGCACCCTCGGCCTCGCGCTGGCCTGGCCCTGGGTCGCGCTGGGCGTGGCGGTGGGCGGCGCGCTGCTGCTCGCGCTCGCGACCTGGTGGATCGCCCGGGTCGTGCTGCGCGGCGGCCGCCGCCTGCTCGGCGGATCCACCGCTTGAGCGCCGCGCGCGGCGCCCGCTCCCACCGTCCCACCGGCGGTGACAGCCCCCGGTCCGCTGGGCACAATGCCCGGACAGGGGTATGACCATGTCTTCAGACGACGCCAAGTTCGCCGAGCTCCGGATGTCCTTCCTCCGCCACCTGCCCCGCCGGGCGGAGTCGGCGGCGCGCCGCGTGCACCGCTTCGCGGAAGCCGGCTGGGACATCAACGGGCTCTCGCTGCTGCACGACGACATCCAGCGCCTCGCGGTGGCCAGCCACCGCTACGGCCTCGAGGCCGTCGGCGACCAGCTGATGGTCATCGAGGCGCGGCTGGCCTTCCCGCTGACCCGCGCCGTGCTGCCCGACGCCGAGACCGGCCGGCTGCTGCGCGAGGCCTTCGAGATGCTCGCCGCGGTGCTGCCCGAGCCGCCGCCCGAGCGCGCGGTGGCCACGCCGATGCACGGCGACCTCGCCCGCGCCGAGGCCCCGCCGGAGTCCAGCTGGCCCGCGTGGTCGCCCGAGGCCGCCGCCTAGGCCAGCGCCGAGTCCGAGGCCTCGGCCTACCTCGACGCGCGCGATGCCGCCACCGCCGCGATCCCGCTGGAGGAGGCCGTGGCCTTCGCCGACGCGCCCCTGCCCGAACCCGAGCCCGCGGTCGCGGCCGTCGCCGAGGCCAGGCCCGCGAGCGCGGCGCGCCCCGCGCCCGCCGCCCCGGCGCCGCGCGGCC
>JBHYGK010000057.1:0-126535 GCA_051859045.1 Lysobacteraceae bacterium | reverse complement strand
TCTCGGCCGACTCCGTGTTCGATCCGCAGACCTGCCTGTCGTTCCTCGACGTGCCGGGCCTGACCGATCCGAACAGCGACCGCCTGCCGGGCGAGACCGACGCCGCCTACTGCGGCCGCACCGGCGGCTACACCGGCACCCAGGTCAACGCCTTCCGCCAGGCCAATCCGAACCTCGGTTCGGAGCAGTCGACCCAGTGGTCGGCCGGCGCGGTGTGGGATGCGACCTCGTGGCTGAACGTCTCGCTCGATTACTACAACATCAAGATCGAGGACCGGGTCAAGTTCTTCAGCTCGCAGGAGCTGGTGAACATCGACATCGGCCGTGACACCGATCCGTTCCCGGGCGCCCCGTGCGGCCTGCAGCGTGATCCGATCGACGGCCGCGTCACCCGCATCGACAACTGCTACTTCAACCAGGGCGTGGTCGAGACCGACGGCTTCGACGCCAACGTCCGCACGAACTTCGAGTTCGGCGACTGGGGCACCCTGCGCAACCAGCTCGCCGTCTCCTACGTCGCCAGCTTCACGGTCGACGCGGGTGAGGAAGAGGCCGGCACCGAGGGCTTCCCGGAGTTCCGCGCGACCCTCCTCAACACCTGGGAGATCTCGGACTTCGCGTTCAACTACAACATCCGCCACATCGACGAGAACGGTCGTTACTCGTCGCAGACCCTCCACGACATCCAGGGTTCCTGGAACACCCCGTGGAACGGCACCCTCGCGGTCGGCGTGAACAACCTCGAGAACGAGCTGCCGGAGCTGATCGCCTTCGAAGGCCGCAACTTCAACTTCGCGCTGTACGACGCCTACGGCCGCACGCCGTACCTGCGTTACACCCAGAAGTTCTGATCCGGGATCCATTCCGGAGTTGCATTGGAGGGGCCCCGCGAGGGGCCCCTCTTTTTTTGCGTCGCTATACTGCGCGGCATGACCGCGACCCCTGCTTCCCCGCGCGACGCCGACGCGCTCGCCCATGCCCTGCGCGAGGCCCAGCGCCTGCAGCGCGAGGGCGATCCCGCCGCCGCCGCGCGCCTGCTCGCCCCGCTGGCCGCCCGCCACGCCGGCGACCCCGCGCTGCACCGGGCCTTGGCGCGCATCGACGCCCAGCGCGGCGACCTCGACGCCGCGATCGGCCACCTGGCCGCCGCCCGCCGCCTGGCGCCGGCCTCCGGCGTGCTGTGCTGCGAGAGCGGGCGCCTGCTCGCCAGCGCCGGCCGGATGGACGAGGCCCTGCGCGCCTTCGCCGAGGCCGGTGCACTCGAGCCCGGCCTCGTGGACGCGTGGTTCTTCCTCGGCATCACCCTGGTGCGCGCCAACCGCCCCGCCGAAGCCGCGCCCGCGCTGCGCCGCGCGCTGGCGCTGGCGCCCGGCCAGCCCGAGATCATCGCGGCGCTCGCCGACCTCGCGTTCCGCGCCGCCGACGACGAGGCCGGCCTGCCGCTGTGGCGCCAGCTGGTCGCGCTCCGGCCCGCCGACGAGGACGCCTGCCTGAAGCTCGGCGAGACCCTCAGCCGGCTCGGCCAGCATCCCGAGGCGCGCGCCGCCTACGCCGCGGGGCTGGCGCGCATGCCCGGCTCCGCCGGCCTGTGGATGGCCCTGGCCCAGGCCGAGGAGGACGCCGGCCACTCCGAGGCGGCCGAGGACGCCTACCGGCGCTCGCTGGCGCTGCGGCCGGGCTGGGCGTTCCCGATCGCCGGCCTGCTCGGGCTCAAGCGCGGCCGCGCCGAGGACGCGTGGGTCGCGCAGGCGCGCGCGCTGCAGGCCTCCGGCGGCCTCGACGACGCCGAGCGCGCGATGCTCGGCTATCCGCTGGGCAAGGTGTTCGACGCCCGCGGCGAGCACGCCGCGGCGTTCGCCAGCTGGAGCGACGCCAACGCCGCGCGCCGCCGCGAGCAGGGCCCGCTCGATCGCGACCAGCTCGCCCGCCGCGTGGAGCAGCTGCAGGCGCGCTTCGCGCCCGGCGCGCTCGCGGGCCTGCCGGTGGGCGACGCCGACGCGCGCCCGGTGTTCGTGGTGGGCATGCCGCGCAGCGGCACCACCCTGGTCGAGCAGATCATCGCCTCGCACCCGCAGGCCGCGGGCTGCGGCGAGCTGCCCGACATCGCCCAGCTCGGCGGCCAGCTGGCCGCCGAGGCCGGCGCGGACGCCGCCGGGCCGCTGGACGACGCCGGGCGCCTCGCCCGGGAGGCCCGGCGCTACCTCGCCGTCGCCCTCCGCCACGGCCGTCCCGGGGCGCTGCGCCTGGTCGACAAGGCGCCGCTGAACTTCTTCCACCTCGGCCTGGTGGCCCAGCTGTTCCCGAACGCCCGCATCGTGTGGTGCCGGCGCGATGCGCGCGACGTGGGGCTGTCGATCTTCGGCGAGAACTTCGCGCTGGGCGCCGCGTTCTCCACCGACCTCGGCGACATCGGCCACTACGTCAACGCCCAGCACGTCCTCATGCGGCACTGGCAGCGCGTGCTGCCGCTGCCCGTGCTCGAGGTCGACTACGCCGCGCTCGTGTCCGGCATCGACCCGCAGAGCCGGCGCCTCGTCGACTTCCTCGGCCTGCCCTGGGACGACGCCTGCCTCGCCTTCCACGCCACCGACCGCGCCGTGCAGACGCCGAGCCGCTGGCAGGTGCGCGCGCCCGCGCACACCGGTTCCATCGCGCGCTGGAAGCCCTACGCCGGGCATCTCGCGCCGTTGCTCGAGGTGCTCTCGGTGCCGGCCGGCGACGACGGCGGCCTGAGCACGTGAGCGCGCCGGACCCGCGCGCCGACCGCCGGGCCGAGGGCTGGAGCCGGTTCTGGGCCAGCGGCGCCGAGCACTCCTGCGTGGGCTCCTGGGGCGCGCGCTACGGCGGCGCCATCGCCGCCTTCTGGGGCGAGGCCTTCGCCGGCCTCGGGCCCGGGGACGTGGTGCTGGACCTCGCCACCGGCAACGGCCCGCTGCCGCGCCTGCTCGCCGAGGCGCACGCGGCCGAGCCCGCGCGGATGCCGCGGGTGCTGGCGGTCGACCTCGCCGAGGTGGCGATGCCGTGGCGCGCGGCGCTCGCGCCGGCGCTGGCCGCGCGGATCGAGGTGCATGCGCGGGTCTCGGCGACGGCGCTGCCGTTCGCGGACGGCGGGGTGGACCTGGCCTGCAGCCAGTACGGCTTCGAGTACGTGCCGCGCGAGGCCGCGCTGGGCGAACTGCTGCGCGTGCTCGCGCCCGGCGGCCGCGCGGCGCTGGTGCTGCACCACGCCGGCTCCCGGCTGGTGGAGGTGGCCCGCGAGGAGGGCGCGCACCTCGAGGCGCTGCTCGCCGCGGACGGCCTGCTCGCCCACCTCGGGCCGATGCTCGCCCCGATGGCCCGGGCGGCCACGCCCGCCGGGCGCGAGGCGCTGCGCGCGGACGCCTCGGCGAACGCCGCGCGCGCCGCGCTCAACCGCGCGCTGGACGCGCTGGGCGCGCGGGCCGCGGCCTCGCCGGTGCCCGACGCGCTGCTCGAGGCCCGCGACCAGGTCCCGGCCCTGTTCCAGCGGGCGGCGGCCCGCGGCGTGGCCGCCGCCGAGGCGGCGCTGGCCGCGTGGCGGCTCGCGCTCGAGGACGCGCGCCTGCGCCAGCGCGAGCTGGTGGACTGCGCGCTCGACGACGCGGCCCTGGCCGCGCTGCGCGGGGCCTTCGCCGCCGCCGGGCGCGCCAGCGAGGCCGCGCCGCTGGCGCGGCCGGAGGGCGGGGTGCTGGGCTGGGGGCTGCGGGTGGCGCCGCGCGGCTGAGCGCGCGGGCGCGGGGCGTCAGAGGTCCTGCTCGTAGCGCACGTAGGGCACGGTGCGCGCCTGCGCGGGCTCGCCGGTGCTGGCCTCGATCGGCGCCCACGGATTGCGCCCGCCGCCGAGGCCCTCGGCCCCGATCGTGAGCCGCGCGCGCCACGGCGTGCGCCAGGTCAGGCCGACGTCGAGGCCCGTGTACTGCTCGGTGAGCCCGGGCAGCTCGACGCTGCGCCCGACCAGCGAGCCGCTGAAGTCGCCGAACCCGGCCGACAGGCCGAGGCTGCGGGTGTTCCACTGCTGCGAGAGCGGGCCGAAGGCGTCCGGTGCGAGCAGCCGGGCGCGGGTGCGGGTGCCGCCGATGCTCACCCAGCCCTCCTCGCCGATGTCGAACGCGGCGCCGACGCTGAAGCTGGTGCCTTCCACGCGCAGCGCCTCGAGCGGGCCGGCGGCGGCGGCGGGCGCGCGGGCGCCGGGCAGCACCAGCGCGGCCTGGCCGTGCTCGAGGTCGTAGCGGCCGAGGCCGAAGCGCGCCTCGAGGTGCAGGCGCTCGCGGTCGAGGCCGATGCGGGTGCCGAGGCCGGGCGCCGGCGAGGCGCGCAGCAGGTCGTCGTCGCCGATCGAGGCGAACAGGCACTGGTCGTTGAGGCCGGCGAAGGCCGCGCGCACTGGGCTGGCGCCCGCGCACAGCAGGGCCAGCTGGCCGCCGCGCTCGAGCTCGAGGCCGCCGCGCAGGCGCCCGATGGCGCCGCTGCCGGCGAGTTCGAGCGTGCCGGCGCGCTGGGCCGGATTCGGGCCGATCACGCGGTCGAGCGGGTTCATCGCCTCGCCCGGCATGTCCTCGAGCACCAGCAGGGCTTCGACTTCGCCGCTGCGGTCGTTGAGCACCGGCACCACGACGCCGCTGCCGGTGCCCTGGGTCCACGCGTGCGCAGGCGCCACGGCTACGCCCGCGAGGGCGGCGCACAGCAGGGCGGACGGCAGCAGGCGGGACATGCGTGGCTCCGGGACGGGGGCCGCTGCGACCGGTGCGGGGGGCGGGGGTTCCCGCCTGGGCGCACCGGTCGGCGACCCGGGTGATGCTTTATGAAACTTTAACGCACTCAGTGCAAGCCCGGCGGGGGCGGTGTGGGGGGATAGGGCTGGAACAGCTGCTCGATCTCGACCCGGTCCAGCCGGTAGACCTGGCCGCAGAACTCGCAGGTGATCTCGGCCGGGCCGGTCTCGGCGGCCGCCAGGGCCTCCTCGTGGCCCAGCCCGACCAGCATGGCCTCGACACGGGCCTGCGAGCAGCTGCAGGCGAACGCCAGCGGCTGGTCGTCGAGCAGGCGGATGCCCTCCTCGTGGAAGAGCCGCCACAGCAGGGTCTCGGCGTCGAGGCCCAGCAGTTCGTCCTCGCCGAGGGTGTCGAACAGCGCCGAGCAGCGCGTCCAGCCGTCCTCGTCGCCGTGGCCGCCGGGCAGCTGCTGCAGCATCAGGCCCGCGGCCACGCCGCCGCGGCTGGCGAGCAGCAGGCGGGTGGGCAGCTGCTCGGAGTCGCGGAAGTAGCCCTCGAAGGCCTCGGCCAGGCGGTCGGCGTCGAGCCCCACCAGGCCCTGGTAGCGCATCGGCTCGCTGGCGCCCGGGGGCTGGCTCTCGATGGTGATGGCCAGCACCGCGCCCTCGCCGGCGACGCGCAGGCTGGCGGCGCGGGCCTCGACCTCGCCCTCGTGGCGGGCGATGCCGCGCAGGGTGCCGGTGCTGGTGCACTCGGCGAACAGGGTGCGCAGCGCGCCGGTGCCGCGCATCTGCACCGACAGCCGGCCCTCGAGCTTGGCGTGGGCGGTGAACAGCGCGCTGGCGGCGGTGGCCTCACCGAGCAGGGACTCGACTGCGGCGGGGTAGGGTTGGCGCGTGCGGATCGCGTCCCAGGCCGCGTCGAGGCGGACGAACACGCCGCGGACGCCGGCGCGCTCGACGAGGAAGCGCAGCAGCTGGCCGCCGGGCAGGGGCTCAGCGTGCATGGGCGGGGCCTCGGCGGAGGGCGGAGGGGCGCGGCGGCGGAACGGGGCGGCTGGAGGGCATGGTCATGGTCCGCGGGCCCGCATTTGCATGACGGGGCCGGGGTGGGTATCAAAGAAGGGGGATGGTCGAATCATGGGTGCAGGACCGATGGGACTCAAGACGTGGAAGGGCGCCGGCGCGATCGCGCTGGCGGCGGGCATGGGGATGCTCGTGGTGGCCGCGCCGGCCGCGGCGCAGGACGCGTGGACGCAGCTGGAGCGGGCGGACGCCGCGCTGTCGGCCGCGTCCGCGGAGCAGGGCGAGCGGGCGGCGATGCAGGCCGCGGCGGACGCGGGCGCGGTGGTGTTCCGCCCCGCGGCGCAGCCGATCGAGACCTGGGCCGACGACGCCGGGCGCCGGCCGAGCTGGACGACCAACGCGCTGGAGATCGCCTACTACGGCGACCTCGGCTATGCCGTCGGCGCGCGCACGATGGCCGAGCGCGCGGACGGCCGCGACGCGGTCGAGGGCTATTCGCTCGGGGTCTGGCGCATCGACGCCGCGGGGCGCTGGCGGCTGCTGGCCGACCACGAGGTCCTCGCCGAGGACCCGCGCCGCGAGCGCAGCCCGCGCCGCCGCGAGATCGATCCCGAGGACGCCAGCACCCTGGGCGCCGATCCCGACCGCCTGCGCGGCCTCGAGCAGATCGAGGCCAGCCTGCTGGTGGCGCTGGCGGGCGGCGATCCCGCGCCGCTGTGCGAGCGCTTCGCCCGCGACGTGCTGGTGCTGCGTCGCGGCGAGGACCCGAGCGCGCGCTGCCGCGACGCGACCCTGCCGCCGGGCTTCGACCCGCGCCGCGTGGCGCTGCTGGGCGCGGTGCAGTCGCGCGCCGGCGACATGGCCACGACCTGGGGCGGCGGCGAGGGCGGCTCGTGGCTGCGCGTGTGGCGCCTCGGCGCCGATGGGCGCTGGCTGATCGCGGCGGACCTGATGCGCGCCCCGTGACGCGTCCGGTGGCGCCGGCCGTCCCGCCGGCCGGGCGCTGGCGGCGTTGGCGGCGGCGCCTGCTGCTGCTCGCGCTGGCGCTGCCGGCGCTGAGCATCCTGCAGGTGGCGGTGCTGCGCTGGGTGGATCCGCCGACCTCGGCCTTCATGCTGGCGCGCCAGATCGACGCCTGGCGCGCGGGCGAGGACGGCTTCGTCCTCCGCCACGCCTGGGTCGACGCCGGGGCGATGTCGCCGGCGGTCGGCATCGCGCTGGTCGCCGCCGAGGACCAGCGCTTCCCGTCGCACCGCGGCTTCGACGTCGATGCCATCCAGGCCGCGCTCGCGGGCAACGCCCGCGGCGGCCGGGTGCGCGGCGCCAGCACGATCAGCCAGCAGGTGGCCAAGAACCTGTTCCTGTGGAGCGGCCGCAGCTGGCTGCGCAAGGGCCTCGAGGCCTGGTACACGCTGTGGATCGAGCTGCTGTGGCCGAAGGGCCGGATCCTCGAGGTGTACGCCAACACCGCGGAGTTCGGCGACGGCGTGTACGGCGTGGAGGCCGCGGCGCAGGCCTACTTCGGCGCCCCGGCGTCCGAGCTCGACGCGCGCCAGGCCGCGCGGCTGGCGGCGGTGCTGCCGTCGCCGCGGCGCTGGAGCGTGCGCGAGCCCGGCCCGGCCACCCGCGCCCGCGCGGCGTGGATCGAGCGCCAGGCCCGCCAGCTCGGCGGGCCCGCCTACCTCGAGGCCTGCTGCGCGCGCTGAGCGCGCGGTGGCCCCGACCGCGACGGGCGGAGCGTGCATCCCGTCGCGGCGGGGGTATCCTCGCCGCGGGGACCACCAAGCGAGGACGGCACCATGCACAGCGTGCAGCACCTGCTCGACCGGAAGGGGGGCCTCGCGGTGTCCCTGTCCGCGGACGCACCCGTGATCGAGGCGCTGCGCCTCATGGCCGAGCACCACTGCGGCGCGGTGCTGGTGATGCGCGGCGGCCAGCTCGCCGGGATCCTCTCGGAGCGCGACTACGCCCGCAAGGTCGTGCTGCAGGGGCGCACCTCCACCGACACGCCCGTGGCCGACATCATGTCCAGCCCGGTCATCACCGTGACCCCGGACGACCGCGTCCACCACTGCATGAAGCTGATGACCGAGAAGCGCATCCGCCACCTGCCCGTCGTCGACGGCGGCCGCGTGGTCGGCGTGGTGTCGATCGGCGACCTGGTGAAGGCGGTGATCGCCGAGCAGCAGGCCGAGATCGCGCAGCTGCAGCAGTACATCACCAGCTGAGGCCGCGCCCGGGGCGGTGCGGCGCGCGTCCGCGCGCCCGCCCGCCTGCGTCAGCCCGCGGACGCGGGCTCGACGACCAGCAGCCAGACCGCGACGAAATGGCTGGCGCTGCCGCCGAGCACGAACGCGTGCCAGATGGCGTGCGCATAGCGCCGGCGGCTCATGTAGAACACCGTGCCCAGCGTGTAGGACACGCCGCCGGCCAGCAGCCACAGCAGCGAGGCCGCCGAGATCAGGCGGATCATCGGCTCGATCGCCACCACCGCGATCCAGCCCATCGCGACGTAGATGATCGTCGAGAGCCGCTTGAAGCGCCCGGTGTAGAAGGCCTTGAACGCCACGCCGGCCACCGCCAGCGTCCAGATCGTGCCGAACAGCCACCAGCCCCACGGGCCCTTGAGGCCGACCAGGGTGAACGGGGTGTAGGTGCCGGCGATCAGCAGGTAGATCGCCATGTGGTCGAGCACCTGCAGCCGGGTCTTGGTGGGCTCGTGCGGGATCGCGTGGTACAGGGTGCTGGCGGTGTAGAGCAGCACCAGCGTCGAGATGAACACGATCGCCGAGGCCAGCTGCCAGCCGTCGGAGTACAGCGCGGCCAGCGTGATCAGCACCGCGCCGCCCGCGATCGCGGCCACGACCCCCAGGCCGTGGGTGAGGGCGTTGGCGACTTCCTCGCGGAAGCTCTCGGGATGCTCGTCGGACATGGGCTCGCTCGTGGGGTGGGCGCCGGTGCAGCTTGGGGTCAAACCCCGCCCCGCACCAGCCCCTCTCGTGCCGGTGAGCGCTCGTCAGTCGATCGCGAGGCTGTGCGCGTGTTCGCGGGTGGCCTCGAAGCGCACGCCCGTGGCGCGCTCCTGGGCCAGCTGCAGGTTCACCCGGGTCGGGGCCAGGTAGACCAGCTCGCCGGCGGCGTCCAGCGCCAGCTGGTTGGCGTACTTCTCGCGGAAGTCCTCGAGGGTCTTCGCGTCCTTGGCGTACACCCAGCGCGCCGTCGACACCGACACCGGCTCGAACGCGGCCTCGACGCCGTACTCGTCCTTGAGCCGGTAGGCCACGACGTCGAACTGCAGCGTGCCCACCGCGCCGAGGATCAGGTCGTTGGACATGATCGGCCGGAAGAACTGCGTGGCGCCCTCCTCGGAGAGCTGGGCCAGGCCCTTCTGCAGCTGCTTCATCTTCAGCGGGTCGCGCAGGCGGGCGCGGCGGAACAGCTCGGGGGCGAAGTTGGGGATGCCGGTGAAGCTGACCGCCTCGCCCTCGGTGAAGGTGTCGCCGATGCCGATGGTGCCGTGGTTGTGCAGGCCGATGACGTCGCCGGGGAAGGCGCGCTCGACGATCTCGCGGTCCGAGGCCATGAAGGTCAGCGCGTTGGCGAGCTTCATCTCCTTGCCGGTGCGCACGTGGAAGGCCTTCATGCCGGCGTCGAAGGTGCCCGAGCAGATCCGCATGAACGCCACCCGGTCGCGGTGCTGCGGGTCCATGTTGGCCTGGATCTTGAAGACGAAGCCGGTGAGCTTGCCCTCGGTGGGCTCGACGGTGCGCGTGGTGGTGGCGCGCGGCGCCGGCGAGGGCGCGTGCTCGACGAAGAAGTCGAGCAGCGGCTGCACGCCGAAGTTGTTCACCGCCGAGCCGAAGAACACCGGGGTCTGGCGGCCGGCGAGGTACTCGGCGCGGTCGAAGGCCGGCGAGGCGCCCTGCACCAGCTCGAGCTGCTCGCGCACCTCGGCCAGCATCTCGGCGCCCACGCGGGCGGCCACGCCCGGGTCGTCGAGCGAGGCGAAGATCGTGGAGTCCTGACGGGTGTGGTTGCGGCCCGGCTCCCACAGGTGCACTTCGCCGGTGACCAGGTGGACCACTCCCTTGAGGCGCTGGCCCATGCCGATCGGCCAGGTGACCGGCGCGCAGGCGATGCCGAGCACGCGCTCCACCTCGTCCATCAGCTCGATCGGGTCCTTGCCCTCGCGGTCGAGCTTGTTGACGAAGCTCATGATCGGCGTGTCGCGCAGGCGGCAGACCTCCATCAGCTTGATCGTGCGCTCCTCCACGCCCTTGGCCACGTCGATGACCATCAGCGCGGAGTCCACCGCGGTGAGCACGCGGTAGGTGTCCTCGCCGAAGTCGGCGTGGCCCGGGGTGTCGAGCAGGTTGACGATGCGGCCCTCGTAGGGGAACTGCATCACCGAGGAGGTGACCGAGATGCCGCGCTCCTTCTCCAGCGCCATCCAGTCGGAGGTGGCGTGGCGCGCGGCCTTGCGGCCCTTCACCGAGCCGGCCATCTGGATCGCGCCGCCGAACAGCAGCAGCTTCTCGGTCAGCGTGGTCTTGCCCGCGTCGGGGTGCGAGATGATCGCGAAGGTCCGCCGGCGGGCGGTCTCGGTGGCGTGCTGGGACATGCGGGCCTCGGCCGGCGCGCGTGGGCGCGGCGGCGACGGTGGGTCGAAAGGAGGCGCGCAGTATACCAGCGCCTCCCGGCCGGGCCGTCCGCGGGGCCGGCGGCGCCGGCGCGCGGCGGGGCTCAGCCCGCCGGGCAGGCCTCGCGCAGGCCCAGCGCCCGGGCCACGTCGCGCCAGTCGAAGGCGCCCACGCCCTTGTCGTCGTGCACGGCGTAGAACACGCCGGCCGGGAAGCGGGCGGTGGGCGCCTGCTGCAGCCAGATCCCGTCGGTGTTGGCGACGGTGTCGCCGCGGAAGCTGCCCAGGTGGGCGAGCGAGGCGCGGTCGTAGACGTGGAAGACGGTGTGCGGCGCGGCCTGGTCGGTGGCGATCCAGTAGCCGCTGCCGTCCGCGCAGCCCCACAGCGCGATGCCCTCGGCCTGGGCGGTGAACTGCGCCGCGCCGACGTCGCCGCGCCAGCGGGCGTCGGCCAGGCCGTACTCGCGGAGCCGGGTGCCGGTGGGCACGTGCTCCTCGGCGATGAGCAGGCGGTCGTGGGCCGGATCGCCGGCGATCGACTCCACCACCCGCAGCGCGCCGTCGCCGCCCGCGGCGCCGACCATCCGCACCACCGGCGCCTCGCGCAGGCGGCCATCGGCGCCGAAGTCCAGCGCGAACACCTTCACCCGCTCGGCCAGCTCGGCGTCCGCGGGCACCTGGTCGTACTCGGGGCCGTACATGAAACTGTCGGTGATGTAGGCGGTGACGCCGCCGCCGGTGGCGTCGTCCAGCCACAGGCCGTAGGGGGCGCGCAGCACGTCGGCGCCGAACGCGCCCAGCGGGGCCAGCGAGGGCAGGGCGAACACCTGCACGCGGTGGTTGTCGCGCTCGACCACGTACAGGCGGTCGCCATGCACGGCGAGGCCGTTGGGCCGGTTGAACGCGCCCACGCCCTCGCCCGGCTCGCCGAACCAGCGCAGGAAGCGGCCGTCGTCGCCGTCGTAGACGCCCAGGCGATGGCCCTGCTTGGAGCTGGCGAAGAGCAGGGTGCGCCCGTCCGGGCCGCGCCAGGCCGCCGGGGTGTCGATGTTCTCCACCGGGGTGGACGGCGAGAGGAAGGCCTCGGGGACCGCGACCACGCCGACGGCGGCCGGCGCCGGAGCGCCCCGGGCGCCGAGCTCGTCGGGCTCCGGGGCGAAGGGCGCGCGCGGATCCGCGGGCGTCCCCGCGGGCGTGCCCGCGCAGCCGGTGGCCGCGAGGGCGAGGGCCAGCAGCGAGGCGGCCGTGGCGGCGGCGCGCGGACGGGGCGAGGGCCGCGGGGCGGCGGGGGGCGTGGCGGGCATGCGGGCGGTTCCGGGCGTGGAGCCGGCGCGCGTGGTGCGCCGGCGATCACGAACCCTAACCGCTGGCGCGTCCGGATGTGAAGCCGATCACGCCGCGAGTGATCCTTACGGCGTCGTGGACGCCGCGGCCGGCGCCGCCGCGCAGTCCACCCGCAGCGACAGGGCCGCGGCCACGTCGCGCCAGTCGAACGCGCCCACGCCCTGGTCGTCGTGCACCGCGTAGAACGCGCCGGCCGGGAAGCGCGCCGTCGCGGCCTGGTGCAGCCACACGCCATCGGTGTTGGCCACGGTGTGGCCGGCGAAGGCGCCCAGGTGGGCCAGGCTCTCGCGGTCGAAGACGTGGAACAGGCTGGCGTCCTTGAACTGGTCGGTGGCGATCCAGTAGCCGCTGCCGTCCGGGCAGGCCCACAGCGCCAGGCCCTCGGCCTGGGCCTGGAACAGGCCGAGGCCGATCGTGCGGCCGCGGTAGGTGCCGTCGAGCGCGTACTCGCGCACCGCGGTGCCGGTGGCGGTGTCCTCCTCCGAGACCAGCAGGCGGTCGTGGGCCACGTCGCCCCACAGCGACTCGGGGATGCGGATCGCGCCGGCCTCGGTGGTGTCGCCGAAGTCGCCCGCGTGGGTGGCGACGACGCGGCCGTCGGCGTCGAAGGACACGGCGTAGCGCTTGAAGCGGCGGCCCAGCTCGGCCAGCGGCGGGGTGAGGTCCTCGCCGTCGGCGTCCTCACCGGCCATGTAGGCATCGCTGACGCTGACCTCCAGCTGGCCCGGGGCGAGCTCGCGCACCCACAGGCCGTAGGGCTGGACGAGCTCGCCGGCGCCGAAGCTGCCGACGCTCTCCAGGCCGGGCAGGCGCAGCACCTGCACGCGCTGGTTGTCGCGTTCGACCACGAACGCGTGGTCGCCGAGCACGGCGATGCCGTTGGGGCGCTTGAATTCGCCCTCGTCCTTGCCGCGGTCGAGCATGCGGCGCAGCTCGGCGCCGGTGGCCGCGTCGTAGACCACCACGCCGTCGGTGGCCTTGGCGGTGGCGATCACCCACGTGGCGCCCTCGGGCGAGGTCCAGGTGGCGGGGGAGTCGATGTTGTCGTCCGGGGTCATCGGGCTCAGCCAGGCCTCGGCGACGCGGACGTGGGGCACGCCGGCCGCGGCCAGCAGCGGGTCGGCTTCGTCGGGGCCGCGCTCGTCGGGCTCGCGCTCGGCCGCGGCGGGCGGCGCGCCTGCGTCGGCGTTCGCGGACCCGGTCGAGCCGGGCGGCGTCGCGTCGCCGCCGCAGCCGGCGAGCAGCAGGGCCAGCGCGAGCGGGGCGAGGGCGCGCGGGGCGAGGGCGTGCGGGGACGGCGGGGGTCGGCGGCTCATCGAGGGCGGCTCCGGGAAAGGGAAGGCGGCGCAGTCTCGGCGCCGCCCCTAACGCCATCGTGAACGCGCCGTATGACAGCGGTCATACAACCGCCATGGAGCGTGCGTAAACAGGCGGGCTTGGAATCCACCCCTTGCCCTGGAGCGCCACCGTGACCCGTCCGACCCTGCTGTCCTCCGCCGTCTCCCGCGCCCTGGTCGCCGCCGCGCTCGCCGCCGCCGCCCCGCAGGCCTTCGCCCAGGCCGCGCCGGCCGCCGCCGATGCCGGCCCGTCCGCGGTCGAGCTCGACGCCGTCGAGGTGCGTGGCCAGATCATCTACCGCGACCGCGCCGAGGAGCCGGCCACCCTGGTCTACGACCTCGAGTTCTTCCAGGCCTTCGAGCCGCTGACCGTCGGCGACATGCTCAAGCGCGTGCCCAGCGTGGCCTTCCTGTCCGACGTGCTCGAGTACGACGGCGTGCGCCTGCGCGGCCTCGACCCGGGCTACACCCAGATCCTGATCAACGGCAAGCGCGTGCCGGGCGGCGGCGCCGACCGCTCGTTCTTCGTCGACCGCATCCCGGCCGAGCTGGTGGAGCGCATCGAGATCGTGCGCTCCTCGTCGGCCGACCGCAGCGGCGACGCCGTCGCCGGCGCGCTCAACATCGTGCTGCGCGACGGCTACGCGCTCGACGGCGGCTACGTGCGCGCCGGCGTGTCGTACTTCCCCGACGACGAGATCGAGCCCCTGGTGGGCGCGGTCTGGGGCGGCGAGGCCCTCGGCGGCCAGCTGCTGATCGGCGCCAGCACCCAGGGCCGCCGCAACCCCAAGGACAAGTTCAGCCAGCGCTTCGACGAACCCAACGGCACCCTCGACAACACCGAGGTGCAGACCGACGTGCGCAGCGGCGACGACCAGGCCTTCAACCTCGACTACTCCGCCGACCTCGGCCCGGGCCAGCTGACCCTCAGCGCCTTCCACGTGCGCACCGACCGCCTGCAGGCCGAGCGCTCCACCGAGTACGACGCCGGGATCCAGGCCGACGCCAGCCTCTCCACGCTCAACGTCAACGACCTCGACATCGAGACCACCAACTCGCTGTTCGGCGCCGACTACACCTGGGCGATGGCCGGCGGCGAGACCAGCGTGCGCGCCAACTGGGCGGTGTTCGACGACCAGCAGTTCGAGCTCGAGGACGAGGTCGAGTACCTGCGCGACGCCAACCCGTTCCCCGAGGCCGACCGCTTCACCGGCGACCGCACCTACACCGACATCCGCGACACCGAGCTGACGGCCGAGCTGCGCCACACCCGCCCGGTCGGCGCCAACGAGCTGCGCTTCGGCGTCGAGGCCACCCGCAAGGAGCGCGACTTCTCGCAGCTGACCGATCGCAACCGCATCACCATCCCGAACGCCCCGACGCCGTCGCCGGTGATCCCGGGCGACTTCGGCCCCTACCTGCCGGAGGCCGGCGGCCTGAACACCATCGAGGAAGACCGCCTCGAGCCGTACGTGAAGCTCAGCGGCGAGGCGGGCGCGCTGGAGTGGGAGACCGGCGTGCGCTACCAGCGCACCGACCTCGTGATCGACGACGCCACCGTCGACCCCGCGCAGGCGCGCACCGAGCGCGACGACGGCGAGTTCCTGCCGTCCGTGCACCTGCGCTGGAACCTCGACGAGGCCAACCGCCTGACCGCCTCGCTGGCGCGCACGATGCGCCGCCCGGGCTTCGACCAGCTCTCGCCGGCGACGCTCGAGGCCGAGCTCGGCGACAACGACCTGCTCGGCAACCCCGAGCTGGCCGTCGAGACCGCGCTGGGCCTGGACCTCGGCTGGGAGCGCCGCCTGGGCCGCCGCGGCGTGTTCGGCGTCAACGCCTTCTACCGCGACATCAGCGACCTCATCGAGTTCGCCAACACCGGCGTCGAGGGCTCCGAGGGCCCGGGCACCGTGGTGATCCAGCCGCGCAACACCGGCGACGGCGAGGTCTGGGGCGTCGAGCTCGACCTCTCCACCCCGCTGACCGCGATCGGCCTGGAGAACACCGGCGTGTTCTTCAACTACTCGTGGCTGGACTCGAAGATCAACGACGACTTCGGCCAGCGCCGCTTCAACGACCAGTCCAACAACGTCTTCAACGTCGGCTTCATCCAGGACCTGCCGTCGGTGGACATGTCCTTCGGCGCCAGCTACCGCCGCCAGGGCGACGCGTTCGGCCGGATCGTGGGCGAGGAGATCGCCACCTCCTACGGCGCCGACCTCGAGGCCTTCGTCGAGAAGCGCTTCGGCGAGCACTTCACCCTGCGCCTGACCGGCTCGAACCTGCTCGACGCCTCGAAGGACGAGGTGTTCGACAAGTTCACCACGATCGACGACCAGGCCAACCGCGCCTACGACGAGTACGAGCTCGAGACCGAGTCCGCGGGCCGCGTCTACCAGCTGATCGCGCGCTACTCGTTCTGAGCCCCGGGATCGGGCCGCGGCACCGCCCGCGGCCCGATCAGCACCAGGCCGGCGTCCTCCGGGCGCAGGCCAGGATCGGCCGACAGCGCCGCCGACGCGGCGGCGCCGTCGAGGCCGTGGCGGGCCACGTACTGCGCCCAGCCGTCGCGGCCGTTGGCCTTGACGTGGTACAGCGCGCGGTCGGCCAGCGACAGCATCAGCTCCCAGCCCGGCAGGCCGCGCAGGCGGTCGAACAGCGGGTAGGCCACGAAGCCGATCGAACACGTGATGCGCAGCGGCGCGCCCGCGCCGATGTCGAAGGCGTGCCCGGCGATCGCCGAGCGCAGCCGCTCGCCGAGCATCGGCACGTGCCGCCCCGGCAGCGGGCGGAACACCAGCACGAACTCCTCGCCGCCCCAGCGCGCGATGTAGTCGCCCGTGCGCACCTGCTGCTCGAGCACGCGCGCGAACTGCTGCAGCACCAGGTCGCCGGCGTGGTGGCCGTGGGTGTCGTTGACCCGCTTGAAGTGGTCGATGTCGATGATCGCCAGCACCAGCACGCCGCCGCCCTCGGCGCCCAGTTCGGGCTCGCGGTCGTAGAAGGCCAGGTCGGCGGGGATCTGCGCGCCCAGGTAGCGGCGGTTGCGCAGGCCGGTCAGCGGATCGGTCAGGCTGGCCTCGCTGAGCCGCCGGTTGGCGTCCTCCAGCGCCTCGGTGCGCTGGCCCACCAGCCGTTCCAGCGCCTCGCCCTGCCGGCGCAGGCGGCGCAGCTTCAGGCGGTACAGCGCGCCCAGCGCCAGCACCGTCGCCAGCACCAGCAGGCCGCGCGCGGCCCAGGTCTCGTGGAAGGCCGGCGCGATCGAGAACGCCAGCCGCGCCGGCTCCAGCGCCCACACCCCGTCGTTGTTGGCGCCGGTGACCTCGAACACGTAGTCGCCCGGCGGCAGGTTGGTGTAGCGCGCGTCGCGCCGGGTGGGGTCCTCGAGCGCGCGCCAGTCGGTGTCGTAGCCGCGCAGGCGCACGCGCAGGTCGACGTTGGCCGGGGCCTGGTAGGACAGCGCGGTGAACTCGAGGTCCAGGTCGCGCGCGTCCGCCGGCAGCGCCAGCGATCCGCCCGCCTGCACGTCGCGCCACGCGCCGTTGGCGCGCACCCGCTCCACCACGACCGGCGGCGGCATCGGGTTGGTGCGGATGTCCTGGGTGTCGAGGGTGACCACGCCGTCGCGGGTCGGCAGCCACAGGGTGCCGTCCTCGAGGAAGCCCTTGGCGTTGCCGGCGCCGTTGCAGCAGAAGCCCTTCTGGCCGCCGCCGCGGTCGCCGCGCTCGTTGAGCAGCATCTGCCCGCGCAGCGGGCCGCCGCCGTCGAGCTCGGCCACCGGCAGGCGGTAGATGCCGCGCAGGCCGGCCACCCACAGCGCGTCGCGGTACTCGGTGATGAAGAACGCCCCGTTCGGGGGCAGGCCGTCGGCCGGTCCCGCCACCCGCCAGCTCCCGTCGGGCCGCTCGATCGCCAGCCGCTCGTCGAGGGTGCCGGCCACGATCCGGCCGTCCGGCCGCAGGTGCAGCGCGGTGACGTCCATGCCCGCGTCCAGCCCGGCGTCCAGGCCCACCGGCCGCAGCCGCTCGCCGTCGACCACCTGCAGGCCGCTGCGGCTGCCCACCAGCACGCGCCCGTCGGGTGCCTCGGCCAGCACGCGCGCGAACGGTCCCGGCCCGCCGTCGGCCGACGCGAGCAGGCGCAGCCCGGCGCCGGGGCGGTCCTCGACCCCGACGCCGCGGCTGCTGGCCACCCACAGCCGGCCGTCGCGCGCGCGCAGCAGGCCGCTCACCTGGGCGCCGCGCAGCGCCTCGAAGCCCTCGGGTTCGTGCACGCGGCCATCGGCCTCGCGCAGCACCAGCCCGCCGCGGGTGCCGATCCACAGCCGTTCGCCCTCCGCCAGCAGGGTGTAGGCGTTGGGATGCGGCAGGTCGGCGCCGTCCACCACCACTTCGAAGCGTTCGCCGTCGAAGCGCGCGAGCCCGGCGTTGGTGCCGGCCCACAGCCGGCCGTCGTGCCCGCGGGCCAGCGACCACAGCAGCGGGTCGTGCAGGCCCTCGGGGCTGGAATAGCGGCGCGTCCAGCCGTCGCGCAGGCGGGTCAGGCCCAGCCAGACGCTGCCCAGCCAGAGGTTGCCCTCGCGGTCCTCGGCGATGGCGCGCACCGACAGCCCGCTGGGGCGCTCGCGCACCCACTCGCGCAGCTGGCCGCGGCGCAGGCGCGCGAGGTGCTCCACCGTGGCCACCCACAGGTGGCCGTCGCGGTCGGTGTACAGCGCCTCGATCGGGGTCTGCGCGAGCTCGGCGTCGCCGTCCCAGCGGCGCCAGGTGCCGTCGTCGCCGCGCACGAACAGGCCCGCGCTGGTGCCGGCCCAGCGCTGCCGGTCGTGCACCGCGAGCCGGTGCACCACCGCGTCGGCGGCGTCGTCCGGCAGGCGTTCCTCGGCCTCGGCGCCGTCGGGCCCGAGCCGCAGCACCCGGCCCACGCCGCCGACCCACAGGCCCTCGTCGTCGGCCAGCAGCGCCGCCACCGGCTGGTCCATCGGCCGCCACAGCGCGAGCGCGTCGCCCTCCACCCGCGAGACGCCGGCCGCGGTGGTGGCATAGATGGTGCCGTCCGCGCCGCGCGCCAGCGCCAGGATGTCGGGCAGCGGGTCGGCGTGGCCCGGGCCGGCGGGCAGGGTGCGGAAGCGCCCGTCCTGGTGCACCGCGAGGCCGCGGTAGCTGCCGATCCACAGCCGGCCGTCCGGGTCGGCGAGCAGCGCGCGGATCCACTGCCCGGCGAAGCCCTCGGTGGTCTCGCTGGTGTAGGGCACGAAGCGCACGCCGTCGAAGCGCGCCAGCCCGGCCTGGGTGCCAGCCCACAGGTAGCCGCGGCGGTCCTGGGCGATCGCGTGCACGCTGATCTGCGGCAGGCCCTGCTCGAGGCTCCAGGCGTCGCGGACGTAGTGGTTGAAGGCCTTGTCGGGATCCAGCGCGGCGGCCGGGCCGGCGGCCAGGGCGAGCGCGGCGGCCGCGGCGGCGAGCAGGCCGCGCGCGGCGCGGACCAGGGCGAGGCCGCGCCTCCCGGGAGGGGCGGCAGGGGCGGCGGGCGGCGGCGGCGGCGCGGGCATGGACGCTCAGTCATGCCCGAAGCCGCGCGGGGGATCAAGCGGGGAAGGCCCCCGAGCGTGACGGACTCAACACTCGATGACGTTGACCGCCAGGCCGCCGCGGGAGGTCTCCTTGTACTTGTCCTGCATGTCGCGGCCGGTGTCGCGCATGGTGCGGATGACCTTGTCGAGCGAGACCTTGTGGCTGCCGTCGCCGCGCAGGGCCATCCGGCTGGCGTTGATCGCCTTCACCGCGCCCATCGCGTTGCGCTCGATGCACGGGATCTGGACCAGGCCGCCGATGGGGTCGCAGGTCAGGCCGAGGTTGTGCTCCATGCCGATCTCGGCGGCGTTCTCGACCTGGGCCGGGGTGCCGCCGAGCGCGGCGGTGAGGCCCGCGGCGGCCATCGAGCAGGCCACGCCGACCTCGCCCTGGCAGCCCACCTCGGCGCCGGAGATCGAGGCGTTCTCCTTGTAGAGGATGCCGACGGCGGCGGCGGTGAGCAGGAACTCGAACACGCCGGCCTCGTTGGCGCCCGGGCAGAAGCGGTCGTAGTAGTGCAGCACCGCGGGGATGATGCCGGCCGCGCCGTTGGTGGGCGCGGTGACCACGCGGCCGCCGGCGGCGTTCTCCTCGTTCACCGCCAGCGCGTAGAGGTTGACCCAGTCGAGCACCGTCAGCGGGTCGCGCATGGCGGCCTCGGGGCGGTGGGAGAGTTCGCGGAACAGGCTCGGCGCGCGCCGGGTGACCTTCAGGCCGCCGGGCAGCACGCCCTCCTCGCGGATGCCGCGGGCCACGCAGTCCTGCATCGCCGCCCAGATCTCGCGCAGGCCGGCGCGGGTGGCCTCCTCGTCGCGCCAGGTGCGCTCGTTGCGCGCCATCACCGTCGCGATCGACAGGCCGTGCGCCTGGCACTCCGCGAGCAGCTCGGCGCCGGAGCGGAAGGCGTGCGGCAGTTCGGTCTCGTCGGCGACGATGCGGTCTTCGGCCGCCTCGTCCTGGTTGACCACGAAGCCGCCGCCCACCGAGTAGTAGTCGCGCGTGGCGATGACCTCGCCCTCGGCGTCGTAGGCGGTGAAGCGCATGCCGTTGGTGTGGAAGGGCAGCTTCTGGCGCTTGTTCATGACGAGGTCGTGCTTCTCGTCGAACGCGATCTCGTGGCGGCCGAGCAGGCGCAGGCGCTTGCCGGCGCGCACCCGCTCGAGGGTGGGCGCGACGTCGTCGGGGTCCACGCGGTCGGGCCAGTGGCCCTCCAGGCCCATCAGCACCGCCTTGTCGGTGCCGTGGCCGCGGCCGGTCAGCGCCAGCGAGCCGAACACCTCGGCGCGCACGCGCGCGGTGCGGGCCAGGTCGCCGGTCTCCTCGAGCCAGCGCGTGCAGAAGCGCGCGGCGGCGCGCATCGGCCCGACGGTGTGGCTGGACGAGGGCCCGATGCCGATCTTGAAGAGGTCGAAGACGCTGACGGCCATGGCGCGTGGAATCCGGTTGGGGCGGGGCGGTCGGGTATTCTAGAGCCTCGGCTCCAGCCGCGAACCCTACGCCGGCGGATGCGCGGCGCGCGCGCCGCTCCCCACGCCCATCGATCGAGGCCCCCGATGCCCAGCGCCCCCGCCCCGGTGCTCTACCAGCGCGACGACTGCCACCTGTGCGACCTCGCGCTCGACGCCCTCGCGGCGGCCGGCGCGCCGGACTTCGAGAGCGTGTTCATCGACGGCGAGCCGGCGCTCGAGGCGGCCTACGGCCTGCGGGTGCCGGTGCTGCGGCGCGCCGACGGCGCCGAGCTGGGCTGGCCCTTCGACGCCGCGGGCGTGCGCGCGTTCCTCGCCGGCTGAGCGCGCCGGCCCGCGCTCAGGGCGCGAGCTGCAGCACCAGGCGGGTGCTCACCTGCACGGCGTGCGCGATGGTGCCGGGATCGGCCCAGTCGCCGCCGCCCACGCCGAACGCGGTGCGGTCGAGCGTGGCGCGGCCCTCGAGCACCGGCGCGGCGCCCGGGGTCCAGGTGAACTCCAGCACCACCGGGCGGGTGGTGCCGCGCAGGGTGAGCTGGCCGTCGGCCGCGAAGCGCCCGCCGCCGAGGTCGCGGAAGGCGCTGGCCTCGTAGCGCGCCAGCGGGTGCGCGTCGACGGCGAAGAAGTCGGCGCCCTTGAGGGTGTCGTCGCGTTCGGCGTTCTGGCTGTCGGCGGTGGCGAGCGGGATCTCGACGGCGAAGCGGGCGTCGGCGAGGGCCGCGGGGTCGAAGCGGATGCGCGCGTCGAAGCGCGCGAAGCGGCCGTCGAAGGCCTCGCCCTGGGCCTCGCCGCGGAAGCCGAGCGTGGAGCCGGCGGCGGCGGTGTAGTCGGCGGCGGCCGCGGGGCCGGCGAGCGCGGCGGCGAGCGCGAGCAGCGGGGCGGCGAGGCGGGCGAGGGCGGGGCGGGAGCGGGCGGTCATCGGGCGTCGTCCTGGGGGGGCGTGCGGAAGAAGGCGCGCGGCAGCATCCGCGCGAGGGTGGCGTCGCGGTCGACGAGGTGGTGCTTGATCGCTGCGCCGGCGTGCACGGCCACCAGCAGCGCCAGCAGCCAGAAGCCCCACTCGTGCACGGCGCCGGCGATCGCCTTGAGCTCGGGCGAGGGGCCCGACAGGGCCGGCAGCGTCACCACGCCGAACCAGCGCAGCGGGAAGTTCGACGCCGAGTTGTACAGCCAGCCCGACAGCGGCATCGCCAGCATCAGCAGGTACAGCAGGCCGTGCACCGCGCTGGCCAGCGTGGTCTGCCAGGCCGGGCCGGGCAGCGCCGGCGGGCGGCCGGCGGCCAGCCGCCAGCCCAGCCGCAGCAGCACCAGCGCCAGCACCGTGATGCCGAAGGACTTGTGCAGCGCGTAGACCTGCAGCTTGTCCATCGAGTTGGGCATGCCGGTCATCCACAGGCCCACCGCGGCCAGCCCGAGGATCATCGCGGCGATGCCCCAGTGCAGCAGCTGGTGGACGCGACCCCAGCGGTCGCGGAGCGGCGGGGTGGTCATGGGCGGGGCTCCTCGGCGGGCGGCGGTGCATCGGGGGCGGCGGCCGGCGGCGCGGCGGCGGGCGTCGCGTCGTCCGGGGCGGCGGCGCCCGCGGGCTCGCCGCGCTCGCCGCGGCGCGCGGCGGTGGCCTCGAGCTCGACCAGCACCTCGACCTCGGCGCCGATCACGTTGGGCCAGGCGGTGATGCCGAAGTCGGCGCGGCGCAGGGTGGCGGTGGCCGAGAAGCCCACGGTGCGGCGGAAGGTCAGCGGGTGCCGGCGGGCGCCGTTGAGGGTGGCCTCGAGCACGACCTCGCGGGTGGTGCCGCGCAGCGCGAGCTGGCCGTGGATGCGCGCGCGGTCGGCCGCGAGCGGCTCGATGCGGGTGGAACGGAAGCGCGCGACGGGATGGGCCTCGCCGTCGAGCAGCGAGCGCGCGAGGGTGGCGCGGTCCCAGTCGGGGTCGCCGAGCGAGAGGGCGCTGACCGGGATCTCGGCCTCGACCCTGGCCCCGTCCCAGGGCGCGTCCTCGTCGTCGCCGAAGAAAAGCACCCCGCGGGTGCCGGAAATCGTCCCGACCGCGCGTGAGAAACCGGCGTGGTCGACGAGGAACACCACCCGGGTGTGGACCGGGTCGAGCCGGTACTCGCGCGGCTCGGCGGCCGCCGCGGGGGCGCTGGCGGTCCCGGCGAGCAGGCCGGCGAGGAGGCCGGCGAAGGCGGTGCGGCGGGCGGCGGGCGGAGTCCAGCGCATCCGTGGAGGTCCGGCGGGGAGGGCGTCGCAGCATACGCCGGGGGGCCGTGAAGGCCAGCGCGCGGCCGGGAACGATGCATCGCGCCGCGCCGCCCGTCGGCGCGACCCTGTCCCTGCGGGCCTTGCCCGGCGCGGAGGGGATTGCAACGATGGCGCCGCTCCCTTGGACATCCCCATGCGCCGCCAGCCGATCCGCGCCCCTCGCACCGCCGCCTCCGCCGCCCGCGCGCCCCGCCCGGGCGCGCGCGCGGCCGTGCTGCTGGCCGCGCTGCTCGGCCTCGCGGCGCTCGCGGGCCCGGTGGTGGCGGCCATCGTGCCGCTGTCGGCGCGCCCCGAGCCGGTGCCCGCCGCGCCGGGCGCCGGCCTGGCCATGATCCGCCCCAGCGGGCCCGCCGTCGCCGCGCCCCCCGAGGGCCCGCAGGTCGGCAGCCCGGGCCCCAACTCCGTGTCGGTGATGGTGTCCACGCCGGAGCGCTGGGTGTGGATGGGCACCTTCGGCGGCGGCCTCTACCTCGAGCGCGGCGGCGAGCCACGCCTGCACTTCGCGCCCGACCCCACCGATCCCGAGGCGCTGCCCTCGGGCTTCATCAACGCGCTGCACCTCGACGGCGCCGGCGCGCTGTGGATCGCGCATTCCGTCGGCCTCACCCGCTACCACGAGGGCCAGTTCCGGCAGGTGCCGATGGGCGCCTACGCGGGCATGCCGGTGATGGACGTCTCCACCGGCGCCGACGGCGAGATCCTCGCCTTCACCGACGAGCGCATGGTGGTGATCGACCCGGGCGGCTTCATCGCCACGCCGCAGTGGATGCGGCCCACGGCGCTGGCCACCTACGCCCTGCTGCTGTTCGCGCTCGGCGTCGCCGGCGGCATCGTCTCGCGCGCCCGCCTCCGCCGCCGCCGCGTGCTGCGCGACGCCGAGGCCGACCGCGCCGCCGCCGTGCGCGCCAGCGAGGCCAAGTCGCGCTTCCTCGCCGACCTCGGCCACGAGATCCGCACGCCGCTCACCGGCATCCTGGGCATGGGCGAGCTGCTGGCCAGCAGCGGCCTCTCGCCGCAGCAGCGCCGCCAGGCGCTGGCCATCCAGCGCGCCGGCCGGCACCTGCTCGACCTCATCAACGACGCGCTCGACCTGGCCCGCGTCGAGCAGGGCAAGCTCGACCTCGAGCGCAGCCCCTTCGACGCCCGCGCCGTGGTCCGCGAGGTCGCCGCGCTGCTCGCGCCGCTGGCCGAGCGCAAGGGCCTGCGCTTCCGCTTCGAGCTCGACGAGGACGCGCCGCGCGGCCTGCTCGGCGACGCCCGCCGGGTCCGGCAGGTGCTGCTCAACCTCGGCAACAACGCGCTGAAGTTCACCGAGCGCGGCGAGGTCGGCCTATCGATGCACGCCCGCGAGGGCGGTGGCGTGTCGCTGCGCGTCAGCGACACCGGTCCCGGCATGGGCCCGGCCCAGCAGGCGCGCCTGTTCCAGCGCTTCGAGCAGGGCGAGATGCCGCGCCCCGGCGTGCGCCAGGTCGGCAGCGGCCTCGGCCTCGCGATCTGCCGCGAGCTGGTCGAGGCCATGGGCGGGCGCATCCACATCGACAGCGCGCCGGGCCGCGGCACCACCTTCGAGGTGCTGCTGCCGCTGCCCACGGTGGCCATCGCCACGCCGGCCGATGACGGCCCGCGCCGCCCGCTGCCGCCCAAGCGCGTGCTGCTGGTCGAGGACGACCCGACGGTGGCCGAGACGGTGGCCGGCCTGCTCTCGCGCGACGGCCACGTGGTGCGGGTGGCCGCGCACGGCCTCGAGGCGCTGGCGGCGCTGGACGAACACGACTTCGACCTGGCCCTGCTCGACCTCGACCTGCCGGTGGTGGACGGCTTCGAGCTGGCCCGGCTCATCCGCGCGGGCGGGCACGCGCTGCCGCTGGCGGCGCTGACGGCGCGCGTGGATCCGCGCGACGAGCCGGCGGCCTACGCCGCGGGCATGGACGGCTTCCTGCGCAAGCCGGTCACCGGCGACCTGCTGGCCGAGGCGCTGCGCGAGCTCAGCGAGGGCGCGCGCGGCGTGCGCCGCGCGCCGCCCACGCTGGTGGCGTTGGACGGCGGGCTCAGCGCGGGGCCCCGCGCGGGCTGAGGCGTCCGGCGGCCGGCGCGCGTCGCGTGGCGCGCGCGGCCGGGCCGGCGAGGCGGGGCGTCAGCGCGGGCGCGACGACCAGGCGTGGACCTCGTCCACCAGCACCCGCACCTGCTCCGGATCCATGTCCGGGCTCAGGCCGTGGCCGAGGTTGAACACGTGGCCCGGGCCGCGGCCGTGGCTGTCGAGCACGCGGCGCACCTCGGCGCGCAGCGAGGCCTCCGAGCCGTACAGCGCGGTCGGGTCGAGGTTGCCCTGCAGGGCCACGCGGCCGCCGGTGGCCTCGCGCGCGGTGGCCAGGTCGGTCAGCCAGTCCACGCCGACGCCCTCGGCGCCGGTGGCCGCGAGCTCGCCCAGGTAGGCGCCGTTGCCGCGGCCGAACAGGATCAGCGGGCAGCGCTCCGCGCCCTCGCCGCGCTCGAGCTCGGCGGCGATGCGGGCCATGTAGCGCAGCGAGAACTCGCGGTAGAACGCCGGCGTCAGCACGCCGCCCCAGGTGTCGAACACCATCAGCGCCTGGGCGCCGGCCGCGCGCTGCGCGGCGAGGTACTGGATGACCGCCGAGGTGGTGACCTCGAGCAGGCGGTGCATGGCGGCGGGATCCGACCAGGCCAGGCCCTTCACCTTCGAGAAGTTGTCCGAGCCGCCGCCCTCGACCATGTAGCAGGCCAGCGTCCACGGGCTGCCCGAGAAGCCGATCAGCGGGACGCGGCCGTCGAGCTCGCGGCGGATCACGCGCACCGCGTCCATCACGTAGCCGAGGTCGGCCTCCATGTCGGGCACGCCGAGCCGCGCGATGTCGGCGTGGGTGCGCACCGGGCGCTCGAAGCGCGGGCCCTCGCCGTCGGCGAAGTACAGGCCCAGGCCCATCGCGTCGGGCACGGTGAGGATGTCGGAAAACAGGATCGCGGCGTCCAGCGGGAAGCGCTCGAGCGGCTGCAGCGTGACCTCGCAGGCCAGGTCCGGGGTCTTGGCCAGCGCGAGGAAGCTGCCGGCCTTGGCGCGGGTGGCGCGGTACTCCGGCAGGTAGCGGCCGGCCTGGCGCATCAGCCACACCGGGGTGGCGTCCACGGGCTCGCGCCTCAGCGCGCGCAGCAGGCGGTCGTTGCGGAGCGGCGGGTGGCTGGGCGGGGTCATCGCGGGGCTCCGGGGCCCTGGGTGAACATCACCTGGTAGCCCTTCTTGAGGTGGGTGTCGCGCGCGCGCTCGAACGCGGCCATGGCCGCGGGCTGCTCGAGGAACTGCTCGCGCTTGAGGGTGCTGCGCTGGCCGACGGTGCCCGACTCGCGGATCACCGACCAGCCACCGAGGAGGTCCTGCTCGAGCACGAGCTGCACGAATTTCGGCGCCTCGCTGGCGGCCGGGCGTTGCTGGAGGAAGAGGCGCATAGGGGCGCGATTGTAGCGGGTCGCCGGCCGCCGGGGGCAGGCCGGCGCGGCGCGGACTCAGCCGCCGAGCACGTCGAGCACCGCGTCCTCGTCGATCCCCGCGACCACCTCGGCGCGGCCGATGCCGCGCCAGAGCACCAGCCGCAGGCGCCCGCCGAGGGCCTTCTTGTCGAGCCGCATCCGCGCCAGCAGGGCCTCGGGCGCCAGGCCCTCGGGCAGCGCCGTGGGCAGGCCGAGGCCCTCGAGCAGCGCCGCCAGGCGCGCGGCGTCGGTGAACGGGGCGAGGCCCAGCGCGGTCGAGAGCCGGGCCGCGAGCACCATGCCCACCGCCACCGCCTCGCCGTGCTGCAGGCCGCCGAAGCCCTGCTCGGCCTCGATCGCGTGGCCGAAGGTGTGGCCGAGGTTGAGCAGCGCGCGCTCGCCCTGCTCGGTCTCGTCGCGGGCCACGATGCCGGCCTTGTGCGCGCAGCAGCGGGTGATCGCCTCGATCGTCGCGGCCTCCTCGCCGGCCAGCAGCGCCTGCGCGTGGTCCTCGAGCCAGGCGAAGAACGCGGCGTCGCCGAGCGCGCCGTACTTCACCACCTCGGCCAGGCCGCAGCGCAGCTCGCGCGCGGGCAGGGTGGCCAGGGTGCGGGTGTCGGCCAGCACCGCGGCGGGCTGGTGGAAGGCGCCCACCAGGTTCTTGCCCGCGGGCAGGTCGACCGCGGTCTTGCCGCCCACCGAGGAGTCGACCATCGCCAGCAGCGTGGTCGGCAGCTGCACGAAGCGCACGCCGCGCATCCAGCAGGCGGCGGCGAAGCCGGTGAGGTCGCCCACCACGCCGCCGCCGAGCGCCACCAGCGTGGCGTCGCGGCTGGCGCCGAGCGCGGCGAGGGCCTGCATCAGGCCGCCGAAGCGCTCCAGCGTCTTTTCCTGCTCGCCGGGCGGCAGCACCTCGCTGCGCACCGTGCGCCCCGCCGCGGTGAACGCGGCCTCCACGCGGGCCAGGTAGTGCGGCGCCACGTTCGCGTCGGTGACCACCAGCACGTGGCGGCCGGGCGCCAGCGCGGCCAGCGCGGCGGCGTCGTCGAGCAGCCCGGGGCCGACGTGGATCGGATAGCGGCGCTCGCCCAGCGCCACCTCGAGCGAGCGGGTCGCGGCGGCGCTCATGCCGGCACCTGCGGGCGCGTCCAGCGGCCGGGCAGCAGGGCCAGCAGGCGCGCGCCGGCCTCGGCCACGCCGAGCCCGTCGCCGTCGAGCAGCAGGTCGGCCACCTCGTGGTACAGCGGCGTGCGCGCGGCGGCCAGGCGCTCGAGGGTGGCGGCGCGATCGTCGCCGGCGAGCAGCGGGCGCGAGGTGTCGCCGGCGAGCCGCGCGAGCTGCTGCGGCACCGAGGCGTGCAGGTGGATGACGTAGGCGCGCTCGCGCAGCAGCGCGCGGTTGGCGGGATCCAGCACCACGCCGCCGCCGCAGGCCACCAGCTGGCCGTCGCCGGCGAGCAGCGCGCGCAGCGTGGCGGCCTCGCGGGCGCGGAAGCCGGCCTCGCCCTCGCGCTCGAACAGGGTGGGGATGCTGGCGCCGGCGGCGAGCTCCAGCGCGCGGTCGGCGTCGACGAAGGCGAGGCCGAGGCGGTCGGCCAGCCAGCGGCCGACCGACGACTTGCCGGCGCCCATCGGGCCGACGAGGGCGAGGTTGGTGGAAGGCGTCATAGGCGGGGGAGTCTAGCAGCCGGGCGGGCGCGGCCCTCGGGCGCTGATGGCCGCGCCGCGCTCAGGCGCGGCCGAGGTGGGCGTCGAGCAGCGGGCCGTAGCCGCTGCGGAAGTCCGGGTGCGCCGGGGTCCAGCCGCTCTCGCGCAGCGCGAGGTTGCGCACCCGGCGGCCGGTCTCGGGGCCGCCGGCGGGCGCCACCGGGTCGAGCCCGGCGCGCGCGCGCAGCCAGGGCAGGATCTCGTCCTCGCGGGTGGGGCGGTCGTCGCTGCCGAGGTAGGTGGGCGAGGGCCGCGGATGCGCGAGCAGGTGGGCGCAGGCGGACGCCGCGTCGTCGACGTGGATGCGGTTGCCCCAGTGCGGCCCGGCCGGCTCGCCGGCGAGCGCGCGGCGCAGCAGGAAGGCGCGGCCCGGGCCGTACAGCCCGGTCAGTCGCAGCGCGACGGCCGCCGCCCCGAGCGCCGCGCGCAGCTGGCCCTCGGCCTCGAGCAGGCGGCGGCCGTTGAAGGCCGGCGGCCGCGCGGGGGTGGCCTCGTCGACCCACTCGCCGGCGTCCTCGGCGTACACCGCGGTGGAGCCCACGAACACGACGCGCGCCGGCGCCTCGCCCAGGGCGTCGAGCAGGCGCCGGGCGCCGTCGACGTAGAGCGCGCGGTAGGCCGCGTCGGTGCGCTCGTCCGGCGCCGGGCAGAACAGCACCCGCTGCGGCGCGCGCGGCAGGCGGGCCAGGCCCTCGCCGGTGGCGAGGTCGCCGCGCACCGCGCGGGTGCCGGCCGGCGGCTCGGCGTCGCGCCGGCGCAGCAGCAGCACCTCGTCGCCGCGGGCGGCGCAGAGGCTGGCGGCGCGGCGGCCGACGTCGCCGGCGCCGGCGATGAGCACGATCGGGCCAGGCATGCGGGCGTCCTCGGTGGATGGGGGACGCGCATCGTGCCCGTTGCGGGCGGCGGCGGCGAGCGCGGGGCCGGGCGCCCGCCCGCGCATGGCGCCCGCGCCGGCCGGCGTGGCATCGTCGCGGCCCCGCCCCGCCGCCGGATCCCGCGATGCCCCCGTCCCCGTCCCTCCGCCTCGCCGCCGCCCTCGCGCCGCTCGCCCTCGCCGCCGCGCTCGCCGCGCCGGCCGCGCGCGCGCAGGCCACGGCCCCGCCGGGCGCCCCGCCGCCCGCGCTGATCAGCACCGAGGAGGCCGAGCGCCGGGCGATGGAGGCCGAGATGTGCCGCCAGACCGCCTGCCAGCGCGACCTGCGCATCACCGTGCGCGACGGCGAGGGCGGCGTGTTCGACGAGCACTACGACGTGTTCCCGGCGATCGTGCAGGACGTCGGCGTGCTGGTCGTCGCCGGCCAGCAGGTGCACGTCGAGATGCGCGCGACGGGCACGGCGCTGGTGGAGCCGCGCGCGGTGCCCGGCGTGCGCGAGCCCGCCCGCACCCTGTCCGCGCGGCTGCAGCAGGTCGACGGCGACGGCATGCGCCTGACCCTGTCGCACGGCTTCGACCGCCCGCTGCGGGTGCGCCTGGGCGTGATGCCGCTGGCCGAGGACGAGATGTACGAGGTGCCCGCCTGCGCGGTGCCGGTGGGCGCGCCGCGGGAGATCACGCTGGACTACCCGGTGTTCCAGGTGCTGCTCGGCGAGCCGCGCCTGCTCGCCGACGGCGAGGCCGACGGCCCGGACGGGCTCGCGGCCTGCGCGGACTGAGGCGCCGCGCGGCTCCGCCACCGGGGCCCTCGCCCCGGCCCGGCGCATCGGGCATCCTCCGGCGTCCCCCAGACGCCCCCGGATCCCGCATGCTGCCGCCCCGCCACGACCTCGACTTCCTGCTCCACGACTGGCTGCGGATGTCCGACCTGGCCGCGCACCCGCGCTTCGCCCACGTCGACCGCGACACCGCCGACGCCATGCTGGGCGCCGCGATCGAGCTCGCCGGGCAGGCCTACCTGCCGCACGCCGCGAAGTCCGACGCGCAGCCGCCGGTGCTGGTGGACGGCCGCGTCCAGCTGATCCCCGAGATCGGCGAGGCGCTGGCGGCCTACCGCGACGCCGGCTTCTTCGGCATGGAGGCCCCGCTGGAGGAGGGCGGCCTGGGCCTGCCCTGCGTGCTGGCGTCCGCGATGGGCGGCGTGTTCTCGGCCGCCAACGTCGCCACCAACGGCTACGCCTTCCTGACCCAGGCCGCGGCCAACCTGATCCGCCACGCGGCCAGCGAGGACCAGCGCGCGCGCTGGCTGCCGAAGATGCTGGCCGGCGAGTGGTTCGGCACGATGTGCCTGAGCGAGCCGCAGGCCGGCTCCTCGGTGGGCGACATCCGCACGATCGCCGAGCCGCGCCCCGACGGCACCTATGCCATCAAGGGCAACAAGATGTGGATCAGCTCCGGCGACCACGAGCTGGCGGAGAACATCGTGCACCTGGTGCTGGCCAAGATCCCCGGCGGCCCGGCGGGCACCAAGGGCATCAGCCTGTTCATCGTGCCGCGCAAGCGCGTCGATGCCGGCGGCGCCATCACCGGCGAGAACGGGGTCACCCTCGTGGGCCTCAACCACAAGCTCGGCACCCACGGCCAGGTGAACTGCCTGCTCGATTTCGGCGGCAGCGGCGAGTGCATCGGCGAGCTCGTCGGCGCGCCGCACGAGGGCATGCGCCACATGTTCCTGATGATGAACGAGGCGCGGATCGGCGTCGGCCTGGGCGCCGCGATGAGCGGCTATGCCGGCTACCGCGCCGCGCTGGCCTACGCCCGCGAGCGCCGCCAGGGCCGCCGGCCCGGCGAGCGCGACGCCAGCACGCCGATGGTGCCGATCATCGAGCACGTCGACGTGCGCCGCATGCTGCTGGCCTCCAAGGCCTACGTCGAGGGCAGCCTGGCGCTATGCCTGTACGCGGCCAAGCTCATCGACGAGGCCCGCGTGGGCGACGACGCCGCGCGCGCCGAGGCCCAGGCCCTGGTCGACCTGCTGACCCCGGTGGTGAAGGCCTGGCCCAGCGACTACGCGCTGGCCGCCAACGACCTCGCCATCCAGATCCACGGCGGCGCCGGCTACACCCGCGACTTCCCGGTCGAGCGGCTGTGGCGCGAGAACCGCATCAACGCCATCCACGAGGGCACCAACGGCATCCAGGCGCTCGACCTGCTGGGCCGCAAGCTGCTGGGCGACCAGGGCCGCGCGCTGGGCCTGCTGGCCGGGCGCATCCAGGCCAGCCTGGCCGCCTGCGCCGACGACGCCGAGCTGGCCCCGCTGGCGGCCGAGCTGGGCGCCTGGCTGCCGCGGATCGGCGACGCGGTGGCGCGCGCGGGCGCGCTGGCCAAGACCGACCCCGAGCTGGCCTTCGGCAACGCCTACGCGCTGCTCGACGCCTTCGGCCACGTCGTCGTGGCCTGGCAGTGGCTCGACCAGGCCCGCGTGGCCGGCGCGCTGCTGGCCGCGCCCGACGGCGGCGGCCCGCGCGCGGACGTCCTGCGCGGCAAGCGGCAGGCCGCGCGCTGGTTCATCACCTGGGCGCTGCCGACCAAGCGCGCGCCGCTGGCCCTGTTCGCGGCCGGCGACGCCACCTGCCGCGACGCCACCGACGCGATGTTCTGAGGCCCGCCATGCCGACCCCGCCCCGCCACGCCGCCGCCCGCGCCGCCGCCGCCACGCTCGGCCTCGCGGCCTTCCTCGCGCTGGCCGCCGGGCCGGCCGCGGCGACACCGCCCCCGTCGATCGCGCGGCCGGCGCCCGCGGCGCCTGCGGCCCCGCCCCCGGCCATCCCCGGCTGGACCTTCCTGGCGGCCTCGCCCGACGGCGACGGCCTGATCTACGTGGACCCGGGCCTGGAGCACCTGGCCGGCGGGCTGCGCGCGATCTGGGTCATGTACGAGCGCCCGGGCCAGCCCTCGCAGGCGGTGCGGCTTGCGTTCGACTGCGGTGCGGGGACCTATGGCGGCGCCGGCATGCGCACCTGGGAGCGGCCGCGCGCCGGCGGCCTCGTCACCGGCGGCGGCGAGCTGCCGGTGGGCGAGATCGTGCTCGAGCCCATCGAGCCCGGCTCGGTCATCGCGCGCCTGGCGGTGATGGCCTGCACCTCCTGAGCCCGCGGCCGGGGCGCCGCGGCCGGCCGCGGTTTGATCGTCGTCGTGCAGCCATCACGGCGAGCGGCGACAATGGCCGCCTCCTCCCACGACGCCCGATGCCGCCATGACCGACCTCCACGCCGAGGCGCTGCAGACCTTCCACGCCCTGCTGCAGGAGGCCGTGGACGCGCGCGACCCCGAGCCCACCGCGATGACCTTGGCCACCGCCACCGCCGACGGCCGCCCGTCGGCGCGCACCGTGCTGCTCAAGGGCGCGGACGCGCGCGGCTTCGTGTTCTACACCAACGCCGACAGCATCAAGGGCGAGCAGCTGCGCGCCAACCCGCAGGCCGCGCTGCTGTTCCTGTGGAAGGCCCTGCGCGAGCAGGTGCAGGTGAAGATCGAGGGCCGGGTGGAGCGCGTCGACGACGCCGAGGCCGACGCCTACTTCGCCTCGCGCCCGCGCATGAGCCAGCTCGGCGCCTGGGCCTCGCTGCAGAGCCAGACCATGGAGGCCCGCGAGGCCTTCGACGCACGCCTGGCCGACTACGACCGCGAGTTCGCCGGCGGCGAGGTGCCGCGTCCCCCGCACTGGGGCGGCTTCCGCGTGGTGCCGGACATGATCGAGTTCTGGTACGGCGCGCAGTTCCGCCTGCACGAGCGCCACCGCTACGAGCGCATCGCCGGCGAGTGGACCCGCCGCCTGCTGTTCCCGTGACGGCCCGCCGCCGGGGCCCGCGCGCGTGACCGGCCCGCGCCGCATCGTCTGCCTCACCGAGGAGCCCACCGAGGTCCTGTACGCGCTGGGCGAGCAGGACCGCATCGTCGGCATCTCGGGCTTCACCGTGCGCCCGCCCGCGGCGCGCCGCGACAAGCCCAAGGTCAGCGCGTTCACCAGCGCGAAGATCGACGCGATCCTGGCGCTGCGGCCCGACATGGCGATCGGTTTCA
Organism: Lysobacteraceae bacterium; assembly: GCA_051859045.1. GTDB lineage: Bacteria > Pseudomonadota > Gammaproteobacteria > Xanthomonadales > Xanthomonadaceae > JBHYGK01. The sequence goes on along the minus strand of JBHYGK010000057.1, from coordinate 94,011 downwards.
GCGACATCCAGGCCGACATCGCCGCCGAGCTGGTGCGGCGCGGCGTCGAGGTGTGGATCAGCAACCACCGCTCGGTCGAGGGCATCCTCGACTACGTGCGCCGGCTGGGCGCGCTGGTGGGCCGCGCGGCCGACGCCGAGGCCTACGCGGGGCGGCTGCGCGCGGGCGTCGACGCCGTGGCCGCCGCGGCGGGCGCGCTGCCGGCGCGGCCGCGGGTGTACTTCGAGGAGTGGGACGAGCCCGCGATCAGCGCGATCCAGTGGGTGTCGGAGCTGGTCGGCCTGGCCGGCGGCGACGACGTGTTCCCGGAGCGCGCAGTGATGCCGCTGGGCCGCGACCGCATCCTCGCCAGCCACGACGAGGTGATCGCGCGCGCGCCCGACCTGATCCTCGGCTCGTGGTGCGGCAAGCGCTTCCGCCCCGAGCGCGTGGCCGCGCGGCCGGGCTGGGACGCGATCCCGGCGGTGCGCGACGGCCAGCTCTTCGAGATCAAGTCCCCGCTGATCCTGCAGCCCGGCCCCGCCGCCCTCACCGACGGCCTGCACGCCCTCCACGCCCGCATCGCGGCCTGGGCGTCCCGCTCCGCCCGCTGATCCTGCGCGGAGCCACGGCGGTCGGGCCGGCCCAGCGGGCGCGGCCGGCGCTGGGCCCACTCCGGGCGCCCGGCCGCTGCGCGGCCGGGTCCCCTGCGGTGCTCGGTCAGCCGAGGCCGCCACATAACTCGCGCATCCATGCGCTCAAACAATGTGGCTTTCCCCTCGGCTGCCCTGCGCTCCTCGGCGCCCTCCAAGGGCCCAGCGCCGGCCGCGCCCGCCGGGCCCGCCCGACCGCCGTGGCGCCGACCGCCTCGCGTTGCTCCGCCTCCCCAGCTCCCACTCAGCGTTCGCTCCAACGCCAGCTCCCTCGTCAGCCTCGGCTCCTGCTCCTGCTCTTGCTCTTTCTCCCCAGCCAGAGCCAGAGGAAGAGGGAGCGCGGCGTGGGGGTGGGACGGGCGGGGCCCTGGGCGTGGCGACCCTTGGAGGGCGCCGAGGCGCGCAGGGCGACCGAGGGGAAAGCCACTTTGTCTGAGGCCATGGATGGCCGAGTTAAGTGGCGGCCTCGGTCGACCGAGCACCGCAGGGGACCGGCCCGCTCGGCGGGCCGGCGCCCGGAACGGGTCGCCATGCGCAGGCCCGGGGCCACCCTCCCGCCATGCCGCGCCGCCAGGAACGAAGCCTCAGGCCTCGGCCTTCAGCGGCTCCTCGTGCGGCCAGAGCTGGGGCGCGAGGCCGAGCACGGAGCGGTACTGGGCCAGGCTGGCGAGCTCCCGGATCGCGTGCGCCGGCTCGCGGGTGTCGCGCGGCGAGGGATGCAGCAGCCCGCTGCCGTCCGCCCGCACCACGGTGCGCACCAGAGGATGCGCCGCGTCGTCGGTCTGCCGCACCACCACCGCCAGCTCGGCGTTGGCCAGCCGCACCAGGCTGCCCGGCGGGTAGACGCCCAGCGTCTTCACGAACAGCGCCGCCAGCCCCGCGTCGACGCGCTGGCCGCGCTCGAGGAACAGGTCGCGCAGCGCCGCGCGCGAGGCGAACGCCGGGCGCCAGGCGCGCGGGCGGATCATCGCGGTGTAGATGTCGCAGATCGCCAGCAGGCGCGCGCCCAGCGGCACCGCGTCGGCGCCCAGGCGCAGCGGGTAGCCGCTGCCGTCGAGGCGCTCGTGGTGGTAGCGCACGCTCTCCAGCCACACCGGGTCGTCGACGCCCGAGAGCACCAGCAGGCTGGCGGCCTCGTCGGGATGCTCCTGCACCTGCTCGCGCTGCTCCGGCGCCAGCGGGCCGGCCTGGCGGCCCAGCGCGTCGTGCAGGCGGCCCATCGCGAGGTCGCAGGTGAGCGCGGCGCAGGTGATCGAGTGGCGCTCGCGCGCCGGCAGGCCGGCCGCGCGGGCCAGGGTCTCGACCAGCACCGCGGTGTGCAGCATGCGGTGGTGGTGCTCGCCGTCGAGCGAGGTCATCTGCAGCAGGCCCAGCACCTGCTCGGGATCGCGCGACCACGCGTGCAGCACGCGGCTGGCGAGCGCGCCGATCTGGCCGGGGGTGTCGTCGAGCTCGCCGGCCCGCAGCTCGGCCAGCAGGCCGGCCAGGTCGCCGCGCAGCTCGTCGAGCATCCGCGGCAGCGGGGTGGGCGGCGGCGGCGGGCTGGAGACGAGCGCGCGGCGCACGGCGTCCTCGTCGCCGTCGACGAAGCCGCGGGCGACCACCAGCTGCAGCACGGCGTCGGTGAGGATCGGCGTGCCGGCCCGCAGCAGCGGGCTCCCCGAGCGCGAATACACGGAGAACGGCAGCAGGTCGCCGATGCGCAGGCGGATATCGGGCAGCGGCTGGAGCCGCATGGGCGTGGTCCGGGCGGGCGTGCGGCTGGGGGGCGCCGGCGCCATGGTGGGTCTGGGCACCCGTCCATGGATGCGTGCACGCGCAGTGTAGGCCAGCGCCGGCGGCGCCGCGCGTGCCGGTGCCGGGGTGGGCGGGGTGGGCGGGACGGCGGGGGAGGGCTGGCCGGGGGCGCCGCCCCGGGCCGTGGAGGCTTCCGGGACTCAAGCTCCGGCCGCCGTGGCCGCTAGCGCAAGGTCACGCGCGACGCCGGGAGGCGCCCGATGGATCCGATCCGCCGACACCACGTGCAGTGCACCGGCCGCGACGGGCGGCCCCTGCTGTTCGCGCACGGCTTCGGCTGCGACCAGGGCATGTGGCGCTTCGTCGCCCCGGCCTTCGAGGCCGCGCACCGCGTGGTGCTGTTCGACCATGCCGGCGCCGGGGCCTCCGATCCGGGCGCCTACGACGCGCAGCGCCACGCCAGCCTGCACGGCTACGCCGCGGACGTGGTCGCGATCTGCGAGGCGCTGGACCTGCGCGACGCCGTCTTCGTCGGCCACTCGGTGAGCTGCATGATCGGGATGCTGGCCGCCATCCAGGCCCCGGAGCGCATCGGCGCGCTGGCCATGGTCGGCCCGTCGCCCTGCTACCTCGACGACCCGCCCGGCTACATCGGCGGCTTCGACCGCGCCACCCTCGAGGGCCTGCTCGACCTGATGGGGCGCAATTTCACCGGCTGGGCCGGGATGCTGGCGCCGCTGGCGATGGGCAACCCCGGCCGGCCCGACCTCAGCGGCGAGCTCGAGGACAGCTTCTGCCGGATGGACCCGGCCATCGCCCGGGCCTTCGCCGAGGTCACCTTCCTCTCCGACGTCCGCGCCGACGTGCCGCGGCTGGCCCAGCCGACCCTGGTGCTGCAGGCGCGCGCCGACGCCATCGCCCCGGAATCCGTGGGCCGCTGGCTGCACGCGCACCTGCCGCGCTCGCGCTTCGTGCTGATGGAGGCCGAGGGCCACTGCGCCCACGTCAGCCACCCCGAGGAGACCATCCAGCACCTGCGCGCCTTCCTCGCGGACGGGGCCTGACGCGTGGGCGACGCCCTGCGCGCCGAGGAGATGCTGGCCCTGCTGCCCGCCGGCGTGGCCCGGGTGGACGGCGAGGGCCGGCTGCACGAGGCCAGCCCCGCGCTCTCGGCGATGCTGGGCCGCGACGCCGAGGGCCTGGCCCTGCGCGACGCGCTCGATGCAGCCTCGCGCGCGCTGTGGGACATCGCCGTGGTGCCCGCGGTGCGCCAGGGCGGGCTGGTCGACGAGGTCCAGCTGCAGCTGGTCGACGCCGGCGGCCGGCCGGTGCCGGCGCTGGCCTACGTGCGCCGTGCGGCCGACGCCCTGCTGCTGGTGCTGGTGCCGGTGCACGCGCGGCGGCGGCTCGAGGACGAGCTGGTGGCGGTGCGCAACGCGGTCGAGCAGCTGCCCGGGCTGGTGTTCCAGCTGCGCGGCGCGGGCCTGCGCGCGCTGCGCTTCGACTACGCCAGCGGCCAGGCCGGCGCGCTGCCGGGCGTGAACCGGCGCGCGCTGCTGGCCGATCCGGCGGCCGCGCTCGCGGTGCTGCATCCGCACGACCGCCGCCGCGCCCTGCGCGGCCTGCGCCGCGCGCTGGCCCGGCGCGAGGCGCTGTCCTTCGAGGCCCGCTGCGCCGAGGACCCCGCGCGCTGGGTCCACGTGCAGCTGCGGCCCTGGGCCCGCGACGGCGGCGAGCCCGCGTGGAGCGGCCACGCCATGGACGCCACCCCGCTGCACCAGGCCGAGGACGACCGCCGCCGCCTCGGCCGCGCGCTGGCCACCAACCAGTCGCTGATGCGGGTGACGCTCGAGGCCATCGGCGACGCGGTGCTGACCACCGACCTGGTGGGCCAGGTGCGCTGGCTCAACCCGGTGGCGGAGCGCATGACCGGCTGGAGCCACGCCGAGGCCGTGGGCCGGCCGCTCGAGGAGGTGCTGGTGCTGGTGCACGAGGCCGACGACCGGCCCGCGCGCCTGGCCGGCCTGCGCGAGGCCGGGCGCGCGCCGCGGCAGGACATCGTGCTGATCGGCCGCGACGGACGCCGCCACGCGATCGAGGACGGCGCCACCCCGCTGCGCGACGACGACGGCGAGCTGCTCGGCATGGTCGTGGTGCTGCACGACGTCTCCGAGCAGCGCGCGCTGTCGAACGAGATGCACCAGCGCGCCACCCACGACGCGCTGACCGGCCTGCGCAACCGCGGCGAGCTGGTCGCGCGGCTCGGCCCGCTGCTCGCCGAGCCGGTGCCGGCCGAGGGCGCGCGGCACGCGCTGCTGTTCGTCGACCTCGACCACTTCAAGCTCGTCAACGACAGCTGCGGCCACGCCGCCGGCGACGAGGTGCTGCGCCAGGTGGCGGCGATCCTGCAGCAGGCGGTGCGCGGGACCGACGTCGTGGCCCGCCTCGGCGGCGACGAGTTCGCGCTGCTGCTGGTGGGCTGCGACCAGGCCCATGCGCTGGACGTGGGCCGCAAGGTCTGCGCGCGGATGGAGGAGTACCGCTTCATCCACGACGACCGGGTGTTCCGGATCGGCGCCAGCATCGGCCTGGTGCCGGTGGACGCGCGCTGGCACGGGACCGGCGCGCTGCTGCACGCCGCCGACATGGCCTGCTACGCGGCCAAGGAGGCCGGCCGCAACCGCGTGCACGCCTGGGCCGACAGCGACGCCGCGGTCGGCCAGCGCCAGCGCGAGACGCACTGGGCGGCGCGCATCGGCGAGGCGCTGGAGGGCGACCGCTTCGTGCTCTACGGCCAGCGCGTGGTGCCGCTGGGCCAGGACGACGGCCAGGTGCGGGTGGAGGTGCTGCTGCGCCTGCGCGAGCCCGACGGCACCATCCTGCCGCCCGCCGCGATCATCGCCGCCGCCGAGCGCTTCAACATGGCGGCGATGGTCGACCGCTGGGTGCTCGCGCGCACGCTGGCGTGGCTGGCGCTGAACCCGCGCCAGGCCGAGCGCGCGGCGCTGGTGACGATCAACCTCTCCGGGCAGTCGGTGGGCGACCGCAGCTTCCACCGCGACGCCGCGCGGCTGCTGCTGGCCAGCGGCGTCGACCCGCGCCGGCTGTGCTTCGAGCTCACCGAGACCGCGGCGGTGACCCACCTCGAGGAGGCGGTGGCCTTCATCGCCAGCATGCGCTCGCTGGGCGCGAAGGTGGCGCTGGACGACTTCGGCGCCGGCGCGTCCTCGTTCGCCTACCTGCGCTCGCTGCCGGTGGACCTGCTGAAGATCGACGGCCTGTTCGTGAAGCACCTGCTCGACGAGCCGATCAACGCGGTGGCGGTGAAGTGCTTCGTCGACCTGGCCGGCGTGCTCGGCCTGCAGACCATCGCGGAGTGGGTCGAGGACGAGGTCACGCTGGGCACCCTGCGCCGGCTCGGCGTCGACCACGTGCAGGGCTTCCTGCTGCACCGGCCGGTGCCGCTGGAGCAGGTGTTCGGCGGCGAGGACGACGCGCTGGCGGCCGACCCGGGCGCCGCCGCGGCCTGAGCGCGCCGCGCGCTCAGCCCTTCGCCAGCGCCTCGAGCCCCAGCGAGGCCAGCAGCTCCACCATCTGCCCGGCCTCGCGCGCCCGCGTCGAGCTGGCGTTGCCCTGCTCGGCGCGCTTGGCCACGCCCTGCGCGATGGCGGCCAGGCGGAAGAAGCTGAAGCCCAGCACGAAGCCCCAGTCGGGCACGCCGGCGCGGCCGCTGGCCGCGGCGTAGGCGGCCAGCAGCGCGGCCTCGTCGGGGATGCCCAGCGCGGCGCGGTCCTGGCCGGCCAGCCCGGGGATCACCGGGTTGCGCGGCAGCCGCAGCGCCATGCAGAAGTAGCCCAGGTCGGCCAGCGGGTGGCCCAGCGTGGAGAGCTCCCAGTCGAGCACCGCGAGGATCCGCGGCTCGGTGGGATGCCAGACGAGGTTGTCGAGCCGGAAGTCGCCGTGGACCAGGCGCGCGCTGCCGTCGTCGGCGGGGCAGCGCGCGGGCAGGCGGGCCAGCAGCGCGTCCATCGGCGCGATCGCGCGGGTGGCGCTGGCGCGGTACTGCTCGCTCCAGCGCGCGAGCTGGCGGGCGAAGTAGTCGCCCGGCCGGCCGTAGTCGGCCAGCCCCACCGCGGCCGGGTCGATCGCGTGGATCGCGGCCAGCACGCGCACGATCTCGGCGTAGTGCGCGGCGCGCGCGGCCGGCGCCATCCCCGGCAGCGCCGGATCCCACAGGATCCGGCCCTCGACGTGGTGCATCAGGTAGAACGCGCTGCCGAGGACGTCGTCGTCCATGCACAGCGCGATCGGCGCGGCCACCGGCACGCCGCGGCCGTGCAGCGCCTCGATGACGCGGAACTCGCGGTCCACCGCGTGCGCCGAGGCCAGCAGCGCGCCGGAGGGCTTGCGCCGCAGCACCGCGAGCCGGCCGTCGGCGTCGGTGAGGCGGTAGGTGGGATTGGACTGGCCGCCGGCGAACTTCTCCGCGGCCAGCGGCGCGCGCAGCGGCAGGCCGCGGGCGGCGATCCAGGTGGCCAGGCGCTCCAGCGGGAGGTCGTGGGGCGGGGCGTCGCCGCGCGGCGCCGGGGCCTCGTCGTCGCGGCTCATCGCGCGTCGCCGTGGGCGCGCTCGCCGCGCGGCGCGCCCTGCTTGAGCAGCGAGCGCGCCAGCGCCGCCAGGTGCACCTCGTCGGGCCCGTCGGCCAGGCGCAGCGAGCGCGCCCCGGCGTAGGCCGCCGCCAGGACGTGGTCCTGCGAGAGCCCGCCGCCGCCGTGCACCTGCATCGCGCGGTCGATGACCTGGCAGGCCATGGTCGGGGCGACGATCTTGATCATGCCGATCAGGTCCTTGGCGCCCTTGTTGCCGACGCGGTCGAGCTCGGCGGCGGCGTGCAGGGTCAGCAACCGGGCCTGCTCGATCTCGCAGGCCGAGCGCGCGATCGCCTCCTGGGCCATGCCGTGGCCGCCGAGCGGGCGGCCGAAGGCCACCCGGGTGCGGGCGCGCTCGAGCATCGCGTCGAGCGCGCGCTGGGCCAGGCCGATCAGGCGCATGCAGTGGTGGATGCGGCCCGGCCCCAGCCGGGCCTGCGCGATCGCGAAACCGTCGCCCGGCGCGCCCACGACGCTGTCGGCGGGCACGCGCACGCCGTCGAGCGCCAGCTCGACGTGGCCGTGCGGCGCGTCGTCGTAGCCGAACACCTGCAGCGGGCGCAGCACCGTGAGGCCGGGGCTGTCCATCGGCACGAGGATCATCGAGTGCCGGCGGTGCGGCTCGGCGTCGGGGTCGGTCAGCGCCATCACGATCAGCAGCGCGCAGCGCGGGTCGGCGGCCCCGGTGGTCCACCACTTGCGGCCGGTGAGCACCCAGTCGCCGCCGTCGCGCACCGCGCGCAGCGCGATGTTGGTGGCGTCGGAGCTGGCCACGTCGGGCTCGGTCATGCCGAACGCCGAGCGGATCGTCCCCTCGAGCAGCGGCGCCAGCCAGCGCGCGCGCTGGTCGGGGCGGCCGAAGTGCAGCAGCAGCTCCATGTTGCCGGTGTCGGGCGCGTTGCAGTTGAACACCTCCGGCGCCAGCAGCGAGCGGCCCATGGCCTCGGCGATCGGGGCGTAGTCGCGGTTCGACAGCCCGGCGCCGTGGGTGGCGTCGGGCAGGAACAGGTTCCACAGCCCAGCCGCGCGGGCCTCGGCCTTGAGCTGCTCGAGCAGCGGCGGGATCGTCCAGCGCGTGGCCGGATCGGCGGCATGCGCGGCCAGCGCCGGTTCGGCGGGGATCACGCGCTCGCGCACGAAGGCGTCGACCGCGGCGCGCAGGGCCTCGGCGCGCGCGGGGTCGGCGGCGGTCGGGGGCGTGGCGGAGCTGGCGGCGTGCGGGGCGTCGGTCATGGCGGGGCTCAGAAGTAGGTCCACAGGGCGCGGTCGTCGGCGAGGTGGGGCAGGGCGTTGAAGCTGCCCAGGCGCATCCGGCCGTCGACGGGATGGAACTCGCTGAGCGCGGCGTTGCGCAGGGCGAGGTTGAGCGCGATGGCCTGGGCGTCGCCGGCGTCGAGCGCGTGCTGGGCGAACTGCGCGATCACGCCGCCCGAGCTCAGCACCAGCACCGGGCCATCGGCCGTGGCCGCCTGCAGCGCGGCCAGCGCGCGCCGGGTGCGGGCCTGGAAGGCGGCCCAGGACTCCGGGCCGCCGTCGCCGCCGGCGGCCCAGCGCGCGATCGCGGCCTGCAGCAGCGAGAACACCTCTCTCGGCTGGCCGCGGGTGGCGCCGGCGGTGGCCACGACCACGGGGTCGTCGGGCCGCTCGCGCACGTAGGCCTGCACCACCGAGCGGTGGTCGAACTCGTCGAGGTCGGGGTCGGCCTCGATCGCCGGCAGCGCGAGGCCGCGGTCGGCGTAGCCCGCGGCCACGCCCTCGGCGGTCTCGCGGTGGCGGCGCATGGCGCCGGTGAACACGCGCGCGAACGGCGCTTCGTGCCCGGCCAGCCAGTCGCCCAGCCGGCGCGCCTGCAGGTGGCCGCGCTCGCTGAGGCGGTCGTAGTCGGCGCTGCCGAAGCTGGCCTGGCCGTGGCGGGCCACCAGCAGCGGGGCGATCGGATGGGCGGCGGCGCGCGGCGGCATCGGGGCGGCGTCGGCGCTCACCGGAGCGGGTCCTGGAAGAAGGCCTGGCGGAACACCAGCGGGATCGGGGGCGCGCCCTCGACCTCCACCTGCAGCTCGAAGCGCAGCATGTCGCGCGGGGTCTGCACGCGCAGCTGGGCCAGCTGCGAGACGTCGGCGCCGTCGCGCACCTCGCGCGCGGCGATCGGCACCGCGGTGCCGGCGGCATTGGTGGCGGTGCCGGTGATGCGCGCGGGCAGCGACACGCCGTCGCGGCGCGCCACCAGCGTGAACAGCGCGCGGCCGGGCGAGCGGGTGACGCCGTAGCGCGTGGCCACGGCCGGGTCGAGCGTGGTGCTGGGCAGCGCCGCGTAGTGCAGCGTGACGCCGTGCACGGTGATCTGCTGGGCGGCGGCGGGGCGCGGCGCCAGCGCGGCGGCGAGCGCCAGCGCGGCCGCGGCGATGATGGCGAAGGCGCGCGGGCTCATGCGTCGTTGGCCGCCGAGAGCTCGCCGCCGCGCGTGGTCGCCGCCACCACCGCGCGGTCGACCAGGGCGCGGAAGCCGCCGGCCTCGAAGGCCTCCAGCGCCGCCTGCGTGGTGCCGCCGGGCGAGGTGACGCGCTGGCGCAGCACGCCCGGCGATTCGCCGGTCTCCGCCAGCATCCGCGCCGCGCCCACCGCGGTGTACACGGCCAGGTCGTGCGCCGCCTGCGCCGGCAGCCCGCGCGCCTCGCCGGCGGCCTGCAGCGCCTCGACCATCAGGAAGAAGTAGGCCGGGCCGCTGCCCGACACCGCGGTCACCGCGTCCATCAGGCCCTCGTCGTCGATCCATACCGTGCGCCCGACCGCGCCGAGCAGGGCCTGGGCGCCGTCGCGGCCCTCGGCGTCCACGGCCGGGGTGGCGTAGAGCCCGGTGATGCCGTCGCCGATCAGCGCGGGGGTGTTGGGCATGCAGCGCACCACCGCGACGCCGCCGCCGAGCCAGCGCTCGAGCTGGGCGGTGGTGATGCCCGCCGCGATCGACACCACCACCGGGCGCTCGGCCTGGGCGAGCGCGGCCAGCTGGCCGCAGACCTCGCGCAGCACCTGCGGCTTCACCGCCAGCACCCAGGTGCCGGCGCCGCGGGCGGCGGCGAGATTGTCGTCGACCACCGGCACCCCGAAGTCGGCGGCCAGCGCCTCGCGCAGCGGGGCGTGCGGCTCGCTGACGCGCAGCCCGGCGGCGGCGCGGCCGGTGGCGACGAGGCCGCCGATCAGGCTGCGCGCCATGTTGCCGCCGCCGATGAAGGCGATCGGGGCGGGATCGGGATGGCGCGGGTCACGGTGCGGCATGGGAGGCTCCAGGGCGGCGGGCGCGGCGGGCGGCAGGCGAAGGGCCCGAGGGTAACGCGCGCGGCGGTCGCGGGACCGTGGTGGCCGGCACGCCCGCGGCGGGATGGGGCTCAGGCCGCGGCGGGCGCGGGGTCGGGCGCGGGACCGGCGGCGCCCGGCTTCGGGGGGCGCGCACCGAACAGCGCCGAGCCCACCCGCACGCAGGTGGCGCCCTCGGCGACGGCCTCCTCGAAGTCCTCGCTCATGCCCATCGACAGGGTGTCGAGGCCCGGGTGGCGGGCCTGCAGCCGGGCGAAGAGGGCGCGCATCGCGGCGAAGGCCCGGCCGCGGGTGGCCGGGTCGGGGGCGGGGATGGCCATCAGCCCGCGCAGGCGCAGGCCGGGCAGGGCGGCGACGGCGTCGGCCAGGGCGTCCACGTCGTCCGGGCGGCAGCCGGCCTTGGTCGGCTCCTCGTCGATGTCCACCTGCAGCAGCACGTCCAGCGGCCCGAGGGCGGGGTCGCGGTGGCGCGACAGGGCCTCGGCCACCTTCACGCGGTCGACCGACTGCACGCAGGCGAAGGCGTTGGCGGCCTCGCGGGCCTTGTTGGTCTGCAGGTGGCCGATCAGGTGCCACTCCAGGCCCAGGTCGGCCAGCGCCTCGATCTTGCCCAGCGCCTCCTGGACGTAGTTCTCGCCGAAGGCGCGCTGGCCGAGGCCGGCCAACGCCCGCACGGCCTCCGGGCCGCGGGTCTTGGACACCGCCAGCAGGCCCGCCGCCCCGGCTGGCCTGCCGGCGGCCCGCAGCGCGTTGTGGAGGCGGCCCATGACGCCCTCGAGCGCGTCGCGCAGGGCGTCGTCGGGAGGGGTCCCAGGGGCCGGTTCCGGTGTGCGCATGCGCGGGGTATACAGGTCGGGACGGGCGGCTATACTGCCCCGGGGACTCGATGCACGACAACGCGGCGCTGGGGGATACACGCAATGGATATTGCTGAACTGCTGGCCTTCTCGGTCAAGAACAAGGCTTCCGACCTCCACCTCTCGGCCGGCCTGCCGCCGATGATCCGCGTGGACGGCGACGTGCGCCGCATCAACATCCCGGCGCTGGATCACAAGCAGGTGCACGCGCTGGTCTACGACATCATGTCGGACAAGCAGCGTCGCGACTTCGAAGAGTTCCTCGAGGTCGACTTCTCGTTCGAGATCCCGTCGCTGGCGCGCTTCCGCGTCAACGCGTTCAACCAGAACCGCGGCGCCGGCGCCGTCTTCCGTACCATTCCCTCGGAAGTGCTGACGCTGGAAGACCTCGGCTGCCCGCCGCTGTTCCGCGAGCTGATCCAGCAGCCGCAGGGCCTGATCCTGGTCACCGGCCCGACCGGTTCGGGCAAGTCGACCACGCTGGCGGCGATGATCGACCACATCAACAAGAACGAATACGGCCACATCCTCAGCGTCGAGGACCCGATCGAATTCGTGCATACCTCGCAGAAGTGCCTGATCAACCAGCGCGAAGTGCATCGCGATACGCACGGCTTCAACGAAGCGCTGCGTTCGGCGCTGCGTGAAGACCCCGACTACATCCTGGTCGGCGAGTTGCGCGACCTGGAAACCATCCGCCTGGCGCTGACCGCCGCGGAAACCGGCCACCTGGTGTTCGCCACCCTGCACACCAGCTCGGCGGCCAAGACCATCGACCGCATCATCGACGTGTTCCCCGCCGGCGAAAAGCCGATGGTCCGCTCGATGCTGTCCGAATCGCTGCGCGCGGTCATCTCGCAGGCGCTGCTGAAGAAGATCGGCGGCGGTCGCACCGCCGCGTGGGAAATCATGGTCGGCACCCCGGCCATCCGCAATCTGATCCGCGAGGACAAGGTGGCGCAGATGTACTCGGCCATCCAGACCGGCCAGAACTACGGAATGATGACGCTGGACCAGCACCTGCAGGACCTGGTGAAGCGCAGCCTCATCACGCGCCAGCAGGCCAAGGAATACGCCAAGGAAAAGCGCCTGTTCGAGTAAGGGCGACGGGGTGCCGCTCCGCGCGAGCGCCCCGCGTCTCCTCCCGTCTCCCGGAGCATCGCCATGAGCACCATCGACTTCACCTCCTTCCTCAAGCTGATGGCGCACCAGAAGGCGTCGGACCTGTTCATCACGTCCGGCATGCCGCCGTCCATCAAGGTGCACGGCAAGATCTCGCCGATCACGCAGACGCCGCTGACGTCGCAGCAGTCGCGCGACCTGGTACTCAACGTGATGACGCCGGCGCAGCGCGAGGAGTTCGAAAAGACCCACGAGTGCAACTTCGCCATCGGCGTGGCCGGCGTGGGCCGCTTCCGTGTCAGCTGCTTCTACCAGCGCAACCAGGTCGGCATGGTGCTGCGTCGCATCGAGACGCGCATCCCCACCATCGAAGAGCTGAACCTGCCACCGGTCATCAAGACGCTGGCCATGACCAAGCGCGGCATCATCCTGTTCGTCGGCGCCACCGGCACCGGCAAGTCCACCTCGCTGGCGGCCATGATCGGCTACCGCAACCAGAACTCCTCGGGCCACATCATCACCATCGAGGACCCGATCGAGTTCGTGCACAAGCACGAGGGCTGCATCGTCACCCAGCGCGAGGTCGGCATCGACACCGACTCGTGGGAGGCGGCGCTGAAGAACACCCTGCGCCAGGCGCCCGACGTGATCATGATCGGCGAGGTGCGCACCCGCGAGGGCATGGACCACGCCATCGCGTTCGCCGAGACCGGCCACCTGGTGCTGTGCACCCTGCATGCGAACAACGCCAACCAGGCGATGGACCGCATCATCAACTTCTTCCCGGAAGACCGCCGCAACCAGCTGCTGATGGACCTCTCGCTCAACCTCAAGGGCGTGGTCGCGCAGCAGCTCATCCCCACCCCGGACGGCAAGGGCCGCCGGGTGGCGATGGAGATCCTGCTGGGCACGCCGCTGGTCCAGGACTACATCCGCGACGGCGAGATCCACAAGATCAAGGACGTCATGAAGGAGTCCACCAACCTCGGCATGAAGACCTTCGACCAGAGCCTGTTCGAGCTCTACCAGTCGGGCGAGATCTCCTACGAGGACGCGCTGCGCTACGCCGACTCCGCGAACGAGGTGCGCCTGCGCATCAAGCTCGCCCAGGGCGGCGACGCGCGCACGCTGTCGCAGGGCCTGGACGGCGTCGAGATCTCCGAAGTCCGCTGAGGCGGCGTCCACCGCCGCGGCATGCGCGAAGGCCGGCCCGTCCGGCCTTCGTCGCGTCCGGGGCCGGCATCACGAAGGAGCGGCACATGCGCGGGTTCAAGGAGCGGGGCGGGCAGGTGACCCGGGTCGAGGCGTTCGTGGACGCGGCGTTCGCGTTCGCGGTGACGCTGACCGCCATCGCCGGGCAGGAGATCCCCAAGTCGATCGCCGAGCTGAAGATGGCGCTCACCGGCATCCCGGCGTTCGCGCTGAGCTTCGTGCTGGTGATGTGGATCTGGAGCGCGCACACGCGCTGGAGCCGCGCCTACGGCCTCGACGACGACGCCTCGCGCAACCTCAGCCTGCTGCTGGTGATGCTGGTGCTGGTGTTCGTGTACCCGATGCGGATGGTGTTCGGCGCGCTGTTCGACGCGATCAGCGGCGGCGCGCTGCCGGCCGCCTTCACGATCACCTCGGTGGCCGAGCTGCCGGTGCTGTTCGTGACCTTCGCGATCGCCTTCGGCTCGATGGGCGCCGCGGTGATGGCGCTGTACGTGCGTGCGTGGCGGCTGCGCGACGCGCTGGGCCTCGACGCGGCGGAACGGGTGCTGACCCGCTCCGCCATCGCCACCTGGGCCGCCGTGCCGGTGGTGGCGGCGGTGTCGATCGTGCTGGCGCTGGTGATCCCCGCCGAGAACGCCTCGGGCCAGTGGCTCGGCCTGCCGGGCTATGTGTTCTTCGGCCTGCACGTCATCGGCTGGGTGCTCGGCTGGCGGACCCAACGGGCGCTGCGCGCGCTGGACGGCGCCCCCGCGGCCTAGGCCAGCCCCCGCGCCCCCCGCGCCCAGCGCGCCCCGGCCGCCACGCAGCGCGCGTGCGCCGGGCAGTCGGCGCGGTGCGCCCCGGGCAGCACGCCGGTGCTCATCAGGAACTCGCCGGTGATCTCGCCGCCGGTGAAGCGGAAGGTGCGCTTGAACAGCCTCACCCAGGCGGGCTTGTCGAGCCCGACGGCCGGGTCGTCGGCATGCCCGGCGATCCAGGCCGCGAAGCTGCCGTGCGCGGCCTGCAGGCCCAGGATGACCCCGGCGTTGTGGATGGCGGCGTCGACCTTGAGGCGGTTGCGGATGATCCCGGCGTCGGCCAGCAGCCGGGCCCGGTCGGCCTCGCCGTAGGCCGCCACCCGCGCCACCGCGAAGCCGTCGTAGGCGCGCTCGAAGGCCTCGCGCTTGCGCAGGATGGTCTCCCAGCTCAGGCCGGCCTGGTTGATCTCCAGCACCAGGCGCCCGAACAGGGCGTCGTCGTCGTGCAGGGGCATGCCGTACTCGTGGTCGTGGTAATGGGCGTGCACCGGGTGGGACGGGGCGTAGTCGCAGTAGGCGCTCATCGGGGGCGGTCCTGGGCGGGGGAGGGGCGGCCCGGGGGCCGGCGGCGCTACACTAACGCCATGCATGCCGATCGTTTCCTCGCCGACCACCTGCTCATCGCCGTCCCGGCGATGGACGACCCGAACTTCGCGCGCAGCGTGACCCTGTTGTGCCAGCACGACGAGACCGGCGCCATGGGCCTGATGCTCAACCGCGAGTCGGACTTCACCTTCGGCGACCTGTTCGGCCAGATGGGCATCCAGACGCCCGACCTCGCGCTCAGCGAGCGCGTGGTGCTGGCGGGTGGCCCGGTGCAGCCCGAGCGCGGCTTCGTGCTGCACGACGACGGCACCTCGGAGTACGCCTCCACCATGCGCGTGCGCGAGGGCCTGTTCGTCACCACCTCGCGCGACATCCTCGAGGCCATCGCCCGCGGCGAGGGCCCGAAGCGCTGCCAGGTGGCGCTGGGCTACGCCGGATGGGGCGCGGGCCAGCTCGAGGACGAACTCGGCGATAACTCCTGGCTCACCGTGCCGGCCAGCGACGCGATCCTGTTCGACACCGGGCTGGAGGACCGCTGGCAGGCCGCCGCGCGCCAGCTCGGCGTCGACCTGAGCACCTTCGCGGTCTACGCCGGCCACGCATGAGCGAGGGCAGCGCGCTCGGTTTCGACGTGGGCGCCAAGCGCATCGGCGTCGCCGTCGGGCACTCGCTCACGGGCGCGGGGCGCGACCTGTGCGTGCTGGAGGTGCGCGGCGCCGCCGGCGACTTCCACGACTTCGACTTCGCCGCGCTCGACCGCGCGGTGGCCGACTACACCCCGGTGGTGCTGGTGGTGGGCGATCCGAAGCTGCTCGACGACGAGGACGCCGTGCAGCCCGCGCGGCGGCGCGCCCGCGCCTTCGCCCACGCGCTGGCCACCCGCTACCGGCTGCCGGTGCGGATGGTCGACGAGCGCCGCAGCTCGCTGGAGGCCGCCGGCCGCTTCGCCCAGGCCCGCGCCGCCGGCACCCGCCGCCGCGCCGGCGCCGAGAAGCTCGACGCCCTGGCCGCCGCCGTGATCCTCGACCGCTGGTTCGCCGACCCCGGCGCCGGCACCGCGCCCTGACGCCCGCCCCGCACCGCCCACCCGCCATCCCGCCCCGACGCGCCCGGAGACCCCTCGTGAGCCCCGCCACGCCCGCCCTTCAGATCGACGCCGACGGCCGCCTGCGCCACCTGCTGACCCTCGACGGCCTGCCGCGCGCCACCCTGGCGGCGCTGCTCGACCGCGCCCAGGCCTTCGCCGAGGGCAGCGACGACGCGGCGGCCACCCGCCGCCGGCTCGCGGGCGTCGCGGTGTGCACGCTGTTCTTCGAGGCCAGCACGCGCACCCGGCTGAGCTTCCAGCTCGCCGCGCAGCGCCTCGGCGCGGACGTGCTGGGCTTCGACGCCAGCACCTCGTCCACCACCAAGGGCGAGACCGGGCTCGACACCCTGCGCACCATCGAGGCGATGGGCGTGCGCGGCTTCATCGTGCGCCACGCCGGCGACGGCGCGGTGGACGCGATGGCCGCCGCGGCCGCGCCCGGCACCGCGCTGCTCAACGCCGGCGCGGGTCGCCGCAGCCATCCCACCCAGGGCCTGCTCGACATGCTCACCCTGCGCCAGCACAAGGGCGCGGACTTCGGCGCGCTGAAGGTGGCGATCGTCGGCGACATCAAGCACAGCCGCGTCGCGCGCTCCGACCTGCAGGCGCTGCGCACGCTGGGCATCGGCGAGGTGCGCGCCTGCGGCCCGGCCAGCCTGCTGCCCGGCGACGGCACGCTCGACGGCGTGCGCGTGGCCGCCTCGCTCGACGAGGCGCTCGACGGGGTGGACGCGGTGTTCATGCTGCGCCTGCAGCGCGAGCGGATGGAGGAGGGCCTGGTGCCCTCGCTCGAGGGCTACCACCGCGACTGGGGCCTGACCGAGGCGCGCCTGGCGCGCGCGAAGCCCGACGCGATCGTGCTGCATCCCGGCCCGATGAACCGCGGCGTCGAGATCGACGACGCGGTGGCCGACGGCCCGCAGGCGGTGATCCTGCGCCAGGTCGGCAACGGCGTGGCGGTGCGGATGGCCGTGCTCGAGGCGCTGCTGGCGCCGCGCTGAGCCGCGGCGGCCGGGCGGCGGGCCTCAGGCCACGCTCGCGCCGAAGAGGTGGCCGATCAGCGCGGTGGCGCCCATCGCCAGCGCGCCCCACAGGATCACGCGCGCCGCGCCCTTGGCCTTGGGCGCGCCGCCCAGCTGCGCGGCGATCGCGCCCAGCCCGCCCAGCACCGCCAGCGACAGCCCGGCCATCGCCCAGGCCAGGCCGGCGCGATCCACGTCGGCCGCCAGCCAGGCCCAGGCCAGCGCCAGCGCCGGCGCGCCGCCGACGGTGAACGCCGCGGCCGAGGCCAGCGCGGCCTGCAGCGGGCGCGCGGCGTGGATGTCGGAGAGGTGCAGCTCGTCGCGCAGGTGCGCGCCCAGGGCGTCGTGGGCCATCAGCTGGCGCGCCACCTCGGCGGCGAGGGCGGGCTCGAGGCCGCGCTCGACGTAGATCTGCGCCAGCTCGGCGTGCTCGGCCTCGGGGAAGGCCGCCAGCGCGCGCCGCTCGAGCTGCGCGTCGGCGGCCTCGGTGTCGGCCTGCGAGCTCACCGACACGTACTCGCCGGCGGCCATCGAGAACGCGCCGGCGGTGATCGCGGCCACGCCGGTCATCAGCAGGGTGGCGTCGCCGGCGTCGGCCAGCGCGATGCCGATCAGCAGCGAGCTGGTCGAGATCAGGCCGTCGTTGGCGCCCAGCACGCTGGCGCGCAGCCAGCCGCCGCGGCCGCTGCGGTGGTGTTCGGGGCCGGGCGGGACGAGCAGGGGCGGCGCGGTGTCGGGCATGGCCTCAGGATGCGCCGCGCCGCGCCGGCGCGCCAGCCAGCCGCGCGCGCACCTCGCCGGCGCTGGCGCCGAACCAGCGGCGCACCGCGTGCTGGAAGGCCGCGGGCTCGGAGAAGCCCAGCCGCCAGCTGATCTCGCCGACGGGCAGGGTGCCCGCCAGGTGGCGCTCGGCGGCCTCGCGGCGGGTGGCGTCGCACAGCGCGCGGAAGCCCGTGCCCGCCGCGGCCAGCTGCTGGCGCAGGCGCGCCGGCGTGCAGCCCAGCGCGGCCGCGGCGGCGGCCAGGTCGAGTCCGCGGCCGTCGGTCCAGGCCCGGCGCAGCAGCGCGGCCACGCGCTCCTGCATCGGGCCGGCGTCGGCGGGCAGGCGCTCGCCGGCCATCCGCTCGAGCAGGTCGCGCAGGTAGTCGTCGCGCGTGGCCAGCGGCCAGGCCAGCACCGCGGGATCCAGCACCAGCGCGTTGTCGGCGGCGCCGAACGCGGGCGCCACGCCGAAGCGCGCCAGGTAGGCCGCCGGCGGGGCCAGCCGCGGCCCGGCGAAGCGCACCGCGCGCAGCGGCAGCGCCCGGCCCACGCCCTGCGAGAGCAGCCGGTGCGCCATCGCCAGCAGGTGCTCGACGAAGCCCGGGTTGTGCCGGCGCCCGGCCTCGAGGCCCGGGTGGCGGTAGCGGAAGGCCACGCCGCCGGGGTCGTCCACCTGCTCCAGCCGATCGCGCGGGTCGGTGGCGGCGATGAAGCGCGCCGCGGCCTGCAGCGCGTCGCCGACGGTGGCCGCGCGCAGCGCGAGGTGGGTGACCAGGTGCAGCTGGCCCGGCGGGAAGCGCTCGATCAGCCCGAGGCCGATGCCCGCGTCGCGCGCGACGGCCCGCGCCCACAGCGCGTCGAAGGCCTCCAGCGGCACCCGCAGGTCGGGCGAGCCCAGGGCCTCGCGGGCCACGCCGGCGGCCTCGAGCCACGGGCCGAGGTCGTCGCCGCCGGCCTCCAGCCAGTCCACGAGGTGGCGCACCGTCACCGAGCTGGTGGATCCCTCGCTCACCCGCACTCCGATCATCGAATCACCCGCCCGGATCATCGCGGCCGGGCCCGCCCGCGTCCATGCTCGCGGCTCCCGCCCCACCGACCGGAGCCGCGCATGCAGGAGTGGATCGCCAGCCACGTCGCCCTCGTGGTGTTCGCGGTGTTCATCGGACTGGCCGCGGTCGAGATGCTGCTGGGGCTGTTCCGCAGCCCGCACGAGACCCCGGAGGACGCGCCCGTCGAGGGGACGATCACCCTGCTGTTCGCGGCGGTGATCTACCCTGGCGTGCTGTGGACGGTGGGCTGGCTGGGCCAGGCCTGGGCGCCGGGCTGGCAGGGCGCGATCGCGCACTGGCCGGCGTGGCTGATGTTCGCGGCGCTGCTGCTGGGCGACGACCTCACCCAGTACTGGTGGCACCGCGCCTCGCACGGCCCGCGGCTGTGGCCGCTGCACCGCGCGCACCACGCCGCGCCCTACATGGGCGTGCGCGTGGTCTACCGCAACAACTTCTTCTACTACGCGATGATGCCGGGGCTGTGGATCAGCGCGGCGCTGGTGTTCCTGGGCGTCGGCGCGGTGTATCCGTGGTACGTGCTGGCGAAGATGCTGGTGATCATCGGCGCGCACAGCGAGCTGCGCTGGGACCGCTGGCTGTACGCGCACCGCGCGCTGCACCCGCTGGCGTGGGTGGTGGAGCGGGTGATCTCCACGCCCGCCACGCACTTCGCCCACCACGCGATGAGCCAGGGCGACGGCATCGGCCACTACCGCGGCAACTACGGCAATTTCCTGTTCCTGTGGGACGTGATCTTCGGCACCGCACGCATCACCCGGCGCTACCCGCCGCGGATGGGCCTGGTGGACGACGTGGTGCACGGCCCCGAGGACTGGAAGGTGCAGGTGTTCTACCCGCTGCTGCGCTCGCGCCGGCCGGGCTCGTCGCTGGACGGCCGCGGGCCGGGAGCCGAGCCGCCGCTGCCGGATCCGACGCCCGAGGCGCTCGCCCGGCCTTCGCCCTGGGGGCGCGGCGCGCGCGGGGGCTAGCGGCTAGCGCCGGGTGCCCGCCAGCGCCAGCAGCAGGGCCAGCGCCGAGGCCAGCATCGGCCACAGCAGGTAACGCCACTCGGCGGCGGGCGCCAGCAGCAGCAGCGGCGCGGTGTAGGCCAGCGCGCTCGCCACCAGCGCCAGCACCAGCGCGCGGTCGCCGGCGAAGCGCCGGCGCAGCGCCAGCGCGACGGCCGGCAGGCCCAGCGCCAGCCAGGCGATCGGCGCCAGCCACCATGCGTCGCGATGCGCGAACACCCACGCCGCCAGCGCCTGCGCCGTCCGGCCCGGCGGCTCGCCCAGCGGCGGCGCGCCGGGCGCGGTGGTGATGCGCGGCGTGATCATCAGGTCGGGCGCCTTGTCGCGGCGCTGCGGGCCCAGCAGCGACCACGCCACCCGGCCGCGATGCGCCAGCCAGTCCCGCGTGTGGGTGAGGGGCAGGCCCAGCCAGCGCGCGCGCAGCTCGCCGCGGGCCGGCTCGGGGATGGGCTCGGCGTCGCCGGCGTTGAGGCCGCTGCGGTTGCCGGAGAGCAGCGCGATCACCGTGTCGGGCGTGGTGATCGGGCGCAGCTCGTCGACGTCCATGCCGGGGCCGTGCATGCCCGCGGGCAGCAGGAAGGCGTCGCTGGCCACCGACACCGCGGCGAGGTCCCAGATCGCGGTGGGCGCCCACGGCGTGGCGTGGTGCGCGCTGAGCGCGCGGCCCAGCGCGCCGGCGCCGAGCAGCGCGGCCAGCGCCAGCGCGAGCGCCGCGGCCAGGCTGGCGAGGCGGGCGATCCATGGCGCGCGCCACGCCCAGCGCCCGGTCCAGTGCCGGCCAGCGTCCGCGCGCGCACCGAGGCCCGCGCGCCAGGCCGCCAGCGCCAGCAGCGGCAGCGCCGCGGCGGCCGCGTTGTGGCGCAGGAACACCGCCCAGCCCAGCAGCGCGATCGCCGCCAGCGCGGCGGCGCGCGTGCGCCCGGCCCAGGCCAGCGCGCCGGCGGCCAGCAGCAGGGTCGCGGCCAGCGCCACGTCGGCCCAGGCATGCGCGAACAGCGCCAGCAGAGGCGGGTACAGCAGCAGCAGCGGCGGCAGCACCAGCGGCCAGCGCCGCGGCGCGTCGGCGCGGCCCGCGGCCACGCCGGCGCCCAGCAGCGCCAGCCCGAGCGCGGCCAGCGCCAGGTGCAGCACCACCAGCGCGCCCGGCGGCAGCCCCAGCGCCAGCAGGCCGGCCCAGGTGAGCGCCATCGCCGGCGGCTGCAGGTCGGCGTACTCGCCGGTCGCGGCCTGCTTCAGCGCCTGCGCCGAATCGAAGGAGTGCCAGCCGGGATACACGAGCAGCGCCGCGGCCAGCGCGACCAGCGCGGCCACCACCAGCGCGGCCGCGAGGTCGGGCGCGCCGCGCCGCAGGCTCACCAGAGCTTCCACCACGGCCTGGGCTTGGCGGCGTGCGCGCCGCCGCGGTCGAGCAGCGTCTCGAACGGCGGAGCGCCGTCGTCGTCGGTGTCCGGCTCGCCGTCGTGGCGGTATCCGCACAGCGCGTGGCCCAGCGCGACCGGGATGTCGAACACCAGGTCGACGCCGCCGCCTTCGGCGTCGGCCTCGGCCTGTTCGGCGCGCAGCCGCGCCTCGATGGCCGCGAAGGCCTCGGGCAGCGCGCCGCGCGCCAGCAGGTGGTCCGGCGCCAGCTGCGCATCGTGGGCCACGTGCCATACCTCCACGCCGTCGACGTAGCCGGTGAGCTCGCTGACCATCACGTGCTCCTCGATGACGCAGGCCAGCACGGTGGCGCCGGCCGACAGCGGGGCCAGGCGGCGCGCGGCCACCAGCGGCGCGTCGAAGCCCTCGGCCTGCACCAGCGTCCAGCCGCCGCGCAGCGCGGCCATGGCCAGCGGCGCATCGGGCACGTCGTCGCGATCGCCGGTACGCACCAGGTCCAGCGCATCGAGCACGGCGTCGGCGGGCTTGCCGTGCACGGCGATCCAAGAGATGGCGTAGCCCATGGCATGTCCTCGTGTGTGCCCGTGTCGGGTCGATGATGCCGCTCAGGCGGTGGCGCGCGCCATGTGCACGGTGCGCGCGGCGGCGTCGGTGGAGGTCTCGACGAAGCCGAGGCGCGCGTACAGCGCGCGCGCCGGGTTCTCGGCGTACACCCTCAGCTGCACGCGCGCCATGCCGCGCGCCGCGGCCAGCCGCAGCGCCTCGCGCACCGCCCAGGCGCCGTGGCCCTGGCGCTGGAAGCTCGGCCGCAGCTGCAGGTCGCGCAGGCCCAGCGCCGCGCCGCCTTCCTCGGGCAGCAGGCGCAGCAGGCCGGCCGCGTGCTCGTCGACGGTGATCGCGAGGTTCTCGTACGCGTCCCAGCTGGCCTTGAAGCGCGCCGGGTCCCACGCGATGTCGCGCGCGGCGAGGTAGGCGCGCATGTTGCCCAGATTCAGCCCCTCGGCCGCGGCACGCGCGGCGTCGCCGCCGCCGGCCGGGCGCAGCGCGCGCGTCGTGCCGGCCAGCGTGGCCTTTCGCCACGCGGTGTGGTCCCACCACGCGCGCGGCGGCTCGCCGTCGATGAAGCGCGTGACCGAGGCGAGCACGTCGATCACGCAGGGGTCGTGGCGGATCCCGGTGGCGTGGCACAGCCGGTCGTACAGCGCGAACGGGTCGGCGCCCGCGAGCTCGGCCGGCGCGTGGATGCCCAGTACGCGCAGGTCGGCGGCGCCGGCCGGCCCGATGTTGGGCAGGTCGGTGAGGGCGTGCAGCCGGGCGCGGTCGACCTTGGCGGGATGCATGGCGTGGGCTCCGGACTCAGCGCCGAGCGCCGGCGTCGCGGCGGCGGCGGCGCCGCGCGAGGCCCCACGCGAGCAGCGCGCCGGCCACCGTCGCCGCGCCCGCCCAGAACGACAGGCCCCACCCGCGCAGCGCCGCGGCCTGGGCCGCCAGCAGCGCGGGCGTCGGATCGGGGTAGGGCATCGACGCGCCGGCGTACATCAGCGCGCTGACGCCCATCCAGGCCAGGCCGAGCAGCAGGGCGAGCGCGATGAGCACGGTGTGCATCACGTGGCGGCCCCGCCGGATGCCGCGCGCTCGCGCCTCGCGGCGCCGGTGGCGCGACGCCAGCCCCAGCGCCACAGCAGCGCCAGCGGGAAGGCCAGCAGCACGAAGGGCAGCCCGGCCACGCCCATCTCCAGCGCCTCGATCAGGCCGTCCACGAACACCTCGTCCAGATCGACGAAGGACTCGCCCAGCCGCGAGAAGGCGCCCTCGCCGTCGGTCTGGAAACGCACGCTCACCAGGTTGGTCTCGAGGCGGCGCGTGACGTTGGCGTCGGCCTGCGCCAGCTCGTCCAGCTCGGTGTCCAGGCGCGCGCGCTCGGTGGCCACGGCGATCAGGTCGCTGGCGGACAGCGGGCCGCGGGCCTCCAGCTCGTCCAGCCGCGCCTGCTGCGCCTCGATCCGGCGCTGCTGGCGCGCGAGGTCGCGCACGCGGTCGGCCAGGTCCTCGGCATGCGTGGACGACGACACCGTGCGGCCGCCCTCGCCGGCCTGGGCCAGCCACGGCGCCACGGCGTCGGGCGCCATCCGCGCCACCACCAGGCCGCCGCGACCGCCGCCGCGCGAGGTGTCCTCGAAGCGCAGCAGGCTGCAGTCGCCGAAGCGCTGCGCCGTGCAGGCCTCGCGCAGCCCGGCCATGCGCTCGGACAGGCCGGCTTCGGGCACCTCCAGCTCCACCGTGTGCTCGTAGGCGAGGAAGGTGCCGGCGGCGCCGGTCTGGCCCGCGGCGGAGGGGGCGGGAGCCTCGTCGACGGAGACCTTCGAACAGCCGGCGGAGAGCACGACGAGCGCGCACAG
Source organism: Lysobacteraceae bacterium (assembly GCA_051859045.1). GTDB lineage: Bacteria > Pseudomonadota > Gammaproteobacteria > Xanthomonadales > Xanthomonadaceae > JBHYGK01. Next base: position 70,417 of record JBHYGK010000057.1, on the reverse strand, counting down.
CAGCGCGGCGAGGGCAGGGCGGAGGGTCATGGGTCGCATCCTTGCGGGCGCCATCCGGTGCGGCGGCGCGGGCAGGCATCGTGCGACGGCGTGCGGCGTGCGGCAAGGCGCGCCGGCGCGCGCCCGCGGCGATGGTTCAGCCCGCGGCCAGGCGCCACAGCGCGTATGCCGCCAGCGCCAGCGCCACCAGCGTGGCCCAGCCCACCATCGCCGTGGCCTCCACCGACAGCACGCCCGGCCCCGTGCGCCAGCGCGCGCGGCGCCGGGCCTCGCGGCCGCGCGGGCGCGACAGCAGCGGCTCGGCGCGCCAGCGGCCCAGGGTCACGGCGGGCACCATCCCCACGCCCACCACGTAGCCCACGCCGATGAACACCACCTCGAGGATGGGCCCCAGCACCAGCTCGCCGATCACGCTGCCCGGCATCAGGCGTCCTCCACGGCCCGGTGCTCGGTGCCCTCGCCGCGGGTCACGAACAGCATCCGGCTGGGCGTGGCCACCCGCGCGGTGTGCCACGTGCCGCGCGGCACCCGCACCGCGGCGCGGCCCTGCAGGCGAAGTTCCCGCTCGCCCTCGGGCGTCTGCAGCACCAGCGTGGCCTCGCCCTCCAGCAGGTACACCAGCTCGTCGCCGTGCGGATGCCTCTCCCAGCTGGGCCAGTCGGCGTCGAAGCGGTACTCGCTGATGAGCCAGCCGGCGTCGAACGCCGCCAGCGCCTCGGGCGGCTGCGCCCAGAAGGCCTCGCCGCCGGGCGCGAGCCGGCCGGTGCCGTCGGGCGCGAGGTGCAGGTAGTGCTGCTCGGGATCGAAGGGCGTCATGGCATGGCTCCTGGGCGGCGGGTGGCTCAGCCGAACAGCTCGGCGTGGGTGTCCTCGAAGGCCAGGCCGTCGAAGGCGGTGACGAACACCGCGTGGCCCCAGAACAGCGGGCCGGCGTCGTAGCCCAGCGTCAGCGTGCCTTCGCCGGTGGCCTCGAGCGAGACCAGCGCCAGCCGCGCGCGGAAGGCCGCGGCGTCCAGCGGCGGATCCTCGAAGGGCTGCATGCGGCCGCCGACGTGGCGCTCGCCGCGGCGCCAGCCGTCGTTGTACTGCGGCAGCAGCGCGCGCGCGGCGACGGCGGTGGCCGCCTCGTCGAGGCGCGGGAGGTCGGCCATCGCGGCGCGTGCGAGCGCCAGCACCGCCTCGGCCGGCGCGCCGTCGCGCTGCACGCTGACGGCCACCGCGCGGCCGCGGTGGGCGAGGGTGCCGGTCCAGCCGTCGGCGATCGGCACGAGCTCGCTCACAGCCAGCGCCGCACGGCCGCGCAGTAGGCCAGGTAGGGCGCGCCGAAGCGCTCGGCCAGCGCGCGCTCCTCGGGGCGGATCTGGAAGCGCGTCATCCACGCCACGAAGGCCGGCACCAGCAGCGCGGCCGCGGCGTTGGCGAGGAAGGCGGCCCAGCCCGCCAGCGCGAGCAGCATGCCCAAGTACATCGGATTGCGGCTGGCGCGGTAGATGCCGACGGCCACCAGCGCCGTGGCGCGCTCCGGCGCCATCGGGTTGACCGTGGTGCGCTGGCGCCGGAAGGCTAGCACGCCGGCCAGCGCGACCGCGACGCCGGCCGCGACCAGCGCGATGGCCGCGACCCACCGGCCGGTGGCCGGCAGCGGCAGCGTCGCGGCGGGCACGCCCCACGCCAGCGCGACCATGCCCGCGGCGGCGATCAGCACCAGCGCGACGGGCGGGATGGCGAGCTCAAGCGATCTCATTGCCCGGCTACAGCAGATCGAACTGGATGTAGCTGCACACGCCCCTCATCACCGAAGCCTTGGTGATCGCGACGTTGTCGCCCGCCCTGCTTTGCGTGTGGAGGTACTCCAGCGTGCCCGCGCTGTCGCGGATGAACGAGTAGACCTCTGCCGTGGAGCCTGGGTACACCACGAGCAGTGAAAAGGCACTTGCTCCCTGATTGAGGAGCATCACGTGGCCCCCGGACGCACGCGATGAGGTGATTTCATTGGTCGAGTCGACAAAAAGAACGTCGTACTCGCCCTCCCCGAGCTTGGTGACCTTCGTCAATCCATTGCTGATCCGGTCCGCCTCCCAGCCCGAGTCATCGCTGCTCACGAGGCCGGTTGCAGGGAAGTAGGCGTGGCCCTCCGGGCTCGAGCACGACGCGATGTCCTGCGCGTGGGCGACGCTCCCGCCAAGAGCGAAAATCACGGCGAAGACAAGGCGCATGGTGGCTCCTTCGATCTGACGCTTTTGCGAGTAAATCAGCCGGCTATTGGCGCTCGCGATCTGTCAGTCCGACGCCGGCGCCGGGTCGAGCACCACGATCAGCAGCGTGGCCACCGGCCCCAGCAGCAGCGAGCCGAGGAACCAGCCCAGCCCCGAGCGTCGCTTGCCCTGCGCCAGCCCGGCGTTGATCAGGGCGAGGGTGCCCCAGCCGACCGCGAAACCGCTTTCCGCCTGGATGTTCATACCGCTGCTCCTCGAATGGACAGGTCAGGCGCCGCCGGCGCCGAAGTAGAAGTACACCAGCTGCGCTTCCTCGTGGACGCCCACGCCCCACAGGCCCTCGTTGCGGCAGGCGGCGCTGCCGTCGGGCTGGCCGACGATCTCGGCGTGCACGAAGGCCGGCATCGCGGCCCAGGCCGGCGCGGCGTCGAGGGCCTGCTGCAGCTCGCGCGCGGTGGGCTGCGCCTCGGCCAGGTCGAAGGCCGGGCCCAGGCCCTCGGGCACCAGGAAGAACTCGTCGTCGGCGTCCACGTGCCACGCGCCCACCCACATCACCGAGATGTCGCCGCCGGCGCCGTCCTCGTGGCAGGCCACGCCCAGGCGCCAGTCGGCGGCCTGCGGGAACTGGGCGAGGGCGGAGGCGAGGTCTTCGGCGAGGTCGGCGACGAGCATGCGGGGCACCAGCGGGAGGGGTCGGGCCCCGAGTGTGCCCGCATCGGCGGCCGCTGGCGCGGGTCAGGGGTGCCGGCGCCGCAGCTCGGCCAGCGCGCCGGTCGCCAGCTGCTCCAGCACCGCCGCGTCCACGTCGGCCAGCCGCTTGAGGTAGAGGCAGGCCTGGCCCATGCGGTGCGGGCCGAGGCGCGCGAGCAGCGCGGCCTGGTCGTCGGTGTCGGCGAGCAGGTAGAGCACGATCTCGCGCCCGCGCAGCGCGAAGCCCGCCGCGCAGGACTCGCCGGTCTTGCCGCCCGCCAGCGGGTAGCGATAGGACCCGAAGCCCACGATGCTCGGCCCCCACATCCGCGGCGGCTCGCCGCTGACGCGTGTGAACATCGCCACCAGCGCGTGCGCGTCGGCGAGCTGCGCGGGCGAGCTGGCCCGCGCGGCGAGCACGTCGTCGACGCTGGCGGCGGTGGCGGTGGTCTTGGCGGTGGCCATGGCGGCGGGCTCGCGAAGGGGCGGGCGGCGGATCAGATGCGCAGCGTCACCATGTCGTGGATGCCCTGCGCGATCAGCGCCAAGGCCAAGGCCCAGTACGTGACCACGAACGTCCCCCATGCGACCTGCTTGAGCTTCTGCTTCACGTCCATGTCCTGATCGATGGGGCGGGCGACGGGGCCGATGGTGTCACACCAGCATCCGCGCGGGAGTCAGGGCCTCGACGTGCACCAGCACGTCGATGGTCGGCCCCGGGCGGAGGTAGCCCGGGAACGCGGTGTGCACCCAGCGCATGGCGGCGAAGCCGGCGGTGCGCATGGGGTACTCGTGCTCGGCCCAGGCGGCGAAGTCGGGCGTGTCGGGCAGGGCCGTCAGGTCGATCCACGCATCGCCGCCGCCGAGCGCGCGGAACAGTCCGGCCAGGCGGCCGCCCGTGTAGCCCCACTCGATGGTCTCGCTGGGATCGCTGGCCGACGGGTGGCCGCCGTCGAGCAGCGACATCGGCACCGCGACGAAGCGCGCCGTGGCGTACTCGAACATCACCGTGCGGTAGCGCTCGCCCAGCGCCTCGCGCAGGTGGTGGCCGGTGGGCTCGAAGCGGTTGCCGAAGCTGGTCAGCGGCGCCGCCGCCACGTGCGAGTTGTGCGCCCAGTACGCGCCGCCGCCGCCCGCGCGCGAGGCCTCGAGGATGTTGCCGGCCATCGCGAGGTCGCGGCGGCTGTAGTAGGCGCCCAGGTCGCCCTCCATCACGCCGTCGGAGGTCTCGAGCTCGAAGGCGTGCAGCCCCTGCCAGGCCACGCGGGCCGAGCGCTCGGCGTCGAGGCGGCCGTCGGCCCCGGCGTGCGGGCCGTCGGCGGCCAGCACGGCGGCCAGCGCTTGCAGGTCGGCCATGGCCTGCACCAGCTGGGCGGTGGTGAGCGATTGGATGAGCAGCGGGAAGCGCAGCGCCTGCGCCGCGTCCGACACCACCGGCTGCAGCCGTGCCCGGAAGTCGGCGGCGGCGTCGGCATCGACGCCCTGCAGCCAGTCCAGCGCGAAGGCCGTGTCGGCCGCGGAGGCCTGGCAGTCCACGCCGACGATGCGCACGCGGGTGGCGGCGCTGCGGTTCCAGGTGCGCAGCCAGTCGAGCAGGTCGGCCAGGTCCTGGGTCTTGAGGATGCGGAACACCGGCGCGGCCCGCAGCCGCTCGGCGGCGTCGCCCTCGGCGCCCTGCACGAAGGCGTCCAGGTCGCGGCCGCCGGGCCCGTTGGCCTCCAGCAGCAGCGTGTCGATGGCGCCGGCCTGCACCAGCGCCCGCACCAGCGCGGCCTTGCAGGCCACGTCCTCGTGGCTGCCGTGGGTGGCCTCGCCGATGCCCACCACCGTGGCCCCGGCCAGCGCGGCCACCAGCCGGCCGTCGGCCACCAGGCTGTCGGGCCGGGCGGCGTCGAAGCGCTGCAGGTGCTCGCCCAGCCACGGCAGCACCGCGTCCCCGGCCTGCGCCCGCGTCCAGCGCGTGTACCCCCACCAGCCCGTGCCGGCCACCCCCAGACTCGCCGCCCCGATGCCGCCCGCCACGAACAGCCGCCGCGTGATGCCCATGCCTCACCTCACCCCTGATTGGACGGGGACGCCGCGTTGAGGGAGTGGCGCGTCCCCTCGCCACCGCAGGCCCAGAACGCGGCGGACGCCAACCTTAGGCCTCGGCCTCCAGCGGTTTGGTGTTGGGCTTGAAGATGAACATCGGGAACCAGTTGAATCTCAGCGTTGATGCGATCGGCAAAGCGGTCGCCTGCAGATTTGTGATTAGTGCTGTGAAATTCTTTCAGCTCGTTGCGTGTGTTTTTCTTGGGGGGGGGCTAAGGCTCGAATGTTCAATCTTTGGCGAGCGGGGTTTGCTTTTTTTGCAAGAACTGGTTTGGTCAGTTTTATATGTTTTTATAGGAATATGGCCGGGCTGTTCTTTCAGTCGGAGGTGTTGTCGTCCAGAATGAAATCAATAGTCTCTCTTATGTCTGGCTTTGAGTTGATTACTTTTAATCTTCGATATGCCTCCATTCCCATGCGCTTTATGGGAGTGGCAAGCAATGCGTTCAAGAAGCTGTGGGGGCTTGACTCTACGCCGTCTAGGTCGAGAGTGATCTTCTTTCCTTCCGCAACTGCGCCGAGCAGATGCCTGTCCCTGTATTTGATTGCGGCTTCTTTGTCCTCTGGAAATTTCCCGAAGTAATTGAATACACTCAGGTAAAAGCTTTGAGATGCCTCTGACGCGCTCTTGGCGGCCTGTTCGCGCTGCGCTGCCTCCCGGAAGTCGCTCATCATGCGCTCGAACTCAAATCTGGCATCGGGATTTAGTCGAATCGCGACGTGGGCTACTGTTCCGGGCCAATAGCAATCGAGCTTTCTGGTTGTTATGTCCGTCGGTGATACATGTAGGATCGCGCCGCCAGAAACTATGTGCATGTCTGCACGAAGCCTCTTAACGATGTTTGTCGAGAGGTAAAGGCCCATACCCGCGTTGTTCTTGGATTGATAAGGATCTGACGTTCCAAACGTACCTGAAACTTTGGGCTGGATTGCTTTTCTTATAGCAGCTTCGTCGTCTTCTATGTCATTGTAAGTTTTCATCAGGTGTTGGCGTATTCCAATCCCTATATCTCCAACAAGGAAGTGGATTTGATTGGTCTTCTTGTACCAAGTGAATTGGACGATGGACGGTAGTCGCTTATTCTGCGACTGGTCGTCCTGGAAGTGCGCGATTCCGTGCTCAATCGTGTTGTAAAGTAATTCGCTTATTACGTATCGCAGGGTGCTTATGTACTCGACGGGAAAGTCGCTTGAGAAGTCTGATGCTTTTTCCATCGCGGACTTCGCGTCGCTGTGATTTCTGATGGCGATTAGTGGTTTATGCTCATGTGAGCGGAAGTTTTGGTTCTCGTTGAAGGCGACGGAAAAAAGACCGGGTGCACCCATTCGCTTCCATACATCTGCTGCGCGTCCATTTTCTTGGTTGTGAACGCCTGCGAAGTCGACACGGCAGCCCTGTGACTTAAGGCCCCATGCATAGAGAACCACTAGCGAGAGCGCTTGATAGTTGGCTGATCTGCATTTTGAGAAGTCGATCTCGACGACTTTTCCCTGCGGGGTCCAGTCAAAGAACTTTAGTGCTTTCTCGAAATTGAATGCGTCGTGATCTTTAAAGTTGAAGTATGGCGGCAGCGAGATGGTGATCTTGCTTTTGTCCGCTATATCTTGCTTTATCGATATCAGCTTCTGCTTCCATTCGTTCACTGGATTGGTTTCCTTTCGAAGCTTTTTTCGCCTTGATCTAAAGGTTTCGTTTAACTTCTTCGCTGACCTCTTCGAATCGATAAGACAATCAAGACGGATGCGAAAGCCAGTGCGCCCAACACGATCGGGAGGGAAAAAGACCAGTGTGTGCCAGTCAACTTTATCGGACCCCAAGCAAGCTCCGCGGAGAACGATGGATCTGAGAGAGCGTTTCGAAAAGCGGAGGAGTCGCTCATATCAACATCGCCATCGGCGGTGAAGTGACGGTAACTTGCTATGCCAACCAAGTAGACGCCGAAAATCCAAGCGCCGAACGCCGCTGCAATTGAGTAAAGAAGATGCTTTGATCCGCGTGTCAAGGATTTTCTCCATAGGGGGAGTGCTGAGGTCTGAGTAAAACAACAGCGGGTGTCGTGCGGGCTGGCTGATGACGCGTCCCAAAGTTGCGTGATTGCGCGGTTGCCGTCTTTTTACAGGCTGTTGGCGAAGTTTGGACTGTAAAGCTAGCCTCCACGCCTTCAGGGAAGCCAGAGTGGGGTGCGCCTTAAGCGTCGCCTAGCGAGTCCTCCTGCATCGTGGAGCCGTCTGCCAAGGGGGGGCAGCGCGATGGCAGAGCAGAGCCTATCCGCGAACGGGCGCATCTCGCCAAGTGTGGAGCTTCCAGGCGCGGTCCATTCGTAAAGCTGAGCAACTCGGAATAAGCCGAGTTTTGTCAGTCTTCGCGCACGGTGCCATCGGGGAAGAACCGCCAGCTGCGCGTGATGTGCAGGATGTCGGGGTCTTCCTCGGTGCGCGGCAGCGGCGGGAAGGGCTCGGCGAGGCGGACGATGCGCATCGCGGCCTGGTCCAGCAGGGGCTGGCCGGAGGGGGTGGTGATCACGATGTCGGCGATGGTGCCGTCGCGATTCACTTCCACGGTCATCACCAATACCCCGGACAGCCGGCGTCGGCGGGCTTCTTCGGGGAAATTGAGGTTGCCCACGCGCTCCACGCGCTGCACCCAGGTGCGCATGTAGGCGGCGTATTCGAATTCGCGCGTGGCGGCGGTGATGAACTTGCGGCTGGGCCGGCGGGCGTAGAGCTCCTGCTGGCGCTCCACCGACGCGGCCAGGCGGGCCATTTCCACGCTCTGCTCGATCAGCTCGCGGCCGGTGGGCAGGCGCTCGGTGGGGCGCTCGGGCGCCTCCTCGGGCGCGGCCATGGGCTGCTCGCCGCCGGCGCTGGCCAAGACGCGCTGCACGGGCTGCGGCTCGGGCGGCGGGGCCTGTGCCTCCAGCGGCACCGGGGCCAGGCCGGGCTCCTCCTTGGGCACCGCGGCGGGCTGGGGCTCGCGCGGGCGGCGGGCCTCGTCGTGCTCGCCGCCGCCCTGCTGCGAGGCCTGGGCCAGGAAATCGGCCTGCTCGGGCGGGGTCTCGGTGCGGGTCTGGGTGAGGATCACCTCGAGGGTGGGCACCACCGGGGCGGCGTCGTCCACCGTGAAGCCCACGCCCAGGATCACCACGCCGTGGATCGCCGCCGCCAGCGCCAGCGTGGCGCCCAGCCGCTGGCCCGGCGTGATCACCGGGCGCGGCGGCGGCGGCGGGGCCGGGCGCGGCTTGGCGCGGCGCTCCTGCCCGTGCGGCGGCACGTGCGCGGGTTTGGCCGGGCGGGCGGGGGGCTTCGCCATTCAGCGGGTCGCGGCGGCCGTGCCGGCGCCCGACTCAATCGCGTCGAACAGCAGCCCGGCGATATTGGTGCCGAACGCCGCGTCGATTTCGCGGATGCAGGTGGGGCTGGTGACATTCACCTCGGTCAGGCACTCGCCGATGACGTCCAGGCCCACGAAGAGCATGCCGCGGCGCTTCATCTCCGGGCCCACGATGGCCGCGATGCGGCGCTCGGCGTCGGTCAGCGGGCGGGCCTCGCCGCGGCCGCCGGCGGCCAGGTTGCCGCGGAACTCGCGGCCCTGCGGGATGCGGGCCAGCGCATAATCCACCGGCACGCCGTCCACCAGCAGCACGCGCTTGTCGCCGTCCACGATCTCGGGCAGGTAGCGCTGGGCCATCGTGAGGTGCTGGCCGCCCTGGGTCAGGGTTTCCAGGATGACGTTGGCATTCGACTCGCCGTCGCGCACCCGGAAAATCGAGCGCCCGCCCATGCCGTCCAGCGGTTTCAGCACGGTATCCCCGTGCTCGCTGATGAAGGCCCGCAGCGCGTCGTGGTCGCGGCTGACCAGGGTGGGCGGGCACAGGTCGGGGAACAGCAGGGCGGCCAGTTTCTCGTTGAGGTCGCGCAGGCCCTGCGGGTCGTTGACCACGCGGGCGCCCTGGGCCTGGCCCAGCGACAGCACCTGGGTGTCGTGGATGAAGGCGGCGTCCACCGGCGGGTCCTTGCGCATCAGCACCGCGCCGAACGAGGCCAGCGGGCGGGTGGTGGCCGGGCCCAGCGTGTGGAAGTCGTAAGCCTGGTCGCGGACCGTGACGGGCATCACGCGGGCGACGGCCTCGCCGCCGGCGATGCCCAGGCCCCCGGGCTGCACGTAGAACACCCGATGCCCGCGCCGCTGGGCCTCGAGCATCATCGCGAAGGTCGAGTCCTTCGCGGTTTTGATGGACCCGATGGGGTCCATGACGATGGCGATGTCGAGCGTCATGCGGGGCGGCCGAAGCGGTGGGAGCCGCATGGTAGCAAGCGCGCGCGGCCCGGCCCGCGGCCCGGTGCCGGCTTCATTTCTGCTTGACACCCCGGGACGATCCGGGATTAATCACGTCGGATTGGCGGCCCGGTCCATGCGCGTTCCGCGCGTGCCGGCACCGCCGCTTGGGGAGATCCATGGAAGACGCCAACCAGACCGGTGCCCTGGCCGGGCTGCGCGTGATGGTCATCGACGACTCGAAGACCATCCGCCGCACCGCCGAGACCCTCCTGCGCAAGGAAGGGTGCGACGTGGTGACCGCCACCGACGGCTTCGAGGCGCTGGCCAAGATCGCCGACCACCAGCCGCAGATCGTGTTCGTCGACATCATGATGCCCCGCCTCGACGGCTATCAGACCTGCGCGCTGATCAAGAACAACCAGATGTTCAAGCAGACGCCGGTGATCATGCTGTCCTCGAAGGACGGCCTGTTCGACAAGGCGCGCGGCCGCATCGTGGGCTCGGAGCAGTACCTCACCAAGCCCTTCACCCGCGACGAGCTGCTCACCGCCATCCGCACGCACGTGCCGGGCCGGGGCTGAGGAACACCACGCGATGGCCCGCATCCTGATCATCGAGGATTCGCCCACCGACACCGCGGTGTTCACGGCGATGCTCACCCGCAACGGCCACGAGGTCATCGCGGCCGGCTCGGCCGAGGACGGCATCAAGATGGCCCGCGAGCACCGCCCGCAGCTGGTGCTGATGGACGTCATCCTGCCCGGCATGAACGGCTTCCAGGCCACCCGCGCGCTCTCGCGCGACGACGCCACGTCGCACATCCCGGTGGTGATCGTCAGCACCAAGGGCATGGAGACCGACCGCGTCTGGGGCATGCGCCAGGGCGCCAAGGACTACGTGGTCAAGCCGCCGGCCGAGGCCGACCTGATCGCCCGCATCGCCCGCCTCGTCGGCGAGGGGAGCCCCTGATGGCCCGCCGCAGCACGCCCTTCGACACCCTGCTCGAGTACGAGCGCCTCAGCCTTGCCCACGTGGCCGGCCGCCCCGAGCAGGTCGAGGCCCCGGGCCACTGGCGCGGCGTCGGCTTCCGGCTGGGCTCGCGCCGCTTCGTGGCCGCGTTCGAGGAAGTGGTCGAGATCATGCCGCTGCCGCCGGTGGCCGCCGTGCCCGGCGCGCTGCCGTGGATGCTCGGCGTGGCCAACGTGCGCGGCAGCCTGTTCCCGGTGCTCGACCTCAAGCAGTTCCTCGAGGGCGAGCGCACCGTCATCACCGAGCACCAGCGCGTGCTGGTGGTCCGCCAGCAGGGCGGCAACGCCGCCGTGCTGATCGACGAGCTCTACGGCCAGCGCACCTTCAACGACGAGCACATCGCCGATCCGGGCGAGCTCGCCGACGGCCGCTACCGCTATTTCGTCTCCCGGGCCTTCCGCCTGGGCGGCGCGCTGTTCGGCGTGTTCGACATGGATCGCCTTGTCCGCACGCCCGAGTTCCGCCAGGCCGCCGCCTGACCTGGCGTCACATCTTTTTGGATCGCAACAAGCCTTCGGGGATCGAGGTCGAGCAATGAACATCGCAGCGGGCAGCACCGGCAAGGGCCTCAGCGCCACGTTCTGGATCGTGATCCTGGTGATCGCGCTGGTGGGCTTCGCCGGCAACACCGGCTACGCGGCCTACCTCGCCAACCAGGAGAACGAGGCGCGCGGTTACGCGTCCGACATCCAGGTCAAGGGCCTCCAGCTCGCGACGTTCGCGCGCAACGCCGTCGACGGCAACCCCGACGCCTTCGTCGAGTTCCGCGACACGGTGGCGCAGATCCAGACCTCGTTCGACGCCCTCGGCGCCAACTACACCGACGCCCAGGTCGTCGGCGGCCCGCTCGCCCAGGCCCAGGCCACGTGGGCGCCGATGGCCACCGCCGCCGAGCGCATCACCGCCGCCGAGGCCGACGTGCTGAGCTTCGCCGACACCGCCAACGCCTTCACCGGCCGCGTCCCGCAGCTGCAGGCGCGCATCGACGAGGTGGCCCGCGCCATGTCCGGCGGCGGCTCCGGCGCCGACCAGGTCTTCCTCGCCGTGCGCCAGGTGGTGCTCGCCGACCGCATGACCCGCCGCGTCACCGAGATCCGCGCCGGCGGCCCCGGCGCCTCCAGCGCCCGCGACGCGCTCTCGCGCGACGCCCAGCTGTTCGGCCAGGTGCTCACCGGCCTGCGCGAGGGCAACCCGGAACTGGGCGCCCAGCGCCTGACCTCCACCGCCGCGCTGTCGGCCCTGGAGCAGGCCGAGCTGATGTACGCCGACGCCAAGGTCGACGTCGAGGCCGTGCTCGAGGCCTCCACCGAGCTGTACGAGGTGCAGACCGCCGCGGAAGAGATCGTGACCGCCTCGGCCGCCCTGCTGGAGGACGGCGAGCGCCTGTCGGAGTCGTTCAACGACCTGCCGGCCAGCCGCGCCTTCCCCAACACCTGGTACTCGCTGGGCTTCGGCGCCGCCACCCTGCTGGCCATCGTGGCCCTGCTCGCCACCCTCTACCGCGACCAGCGCAACCGGTTTCAACTCACCCAGGAGCTGAACCAGCGCAACCAGGAGGCGATTCTGCGCCTGCTCGACGAGATGGGCTCGCTCGCGGAAGGCGACCTCACCGTCAAGGCGACCGTCACCGAGGACATCACCGGCGCCATCGCGGACTCCATCAACTTCGCGGTCGACGCGCTGCGCAGCCTGGTGACCACGATCAACGAGACCGCGGTGCAGGTCGCCGCGGCCGCCCAGGAGACCCAGGCCACCGCCATCCACCTCGCGGAGGCCGCCGAGCACCAGGCGCAGCAGATCAACTCGGCCTCGGCCAAGATCACCGAGATCGCGTCGAACATCGACCAGGTCTCGAAGAACTCCGCCGAGTCGGCCGACGTGGCGAACCGCTCCGTGCAGATCGCCGCCAAGGGCGCGGAAGTGGTGCGCCAGACGATCCAGGGCATGGACAACATCCGTGACCAGATCCAGGAGACCTCCAAGCGCATCAAGCGCCTGGGCGAGAGCTCGCAGGAAATCGGCTCGATCATCGAACTGATCAACGACATCTCCGAGCAGACCAACATCCTCGCGCTCAACGCGGCCATCCAGGCGGCGTCGGCGGGCGAGGCGGGCCGCGGCTTCGCGGTCGTGGCCGACGAAGTGCAGCGACTCGCGGAGCGCGCGTCCAACGCGACCAAGCGCATCGAGACCCTGGTCGGCACCATTCAGTCCGACACCAACGAAGCCGTCAGCTCGATGGAGCAGACGACGGCGGAAGTGGTGGCCGGTGCGCGCCTCGCCGAGGACGCGGGCCTGGCGCTGGGCGAGATCGAGAAGGTGTCGGGCGACCTCGCGGGCCTGATTCAGGGCATCTCCGAGTCCGCCCGCCAGCAGTCGGCCGCCGCCACCAACATCACCTCCACGATGAACGTGATCCAGGAGATCACCACGCAGACCTCGCAGGGTGCGAGCCAGACGGCCGAGTCGATCGGCAACCTGGCCCAGCTCGCCGCGGACCTGCGCCGCTCCGTCGCCGACTTCAAGCTGCCGGGCTGAGCCCGGCGGCATGCGGCAGGGACACGACATGGCCCGGTCCGGGCGGCGCGTTGAACCAGCGACCCCGGCCCACATCAGGACCCAGGCATGAGGCTGCACCAGAACATCGACTTCACCACCCTGGCCTGGGTCAAGCCGGAGCTCGACGAGACGCTCCGCCAGGCCCGCCAGGCGCTGGAAGCCTACGTCGAGGACCCGGGCGACGAGGGCCAGCTGCGCTATTGCGCCACCTACCTGCACCAGGTGCAGGGCACGCTGCGCATGGTCGAGCTGTACGGCGCGGCCATGGTCGCCGAGGAGATGGAGGCCCTGACGCGCACGCTCGTCGACGGCGCCGACGTGTCCGACCGCGACGAGGCCTACACCGTGCTGATGCGCGGCATCGTCGCGCTGCCCGACTACCTCGAGCGGCTGCAGACCGGCCACCGCGACATCCCCATCGTGCTGCTGCCGCTGCTCAACGAGCTGCGCGGCGCCCGCGGCGAGCGCGAGCTCTCCGAGAGCGTGCTGTTCAACCCCGACCTCTCGCGCCCGCTGCCGCCGTCCGCGCGCGGCCCGCTGGCGCCGCTGCCCGGCCCCGAGCTGCGCCAGGCCGCCGAGACGCTGCGCGCGAAGTACCAGGGCGCGCTGCTGAACTGGCTGCGCGACGACGAGAACCCCTCCACCATCTCCGCGCTGGCCGAGGTCTGCGAGAAGCTGGTGGTGATCGTGCAGGCCGAGTCCGCGCGCCGCCTGTTCTGGGTGGCCGCCGGCACGCTCGACGCGCTGCGCTCGCGCGCGTTCTCCGCCGACAAGCCGCTCAAGCAGGCGCTCTCGCGCGTGGAGCGCGAGATCAAGCGCCTCGCCGAGGACGGCGAGGCCGCGTTCCGCTCCAACCCGCCGCTCGAGCTCACCCGCCAGCTGCTGTACTTCGTGGCGCACGCGCCCACCGAGCACGGCCGCATCGGCGAGATCCGCCAGGTCTTCGGCCTGGATGAGGTCGTCCCGACCGAGGCCGAGCTCGCGCATGCGCGCGGCTCGATGGCCGGCCACAACCGCGCCCTGCTCGACACCGTGTCCTCCGCGATCAAGGAAGACCTGCTGCGGGTGAAGGACGCGCTCGACCTGCACATGCGCACCCCCGACGCGCCGATGGCGAGCCTCGAGGCCCAGGTCGAGACCCTCGACCGCGTGGCCGACACGCTCGGCATGCTCGGCCTCGGCGTGCCGCGCCGCGTGGTCCAGGAACAGCGCGACGTCGTCCACGGCGTCGCCACGGGCGCGCGCGCCCACGACGAGGGCGCGCTGCTCGACGTCGCCGGCGCGCTGCTCTACGTCGAAGCCTCGCTCGACGACCAGGTGGCCCGCCTGGGCCAGGGCGGCAACGACGACGCCGGCGGCCTGCAGCTGCCCGGCGCCGACACCCAGAAGGTGCTCGAGGCCGTGGCCAAGGAGGCGATGGCCAACTTCGCCCAGGCCCGCCAGTGCTTCGTGGCCTTCGTCGAGACGGCGTGGGACCACGCCCAGCTCGCCGACGTGCCGCGCCTGCTCGAGGAAGTGGCCGGCGCGCTGCGCATCCTCGAGGTCGACACCGCCCCCGACTACCTCGAGGCGGTGCGCCGCTTCACCGAGACCGAACTGCTGCAGCGCCACCGCGTGCCCAACGGCCGCCAGCTCGACACGCTGGCCGACGCGCTGGCCTCGCTCGAGTACTTCCTCGAGGCGCTGCGCGACCGCCGCTCCAGCCGCGGCAAGATCCTCGACGTGGCCCGCCAGAGCCTCGAGCAGCTCGGCTACTGGCCGCTGCCCGACGCCGGCACCAGCACCGCGCCGACCCCGGTGGCCGAGATCCCGGTCGCCGCCCCGGCCTACGCCGTGGCCCCGGCCGTCTCGCCGATCGAGGCCGGCCTGCCGGAAGATCCGACCGCCGCGTTCATCGCCGCCCAGATGGCGGGCGGTGGGCTCGGCATCCCCGAGTTCGAGAACCGCGGCAGCGTGGCCGCGCCGCCCGTGGCGGCGCCCGCCGAGCCGGTCGTTCCGGCCGCGCCCGTCGCGCCTGCGGCCCCCGCGCCGTCGGCCCCCGCCGCCGCCACCGGCGCCGCCCCCGCCGCCGCCACCGGCGCCTCGGCCTTCGCCGAGCGCCAGGCCGCGGTCGCCCCGCCGCCGGCCCCCGCCGTCTCGGCGCACGCCGAGGCCCACGGCGACGGCGGCTTCGACGACGCCAACGAGGACATCGACGACGAGATCCGCGAGGTCTTCCTCGAGGAGCTGCAGGAGGAGATCGCCAACCTCGAGCAGCTGCTCCCGGCCTGGCGCCAGCACCCCGACAGCGGCGAGCTGCTGCGTCCGATCCGCCGCGTCTTCCACACGCTCAAGGGCTCCGGCCGCCTGGTCGGCGCGACCACGCTGGGCGAGTTCGCGTGGAAGATCGAGAACATGCTCAACCGCGTGCTCGACGGCTCGCGTCCCGCCAGCCCGGCGGTGACGCAGCTGGTCGACCACGCCTTCCACGCGCTGCCGCAGCTGCACGCCCGCCTGCGCGGCGAGCGCGTGCCGCTGGTCGGCCTCGAGGAGATCAAGGCCGTCGCCGACCGCCTCGGCGCCGGCGAAGAGGCCTTCTACGAGGCCCCGGCCCCGGGCGTCTCGCTCGACCTCGACGCGCTGTCGGCCGAGTACCTGCCCGATCCGGGCCCGGTCGCCGCCGCCCCCGTCGCGCCGGTGGAGGCGCCCGTCGCCGCCGCGCCGGTCGCGCCGGTCGTGGCCGAGGCCGCCCCCGCCGCGCCGATGCCGGCCGGCGCCGTGCCGGCGTCGATCGACGCGGTGCTGTTCGAGATCCTCAAGGCCGAGGTCGCGGGCCACCTGGCCACCGTCGACGCCTGGCTGGCCGAGGCCGACGGCCATTCGCACGCCCCCACCGACGCGCTGCTGCGCGCGGTGCACACCATGAGCGGCGCCTTCGCGATGACCGAAGTGCCGCTGGTGACCGAGCTCACCGGCCCGGTCGAGGCCTACATCAAGCGCGCGCTCGCGGCCGGCAAGCCGGCCTCGCGCGACGGCGTGGCGATGGTCGCGGAGGCCGCCGAGGCCATCCGCGGCGCGATCGCCAGCCTCGATGCGCCCACGCCCTACGTCGCCCCGATGGGCGAGCTGCCGGCGCGCGCCCGCGCGCTGCGCGACACCCTGCCCGAGGCCACCGTGCCGTTCTGGCAGGGCGCCGCCGACGCCGAGGACGCCGAGCCGCCGCTGCACCCGACCATCGAGATCGCCGGCGACGTCGACACCTCGGCGGTGCCGGTGTTCGCCGAGGCGCCGGTCGTCGAGGCCGCGCCGGTCGAGGAGGTCGTCGTCGAGGCGCCGGTCGTCGAAGAGGCTGTCATCGAGGAGGTCTCCGTCGAGGAGATCGCCGTCGAGGCGCCGGTCGTCGAAGAGACTGTCATCGAGGAGGTCTCCGTCGAGGAGATCGTCGTCGAGGAGCCGGTCGTCGAAGAGGCTGTCATCGAGGAGGTCTCCGTCGAGGAGATCGCCGTCGAGGCGCCGGTCGTCGAAGAGGCTGTCATCGAGGAGATCGCCGTCGAGGAGCCGGTCGTCGAGGAGCCCGCGATCGAGGAGCCTGCGATCGAGGAGCCCGCGGTCGAGGAGCCTGCGGTCGAGGAGCCTGCCATCGAGGAGCCCGCGGTCGAGGAGCCTGCGGTCGAGGAGCCCGTCGTCGAAGAGCCCGCCGTCGAGGCGCTCGCGATCGAGGAGGCCGCGATCGAGGCCCCCGTCGCCGACGAGGCCATCGAGGAGATCGTCGTCGAGGAGATCACGCTCGACGCCGGCATCGACGCGCCCGAGGCCGTCGAGGCCGAGGAGATCGTCGAGTTCGCGTTCGACGCCGAGCTCGAGGACGCCCCGGTCGCCGAGGCCCCGGCCATCGAGGCCGAGCCCGAGGCCGACGCCGTCGGCCCGGCCGAGCAGGCGTTCGACGCCGCGCTCGCCGAGACCATCGAGGCGCAGCCGCCGGCGCCGTCCGCCACCGCGGATGTCGACGACGACACCGCCCGCTTCCTGGCCCAGCTGGCCAGCGAGATCGCCGCCACCTCCGACGAGGCCGACGCGCTGCTGCGCGACGCGCCGGAGGCCGCCGCGTCCGACGACGCGCCGGGCATCGAGGCGATCAGCCTCGAGGACCTGGCCGCCGAGGCCGAGGCCGCGATCGCCGCGTCCGAG
Organism: Lysobacteraceae bacterium; assembly: GCA_051859045.1. Taxonomy (GTDB): domain Bacteria; phylum Pseudomonadota; class Gammaproteobacteria; order Xanthomonadales; family Xanthomonadaceae; genus JBHYGK01. The sequence goes on along the minus strand of JBHYGK010000057.1, from coordinate 53,386 downwards.
CCCGAGGCCGCCGAGCCGGAGCCCACCGCGTTCGAGGCCGTCGAGCCCGAGCCCGAGGCCATCGAGCCCGCCGCCATCGAGCCCGAGCCCGCCGCCGCCAGCGGCCGCGTCCCGGTCGAAGCCGACCCGGACGCCCCGCTCGACCTCACCGACATCGACGTGGAGCTGCTCGACCTCTTCCTGGAAGAGGCGCGCGACCTGCTCGACCATTCCGACGGCCTGCTCGCCACGCTGCGCACCACGCCCGAGGACCGCGAGCTCATCGTCGGCCTGCAGCGCGACCTGCACACGCTCAAGGGCGGCGCCCGCATGGCCGGCATCCAGCCGGTCGGCGAGCTCGGCCACACCATGGAGTCGCTGCTCGAGGCCGTGGCCGAGGGCCACCGCGAGTTCGACGGCCAGGCCATGGGCGTGCTCGAGCAGGGCTTCGATCGCCTGAGCGCCATGGTCGGCCGCATCGAGCAGCGCCGCGCCATCGCGATGCCCGTGTGGCTGGTCTCGGCCTTCGAGGCCCTGGCCCGCGGCCAGGCGCTGCCCGGCGTCGCCGCCCCGGCGGCCCCGGTCGCGCTCGACGCGCCGCAGGCCCTCGCCGAGGCCCCGGCCGACGCGCTGGCCGCCAACGACGACGCCGACGCCATCGCCGACGCCATCGCCGACGAGCTCCCGCCCGTCGACGGCGACGCCACCACCGTGGCGCTGACCGACATCCCCGACTACGTCGAGGACGACGCCGACGCCGACGCGGCCGCCCGCGCCGAGGCCGCCGCCATCGCCTCGATGCGCGCCGAGGAGCACGGCTTCGCCGAGCTGCCCGCCGCCCCGGCCGCGCCGGTCATCGAGTTCAAGCCGCTGGCGATCGCCGCCGTGGCCGACCTCGGCCCGCTGTCCGACCCGATCGAGATCGGCGGCGGCGAGGACGAGGACGGCAACGCCAAGGCGCCGCAGGAGCAGGTGCGCATCCGCGCCGACCTGCTCGACCAGCTGGTCAACAACGCCGGCGAGGTGGCGATCTACCGCGCCCGCCTCGAGCAGCAGCTGGGCGCGTTCCGCTCGGCGATGCTCGAGATGGACGCCACCACCACCCGACTGCGCGACCAGCTCCGCCGCCTCGAGATCGAGACCGAGGCGCAGATCGCCTCGCGCTACAGCCGCGAGCCCGAGGACAACGACGCCACCTTCGACCCGCTCGAGCTCGACCGCTTCTCGACCCAGCAGCAGCTCACCCGCGCGCTGGCCGAGTCGGCGAACGACCTGGTCAGCCTGCAGGACCAGCTCGACGACCTCACCCGCAACTACGAGACCCTGCTGCTGCAGCAGTCGCGCGTCAGCTCCGACCTGCAGGAAGGCCTCATGCGCACGCGCATGGTGCCCTTCGATGCGCTGGTGCCGCGCCTGCGCCGCGTGCTGCGCCAGTCGGCCACCGAGACCGGCAAGCAGGTGCAGCTGCGCGTGGAAGGCGCGCAGGGCGAAATGGACCGCAACGTCCTCGACCGCATGACCGCGCCGCTGGAGCACATGCTCCGCAACGCCGTCGCGCACGGCCTCGAGACGCCGAAGGACCGCAAGGCCGCCGGCAAGGACGACGAGGGCCTGGTCCGCATCGTGGTCAGCCGCGAAGGCTCGGAAGTGGTGATGAAGGTCGCCGACGACGGCCGCGGCCTGGATCGCGAGCGCATCCGCGCCAAGGCGATCGAGCGCGGCCTGCTCAAGGCCGACGCCACGCCGACCGACCAGGAGGTGTTCGCGTTCATCCTCGAGGCGGGCTTCTCCACCGCCGAGTCGGTGAGCCGCCTCGCCGGCCGAGGCGTCGGCATGGACGTGGTCTACGCCGAGATCCGCCAGCTCGGCGGCGTGCTGCAGATCGGCTCCACGCCGGGGCAGGGCACCGAGTTCACGATCCGCCTGCCGTTCACCCTCGCGGTCACCCAGGCGGTGTTCGTGAAGATCGGCGAGGCCAGCTTCGCGGTGCCGATCTCCTCGGTGCGCGGCGTCGGCCGCATCTCGCGCCGCGAGCTCGAGGCCCAGCTGGCCAGCGGGTCGCCCGAGTACGACTACGCGGGCGAGACCTACGCCATCAACGACCTCGGCCTGCTGCTGGGCCACGCGCCGGCGAAGGCCGTCGACAGCCTGCAGATGCCGCTGCTGCTGGTGCGCTCGGGCGACCTGCGCGCCGCGATCTGCATCGACCAGGTGCTGGGCAGCCGCGAGATCGTGGTCAAGCCGGTGGGCCCGCAGGTCAACTCGATCCCGGGCATCTTCGGCGCCACGATCATGGGCGACGGCCGCGTGGTCGTGATCCTCGACGTGGCCCCGCTGGTGCGCCGCCACGGCGCGCTGGCGCTGGCCGCCGCGGAGGCCGTGCTGGCCGGCGAGGCGCCGGCGCTGCCGGCCGCCCCGATCGAGCCGCGCCGCATCCCGGTCGTCATGGTGGTCGACGACTCGATCACGATGCGCAAGGTCACCGGCCGCGTGCTCGAGCGCCACAGCTACGAGGTGCTCACCGCGAAGGACGGCGTGGACGCGATCGAGAAGATGGCCGAGCGCGTGCCGGACCTGATGCTGCTCGACATCGAGATGCCGCGCATGGACGGCTACGAGCTGGCGACGCACATGAAGGCCGACAGCCGCCTGCGCGACGTGCCGATCGTGATGATCACCTCGCGCACCGGCGACAAGCACCGCCAGCGCGCGATGGACATCGGCGTGGAGCGCTACCTCGGCAAGCCGTACCAGGAGGCCGAGCTGATGCGCAACGTCACCGAGCTGCTGGAGGCCCAGCGCCGTGGTTGACGCCACCGAGGTGCGCGTCGCGCTGCTCGGCCGCGATCCCGGCGTGCTCGGCCAACTCAAGCGGGCGCTCGCGGACGCGGGCGCCACGCTGGTGGCCGAGGGCGACCCGGCCCAGCTCGATCCCGCCAGCGTGGCCCAGGCCGCGCCCGGCGTGGTCGTGGTGAGCCTGGAGCCCGCCATCGAGGATGCGCTGGAGCGCTTCGACGACCTCTTCGCCCGCCCGGGCGTGGAGGTGGTGTTCGACGACGCCGAGGTCACCCGCGGCCTCGGCGGCTGGGACCTCAACCGCTGGGCCCGCCACCTGGCGGCCAAGCTGACCGGCTCCGACGGCGTGCTGCCGCCGGCGCCCGCGGGCGCCGAGCTCGACCTGATGCCGAGCCCGGGCCTGCCCGAGACGCCCGAGGCGCAGATGGCCGGCGCCTCGCTCGACGACTACACCGGCGACACCGCCGCCGCCGCCGAGGCGGTGCCGGCCGCCGTGGAATACCCGGCCGCCGCGGCCGCGCCGGCCGAGCCGGTGGCCGCCGCCGAGCCCGCGCACGACCCGCTGTCCGCGCACGCCGGCGACATCGCCGAGGCGCTGGAGCGCACCGACGTCGTGGCCGAGACGGTGCCGCGCGGCGCGCAGCCGCGCCCGGCCGATGCGATCGACGAGGCCCTGGCCCCGCTCGACATCGACCTCGCCAGCCTCGACCTGCTGGAGCTCGACGCGCCGGTCGCCGCCGACGCCGCTCCCGCCGCCGCGCCGACCTTCCAGATCGGCGGCTTCGACGTCGGCGAGATTGACGCCTCCGCGCCCGACGCCGCGCTGCTCGCCGACGGCGAGCTGGAGCTCGCCGCGCTCGACCTCGACGACGAGCCCGAGGCCGCGCCGCTGGACGCCGGCCTGCTGGCCGCGTTCGAGGCCAACCTCGCCGCCGGCGACCGCCGCATCGACGACGAGCCCGAGACCGCGGTCAGCGTCGACGACCTGGCCCAGTTCGACTTCGATCCCGACCGCCCGGTGAACTTCGCCAGCCTCGGCGGCGGCGACGAGCCCGCGGCCGACTTCAGCGCCGACGCCGACCTGCAGCGCCTGGCCGCCTCGCTCGAGGCGGGCGCCGCCGCCGAGCTGCCGCTGGCCGCCGCGCCGCGCAGCTTCGACACCGGCGCGTTCGCGCTCGCCGACGAGGACGCCGGCCCGCTGGCCGCGCCCGCGCCGGCCGCCCCGACCCGCACCTTCGACCTCGACGCCTTCACCCTCGACGAGCTCGAGCCCGCCGCCGACCCCGACGCCGAGGGCGACGAGGCCGCGCCGCGCCCGGCGCCCGTGCAGGCCCCGCGCCCGCCGGCCCCGGACATCGACACCAGCGGGCTCTCGCTCGCCGGCGACGAGGACGAGGCCTACCGCGCGCCCAGCGTCGCCGCGGTGCTCGCCGCCGCGCCGGCCGCGCTGCCCGCGCTCGACGGCCTGTCGCTGGTGCCCACCGACGACGAGCTGCGCTCGCGCCCGCTGCGCGGCGCCATCCTGCTGGTGGCCGGCCTCGGCGGCCCGGACGCGGTGCGCCAGGTGCTGGCCACGCTGCCGGCCGACCTGCCGGTGCCGGTGCTGGTCGCCCAGCACCTCGACGCCGGCCGCCACGACAAGCTGGCCCTGCAGCTGGCCAAGGCCAGCCGCCTGCCGGTGGCCCTGGCCCGCCACGGCGAGCCCGCCACCGCGGGCGAGGTGTTCGTGCTCGGCCAGGAGATGGGCGTGGTCGTCGTCGAGATGGAGGACGGCGGCCAGCACATCGGCTTCGAGCGCGGCACCGGCGCGGTCGCCGACGTGGTGCGCGCGATCGCCGACGACGGCGTCGTGGTGCTGCTCTCGGGCGCCGGTGCCGACACCGTCGCCCCGGCCCTCGCGGGCGCCGCCCGCGGTGGCCTGGCCCTGGCCCAGGAGCCCGGGGCCTGCTTCGATGCCGCCGCCGCCCAGGCCCTGCAGGCCGGCGGCGCGCTGGCGGCGGACGCCGCGGCCCTGGCCGCGCTGGCCGTGGCGCACTGGCCCCAGGCCAGCATGAACGACGACGAGGACCCCGCATGAACAGCCCCATCCGCGATCTCCGCGGCGTGCTCATCTCGGTGCAGGGCGGCCGCCTGCTGCTGCCCAACGCCACCGTGGCCGAGGTCATCACCTACTCCGATCCCGAGCCGGTCGCGCATGCCCCGCAGTGGCTGCTGGGCCGCGTGCGCTGGCGCGGCTGGGCGCTGCCGCTGCTGAGCTTCTCGCGCCTCGCGGGCTGGGCCCCGGAGCGCGGCGAGCTGGGCGCCAAGGTGACCGTGCTGAAGCTGTTCGGCGGCAACCCGCGCCTGCCGTACTTCGCGCTGCTGACCCAGGGCTTCCCGCGCCTGGTGACGGTGAGCGACACCGCGCTGGTGGAGCAGCACGACATCGGCGAGCTGCCGCTGGGCGCGCAGACCCGCGTGATGCTCAACGACGACGCGGCCGTGGTGCCCGACCTGGCCAGCATCGAGCTGATGCTGGCCGACGCCCTGCAGCGCAGCGTCCAGGCCGCCTGACCCGCGGCGCCGCGCCGGCCGACCGCATGGCGGGCGGCCAACGCATCGCCCGGCTCAGCCGGGCTTCGCGCCGCCGATGAAGCGGTACACCAGCGCCCCCAGCACCGCGCCGGCGATCGGCGCCAGCCAGAACACCCACAGCTGCGCCGTGGCCCAGTCGCCCACGTACAGCGCCACGCCGGTGGAGCGCGCGGGGTTCACCGAGGTGTTCGACACCGGGATGCTGACCAGGTGGATCAGCGCCAGCGCCAGGCCGATGGCCAGCGGCGCGAGGCCCTTCGGCGCGCGCGCGTCGGTGGCGCCGAGGATGATCACCAGGAACATCGCGGTCATCACCACTTCCGCCACGATCACCGCCTGCAGCGAGTAGCCGCCCGGGCTGTGCTCGCCATAGCCGTTGGACGCGAAGCCGCCGGCCACGTCGAAGCCGGCCTGGCCGCTGGCGATCAGGTAGAGCACGCCGCCGGCCGCGATGGCGCCGGCCACCTGGGCGAGGATGTAGCCCGGCAGCTTGGCGGCCGGGAAGCGCCCGCCGGCCCACAGGCCGATCGATACCGCCGGGTTGAGGTGGCAGCCCGAGAGGTGGCCGATGGCATAGGCCATCGTCACCACGCTCAGGCCGAAGGCCAGCGACACCCCGAGCAGGCCGATGCCCACGCCGGGAAAGGCGGCCGCCAGCACGGCGCTGCCGCAGCCGCCGAGCACGAGCCAGAAGGTCCCCACGAATTCCGCTGCGATCACGCGCATGCCGTTCTCTCCCAAGGAGGCTGCGATGGAGGGTCGCACCGCGTGGGGGACGGCGCCGCTCCGATCTACGCCGGGCGGCGCGCGCTGTCCAGCGCCCCGGGGCCGGGGCGCGGCGGGCTCAGCCCAGGTCGCCGAAGCGCGCCTGCAGCGCCGCGATCGCGGCCAGGCCGGCGGTCTCGGTGCGCAGGATGCGCGGGCCCAGGCGCAGGCCCTGGAAGCCGCCCGCGCGCAGCGCCGCGAGGTCGCGCTCGCCTAGCCCGCCCTCGGGCCCCACCACCAGCACCACGCCCTCGGGCGGCGGCGCGGGCAGCGTGGCCAGCGTGTGCTCGCCCTCGGGATCCAGCGCCAGCCGCAGCGCGCCCGGCGGCGGTGCGGCGGCGAAGGCGGCCAGCGACTGCGGCGCCAGCAGCGCCGGCAGCACGCGCCGGCCGCTCTGCTCGCAGGCCGCGGCCAGCACGCCCTGCCAGTGCGCCAGGCGCTTGTCGGCGCGCTCGGCGTCGAGCTTCACCTCGGTGCGCTCGGTCACCACCGGCGCGATCGCGGCCACGCCCAGCTCGGTGGCCTTCTGCAGCACCCAGTCCATCTTCTCGCCGCGGGCCAGGCCCTGGGCGAGGGTGATGCGCAGTGGCGACTCCACCGGCGCGGCGTCCTCGCGGCCCACCACCTCGGCGCTGGCGCCGCGCTTGCCCACCTCGGCCAGCTGGGCGCGCCAGTCGTGGCCGTCGCCGTTGAACAGCCACACCTCGGCGCCCGGGCCCAGCCGCAGCACGCGCACCAGGTGGGCCACCGCGGCCTCGGGCAGGGCCACCAGCGCGCCGGCGGCGAGCGGGGCATCGACGTAGCAGCGGATCTGGCGCATGGCGGCGGGGGCGGCGTGAGGGGCGGGCGCGCAGTGTAGCCGCGCGCCTGCGTGCCGCCCCAGGTCGCCGCCTCAGGCGGTGGCCTCGGCGATGGCCTCGCGGGTGACGCGGGCCAGCTGCTCCAGCCCCTCGGCGTCGATGCAGTACGGCGGCATCCAGTACAGCACGTCGCCCAGCGGACGCAGCACCACGCCGCGCGCGATCGCCGCGCGGTAGGCGCGCAGGCCGCGGCGGTCGGCGGCGGGGAAGGGTGTGCGCGCGGCGCGGTCGGCCACCAGCTCGAAGGCCACGATCATGCCGGTCTGGCGGCCGACCACGTTCGGATGCCCGGCCACCTCGCAGGCCAGCGCGCCCATCGCATCGGCGGTGGCGACGTTGCGCGCGATGACGCCGTCGTCGCGGAACACGTCCAGCGAGGCCAGCGCCGCGGCGCAGGCGATCGGGTTGCCGGTGTAGCTGTGGCTGTGCAGGAACGCGCGCTCGCGGCTGTCGTCGAGGAAGCCGTCGTAGATGGCCTGGGTGGCCAGCACCGCGCTCAGCGGCATGAAGCCGCCGGTGATGCCCTTGCTCAGGCACAGCAGGTCGGGCGCGATGCCGGCCTGCTCGCAGGCGAACAGCGTGCCGGTGCGGCCGAAGCCCACCGCGATCTCGTCGAGGATCAGGTGCACGCCGTGCGCGTCGCACAGCGCGCGGGCGCGGGCCAGGTAGGCGGGATGGTGCATGCGCATGCCGCCGGCGCACTGCACCAGCGGCTCGAGGATCAGCGCGCAGACCTCGCCGGCGTGGGCCTCCAGCAGCGCCGCCAGCGCGTCGGCGGCGCGGTGCGCGCACTGCTCCGGCGACTCGCCGGGCAGCGCGTCCCAGGCGTCGGGCGAGGGCGCGAACAGCGGCTCGAGCAGCAGCGGCGCGTAGACGCGGCGGTACAGCGGGATGTCGCCCATCGACAGCGCGCCGATGGTCTCGCCGTGGTAGCCGTTGGCCAGCGCGACGAAGCGCGTGCGCCGGTGCTCGCCGCGGTTGGCGAACCACTGGAAGCTCATCTTCAGCGCGATCTCGACCGCGGCCGAGCCGTTGTCGGCGTAGAACACCTTGGCCAGCCCGGCCGGCGCCAGCGCCAGCAGGCGCTCGGCCAGCTCCACGGCCGGGGCGTGCGAGAAGCCGGCCAGGATCACCTGCTCCAGCGTCATCGCCTGGCGCGCGATGGCGGCGGCGATGCGCGGTTCGGCGTGGCCGTGGATGTTGGTCCACCAGCTGCTCACCGCGTCGAGGTAGCGCACGCCGTCGCGGCCGTGCAGCCAGGCGCCGTCGCCGCGCTCGATCGGCACCAGCGGCAGCACGTCGGGGTGCTCGCGCATCTGCGTGCAGGGATGCCACAGCACGGCCAGGTCGCGGGCTCGCCACGCGGCGGCCTCTGCTAGCATTCCGGGGGTCTGGTCTCGAGTCCGCATGCCGCCATGGTAAACCGCCGCCACGCCCGCTTCGCCGCCTCCCCGCGCATGCCTGCCGCGCGCGGTTTCACCCTCATCGAGATCCTGGTGGTGGTGGTGATCCTCGGCATCCTGGCCGCCGTGGTGGTGCCGCGCCTGATGGACCGCCCCGACGAGGCGCGCATGGTCCGCGCCCGCCAGGACATCCAGGCGGTGGTCACCGCGCTCAACCTCTACCGGCTCGACAACACCACCTATCCGCCGACCGCGCAGGGCCTCGAGGCGCTGACCCGCCCGGCCGCCAACGGCCGCACCTATCTCGACCGCGTGCCGGTGGATCCCTGGAACCGGCCCTACCTGTACGCCCAGCCGGGCCAGCACGGCGACATCGACGTCTGGAGCCACGGCGCCGACGGGCGCCCGGGCGGGGAGGGCGCGAATGCCGACATCGGCAGCTGGATGCCCTGAGCGCGCGATCGCCGGCCGGGCGCGCGCGCCGCGGCGCGCGGCGGGCTTCACGCTGATCGAGGTGCTGGTGTCGGTGGTGATCCTGGCCGTGGTGGCCAGCGCGGTGGTGCTGGCCCTGCCCGACACCGGCGAGCGCCGGCTGCAGCGCGCCGCCGACCAGGCCGCGACGCTGCTGGCGATGGCCTGCGAGCGCGCCGAGGCCAGCGGGCGCGACGTCGGCATCGCGGTGGACCGCGGCGGCCTGGCCTTCGGGCCCTTCCACGAGCGCGGCGGCGACGCCGAGCGGCTGGCCGCCGAGGCCGCGGGGGTGCAGATCGATGACGCGCCCGATGCCGCGGCCGGCCGCTGGAGCTGGCGCGCGCTGCCGGACGATCCCGCCGAGGCGCTGCGGCCGCGGCGCTTCCCGCCGGGCGTCAGCGCCACGCTCGAGGTCGACGGCCAGCCGCTCGCGCTGGGCGAGGCCCGGCCGTCCACGCCGCAGCTGGCCTGCCTGGCCGGCGGCGAGTACACGCCCTTCGTGCTGGTGCTGGCCCTCGAGGGCGCCGGCGAGCAGCGCCTGCGCGGCCGCGCCGACGGCGCGCTGGTGCGCGGGGACGCGCCGTGAGCGCGCCGCGCGCGCCGCGCCCTGCACCGCGCCGCGCGCGCGGCTTCTCGCTGCTCGAGGTGCTGATCGCGCTGGCGGTGCTGGCGCTGGTGATGGCGGCGCTGCTGCGCGCGCTGGGCCACGAGGCCAGCGGCCTGGCCGAGCGCCGCGAGCGCCTGTACGCCCAGTGGGTGGCCGCCGACGTGCTGGCCGAGGCGCGCCTGGCCGGCCTGCCGCCGCCGGGCCGGCGCAGCGGCCGCAGCGAGCAGGGCGGCCTGGCCTGGGCGTGGACGCTCGAGGTCGAACCCTCCGGCGTGGCCGGCCTGCGCCGGATGCAGGTGGCGGTGCGGCGCGAGGACGCGGCCGACGCGCCGGTGCTGGTGCTCGACGGCTTCGCCGGCCCATGAGCGCGCCCCGCGCTCCGCGCCCGCGCGGCATGAGCCTGCTCGAGCTGCTGGTGGCGGTGGCGATCTTCGCGATCGTCGCCGCGCTGGCCTGGGGCGGGCTGGACGCGCTGGCCCGCCAGCGCGCGGTGCTCGACGCGCGGATCGCCGAGACCGACGCGCTGCAGCGCGCGATCGGCCAGCTCGGCCGCGACCTGCAGCAGGCCGCGCCGCGGCCCGCGCGCGGCGGCGATGGCCGGGTCCTCCCGGCGCTGCTGGGCGATGGCGACGGCCTGGAGCTGAGCGTGCTGCGTCCGCCGGCCGGCTGGTCGGGCGGTAGCGGCGTGGAGCGCGTGGCCTGGCGCTGCGGCCCGGACGGCCTGACCCGCGCGCGCGGCCCGCTGGCCCCGCGCCCCGGCGCACCGGCGCCCGAGGCGCTGCCCGCGATCGCCGGCGCCGGCGCCTGCCGCTGGCGCTTCCTCGACGCCGCCGGCCGCGCGCTGCCCGCGTGGCCGCCGCGCGAGGCCGCGCCCGACGCGCTGCCGCGCGCGGTGGAGCTGCGCCTGCGCCTGCCGGGCCCGGAGGCCGACGCCGGCGGGCGCGCCGCCGAGGGCCCCGAGATCCGCCGCGTGTTCGAGCTGCCCGACGCCTGGGAGCCGCTGTCGTGAGCCGCCTGCCGAGTCCGCCGCGCGGCGTGGCGCTGCTGATCGCGCTGTTCGCGCTGGCGCTGGCGCTGCTGCTGGTGGCCGCGCTGCTCGACGCCGGCGAGGCCTCGCGCGCCCGCCACCGCGAGCACTGGCGGGTGGAGCAGGCCGGCCAGCTGATGCGCGGCCTCGAGGGCTGGGCCGCCAGCGCGCTGGTGGACGACGCCGCGCGCGGCCGCACCGACAGCCTCGACGAGCCCTGGGCGCAGCCGGTGCCGCCGATCGAGGTGCCCGGCGCGCGCATCCGCGGCCGCCTGCGCGACCTCGGCGGCTGCTTCAACCTCAACGGCCTCGCCCCCGGCGGGGTCACCGACCCGCTGGCCGTCGCCCGGCTGGGCCGCGTGCTGCAGGCCGTCGGCGCCGACCCGCGGCTGGCCCCGCGGATCGCCGACCTCGTCGACGCCGACCGCACGCCGCAGGCCGGCGGCGCCGAGCCCGGCCCGGGCCTGGCGCCGGACGCGCCGCTGTCGCTGGTGGCCGAGCTGCGCCCGGGGCTGCGCCTGCCCGAGGCCGAGTTCGCGCGCCTCGCCGCGCTGCTGTGCGCGCTGCCCGCCGACCACCGGACCAACCTCAACACCGCGCCGCCCGCGCTGTGGCAGGGCATCGACGCGCGGATCACCCCGCTGCTGGCCGCCCGCCTGGCCCGCACCGCCGGCGGCACGCCCTACGCCGACCTGCGCGCGGTGCGCGAGGCGCTGCTGCGCGAGGGCCTGGACGTGGCCGACCTGACGCCCTACGCCGTCGAAACCCGCTACGTGGTGGCCGAGGCCGACATCGAGGCCGACGGCATCGCGCTGGCCTTCGCCAGCCTGCTGGCCCGCGAGCCGGGGCGGGTGCGCGTGGTCGCGCGCGTGCGCGGCCGGCTGTGATGGGCGATGCCCGCGCGCGTGCGCGGCCGGCTGTGATCGCGGATGCCCGCGCGCGTGGGTGGCCGGCTCTCGCCTTCCAAGCCGGCTAGAATCGGCCGATGCCCCGCGCCCTGCTCCGACTGCGTCCCGATGGCCACGCCGAGTGGCTCGACCCCGACCGCCCCGGCGCCCCGCCGCGCGCCGGCGTGCCGGCCGCCGCGCCGGGGCTCGCGGTGCTGCTCGCCGTGCCCGCCGAGGACGTGCTGCTGCTCGAGCTCGCCCGACCGCCGGGCCGCGGCGCGCAGCTCGCCCAGGCCGTGCCGTTCGCGGTCGAGGATCAGCTCGCCGGCCCCATCGAGGCCCAGCACGTGGCCTGGCGCGAGGCGCCGGGCGCGCCCGCGCGGCTGCAGGTGGCCGTCGCCCGCCGCGAGGCCGTGCAGGCCTGGCTGGGCCGCGGCGCCGAGGCCGGCGCGCCGGCCCAGGCCGCCTGGAGCGAGGCCGCGCTGCTCGCGCCGGGCACGCTGCTCGTCGAGCCCGGCCGCGCGCTGGCGCGGCTGGCCGACGGCCGCGCGCTGGCCGGCGAACCGGCCGAGGTGATGGCCCTGCTGCAGGCGCTGGGCATCGGCCACGGCGCGCTGTCGCTGCGCCTCGCCGACGGCGCCGAGGCGCCCGTCGGCTGGCAGGGCGGCGCCGCGCGCGCGGTGGGCCCGGCCCTGGCCGTGCTCGCCGAGGGCCTCGCCGCGGCCGGCCCCGACCTGCTGCAGGGCGCCTTCGCGCCGGTGGCCCGCGGCGCCGGCGCGCGCCAGTCCTGGCGCCTCGCCGCGGCGCTGCTCGCGGCCGCGGGCGTGCTCGCCTTCGCCGGCCTGGTGTTCGAGCGCCAGGGCTATGCCGCGCTGGTCGAGGCCCAGCAGGCCGAGGCCGAGGCGCTGGTGCGCCGGGTCGCGCCCGATGCGCGCACCGGGCTGGGCTTCGCCGAGGCCTCCGCGGTGCTGGCCCAGGCCGCGGGGCAGGGCGCGGCCGGCGCCGAGGGCGCGCTGGGCCTGCTGGCCCGCGCCGCCCCCGGGCTGGCCGACGACCCGCGGCTGGAGCTGCAGGCCGTGGAGTTCCGCAGCGGCCAGCTCGACCTCGTGGTGGTCGGGCCCGACGTGGCCGCGCTCGACGCGCTGCGCGGGCGGCTGGCCGCCGCCACGGGCCGCGCCGAGCTCACCGCGGCCACCCCGGGCACCCGCGGCGTCGAAGGCCGGCTGCGGCTGGGGGCGCCGCGATGAGCGCGCTCGCCGCCCGCCTCGCCGCGCTGTCGCCGCGCGACCGCCGCATCCTCGCGATCGGCGCGCCGATCGTCGCCGCGCTGCTGCTCTGGGCGCTGGCCTGGGATCCCCTGGCGCGCTCGCGCGACGACCTGCGCGGGCTCGCCCTGGCCCAGGCCGAGGCGATGCCGCGCCTGCGCGCGCAGGCCGACGCCGCGCTCGCCCGCGGCCCGCTCGCCGCCGCGCCCGCCGACGCGCGCTCGCTGATCGCGCGCGTCGACGCCGAGCTGCGCGCGGCCGGCCTCGGCGGCGCGCTCGTCGGCGTCGAGCCGCAGGGCGAGGGCCGCGTCCGCGTGCAGCTGGTGGGCGCCGACTTCGAGGTGCTCGTCGCCACGCTCGAGGGCCCGCTGGCCTCGGCCGCGGTCGACGAACTCTCGCTGCAGCGCGCCGGTGCCGCCGGCCGCGTGGACGGCCGCCTGGTGCTGCGCGAGGCCGGACGCTGATGCCCGCCGCCGCGGCCGCCGCCCGCTCGCCGTGGCCGCGCCGCGTGGCGCTCGCGCTGCTGGTGCTGCTCGCGCTGGGGCTGGCCGTGCTGGCCCGCCTGCCCGCGGCGCTGGCGCTGCGCCTGGCCGGGCCGCTGCCCGCCGGCGTCGAGGCGCAGGATCCGCGCGGCACGCTCTGGGACGGCCAGCTCGGCGCGCTGCGCGTCGACGGCCGCGACCTCGGCACGCTGCGCTGGCGGCTCTCGGCCGCCTCGCTGCTGCGCGCCGCGCCCAGCGCCGAGCTCGCCCTCGAGGGCCCGCCGCGCCCCGGCGGCGGCTGGCGCGCCAGCGGCCTGCTCGCCCGCGACGGCGACGCCTGGCGGATCCGCGCGGCCAGCATCGAACTCCCGGCCGCGCTGCTCGACGAGGGCCTCGCCGCGCTCGGCCTGCGCGCCGACGGACGCCTGCACCTCGCCATCGAGCACGCCGAGCTGGCGCCGCTCGCCGCGCCCTGGCCGCGCGCGCTGGCGGCCCGCGCGCAGTGGCGCGACGCGCGCGTCGCCGGCGCCGCCGCCGCGGCGCTGGGCACCCTCTCGCTCGACCTGCGGCAGGCCGACGGCGGCCCGCTGGAAGGCGCGCTGGCCGACGCCGGCGGCCCGCTGGCGCTCGCCGGCGGCCTGCAGGCCGATCCCGCCGGCTGGCGCCTCGACGCCGTGCTCGGCGCCCGCGATCCCGCGCTCGCCCCCTCGCTCGCCCTGATCGGCCAGCCGCTCCCGGACGGGCGTCGCCGCCTGCGCCTGGACGGCGGCTGGCACCGGAGTCCCGCCCCATGACCCACGACGCCCCGCGCCACGACGGCACGCGCCCCGACGGCACGCACCCCGACGGCCCTTCGCACGACGCGCTCGATCCGCGCCTGCCCGCGCCGCACCCGCTGCCCGTGATCCACCACCGCGAGGAGCACGACCTCGGGCCCTACCGCGCCGAGCAGCTCGACCTCGAGTTCTCCAACGGCGAGCGCCGCCGCTACGAGCGCCTCAAGGCCCGCGGCCGCGGCGCGGTGATCATCTGCGCGCTGCGCGACGACGCCACCGTGCTGCTGGTGCGCGAGTACAGCTGCGGCGTGCACCGCTACGAGCTGGGCCTGCCCAAGGGCAAGATCGACGCCGGCGAGACCCCGCTCGACGCCGCCCAGCGCGAGCTCAAGGAGGAGGCCGGCTTCGGCGCGCGCCGCCTGACCCTGCTGCGCAGCCTCACGCTCGCGCCCACCTACATGGACCACGCCACCCACCTCGTGGTGGCCGAGGACCTCTACCCCGAGCGCCTCGCCGGCGACGAGCCCGAGCCGCTCGACGTCATCGCCTGGCCGCTGGCCGAGCTGCACGCGCTGATGCTGCGCGAGGACGTCTCCGAGGGGCGCTCGCTGGCCGGGCTGTTCGTGGTGCGCGAGTGGTTGGCCCAGGGCCGGCCCGCGCCGCCCGCGGCGGTGGCCGCGCTGGCCGGGAGGCCCGCGTGAGCGCCCGCGAGCGCGAGCACCAGCAGTGGATCACCAGCCTGTGCGCGCTGGCGCGCGCGGCCGGCGAGGCCAGCCTGGTGCACTACCGCGACGACCTGGCCGTGCAGCGCAAGGCCGACTTCAGCCCCGTCACCGCGGCCGACCACGCCGCGCACGAGGTGATCGCGCGCGGGCTGGCCCAGCTCGCCCCGCGCATCCCGCTGCTCAGCGAGGAGGGCGCGCACCTGCCGTGGTCCGAGCGCCAGGGCTGGGAGCGCTACTGGCTGGTGGATCCGCTCGACGGCACCCGCGAGTTCATCAAGCGCAACGGCGAGTTCAGCGTCAACATCGCGCTGGTCGAGGGCGGCGCGCCGGTGCTGGGCGTGGTGCACGCGCCGGTCGGCGGCGCGATGTGCTGGGGCGTGCACGGCGTGGGCGCGTATTCGCGCGAGGGCGGTGAGGACATCGCGCTGCACGTGCGCCGCCCCGCCGAGGCCCCGCTGCGGGTGATGGCCAGCCGCTCGCACCGCCACCCGCGGGTCGACGCGATGCTCGCGCGCATGCCCGCCAGCGAGTGCGACGGCCTGGGCAGCTCGCTGAAGTTCCTGCGCCTGGCCGAGGGCCTGGCCGACCTGTATCCGCGCTTCGGCCCGACCAGCGAGTGGGACACCGCCGCCGGCCAGGCCGTGCTCGAGGCCGCGGGCGGCGCCGTGCTCGACCTCGAGGGCCGGCCGCTGGCCTACAACCAGCGCGAGGGCCTGCTGAATCCCGATTTCATCGCGGTGGGCGACGCCGCCCTGCCCTGGAAGGAGTGGCTCGATGCCGCCTGAGTCGTCCCCGCACCCCGACGCCCCGCATCCCGACGCGCTGCCGGCCTCGCTGGACGGCGTCGAGCGCCTGCTCGCCATCATGGCCCGGCTGCGCGACCCGGCCCGCGGCTGCCCCTGGGACGTGGCCCAGGACTTCGCCTCGATCGCGCCCTACACCATCGAGGAGGCCTACGAGGTGGCCGACGCCATCGCGCGCCGCGACATGCCCGCGCTGTGCGACGAGCTGGGCGACCTGCTGCTGCAGGTGGTCTTCCACGCGCGGATGGCCGAGGAGGCCGGGCACTTCGCCTTCGCCGACGTGGTCGACGCGATCAACCACAAGATGGAGCGCCGCCACCCGCACGTCTTCGCCGGCGCCAGCGTGGCGGATGCCGACGCCCAGACGCTGGCCTGGGAGCAGCTCAAGGCCGCCGAGCGCGCGGCCTCGGGCGACGAGGATCCCAGCGCGCTGGCCGGCGTGGCCCGCGGCCTGCCGGAGTGGATGCGCGCGACCAAGCTGCAGAAGCGCGCCGCGCGGGTGGGCTTCGACTGGCCCGATCCCGCGCCGGTGTTCGACAAGCTGCACGAGGAGATCGAGGAGGTGCGCGAGGAGTTCGCCAAGGGCACCGGCCACGACGCCCTCGAGGACGAGATCGGCGACGTGGCCTTCGTGCTGGTGAACCTGGCCCGCCACGCCAAGGTGGACTTCGGGCGCGCGCTGGCGCGCGCCAACGCCAAGTTCGAGCGCCGCTTCCGCCGGATGGAGGCGATCGTCGAGGCCGAGGGCGGCCGCCTCGCCGAGCTCGACCTCGCCGCCCAGGACGACCTGTGGAACCTCGCCAAGCGCGAGGGCCTGTGACCCCGCGCCACGCCCGCCCGCTTCCCGCCGGAGACCCGTGATGAGCACCGCCGACGCCCCGCGCTTCGCCTCCTTCCGCGAGTTCTATCCCTACTACCTCGGCGAGCACGCCAACCGCACCTGCCGGCGCCTGCACGTGGTCGGCTCGACGCTGGTGCTGGCCTGCCTGGCCACCGCGCTGGCCACGCTCAACCCGTGGTGGCTGCTGGGCATGCCGCTGGCGGGCTACGGCTTCGCGTGGGTGGGGCACTTCTTCTTCGAGCACAACCGCCCGGCCACCTTCACCCATCCGCTGTGGTCGCTGATGGGCGACTGGGTGATGTACCGCGACGTGCTCACCGGCCGCATCCCGTTCTGAGCGGCGCCACGCGGCGCGGCCCCATGCCAGGCGGCGTCACTCCAGGAACATCAGCCACGCCGCGCCGATCAGCAGCCCGAACGCCGCCAGGTGGTTCCACTTCAGCGCCTCGCCCAGGTACAGCACCGAGAAGCCGGCGAACACCGTCAGCGTGATCACTTCCTGGATGGTCTTGAGCTGCGCGG
Source organism: Lysobacteraceae bacterium (assembly GCA_051859045.1). GTDB lineage: Bacteria > Pseudomonadota > Gammaproteobacteria > Xanthomonadales > Xanthomonadaceae > JBHYGK01. Next base: position 36,603 of record JBHYGK010000057.1, on the reverse strand, counting down.
CCGAGTACACCGCGTGCCCGATCCGGTTGGCCGGCACCATCAGCAGGTACTCGAAGAACGCGATGCCCCAGCTGGCCAGGATCACGATCCACAGCGCGGTGGTCTTGAACTTCAGGTGGCCGTACCACGCGAAGGTCATGAAGATGTTCGAGGCGATCAGCAGCAGGATCGGGCTGAGGTAGCTGGACATGGCGCGCGCGGCCGGCGGGACGGGGCCGCGAGCGTAGCGCCGTCCGCGCGCGGCCGCGATGGCCGCGCGCGGGGGCACCGGCCACCCGTGCGCCCGCCTCACTCCGCCCGCAGCGCGCGCGCCGGGGGCGTGGAGAGGATCCGGCGCGTGCCCGCCAGGCCCGCCAGCAGCGACAGCACGATGCCGCCCGCGCCGGCCGCCAGCAGCGTGCCCCAGGGGGCGTCCAGCGGCAGCTCGAAGAGCTGCACCGACACCACGGTGCCGATCATGGCGGCGCCGCCGACGCCCAGCAGCGCCGCGAGCAGGCCCAGCAGGCCGAACTCCCACAGCACCGCCGCGCGCAGCTGGCCGCGGCGCGCGCCCAGCGTGCGCAGCACGGCGCTCTCGAAGCGGCGCTCGCCGGCGGTGGCCTGCAGCGCGGCCGCCAGCACCAGCACGCCGGCGGCCAGGCTGAAGCCCAGCACCAGCTGCACGGCCTGGCTGACGCGCTCGATCACCTCGCGCACCCGCCCCAGGATCTGGTCGATGTCGAGCATCGAGATGTTGGGGTAGTCGCGGGTGAGGGTGGCCAGCTCGGGCTTGCGCTCGGGCGGCAGGAACACGCTGGAGATCAGGTTGTACGGCGCGTCCTCGACCGCGCCCTCGTTGAGCAGCAGGAAGAAGTTCACCCGGAAGCTGTCCCACTGCGCCTCGCGGATGTTGCTCACCGTGGCCACCAGCTCGCGGTCGCCCACCTGCACCGTCAGCGTGTCGCCCAGCGCCAGGCCGTAGCGGCGCGCGAAGCCGTCCTCGATCGAGGCCTCCGGCGCGGTGGAGTCCGGCGCCCAGAACGCGCCCTCGACGATGGTGTTGGCCGGCGGCAGCGTGCGCGCGAAGCTGAAGTTCAGCGGGCGCTCGTCGGCCGCGGGCTCGTCGGGATCCGGGCGGCGCTCCTGGCCCTCGTCGTTGAAGCGCCGCGGCGGCGCGCCGTTCACCGCCAGCAGGCGGCCGGTGGAGAAGGGCTCCAGCGAGGGCTCGCGCACGCCGGCGTCGCGCAGGCGCTGCAGCACCGCGTCGCGCTGGTCGGGCTGCACGTTGAGCAGGAAGTAGTTCGGCGTCTCGGCCGGCAGCCGCTGCTGCCACTGGCGCAGCAGCGCGGGGCCGATCGCGGCCAGCATCAGCAGCGCGCAAAGGCTCAGGCTCAGGCCCACCAGCTGCACCACGCCCAGCCCGCGGCGGCGCGCCAGCGAGGCCAGGCCCAGCCGCGCGGCGCCGCGCAGGCGGCCCTGCAGCAGCCGCAGCGAGGCCAGCATCGCCCAGCCCACGCCCGCGGCGACGGCCGCCAGCGCGGCCAGGCCGCCGAGCACGTAGAACGCCAGCCGCGCGTCGCGGGTGGCGTACACCGCCAGCGCCGCGGTCGCGGCCAGCGCGGCCAGGTAGGCCAGCGCCGAGGACGGGGGCAGGGTGGCGAAGCTGCGGTTGAGCACGCGCATCGGCGGCACGCCGCGCAGGCGCAGCAGCGGCGGCAGGCCGAAGCCCAGCAGCAGCACCGCGCCGATCGCCGCGCCGGCCAGGGCCGGGGCGGCCGGCGGCAGCGGCAGGCGCTGCGGGATCAGCGCGCCCAGCGTCTCCACCAGGCCCGCCTGGGCCAGCATGCCCACGCCCACGCCGACCGCGCAGGCGGGGATCGCCAGCAGCAGCAGCTGCAGCGCCAGCGAGGCCAGCACCTGGTCCTGGCGCGCGCCGAGGCAGCGCAGGATCGCCACCTGGTCGATCCGGCGCAGCGCGAAGCGGTTCGCCGCCAGCGCGGTGGCGACGCCGGCCAGCAGCACCGCCAGCAGCGCGCTCAGCGCGAGGAAGCGGCTGGCGCGGTCGAAGCTGCCGCGCACCGCCTCCTGGGTGTCCTCGAGGGTGACCAGCCGGTGCTGCGGGGCGTTCTCGCGCAGCCATGGGCGCATGGCCTCGATGGCGCCGGGCTCGCCGGCCAGCATGAAGCGGTGCTGCGCGCGCGAGCCCGGGCCGAGCAGGCCGCCGGCGTCCACGTCGGCCATGTTCACCAGCACCCGCGGCGCCAGCTGGAACAGCTCGCCGGCGCTGTCGGGCTCGGCCTGCAGGCGCGCGCTCACGCGCAGCGGCCGGCCTCCGAATTCCACCGTGTCGCCCACCCGCAGGCCCAGCGCGGTGAGCACGCGGCCGTCGGCATAGGCCTCGCCGGGCGCGGGGCCGCGCACGGTCTCGGGCGCGGCGGCGTCGCCGCGGTCCACCACCAGCGCGCCGCGCAGCGGGTAGGCCCCGGTGGCGCCCTTGATCTCGGCCAGCTGGCTGGCCTCGCCGGCGAACAGCACGCTGGGGAACGAGACCACATGCACGTGGCGCAGCCCGCGTCGCTCGGCCTCCTCGGCCAGGCCCGCCGGCGGCGGCACGCGCCCGGCGATGCCGAGGTCGCCGCCGATCAGCTCGCCCGCGCTCTGGGTCAGCGCCGACTGCACGCGCGACACCAGCGTACCCACGGCGGTCATCACCGCCACGCCCAGCACCAGCGCCAGCGCGACGGTCAGCAGGTCGCCGCCCAGCGCCTCGCGCTTGAGCGAGCGCCAGGCGTGCGCGAGCGGCCTCATGCCGTGGCCTCGACGATGCGCCCGCCGGCCATGCGCAGCTGGCGCTGGCAGCGCGCCGCGAGGCCGGGGTCGTGGGTCACCAGCACCAGGGTGGTGCCCTCGGCCTGGTTCATGCCGAACAGCAGGTCGGCCACCGCGCGGCCGGTGGCCTGGTCGAGGTTGCCGGTGGGCTCGTCGGCGAACAGGATCCGCGGCCGGGTCACGAACGCGCGCGCCAGCGCCACGCGCTGCTGCTCGCCGCCGGAGAGCTGGCGCGGGTAGTGGCGGCGGCGCGCGCCCAGGCCCACGGCCTCCAGCACCTGGCGCACGCGCGCCGGGTCCTCGTGGCCGTTGAGCTCCAGCGGCAGCGCCACGTTCTCCTCGGCGGTCAGCGCCGGCAGCAGGTGGAAGCCCTGGAACACGAAGCCCACGTGCTTCGCGCGCACCGCGGCACGCGCTTCCTCGTCCAGCGCGCTGATACGCTCGCCCGCCAGCGTGACCTCGCCGCGGGTCGGCACGTCGAGCCCGGCGAGCAGGCCCAGCAGCGTGGTCTTGCCCGAGCCCGAGGCGCCGACGATGGCCAGGCTCTCGCCTTCACCGACGCTCAACCCCACGCCGTCGAGGATGTCCAGCGTCCCGTCCGGCCCCGACACCGACTTGCCGAGATCCTTCGCCGTGATGACCCGCTTGCGCTCCGCTTCCATCTTCATCGTCCTTGCCGTGTCCGCGCTCGCCTCGATGGCGCCCGCGTTCGCGTCGGCCGCGCCGCGGCCGGTGCTGGTGGTGGGGGACAGCCTGAGCGCCGCGCACAACATCCCGCGCGACGCCGGCTGGGTGTCTCTGCTGGAGGATCGCCTCGAGGGCTCCATGGTGGCAGCCCCGGAAGTCATCAATGCCAGCATCAGCGGCGAGACCTCCGCCGGTGGGCTGACCCGCCTGCCCGCGCTGCTGCGCGAGCATGCGCCGGGCGTGGTGGTGATCGAGCTGGGCGGCAACGACGCCCTGCGCGGGCTGGCGCCGGCCCAGCTGCGGGCCAACCTCGAGGGCATGATCCGGCTCAGCCGTGAGGCAGGGGCGAAGGTGCTGCTGCTGGGCATCGAGATCCCGCCCAACTACGGCCCGGCCTACGCGCAGCGCCTGCGCGAGGTCTACGCCGGCCTCGCCGCCGAGCACGAGGCCCCGCTGCTGCCCTTCCTGCTCGAGGGCGTGGCGCTGGAGCCGGGCCTGATGCAGGCCGACGGCATCCACCCCACGGCCGAGGCCCAGCCGAAGGTGCTGGACAACGTCTGGCCGCTGCTGGCGCCCCTGGTCGGAGCCGAGGCCGCGCGCTGACAGGCTGCTGCAGCGCGGTCGTGGCGTCTTCACACGGTCGGCACCGGGGGCGGGCGTAGGGTTTCACAAAGCTTAACCCACCCCCACTCCGCCCCACCGTCCTGGAGACCGCCATGCGCAGTCGAGATGAACCCGCCGGCCTCGTGCTCGTCGTCGAAGACAACCGCCACATCTCCGAGATGGTCGGGGAGTACCTCGAGGACAAGGGCTTCGGCGTGGACTACGCCAGCGACGGCCTCGACGGCTACCGCCTCGCCACCGACAACTCCTACGACGTGATCGTGCTCGACCTGATGCTGCCGCGGATGGACGGCGTCGAGGTCTGCCGCAAGCTGCGCCAGGAAGCCAAGAAGTCCACCCCGGTGCTGATGCTGACCGCGCGCGACACCCTCGAGGACAAGGTCACCGGCCTCGACGCCGGCGCCGACGACTACCTGGTGAAGCCCTTCGCGATCCAGGAGCTCGAGGCCCGCGTGCGCGCCCTGATCCGCCGCGAGCGCCGCCAGGTCAGCGCCGACGTGCTGAAGGTGGCCGACCTGGTGCTCGACACCGCCAGCCTGCGCGTGACCCGCGGCGGCCAGGAGCTGCAGCTCTCGCCGATCGGCCTGCGCCTGCTGACCATCCTGATGCGCGAGAGCCCGCGCGTGGTGAGCCGCCGCGACATCGAGCGCGAGATCTGGGGCGACGGCCTGCCCGATTCCGACACCCTGCGCAGCCACCTCTACAACCTGCGCAAGGCGATCGACCGCCCGTTCGACAAGCCGCTGCTGCACACGGTGCAGACCGCGGGCTACCGCGTGGCCGACCTCGACCAGCCGCCGGCGGGCTGAGCCGGTGATGGCCTCGGTCAGCCCCACCCCGGACGCAGGTGCCCTCGGCACCCGCTCCGGCCTGCGCCGCAAGATCTGGATCGCCTTCATCCTGCAGGTGGCGGCGATCAGCTTCGCCACCGTGCTGGGCGTCTACGGCGCCTCGGCGGTGCTCAAGCACCTGCTGATCCAGCGCGCGCTGACCGACGAGGCCGCGCACTACTGGGAGCGCCACGCCCGCGACCCGCGGGCCTCGCTGCCCGACACCTTCAACATGATGGGCTTCATGCAGCACGGCGAGGGCGAGGTCCACGGCCTGCCCGACGAGCTGCGCGTGCTCGAGCCCGGCTACCACACCATGCCGCGCGCGCTCGGCGGCTCGCTGGTGCTGGTCGAGGAGCGCGGCGAGGAGCGCCTGTACCTGCTGTTCAAGCAGGACCAGGTCGACAGCCTGGCGTTCTGGTTCGGCATGGTCCCGCTGACGCTGGTGCTGGCGGTGATCTACGTGATCGCCTGGATCACCTACCGCGCGTCCCGAAGCGCGGTGAGCCCGGTGATCTGGCTGGCCAACACCGTCTCGCGCTGGGACCCCAAGAAGCCCGACGCGCGCACCCTCGATCCCGCCGAGCTGCCGGTGGACATGGAGGGCGAGACGCTGGTGCTGGCGAACTCGCTGCACGACTTCACCCGCCGCATCGAGCAGTTCATCGAGCGCGAGCGCAACTTCACCCGCGACGCCAGCCACGAGCTGCGCACGCCGCTGACGGTGATCCGGATGGCCTGCGACATCCTCGGCTCGGATCCCTGCCTGACCGCGCCGGCCGCGCGCTCGGTGCGCCGCATCCAGGGCGCCGGGCGCGACATGGAGGCGCTGATCGAGGCCTTCCTGATCATCGCCCGCGAGGGCGACGTGGGCCTGCCCGACGAGGACTTCGCGGTGGGCGCGATGATCGAGGAGGAGCTCGAGAAGGCGCGCCCGCTGGTGGCCAGCAAGCCCATCGAGCTGGCGATGCAGGCCGAGGGCGACTTCGTGCTGCACGCCCCGCCGCGGGTGTTCTCGGTGCTGGTGGGCAACCTGCTGCGCAACGCCTGCCACTACACCGACGCCGGCCGCGTGGTGGTGCACGTGCGTCCCGGCGAGATCGTCGTCGAGGACACCGGCATCGGCATGACGCCCGAGGAGCTCGCCCGCGTGTTCGAGCCGTTCTGGCGCGGCAACGACGGCCAGCGCTCGGGGCAGGGCATCGGCCTGAGCATCGTGCAGCGGCTGAGCGAGCGCTTCGGCTGGCCGGTCCGGCTGGAGAGCGAGCACGGCGTCGGCACCCGCGCGATCGTCAGTTTCCCGCGCTTCTCGCCCGCCGAGGGCTGAGCGCGGGCGCCGCCCGCCGGCGCGGCGACGGAAATCCGCGGGGCCTGCGTTGCAGCCGCCCCGCCCCCTCTCCACGCCTCCGGACGCCCCCCGCATGCCCCCACGCCCTTCCGCCTTCCGCCGCCTGCTGCCGGCGGCCGTCGTCCTCGCGCTGATCGCGCTCGCGCTGGCCTGGTGGCGCGGCGGCACCGAGGCCGCGCCGGCGCTGCGCACCGAGCCCGCCGCACGCGGCGAGCTGCGCCAGCTCATCAGCGCCACCGGCACGCTGCGCGCGCTCTCGACGGTGGACATCGGCTCGCAGGTCTCGGGGCAGGTGCTGGCCGTCGGGGTGGACTACAACGACGTGGTCACCGCCGGCCAGGTGCTGGCCAACCTCGATCCCGCGCCGTTCCGCAGCCGCCTGGTGCAGGCCGAGGCCGACCTGGCCGCCGCGCGCGCCCAGCTGGCCGAGGCCAACGCCAACGCCCGCAACGCCGAGGCCGACCACGCGCGCAAGGTGGGGCTGGCCGAGCGCCGCCTGATCGCGGCGTCCGAGGCCGACCTCGCGCTGGCCGCGCGCGACCAGGCCCGCGCCCGCATCGCCTCCGCGCGCGCCTCGGTGCAGCAGCGCGAGGCCGCGGTGGCCAACGTGCAGCTCGACCTCGACTACACCGTGATCCGCTCGCCGGTGGACGGCGTGGTGCTCGCTCGCCTGGTCGAGCCGGGCCAGACCGTGGCCGCCAGCCTGCAGGCGCCGGTGCTGTTCCAGATCGCCGAGGACCTCGGCCAGATGCGCATCGAGCTCAGCATCGACGAGGCCGACGTGGGCCAGGTGCGCCCCGGCCTGCCGGTGGCCTTCACCGTCGACGCCTTCCCCGACCGCGAGTTCGCCGGCCGCGTGCAGCAGGTGCGGCTGGCCGCGGTGGAGAGTTCGGGCGTGATCACCTACCCGGTGATCGTGCTGCTGGAGAACCCCGACGGCGCGCTGCTGCCGGGCATGACCGCGAGCGCCGAGATCGAGGTGGCGCGCCGCGACGACGCGCTGCGCGTGCCCAACGCCGCGCTGCGCTTCCGCCCGGCCGGCGTCGCGGCCGAGGCCGCCGCGCCGTCGGGCATGGGCGGGATGGCGGGCGCGGGCGACGCGCTGCGCCGGATCGCCGAATCGCTCGACCTCGACGACGCCCAGCGCGCGGCCTTCGAGGCCGACGCCGAGGCCCAGCGCGCGCGGATGGAGGCCTTCGCCGCCCAGCGCCGCGCGGGTGGCGGCGGCCCCGGCCCCGGCGGCCAGGGCGGCCCCGGCGGCGGCGCGGGCCCGGGCGCGGGCATGAGCGAGGCGCAGCTGCGCGAGCGCATGCTGCAGCGCCTGCAGCAGGGCTACGCCGGCTTCCGCGCCACCCTCGACGACGAGCGCGCCCGCGCCTGGGACGCCGAGCTGCGCGCGCTGGCCTCGGCGCGCACCGGCCGGGTCTACGTGCTCGACGCCGACGGCGTGCCCCAGCCCGCGCGCGTGCGCCTCGGCGCCAGCGACGGCAGCCACACCGAGATCCTCGGCGGCCTCGAGGAGGGCCAGCCGGTGGTCGTCGGCACCGCGGCGGCCGCGCCGTGAGCCAGGCCTCCGCCGCCCCGCGCGCCGACGCGCCGGCGGTGATCCGGCTCGAGGGGCTGGGCAAGGTCTACTCGCCGGGCACCGCCGCCGAGGTCACCGCGCTGCGCGGGGTCGACCTGGTGGTGCCGCGCGGCGAGTTCCTCGCGATCATGGGCCCGTCGGGCTCGGGCAAGTCCACGCTGATGAACCTGCTGGGCTGCCTCGACACGCCCAGCGCCGGCCGCTACCTGTGCGAGGGCGTCGACGTGGCCAGCCTCGACGCCGAGGGCCGCGCGCGGCTGCGGCTGGAGAAGATCGGCTTCGTGTTCCAGGGCTTCCACCTGCTCAGCCGGCAGAGCGCGCTGGAGAACGTGATGCTGCCGCTGGGCTACGCCGGCGTGCCGGCGCCCGAGCGGCGCGTCCGAGCGCTGGCCGCGCTGGCCGCCGTGGGCCTGGCCGAGCGCGCCGGGCATCGCCCCAGCGAGCTCTCGGGCGGCCAGCAGCAGCGCGTGGCGATCGCGCGCGCGCTGATCAACCGCCCGCCCCTCCTGCTCGCCGACGAGCCCACCGGCGCGCTCGACTCGCGCACCGGCGAGGAGATCCTGCGCCTGTTCGAATCGCTCAAGGCCGAGGGCCACACGGTGGTGCTGATCACCCACGACCCCAAGGTCGCCGCGCACGCCGATCGCACGGTGGTGATGCACGACGGCGAACTGCACGCCGAGGGCGTCGTCCCCGGGGAGGCCGCATGAAGCTGCGCGACACCCTCTCCAGCGCGGTGTTCGCGCTGCGCGGCAACTGGCTGCGCAGCCTGCTCACCGCGCTGGGCGTGATCATCGGCATCGCGGCCGTCATCGTGATGGTCTCGGTGGGCCGCGGCACCCAGGCCGAGCTCGACAACGTGATCTCGCGGCTGGGCTCGAACCGGCTCGAGGTGTTCTCCGGCGCCGGCCGCAGCGGCGGCGTGCGGATGGGCGCGGGCAGCATCGCCAGCCTCAGCGACGGCGACGCCGAGGCCATCCGCGGCCAGGTGCCGGGCGTGCAGTACGTCGCGCCGAGCGTGCGCGGCGGCGCCCAGCTGGTGTTCGCCGAGCGCAACTGGTCGTCGAGCTGGGAGGGCGTCACCGCCGACTACTTCCCGGTCAACGACTGGCGCATCGCGCAGGGCGAGGGCTTCACCGACCGCGACTTCAGCGCCGCGGGCAAGGTGGCGGTGATCGGCGAGACCGTGCGCCGCGAGCTGTTCGGCGACGCCGCCGGCATCGGCGAGACCATCCGCATCGGCCGCGTGCCGATGCGCGTGGTCGGCGTGCTGGCGGCCAAGGGCCAGTCGGGCTGGGGCCAGGACAGCGACGACATCGTGCTGGTGCCGCTGGAGACCGCGCGCCGGCGGCTCTCGCGCCAGGCCAGCGGCGGCAACGCCTCGGCCGCGGGCACGCGGGTGGGCGCCGCGGCCACCGCGGCGGCCGCCACCGCGCAGACCGCGGCGGCGCGCCCGCCGCCGGCCACCGTCAACCGGATCTCGGTGGCGGTGGCGCGCGCGGAGGACCTGGCCGCGGCCGAGGTGGCGATCACCGAGCTGCTGCGCGACCGCCACCGCATCCCGCCCGGCGGCGAGGACGACTTCCAGGTCCGCAACATCAGCGAGATCGTCAGCACCCGCACCCAGACCACGCGGCTGATGAGCCTGCTGCTGGGCGCGGTGGCCTCGATCTCGCTGCTGGTGGGCGGGATCGGGATCATGAACATCATGCTGGTCTCGGTGACCGAGCGGATCCGCGAGATCGGCCTGCGGATGGCGGTGGGCGCGGGCCCGCGCGACATCCAGCGCCAGTTCCTGGCCGAGGCGATCCTGATCTCGGTGGGCGGCGGCCTGGTGGGCATCGCGATCGGCGTGGTCGGCGCGCTGGCGATGGCGCGCTTCGGCGCGCTGCCGGTCGCGCTGGATGCGCAGGTGATCGGCATGGCCACCGGCTTCTCGGTGGCCACCGGCCTGGTGTTCGGCGTGTATCCCGCGCGCAAGGCCTCCAGGCTCGATCCGATCGAGGCGCTGCGCCACCAGGGCTGAGCGCCGCGGCGCCCGCGTCGCCCCGCCCGCGTCACGCCGATTCACCGCGCGATGCGGGCGACCGACCGTTCCGCGCGTGCGCCTGTGGGCGGGCGCGGGCCGCCGCCATGATGGGAGGCCACCCGCCGCCCGGAGCCGCCATGTCGCCGCGCCTGCCCACGTTCTTCCTGTCCCACGGCGGCGGCCCCTGGCCGTGGGTGCCGGCGATGGCCGCGGCCCACGCGCCGCTGGCCGCCGCGCTGCAGGCCCTGCCGCGCCAGCTGCCGCGCCGGCCCGCGGCGGTGCTGCTGGTGAGCGCGCACTGGGAGGCCGAGGCGTTCGCGTTCGGCGCGCATCCCGCGCCCGGCATGCTCTACGACTACGGCGGCTTCCCGGCGCACACCTATGCCATCCGCTATCCCGCGCCCGGCGCCCCGGCGCTGGCCGAGCGCGCGCGGGCGCTGCTGGCCGACGCCGGCCTGCCCGCCGCGCTCGACCACGCGCGCGGCTACGACCACGGCACCTTCGTGCCGATGGCTGTGATGTGGCCCGACGCCGATGTCCCCGTGCTGCAGGCCTCGCTGCGCCGCGGGCTGGATCCCGCCGAGCACCTGGCCGCCGGCCGCGCGCTGGCGCCGCTGCGCGAGGAGGGCGTGCTGGTGGTGGGCAGCGGCCTGAGCTGGCACGACCTGCGCGCGTTCGGGCCCGGCGCGCGCGCGTCCTCGGCGACCTTCGACGCCTGGCTGCAGGCCACGCTGGCCGCGCCGCCGGACGCGCGCGCCGCGCGCCTGGTGGACTGGGCGCGCGCGCCCACCGCGCGGCAGGCGCATCCGCGCGAGGAGCACCTGCTGCCGCTGATGGTGGCGGTGGGCGCGGCCGGCGACGACGCGGCCACCTGCATCCACCACGAGGACGCGTTCTTCGGTGGGGTCAGCGTGTCGAGCTTCCGCTTCGACGCCGCGGCCTGAGCGCGACCGGCGGCGTCAGCCGCGCGGCGCGTCCGCGTCGAGGCCGGCGGCCAGCGCCGCGGCCACCGCCGGGCGCTGCGTCACCAGCACCGTGGGGATCGCCAGCGCCAGGCCGATCGGGAACTGCAGGGCGTTCACCGCCGCGGTGGCTTGCACCAGCGCCAGCCCGCGGCCCCGGCCCAGCGCGCGCGCGGCGGCGATGTTCAGCGCGGCGGTGATGGCCACCATGACGCCCATCCAGGTCCAGCCGGCGGCGAACAGCAGGTGCACGCCGTCCGGCAGCGGCGGCGGGCCGCCGGGCTGGCCGGCCTGACCGAACACCACCCCCAGCATCAGCGCCTGCAGCGCCATGATCCCCAGCGGCAGCAGCTGCAGCGCGGCCATCGCCCAGTGGCCGATGGCCAGCTGGCGCAGGTGCGCGAGGTCGGTGGCGCTGGGGGCCGGCGCCGGTGGCGAGGCGGCCGCGGCGGGCGCCTCGCCCAGCGGCACCGGCGCGGCGGCATCGCGCAGCGCGGCCGCCACGTCGGGGCGACGCAGCAGCCACCAGGTGAGGATCGCCAGGCCCAGGCCCAGCGGCGGCACGGCGGCCAGCATCGGCACGCAGGCCACCTGCACCAGGTCGCGGCTGCGCTGGCGCCACAGCGCCAGCGCGCCGGCGAACCCGGCCAGCGCCACCACGCCGAACGCCCAGCTGATCCCGCGCAGGCCCTGCGCGATGACCTCGATGGCGCGCACGTCCGCGCGGGCGCCGCGGGCGATCGCCTCGGCGGCGATGTCCTGGATCAGCCCGCCGAGCGGGGCCAGCATCGCCATCAGCAGCAGCGTCGCGATGGCCTGGGCCAGCCAGGCCCAGGCGAGCTGCCGCAGCAGGGGATGGGGCGTGGCGGGCATCGGGGCGCTCCGGGGCGAGGCGGGCAGGGCGATCAGCGTAGACCACCCGGCGCGCCGGCGCTTCGCGCTAGGCTCGCACTCCGCCCCGCGCCACCGGAGTCCGCCATGCCCGTCCGCCTCGCCCTCGCCCTCGCCCTGGCCCTCGCGGCCGCCGCCCACGCCGCCGCGGCGGCCGACGCGCCCGCGCCCGATGCCGCCGCGGCCGACGCGCCCGCGGCCGGCGCGCCGATCGCCATCGCCATCCACGGCGGCGCCGGCACGCTCACACGCGAGGCCATCACGCCGGCGCTGGAGGCTGCGATCCGGGCCGACCTCGACCGCGCGCTCGACGCGGGCCACGCGGTGCTCGTCGCCGGCGGCAGCGCGCTCGACGCCACCCAGGCCGCGGTGCAGGTGCTGGAGGACTCCCCGCACTTCAACGCCGGCCACGGCGCGGTGTTCACCCACGAGGGCCGCAACGAGCTCGACGCCGCGATCATGGACGGCCACACCCGCCGCGCCGGCGCGGTGGCCGGGCTGACCACCGTGCGCAACCCGATCCAGGCCGCGCGCGCGGTGATGGACGCCTCGCCGCACGTGATGCTGGTGGGCGAGGGCGCCGAGCGCTTCGCGCGCGAGCGCGGGATCACCACGGTCGACCCGGCCTACTTCCGCACCGAGCACCGCTGGCAGCAGCTGCAGCGCGCGCTCGAGCGGGAGGCGGCCGAGGCCTCGGTGGAGCCGGCCTCGCGCTACGGCACCGTCGGCGCGGTGGCGCTGGACCGGCACGGCCGCGTGGCCGCGGCCACCTCCACCGGCGGCATGACCAACAAGCGCTGGGGGCGGGTGGGCGACGCGCCGGTGATCGGCGCGGGCACCTGGGCGCAGCCGGGCTGCGCGGTGTCGGCCACCGGCTGGGGCGAGTTCTTCATCCGGCTGCACATCGCCGCGGACGTCTGCGCGCGGGTGGCCTACCGCGGCGACGGGCTGGCCGAGGCGGCCGGGCAGGTCATCGGCACCGAGCTGCCGGCGCTGGGCGGCGACGGCGGGCTGATCGCGATCGACGGCGCGGGGCGCATCGCGATGCCCTTCAACACCTCGGGCATGTACCGCGGCTGGATCCGGGCCGACGGCGAGCGCGGCACGGCGGTGTTCGCCGACTGAGCCCGGCGGGGCGGGCCGCCGGGCGGGGCCGCGTCGCCGGCGGGCCACCGCGGCCGGCCGGCCCGGTACAATCCGGGGCTTCCGCCACCCCAGGCCCCGCCGATGCCCGATCCGTCCACCCCCAGCTACCTGCCCCGCGGCCCGGTCGGCGTCTGGAAGGCCTTCGTGTGGAGCCTGCAGGGCCTGAAGTACGGCTGGCGCTACGAGAGCAGCTTCCGCCTGGAGGTGGTGCTGTTCGCCGTGTTCGCCCCGCTGGGCGCCTGGCTGGGCGCCGACGGCGTCGAGCGCGCGCTGCTCGTCGGCAGCCTGCTGCTGGTGATGAGCGCCGAGCTGCTCAATTCCGCCGTCGAGGCCGTGATCGAGCGCTACGGCGCCGAGTTCCACGAGCTCGCCGGCCGCGCCAAGGACATGGGCTCCGCGGCCGTCTTCATCACGATGCTCAACGTCATCCTCTGCTGGGGCTTCATCCTCGGCCCCCGCTGGCTCGGCTGAGCCGGCCGCTTCCCAGGAACCCCGATGTCCCAGCCCGAACTCCCCGCCCTCTACCTCAAGCGCAACGAGGACCGCCGCCTGCGTGCGGGCCATCTGTGGGTGTTCAGCAACGAGGTCGACGTGGCGCGCTCGCCGCTGCCCGCGTTCAAGCCCGGCGAGGCGGTGTGGATCCTCGACCACGCCGGCAAGCCGCTGGGCACCGGCTACGTCAACCCGGCCTCGCTGATCTGCGCGCGCCTGGTGGATCGCAACGGCCACGCGCTGGACCGCTCGCTGATCACCCACCGCCTGAAGGTGGCGCTGGGCCTGCGCGAGAGGCTGTATCCCGAGGGCCACTACCGCGCGGTGTTCGGCGAGAGCGACGGCCTGCCCGGCCTCACCGTCGAGCGCTACGGCGACATCGTCGTGGCCCAGTCCACGACCGCCGGCATGGCGGCGCTGGAGGCCGAGGTCGAGGCCGCGATCGAGAAGGTGCTCAAGCCGCGCGTGCTGCTGTGGAAGAACGATTCCGGCGCGCGCGAGATGGAGGGCCTCGACAGCCACGTGCGCCTGGCCTGGGGCGAGCTCGACGGCCCGGTCGAGGTGCTCGAGGACGGCGTGCGCTTCCTGGTCGACCTCGCGGAGGGCCAGAAGACCGGCTTCTTCTTCGACCAGCGCGGCAACCGCGCGCGGATGGCGCCCTACGTGAAGGGCGCGCGCGTGCTGGACCTCTTCAGCTACGTCGGCGCCTGGGGCCTGCGCGCGCTCGCGCAGGGCGCCGCGCACGCCACCTGCGTCGACGCCTCGGCCCTGGCCGTGGGCTCGGCGCGCGCCAGCGCCGAGGCCAACGGCGTCGGCCCCGACCGCTTCGAGGCCGTGCAGGCCGACGTGTTCGACTTCCTCAAGGCCGCGCGCCAGCAGCGCCAGCGCTGGGACGTGGTGATCATCGACCCGCCGGCGTTCGTGAAGCGGCGCAAGGACCTCAAGGAGGGCGCGCTGGCCTACCGCCGCCTGGCCGAGCTGGGCATGCAGGTGCTCGAGCGCGACGGCCTGCTGGTGAGCTGCAGCTGCTCGCACCACCTGCCCAAGGCCATGCTGGTGGACGGCGTGCAGGCCGCGGCCCGCCAGACCGACCGCTTCGCCCAGCTGCTGGAGCACTTCCAGCAGGCCGCCGACCACCCGATGCACCCGGCCATCCCGGAGACCGAGTACCTCAAGGGCGTGCTGTGCCGGGTGCTGCCGGCATGAGCGCGGCCGCCGCGCCCGCCGTCGCCGCGCCCGCCGCCGAGGGCGCGCGCACCTGGCTGCACCAGATCGATCCCTACGCCTTCCAGATCCCGGCCTTCGAGGCCTTCGGCCGCGAGATCGGCCCGATCGGCCCGCACTGGTACGGCGTGATGTACCTGGTGGCCTTCGCGCTGGCCTGGTGGCTGGGCACGCGCCGCGTGCGCCTGGGCCGGCTGCCGGGCGTGTCCGAACAGGCCTGGGGCGACCTGCTGTTCTACGGGATGGTGGGCGTGGTGCTGGGCGGGCGGCTGGGCTACATCCTCTTCTACGGCTTCCAGGGCTGGCTGGCGGATCCGCTGAGCCTGCTGCGCGTGTGGGAGGGCGGCATGAGCTTCCACGGCGGCCTGCTCGGCGTGCTGGTGGCCGCCGCGTGGTGGTGCCGCGCGCAGCGCATGCACTTCTTCGACGTGATGGACGTCGTGGCGCCGCTGATCCCCGCGGGCCTCGGCGTGGGCCGGATCGGCAATTTCATCGGCGCCGAGCTCTGGGGCCGCACCACCGACGGCAGCTGGGGCGTGGTGTTCCCGCGCAGCCTGCCGCCGGAGCTGCAGGCGCTCGACGCCGCCACGCTGCGCGCGATGCACGAGACCGGCGCGCTGGACGTGTTCGCGCGGCATCCCTCGCAGCTCTACCAGGCCGTCCTCGAGGGCGTGGCGATGTTCGGCCTGCTGTGGTGGTTCTCGTCGCGGCCGCGCCCGCGCTACGCGGTGTCTGGCATGTTCGCGCTGCTCTACGGCGCGTTCCGCATCGTCGTGGAGTTCGTCCGCGAGCCCGACGCGCACCTCGGCTACCTGGCCTTCGGCTGGGTCACGATGGGGCAGGTGCTGAGCCTGCCGCTGGTGGCGCTGGGCCTGTTCCTGCTGTGGCGCTCGCGCACCGCGCCGGTGCTGCAGCCGGTGCCGCCGCCGCCCGCCGACAAGGCCTGACCCCCCACGCCCCGATCCACATCCCCCACGCCCCGACACGGACGCCCGCATGCAGCCCTACCTCGACCTCCTGCGCCACGTGCTCGAGCACGGCGCCATCAAGGCCGACCGCACCGGCACCGGCACCCGCTCGGTGTTCGGCTGGCAGACGCGCTACGACCTGCGCGCCGGCTTCCCGCTGGTGACCACCAAGAAGCTGCACCTGCGCTCGATCATCCACGAGCTGCTGTGGTTCATCCGCGGCGAGACCAACATCGGCTACCTGCGCGAGAACGGCGTCAGCATCTGGGACGAGTGGGCCAGCCCCGAGGGCGAGCTGGGCCCGGTGTACGGCAAGCAGTGGCGCGCCTGGGAGGGCGCCGACGGCCGCGTGCACGACCAGCTGCGCTGGGTGGTCGACGAGATCCGCCGCAACCCCGACTCGCGCCGGCTCATCGTCAGCGCCTGGAACGTGGGCGAGCTCGAGCGCATGGCGCTGATGCCCTGCCACACGATGTTCCAGTTCTACGTCGCCGACGGCCGCCTGAGCTGCCAGCTCTACCAGCGCTCGGCCGACATCTTCCTGGGCGTGCCGTTCAACATCGCCAGCTACGCGCTGCTCACGCATCTCGTGGCCCGCCACTGCGGGCTGGAGGTCGGCGACTTCGTGCACACGCTGGGCGACGCGCACCTGTATGCCAACCACGTCGAGCAGGCCCGCGAGCAGCTCGCGCGCGAGCCGCGCCCGCTGCCGCGGCTGGTGCTCGACCCCGCGCTGGGCGACCTGTTCGAGGCGCGCTTCGAGCACATCGCCATCGAAGGCTACGACCCGCACCCGGCCATCAAGGCGCCCGTCGCCGTCTGACCCGACCACCCCAGGAGCTCGACCATGAAGGGATTCACCGCCTCGCCCCGCCTGCTGTTGCTCGCGGCCCTGGCCCTGCCGGGCCTCGCGCCGGCGCAGGACGCATCTCCGGTCGCCGAGGCCAGCGCGGCGCCTGATCCGGCATCCGCCGGCGCCGCCGCCGACGCGGCGCCTACCCAGGTCGAGACTCGCATCGGCCGGCTTGTGTTCCCGGGGGCACTGGGCCTGCGGGAGCGCTCGCGGTTCGTCAATCGCGTCGACGGCAGCGACACGCGCGCGGGCGAGCGCCTCCAGTTCGTCACGCCGGCGGGCGACCGCTTGACCATCGTGTTGGCCATCACGCCGGCCGGCCAGCAAGGCGCGATGGCGATGTCGCTCTCGATGATGAGCTACCTCGACGGGGCCCGGCGCGATCCCGCGGTGGATGCGGTCGAGCCGGTGACGCTCGCGGGGGAGTCGTTCCACGTCCTGCGCTACGCCCCTCGTGGCGCGGAGAAGGGGGGCGGCAAGCCCGGGGCCGTCGAGCCCGCGGACGAGGCGCCTCGCGCCGAAGCGGTGGCCGACGGTGACTCCGCGTCCGGCGAGCAGCCGGCGGTGAGGGAGCTGGCGCTCACCGGCATGGTCAAGGACGTGATGGTGCTGATGACCGTCTCGATGACCTCCGGCCTCGTGGACGCCGAGGATGCGCTGGTCGAAGCGCTGTCGACGATGGCGGTGGATCCCGATGCGGTGCTCGCCCATGCCGACGGCCTTGTCGGGGAGCGCGGGGAACGCGTGACGGGTGACGGCGTCTCGACGATGTTCGGCGTGGCGCCTCGCGACGAGCACTACCAGGTGACGCTGCTCGAGCTCAGCGAGAACCGGACGGCCGGCGGCGAGAGCGCCGGCGTCGAGCGATGGGTCTTCACCAGTCCCGGAGCATTCTCGACCCAGTACCTGATGCTCGAGCTCTACTGCGGCGCTGACGCCGAGGAAGCCGCGCGGATCTCCACGGAGGAGGTGGCCGATGCCTTCGCGGCCGCGCTCGCGTCCGCCTCGGAGCGTGAGCCCAGGGCCTCCACGTTCGGTCCACTGCCGGCCAGGCGCTGGTCGGGGCGTTCGGCGGATGACACGGGGGTCAGGGCGACCCTCCGCATCGCCCAGGTCGGAGGCGAGTCCTACATCGCGAAGATCCGGGGCTTCAACGCGCGCCGGTTGACGCGCGACATCGAGCGCTGGCTCGACGACGCGGCCGTCCCGCAGTGCCCGGCGGTGGCGGAGCGCCGGACCCCCACTGATGCCTGAGCCCGTGCGCCGCGACCTCAAGCTGGTGGCCGCGCGCGGCCGCGACGGCGCGATCGGGCGCGGCAACGCGCTGCCCTGGCGGCTGCCCGACGACCTCGCGCACTTCAAGCGCCTCACCCTGGGCGGGGCGCTGGTGATGGGCCGCAAGACCGCCGAGTCGCTCGGCCGCGCGCTTTCGAGGCGCGCTTCGAGCACATCGCCATCGAAGGCTACGACCCGCACCCGGCCATCAAGGCGCCCGTCGCCGTCTGACCCGCCCACCCAAGGAACTCGACCATGAAGGGACGCATCGCCTCGCCCCGCCTGCTGCTGCTCGCGGCCCTGGCCCTGCCGGGCCTCGCGCCGGCGCAGGACGCCGCGCCGGACGCCGTGCGGGAAGGCGGTGAAGCCATCGTGGCGGTCAGGACGTTCGCCGGGACCCTGAACGTGCCTTCACCGGTGCCGCAGACCAGGCACGAGATCGGACGTGAGATGAGGCGCACCAGCCCCGGCAGTTTCGTGGCCAGGGAGGATGTCCTGCTGGGGGCCCCGGTCGTCCAGTCGTTGCGCTTCAGCGTCGAGGTGGCGAGCGCGGAGACTGGGGAGGATCCGGGGCTCGCGGAGCGAATCGTCGCGAGCCCGCAGGACATGCCAGGGGCGCCGGGTGTCGATGAGGTCAGGCCGGTCCAGGTGGCCGGCCGTCCGTTCCGTCTCATTCGAAGTGGTGTCCAGGCCCGCGCGACCTCGGAGGGGGCCGGTGCTGGGAGGGAGAATGCAGAGGCCCTCGGGTTCAGGCGGCTGGTGTTGGTCGGCCCGCTCCCTCCCATGGCAGTGAAGCTCACCCTGGTGTTCCCGCCGTCGACGGCTGAGGACGAGCGTGCGCTGGTGGAGGCGCTGCTGGCGTTCGAATTCGACGTCGCTTCGCTGCAGCAGCAACGTGGCGTCTTCGCCCTGGATGCCGCTCACGCGGTGGGTGGCGATCGGATCTCGACCTTGCTTGGCGATCTGCCTCGATCCCCGGAGATGTCGGCGTTCCTGGATCGGACGATGGAGGTCCGGACGGGCGACGGTTCCATCGTGTCGCGCAGCCAGACGGTCCGCATCCAGCAGTCGATAGACGGCGTCACACTGCACCTGCAGTGTGACCTGGAGGCCGCCGGCACGCCCGAGGAGCATGTCCAGTGGCTCCATCGGGAGGCGCGGTTCAACGAGGACGGTCCGATCACGTCCGGGATCGGGGCGACACCGGGACTGCAGTGGCACGGCGAGCTTCCCGGGGACGGTGACCCGTCTTTCCTGACGCGTGTCGCCGATCGTGCCGGGGTCCGGAATGTCGCCACCTTGACCTACGACGGTTCGCATCTGCTCGTCGAGCGGCTCGCCATCTGGCTCGACGATGCCGCCTTGCCTGGTTGCGTGCCGGATGCGTGGGCCGAGGGTGTCCCGAGCGATGGCTGAGCCCGTGCGCCGCGACCTCAAGCTGGTGGCCGCGCGCGGCCGCGACGGCGCGATCGGGCGCGGCAACGCGCTGCCCTGGCGGCTGCCCGACGACCTCGCGCACTTCAAGCGCCTCACCCTGGGCGGGGCGCTGGTGATGGGCCGCAAGACCGCCGAGTCGCTCGGCCGCGCGCTGCCCGGCCGGCGCAACCTGGTGCTGACGCGCTCGGGCGCGGTGCCCTTCGCCGGCATGCAGGCGGTGGCCTCGCTGGACGAGGCGCGCGCGCTCGCGGCGGCGGCCGGCGAGGCGCTGTGGGTGATCGGCGGCGGCGAGGTGTACGCGCTGGCGCTGCCCGAGGCCGCCGAGCTGCACCTGACCGAGGTGGACGACGCGGTCGTGGGCGCCGACGCGTTCTTCCCCGCGTTCGACGAGGCCGGCTGGCGCGAGGCCTGGCGCGAGGCGCACCCCGCCGACGACCGCCACGCCCACGCCTTCGTACTGCGCCGGCTCGAGCGGCGCTGAGCCGCCCGCCGGGCGGCCGGCCCACCGCGCGCTGAACGGACGCCACGGCGCACGGATTCTTAGCGAACTCCTAACCCGGCCCGAGCGAACGGCCGCCTAGACTCCGCGCCTTCATCGGACGTGGGATGCGGCAGGGGATGCGGCAGGGGGCGGGGGACGCGGCATCGCGAGAGGAGACCTGGGAGCGGCGCGCCCGCATCGGCGTGTCCGCGCTGGTCGTGGCCGCGCACCTGGGCGCCGCGCTCGGGCTGGCGGTCCTGATGCAGCCCCGGTGGAGCGAGTCCGACGGCCTCGACGTGGCGTTCGTGCGCGATCCCGACCCCGTGCCGGTCGTGGTCACCGACGTGGTGGCCGTGCCCGAGCGCGCGCCTTCCGCCCAGGCCGCGGCGCCCGCCGCGCCCGCGCCCCGCGCCCCTGGCGCCGCGCCCCCGCGCGAGCGCCGTCCCGCGCCCACGGGCGAAGACACCGCCGCGCCCGCCGTCGAGCGCGACGCCGCCCCGGCCCCGCCGGACTTCAGCTTCATGGGCGAAGACGGCCGCCTGCGCGTGGGCAGCGACCTCGCCGACCGCCTCGACGCCGACGCGGCCGCGCGGGCCGCCGCCGAGGACGCCGCCAACCCCGGCTTCCAGTACCCGACCGGCGACGCGCACGTCCTGGCCGACCGCCCGCCGGTGATGGAGCCCGACCCCACGATCTTCTCGGAGGATTGGGTGCCCGACGACATGACCGCCGAGGAGATGGCCTGCTGGAACTCGCGCACGCTGCGCGTGATCGCTGGCATCCTCGGCAACGCCGACTGCGCGAACCCCGGCGGCCGCCGGCCGCGCCCGCAGCCCGAGCCGATCTACTACGGCGAGGACTCGCCCGAGGACGTCGCCCGCAAGCACCGCGAGTGGGAGGCGTACGCGCGGCGGCGCTGAGCCGCGCCGCGCTCAGTCCTGCGGCGCGACCATGCCCGGAGGCAGGGCGCGGCCCGGCACCTGCACCAGCTCGGGCGGCGCGTCGCCGCCGTCGAGCCGCAGCGCGGTGAGCCGGCCGCCCCAGACCGCGCCGGTATCGATGGCGTGCACGCCGCAGCCCAGCATCAGGCCCAGCGTCGACCAGTGGCCGCAGACGAGCTTGAGCTCGCGCTCCACCCGCCCCGGCACCTCGAACCACGGGTACAGGCCGGCCTTCTGGGTGCCCGGGCGGCCCTTCTCCTCGAACGCGATGCGCCCGCCCGGCGAGCAGTAGCGCATGCGGGTGAAGATGTTGACGATCGCGCGGAAGCGGTCGGGGCCCTGCAGGTTCGGGTGCCAGGCCGGCTTGTCGCCGTACATGTTCTTGAGCAGCTTGCGGAAGCCCTCGCCGCGCAGCCGGGCCTCGGCCTCGCGGGCGCGCTGCTCGGCGATCTTCACCGTCCACTTCGGGGCCAGGCCGGCGTGCACCATCATCCAGCCGAGCTGGCGGTCGACGTGCATCAGCGGGCGCATGCGCAGCCAGTGCAGCAGCGCGTCGCGATCCGGCGCGAACAGCACGCGCTGCAGGTCGGCGTTGACCTTGCGCTGCTCGTCCTCGCGGCGTTCGCCGATCGCCACCAGCGACAGGTCGTGGTTGCCCAGCACCACGGTGGAGCAGGCGTCCAGCGACTTCACCAGGCGCAGGGTCTCGAGCGACTGCCCGCCGCGGTTGACCAGGTCGCCGCAGAACCACAGGCGGTCGACCGCGGGGTCGAAGCGCAGCTTCTCCAGCAGCGCCTCGAGGATGTCATGGCAGCCCTGCAGGTCGCCGATCGCCCAGACGGCCATCAGTGCAGGACCCGCGGGATCGACAGCGCGAACGCGGGCACCGCGGCCTCGAACGCGTGGCCGTCGTCGCCGAGCATCTGGTAGCGGCCCTCGACCCTGGCCACGGGCGTGGCGAGCACGGCGCCGGAGGTGTACTCGAAGCGCTCGCCCGGCGCGAGGCGGGGCTGCTCGCCCACGACGCCCTCGCCCTCGACCTCGTCGACCTTGCCGTTGGCGTCGGTGACGACCCAGTGCCGGCGCAGCAGGCGCGCGGCCACGCGCCCGGTGTTGCGCAGGGTGACGGTGTAGGCGAACACGAAGCGGCCGGCGTCCGGCTGCGAGCTGTCTTCGATGTAGCGCGTGGCGACGGCCACGCTGATGGCATGCGACGGGGAATCCATGCGCGCATTCTACGGTTTCGCGCGCCCCGATCGGTGCATGCCGCGCGAATCCGGCGCGGCGGGCCTCAGGCGCGCGGACCGGCGGCGGCCACCGCGTTGGCGAGGCGCACGAAGCCCTCCACCTCGACCTGCTCGGCGCGCGCCTCGGGGCGGACCCCGGCGGCCTCGATCAGGGCGGCGTCGCAGCTGGCCGAGAGCGCGTTGCGCAGCGTCTTGCGGCGCTGCCCGAAGGCCTCGCGCACCACCCGCTCGAACACCCGGGCGTCGACCACGCCGGCCTCGCCGGCGGGCCGGGGCACCATCCGCACCACGGCGGAGTCGACCTTCGGCGGCGGCGTGAAGGCACCCGGGGCCACGTTGAACAGCGGCGTCACCCGGCAGTAGGCCTGCAGCATCACCGACAGGCGGCCGTAGACCTTGCTGCCCGGGGCCGCGCCCATCCGGTCGACCACTTCCTTCTGCAGCATGAAGTGCATGTCGCGCACCACGCCGGCGTGGGCCAGCGCGTGGAAGAGGATGGGCGAGGAGATGTTGTAGGGCAGGTTGCCCACCAGCCGGATGGGCTGGCCGGCGGCGAGCGCGGTGAAGTCCACCTCGAGCACGTCGCGGTGGACGATGGTGAGCTCGCCGCGGCCGCGCGCGGCCTCGGCCAGCGGGCCCACCAGGTCGCGGTCGAACTCGATCACCGTGAGCGCGCCGTGGCGCTCGAGCAGCGGGAAGCTCAGCGCGCCGGCGCCGGGGCCGATCTCGACGAGGCGGTCGCCCGGCTGCGGGTGGATGGCCTGGACGATCTTGGCGATGACGCCCTTCTCGTGCAGGAAGTGCTGGCCGAACTGCTTCTTGTGCTGGTGCGACTCGAGGCTCATGGGCGGCCCAACGCGGCGGCGCCGGCCCGCCCGCGCGCGAGCGCGGCGCACAGGTCGGCGGCGTGGAAGAGGCTGGACGGGTCGGCGACGCCGCGCCCCGCCAGGTCGAGCGCGGTGCCGTGGTCGACGGCGACGCGCGGGTAGGGCAGGCCGAGGGTCGCGTTGACCGCGTCCTCGAAGCCGGAGTGCTTGAGCACCGGCAGGCCCTGGTCGTGGTACATCGCCAGCACCGCGTCGTAGCCGGCGAGCTTGCCCGGCAGGAATGCGGTGTCGGCCGGCAGCGGGCCCAGCAGCACGGCCCAGGGGCGGGCCGCGGCGGCGTCGGCCATGGCCGGGGCGATCACCTCGATCTCCTCGCGGCCGAGCACGCCGCCTTCGCCCGCGTGCGGGTTCAGGCCCAGCACCGCGATGCGCGGGCGCGCCAGGCCGAAGTCGCGCCGCAGCGCGTCGGCCAGCACGCCGAGCGTGCGCGCCAGGCCGTCGCGGGTGAGCGCGTCGGGCACCGCGCGCAGCGGCAGGTGGGTGGTGGCCAGCGCCACGCGCAGCCGCGGGTTGGCCAGCAGCATCACCACCTCGACGCCGGCCTGGCCGGCCAGCAGCTCGGTGGTGCCGGTGTAGGCGATGCCGCCGGCGTTGATGCTGGCCTTGTGCACGGGCCCGGTGACCACGCCGCCCCAGTGGCCGTCCAGCGCGCCCCGGCCGGCCAGCAGCAGCGCGTCGATCACGGCGCGGGCGTTGGCCGGGTCGGGCGCGCCGGCGACCGCGGGGCGGGCCAGCGGGACCGGGCGCAGCGGCAGGGCGCCGGGGGCCCAGGGGGCGTCGGCGTCGCGCAGCGCGAGCGGGAGGCCGAGCGCGTCGGCGGCGGCGAGCAGGGTGTCGGGATCGGCGAGGGCGACCAGGTCGGCCGCGGGGGCGCCGTCGGCGCCCCGCGCCCCGCGCTGGGCGAGGCGCACGCAGAGCTCCGGCCCGACGCCCGCCGGCTCACCCGGGACGAGCGCCAGGCGCGGGCGCATGGATCAGCCCGCCGGGGTCGCGGGCGCGGCGGGCGCGGCGGCGGCCGGCGCCAGGCGGTTGTCGATGAAGGCCTCGTCGCGCAGCTGGCGCAGGAAGCGCTCGTACTCGTCCTCGGCCTTGCGGCCCGAGACGGCCTCGCGGGCCTGCTCGCGGCGGTACTGCTCGGTGACGTCCTGCTCGCGCACGCCCTCGCGCAGCAGCAGGTGCACGCCGACGTCGGAGCGGAAGGGCTGCGAGAGCTGGCCGTCGGCCAGCGCGTCGAGCTGCTGGGCGATGGCGCTGCCCCAGGCGTTCTTCTCGAACCAGCCCATGTCGCCGCCCTGGTTGCGGCTCATGGTGTCGTCGGAGAGCTCGCGGGCGACGGTGGCGAACTCCTCGCCGGCCTCGATGCGCGCGCGCGCCTCGACGACCTTGGCCATCGCCTCCTCGGCGCTGACCAGCTCGGTGATGCGCACCAGCAGGCCGCGCGCCTTGTACTGCTGCTCGACGCGGCGCTCCACGGCGCCGGCGCTGCGGACCTCGTCGAGGCGGACGATCTGCAGGCCCGACGGGCCGCGGATGGTCTGGCTCATCTGGCCGGCCTGCATGCCCTCGAGCAGCTGCAGGAACTGCGGCGGGATCTCGGTGGCGCGGCGCCAGCCGATCACGCCGCCCTCGAGCGCGTTGGGGGCGTTGGAGTAGCGGATGGCGGCGGCGGCGAAGTCCATCTCGCCGCGCTCGACCAGCGCGCGGACGCCTTCGATCTTGCTCTGGGCCTCGGCCAGCTGGGCCGGGCTGGCGTCGTTGGGCACGCCCACGACGATGTTGGAGAGGCGGAACTCGCGGCTGCCGGCGCCTTCCTGGGCGGCGAGCTGCATGTCGATCTCGCTCTCGCTGACCTGCACGCGCGACCGCATGATCCCCTGGCGCAGGCGCTGGGTCATGAGCTCCTCGCGCAGCGAGGTGCGGAAGCCGGCCATGGTCAGGCCGTCGCGCTCGAGCTGGACGGCCAGCTGGGCCAGGGTGAGGTTGTTCTGCTGCGCGATGCCGGCGATGGCCTGCTCGAGCTCGGCGTCGGCGATGCGGATGCCGGCGGACTCGGCGCGGGCGACCTGCAGGCGCTGGGTCACCAGGCTGTCGAGCACCTGGCGCTCGAGCACGTTGCGCGGCGGCAGCTGCTGCGGGTTCTGGGCGAAGCGGCGGGTGATGTTGCCGACGGCGAGGTCGAGCTCGCTGCGCAGGATCACGTCCTCGTCGACGACCGCGACGATGCCGTCGACCGGCGCGGTGGCCAGCTGCGCATGCGCGGGGGCGGGGAGCGCGAGGGCGGCCGCGACGGCGAGCAGCAGGGGGGCAAGGGACTTCATGCGCGATGGCTCCGGGTGGGGGTCCGGCGCCCCCGGGCGCGCGGCCTGAGAGGGCGCTGCGGGGGCGTTTCGGGGGGTCTAGCGGGTGTAGCCGAGGATAGCACGCTGCAGCACGGGGGCCATGTCGCGGCCGGCGCTGCCGAGGCCCTTGAGCTCGATCTCGAGGTAGAGCGCGTTGTCGGTCTCGCCCTCGACGTTGCGCACGTAGCGGCGCACCAGCGCCCGCACGGCGATGCAGCAGTCCGACCACTCCACGCCGCCGAGGGCCTCGAGGGTCTGGTCGTCGCGCAGCGAGTAGTTCATCCGGCCGACCAGCCGCCAGGCGTCGTTGACCGGGTAGACAAAGCTGACGTCGGCCTGCTCGAGCTGGTCGGCGCGGTAGCGGTAGGCCAGGTTGAGCACGCCGTCGTCGCGGAAACCGTACTGCACGCGGGCGGAGCTGAGGTCGGTGCGGCTGGTCTCCTCGTTCCACTGCTGGGTCACGCCGACCGACCAGCGGTCGTCCACCCGCAGGGTGACCTCGCCGACCCAGGGCGAGCCGTCGTCGCTGCGCGGGGTCTCGCCCGGCAGCGCCACCCGCGGCGGGTCGAAGTAGTGGATCCGGCCGAGGCCGAGCGACAGCAGCTCCTCGCCGGTGGTCCGGCTGAACACGCGCGAGCCGAGGGCCAGGGTGGCCTGGCGGGCGTCGGCCTGGCGGTCCGGGCCGGTGTAGACGTTGTCGCGGAAGAGCTGCGACCAGGTGAAGGTCAGCGGCTGGGTGTCGAAGACCGGCAGGTCGTCCTGCGCGCGGTAGGGCACGTCGAGCAGGAACAGCCGCGGCTCGAGGGTCTGGGTCAGGTCGCGGCCCTTCCAGGTCACGTCGCGCTCGAAGAACAGCCCGGCGTCGACGCTGGTGATCGGCACCGAGCGGCTCGGGGCGTTGTCGCCGCCGAGGCTGTCGGCCAGCTCGCGGTCGAGCGCGTAGCCGGTCCAGCGCCAGGCCAGCTGCGGGCGCAGGAACCAGGCCGCGCCTTCCAGCGGCAGGGCGATGAAGGGCTTGAGGTCGAGGCGCTGGCCGGCCGAGCGGACGTCGTGGTCGAAGGCCACCGCCTCGGCGCGCAGGCCGAGGTCGACCGGGCCCAGCCCGCGCTCGATGTCGAAGCGCGCGCGCGGCAGGCGGCGGAACGGCTCGGCGTTCGCGGGCAGCAGCGGGTCGGTGATCTGGAAGTCCTGCGCGGTGAGCGAGGCCGTCCAGCCCAGGCCGCGGCCATACAAGCCGGCGGTGCTCTCGAGCAGGCTCACCGACGTGCCGTCCTGGCCGTCGCCGAAGTCCTCGAAGTAGCGGTCGTCGCTGACCCGGTAGATGTTGACCCGGGTGTACCAGTTGCGGCCCAGCACGGTGGTGTCGGACAGCGCGAAGTAGCCGCGGTCGAGGCCGTCGACGCGGTCGTTCTCGAGCCAGGCGCCGTCGACGATGCCGCGGCTGCGCTCGGTCAGGTAGCGGAACTCGCCGCCGATCATCACGCCGCGCTTGCCGAGCACCCGGGTGGTGACCGTGGCGTCGTAGTTGGGCGCGAGGTTGAGGTAGTAGGGCAGGCGGAAGTCGATGCCGGTGTTGCTCGACCAGCCCAGCCCCGGGTAGAGCAGGCCGGAGCGGCGCCGGTCGTCGATCGGGAAGGTCATGTAGGGCACGTACAGCACCGGCACCGAGCCCAGCCTCAGCACGGCGTTGCGGGCGCTGCCGATGCCCGAGTCCTGGTCGAGGTCGATGCGCGAGGCCTGCAGGGTCCAGTCGGGGTCGACCGGCTCGCAGGTGGAGTAGGTGGCGTCGCGCAGCACGCCCTCCTCGCCGCGCATCCAGGCCTCGCCCGCGCGGCCGTTGCCGCGGCGCTCGACCAGCTGGTAGCGCAGGTCGAACAGGGTGTGCTCGCCGGTGTCGGGGTGGCCCTCGGCGCGCGCGGCGGTGAAGCGCATCCGCGCGTCCTGGTAGCGCACGTCGCCGTCGGCGACGTAGCGGCCGGTGGCGTGGTCGAAGCGGAGCTCGCGGGTGGCCAGCCACTGCTGGCCGCGGGTGAGCTCGACGTCGCCGACGAGGCGGCTGCTGGCGGCCTCGGTCGCGTCGAGGCGGTCGCCGGTCATCGCGGTCTCGACCTCGGCGCCCGGCGCGGGGGCCGGGGGCAGCGGGCCGAAGGCGGGGATGGCGTCGGTGGCGCTGCAGCCGATCCAGCTGCGCGGCGCCGGGGCGTCCTGCGCCGAAGCCTGGCCGGCGTGGCCGGCACAGAGGCCGGCGGCGATGCAGAGCGGGAGCAGGCGGTGGCTGGGGCGCACGGGGGTCCAGGCGGGGCGAAGCGGGCGGCTAGCTTGCCCAATCACCCCCCGCGCGGCAACGCGCGCGGCGCCGGGGGGCCGCGGCGCCGCTCAGGCGGCGCTCAGGCCAGCAGGGCGCCGACGTGGGCCACGCTGCTCTCGCGCAGCGCGGCGAGGCTGTAGCCGCCCTCCAGCAGCGACACC
This sequence comes from Lysobacteraceae bacterium, assembly GCA_051859045.1. Classification (GTDB taxonomy): domain Bacteria; phylum Pseudomonadota; class Gammaproteobacteria; order Xanthomonadales; family Xanthomonadaceae; genus JBHYGK01. The sequence goes on along the minus strand of JBHYGK010000057.1, from coordinate 9,080 downwards.
AGGCGGCCGGCGGCGTGGCGGTCGGCGCGCCAGCACAGCTCGGCGGTCAGCCAGGCGAAGTCCGGGGCCCCGGCGTCGAGGTCGGCCAGCGGGTCGAGGTGGTGGGCGTCGAAGCCGGCCGAGACCACGATGAACTGCGGACGGAAGGCGTCGAGCGCCGGCAGCAGGCGCTCGCGCCAGGCGGCCCGGAACTCGGCGCTGCCGGTGCGCGGCGGCAGCCCGGCGTTGACGATGTTGCCCACCCCGTGCTCCTGCTCGGTGCCCGTGTGCGGGTACAGCGGCATCTGGTGCGAGCTGAGGTAGAGCACGCGCTCGTCGTGCTCGAAGATCGCCTGCGAGCCGTTGCCGTGGTGCACGTCGAAGTCCACCAGCGCCACCCGCGACAGCCCGTGCGCCTCGAGCGCGTGCAGCGCGGCCACGGCGGCGGAGTTGAACAGGCAGAAGCCCATCTGGGTGTCGCCGGTGGCGTGGTGGCCCGGCGGGCGCACGGCGCAGAACGCGCGCCGGGTCTCGCCGGCCATCACCGCGTCCACCGCGGCGACGCCGGCGCCCGCGGCGCGCAGCGCGGCCTCGCGGGAGGCCGGGCCCATCACGGTGTCGGCGTCGATGCGGTCATGGCCGTCGACGACCCGCCCGTCGAGCACGCGCGCGATGGCGGCGTCGGTGTGGGCGCGGGCGAGCTGCTGGCGGCTGGCCTCCGGCGCGTCGCGCCAGGCCAGCGCCGGGAAGGCGCCGCGCAGGGCCTCGAGCACCGCGCCCAGCCGGGCCGGGCACTCGGGGTGGCCGGCGCCGGGGTCGTGGGCGAGGCAGGCGGCGTGGGTGAAGACCAGCATGGCAGGCCCTCAGCCCTGGCGCCGCTCGTGCCGCCACAGCACCTCGCCGTGGCCGCTGGCGCGCGCGAGCACGCGGGCCAGCACGAACAGCAGGTCGGAGAGGCGGTTGAGGTAGCGGATCGCCTGCGGGCGCACGGCGTCGTGGTGGCTCAGCGTCACCGTCTCGCGCTCGGCGCGGCGGGTGATGGTGCGGGCCAGGTGGGCCTGGGCCGCGGCCATCCCGCCGCCGGGCAGGATGAAGTCCTTGAGCGGCGGCAGGTCGGCGTTGAAGGCGTCGAGCTGGTCCTCGAGGCGCTGGATGTCGGCGTCGTGGATCGCGGCGTGGCCGGGGATGCAGAGCTCGCCGCCGAGGTCGAAGAGCTGGTGCTGCACGGCCTCGAGCAGGTGGCGGACGTCGTCGGGCACGCCCTCGCAGGCCAGCACGATGCCGATCGCGGAGTTGGCCTCGTCGATGGTGCCGTAGGCGGTGACCCGCGCGGAGTCCTTGGCGACCCGGCTGCCGTCGCCGAGGCCGGTGGAGCCGTCGTCGCCGGTGCGGGTGTAGATCTTGCTGAGGCGGTGGCCCATGGCGGCGGTTCCTGGCGGGGCGATGCGTGGAGGGGGAGGGCGGCGCGGGCGGGGCCCGGAACGCGCGACGCCCGCAGTCTGCGGGCGTCGGCGTGGCGATGGCGTGGGCGCGGGGCCGGACCGGAGCCCGGGCTCAGGCCTCGGCGGGCGCGCCCGCGGACAGGCCCGGCACCCGGTGGCGCAGCAGCTCGAAGCCGCCGAACAGCACCGCGGAGTAGACGAAGGTGCCGGCGACCGTCCACTTGAAGAACGGGATGCCCGCCGCGTAGGCCTGCATCAGGCCCTCGACGGTCGGCGGGTAGAGGCTGGAGCCCACCCAGGCGCCGAAGTTGGTCACCACGAAGAACAGCAGCGAGCCGCTGAGCCCCCAGGCCAGCACGCCGCCGGCGCTGACCTGGCCGCGCAGGCCGAAGCCCATGGCGGTGATCGCCAGCACGCAGCCGTAGACGGTCATCTGGCCGGCGCCGAACAGGTACTCGGCGTAGATCCCGCCGTGCAGCGCGGCCAGGCCGAGGTCGGCCAGCACCATCGCCAGCAGCGGGATGGCCAGCGCGGCCCAGCGCGAGGCGAAGTAGGCGCCGCCGAACAGGGCCACGGCCTCGACCGGCGAGAAGTTCGGCGGGTGCGGCAGCAGGCGCGCGGCGGCGGCGAGCAGGATGAAGCCGACGAGGACGGCGTTGCGGAGCAGCGGGCGGGTGGCGTCGGACATCGGGGCAGGCACTCCGGGGCGGGCCGCGAGGGCCGCGCGAAAACGAGGGTGGGGCGTGGTGCGGGGCGGTAGGATAGCGCATCCGTTTCCGCCCGACCGCCCCGACACGAGGACCGCGCCGATGAGCCCTCCCGCTGATGCCGCACCGCCGGTGCTCGACGTGCTGGTGCTGGGCGGCGGCCTCGTCGGCGCGAGCGCCTGCTGCGCGCTGTCGGGCCAGGGCCTGGCGCTGGGCCTGGTCGAGGCGCAGGCGCCGGTGGCCCCGGGCGCGGGCCCGCCGACCTTCGACGAGCGCAACCTCGCGCTGGCCGAGGCCAGCCTGCGCGCGCTCGGCGCGCTGGGCGTGGCCGCGCATTTCCCGCGCCCGCCCGAGCCGATCCGGCACATCACGGTCACCCGCGCCGGCGACTTCGGCGCGGTGCGGCTGGACCCGGCCGAGCACGGCCGCGAGGCCTTCGGCGGCGTAGTGATCGCGCGCGCGCTGGGCGAGGCGCTGGAGGCCCGGCTGCGCGCGCTGCCCGACCTGCAGCGGCACGCGCCGGCGCGCGTCCTCGCCACGCGGCTCGGCGCCGACGGCCTGCGCGAGGTCGACATCGAGGACGCCTCCGGCCCGCGCACGCTGCGCGCCCGGCTGGTGGTGGCCGCCGACGGCACCGCCTCGCCGGCGCGCGCCGCGCTGGGCATCGACGCCGACGTGCACGACTACGGCCAGGTGCTGTTCGTGTGCCGCGTGGCGCCGGCGCGCGCGCACGCCGGGCGCGCGTTCGAGCGCTTCACCGCCACCGGCCCGGTGGCCCTGCTGCCGCGGCCCGACGGCCACTACGGCGCGATCCTCGGCGTGGCCGCCGGGGAGGCCGAGGCGGTGGCCGCGCTCGACGACGCCGGCTACCTCGCCCTGCTGCAGGCGCGCGCCGGCTGGCGCGCCGGCCGGCTGCTGGCGGTCGGCCCGCGCGCGCGCTACCCGATGCGCCGCGTGCTCGCCCGCGCCCTCACCGCGCCGCGCGCGGTGGTGGTGGGCAACGCCGCGCAGACCATCCACCCGATCGGCGCCCAGGGCTTCAACCTCGGGCTGCGCGACGCGCTGACGCTGGCCGAGGGGCTGCTCGACGCCCGCGCCGCCGCGCCCGGCGCCGACCCCGGCGCGCCGGCGGTGCTCGCGGCCTACGCCGACGCCCGCGCCGAGGACCGCGCGGCCACCCTGGCCTTCTCCGACGGCCTCGCCCGCGCCACCGCCACCCCGGGACTGCCCATGCACGCGCTGCGTTCCCTCGGGCTGGTCGCCCTGTCCTCCTCGGCCACGCTGCGCGCCCCGCTGGCGCTCGGCGCGATGGGCTACCGCGGCCGGGTGCCGCGGCTGGCCCGCGGGGGGGCGGCATGAGCGCGCGCCGCGCGCCGCGGCGCGGGGCCGACGCCCCGCTCGACGCCATCGTGGTCGGCGGCGGCGCCGTCGGCGCGGCCTGCGCGCTGGCGCTGGCCGGCGAGGGCCTGGCCGTGGCCCTGCTCGACGCGCGCCGGCCGCCGGCCTGGGACGCCGCGCGGCCCGACCTGCGCGTGTTCGCGATCGCGCCCGACGGCGCGCGGCTGTTCGGGGACCTCGGCGCCTGGGACGGCATCCTCGCCGCGCGCGCCCAGCCCTACCGGCGGATGGAGGTCTGGGACGCCGGCGGCGGCGCGCCGCTGGCCTTCGACGGCGACCGCCTCGGCACCGCGCCGCTGGGCCACATCGTCGAGAACGCGCTGATCGTCGATCGGCTGTGGGCACGCCTGGACGCCGCCGGCGTGCGCGTGCTGGCCGGCGCCGGCGTGCACGCGCTGCTGCAGGACGACCAGGGCGCCACGCTCGAGCTCGACGACGGCCAGCGCCTGGCCGCGCGCTGGGTCGTGGCCGCGGACGGCGCCGGCTCGCGCCTGCGCACCCTGGCCGGCATCGGCATCGACGCGCGCGACTACGGCCAGTCCGGCCTCGTGGCCTACGTCCGCACGGCCGAGCCGCACGCCTGCACCGCCTGGCAGCGCTTCCTGCCCGGCGGCCCGCTGGCCTTCCTGCCGTGCCCCGACCTCGCCGGCGACGCCGACGCGGCGCCGGGCACCCGCTGCTCGATCGTCTGGAGCCTGCCCAGCGCCGAGGCCGCGCGCCTGCGCGATGCCGCGCCCGAGGCGTTCGCGCGCGCGCTCACCCGCGCCTTCGACGCGCGCCTAGGCGAGGTGGCGCTGGCGTCGGAGCGCGTGCTGTTCCCGCTGCGCCGCCAGCTCGCGCACGGCTACCTGCGCGGCCGGGTGCTGCTGGTGGGCGACGCCGCGCACGCGGTGCATCCGCTGGCGGGGCAGGGCGCCAACCTCGGCCTGCGCGACGTGGCCGCGCTGCGCGACGCCGTGCGCCAGGCCAAGGCCGCCGGGCGCGACCCGCTGTCGGTGCACCGGCTGGAGCGCTGGGCGCGCGCGCGCCGCAGCGAGGACGCGCTGGGCGCCTACGCGTTCGAGGGGCTCAACCGGCTGTTCTCCAACGACGACCCGCTGCTGACCCTGCTGCGCGGCCCCGCGCTGGGGCTGGTGGGGCGGATCCGCCCGCTGGCCGACGCCTTCGTGCGCCACGCCGCCGGCGGCTGAGCGCCGCCGGCGCGCGGGCCCCGCGCGCTTACCAGCTCACCAGCGGCGAGCCGTCGCGCTTGAGCGAGACCACGCACACCGTGACCTCCTCGCGGTCGTGGTAGAGGTGCTTGGCGCGCACGCTGCGCGGCTTCGGGCCGGCCTGGTCCCCGAACAGCGTCAGGCAGGCCTCGACCTCGTCGAAGCGCTTCTTCATCGGCAGCTTGAGGTTGAAGATCGCGTGCCGGCACCAGCCGTTGGCGAACCATTCCGCCATCCGCGCGGCCACGCGCACGGGCTGCTCGACCATGTCGCAGACCATCCAGTCCAGCCCGCGCGGCGGGCTCCACTTGAAGCCGTCGGCGCGCACGTGCTCGATCAGGCCGGTGGCGTGGGCCACCGGGGAGAGCGGGCCGTTGTCGATCGCGCTCACGCGCAGGCCCTCGCGGGCCAGCACCCAGCTCCAGCCGCCCGGCGCGGCGCCGAGGTCGGCGGCGAGCATGCCCGGGGCCAGCAGCTGCTCGCGCTCCTCGCTGCTGAAGAAGGTCATCAGCGCCTCCTCGAGCTTCAGCGCCGAGCGCGAGGGCGCATCGGCGTGCTGGCGCAGGCGCGGGATGCCCAGCGGCCAGGGGCTGGCGTCGCCGGGCTTGGAGGCGGCAAGCAGTGCGTGGTCGCCGGCCAGGAAGCACACGTGCAGCACCAGCTTGGTGGGGTCGGGCTTGGGGCTGAGCCGGAAGGCCTTGCGCAGCGCCGGGCGCAGCGCGTTGCCGAAGCTGCGCGCCAGGCCGGCCAGCGGCTTCGCGGCGTCGGACTCGGGGTGCTCGACGACCAGGTCGCCGAACACCGGCGCGCCGGCGGCCTCGAGCGCGGCCAGCATCGGGCTGACCCGGTCGCTGGGGTCGAGGCCGGCCAGGTCGGCCAGCAGCACCAGCTTCTGGCGGGCGAAGATCAGCGACTCGAACGCGATGGCGCGCGCGAGCTGGCGGCCCTCGCCGCCGAGGAAGGTGACGTAGCCCGAGCCGCGCTCGGTGCGGGCGTAGCCGTTCAGCGCCGCCTCGCCCGCGCGCAGCGTGAGTTCGGCGGCGAGCTCGGGCTCGAAGCCGGGGCGGCAATAGCACAGCAGGCCGGGGCTGGCGTCCATCAGTAGCGCGCTCCGTTGGACTCGCCGTAGGCGCGGAGCACGTCGCGCGCCTCCTCGCGCAGCAGGTCGCGGCGCACCGCGATGCCGCGCTTCTCGAGCTCGCCGATCCAGTCGGCCGGCAGCGGGCCCTCGTCGAAGTCGGTCAGCGCCTCGACGTCCTCGGCGCGCGCGCCGATCAGCAGGTGGTCGATGCCGGCCCAGACGGTGGCGCCGTAGCACTGGCAGCAGGGCTGGGCCGAGGTGGCGAGCGTCATCGGCCCGTCCTCGTTGAGGCGGAAGCGCTGCAGGCGCTGCTGCGCGGTCATGTAGGCCATCATCTCGGCGTGCGCGACCGAGCAGGCCTGCGGCACGACGCGGTTCACGCCCACCGCCACCAGGCGGTCGGCGCCGTCGAACACGGCGGCGCCGAACGGGCCGCCGGAGCGGTGCTCGACGTTGCGGCGCGAGAGCTGGATCGCCAGCGCGACCTTCTCGAGGTCGGTGGGATACACGCGGCCCACCTCGACCTCCTCGTGCACCCACGCCGGCAGCGTGAGGTGGACCTGGGCGTACAGCATCAGCGCGGCTCCGCCGGCGTGGCCGGCCCGATCGCGGCGCCGGGCGCCGCGGCGCACTGGCCCTCGACGCAGCTGCAGGCGGTGATCTCGGGGAAGCCGCAGATCGCGCTGGTGCCCTCGGCCACGCAGGCGGCCTGCACGGCCTCGCGGTCGACCACGGCGTCGCGCGCGACGCAGGCCGGCGCGGCGCCGCAGCAGCTGCCGACGTCCTTCACCACGCAGTCGGCGTCGCTGGCGCAGCGGCGGTCGGGGTTGAGCGGCCCGAACGGGGCCGGGGCCACGGCCGGCGCGCCCGGCGCGAAGGCCGGCGGCGGCAGGGCGTCGGCGGCCGGGGGCGGCACGTCGCGGTCGGCGCCGCCGCCGCTGCAGCCCGACAGCGCCAGGCCGAACACCGCGGCCACGACCGCGGCCGAGGCCAGCGCGAGCAGCCGCGCCTGCGCGCTCACTTCGCCGCCCAGGTGTCGCGCAGCGTCACGCTGCGGTTGAACACCGGGCGGCCCGGGGCGTGGTCGCGGCGGTCGGCGGTGAAGAAGCCCAGGCGCTCGAACTGCACCGCCTGCTCGGGCTCCAGCGCGGCGGCCGCGGGCTCGACCCAAGCCTGCACCACGCGCTTGGAGGCGGGGTTGAGGTAGTCGACGAAGGTCTTGGCCGGGTCGTCGCCGGCGTCCGGGTCGGGCACGCTGAACAGCCGGTCGTACAGGCGCACCTCGGCGGCCACGGCGTGGCGGGCGCTGACCCAGTGGATGGTGCCCTTCACCTTGCGCTCGGCGCCGGGCATGCCCGGGCGCGAGTCGAGGTCGAGGGTGCAGCGCACGCGGGTGACCACGTCGCCGTCCTTCTCGATGCCGGTGCAGGTGACGATGCCCACGCCGCGCAGGCGAACGCTGCCGCCGGGCACCAGGCGGTGGAAGCCCTTCGGCGGGACCTCCATGAAGTCCTCGCGCTCGATCCACAGCGTCGGCGAGAACGGCACCTCGCGCTCGCCGAAGGCCGGGTCCTTGGGATGGTTGGCGAAGCGCAGCACCTCGTCGTGGCCCTCCGGCAGGTTCTCGATCACCAGCGCCAGCGGGTCGAGCACGGCCAGGCGGCGGCCGGCGGCGGCGTCGAGGTCCTCGCGCAGGCAGCCCTCGAGCACCGAGAAGTCGATCAGGGAGTTCTGCTTGGAGATGCCGATGCGCTCGGCGAAGCGCTGGATCGCGGCCGGGGTGAAGCCGCGCCGGCGGATGCCCTGCAGCGTGGCCATGCGCGGGTCGTCCCAGCCGTCCACGAGGCCCTGCTGCACGAGCTGCATGAGCTTGCGCTTGGAGGTGACGCAGTAGTTGAGGTTGAGCCGCGAGAACTCGATCTGGCGCGGCTTGGCGGCCTCCAGCGGCAGCCCGCGCGCGGCGAGCGGCGCCAGCAGCGCCGGGTCGGCGTGCAGCGCCACGTGGTCGACGCACCAGTCGTACAGCGGGCGGTGGTCCTCGAACTCCAGCGTGCACAGCGAGTGGGTGATGCCCTCGATGGCGTCGCTGAGCGCGTGCGCGAAGTCGTACATCGGGTAGATGCACCACGCGTCGCCCGTCTCCTGGTGCGGCACGTGCTTGATGCGGTAGAGCGCCGGGTCGCGCAGGTTGATGTTGCCCGAGGCCATGTCGATCTTCGCGCGCAGGGTGCGCGCGCCGTCGGCGAACTCGCCCGCGCGCATGCGCCGCAGCAGGTCGAGGTTCTCCTCCACGCCGCGGCCGCGGAAGGGAGAGTCGCGGCCGGGCTCGGTCAGCGTGCCGCGGTAGGCGCGCACGTCCTCGGCGCTGAGGTCGCAGACGTAGGCCAGGCCCAGGCCCACCAGCTTCTCGGCGGCCAGGTAGAACACCTCGAAGTAGTCCGAGGCGTGGCGCAGCTCGGCCCACTCGAAGCCCAGCCAGCGCACGTCGTCCTTGATGGCCTGGACGTACTCGGGGTCTTCCTTGGCCGGGTTGGTGTCGTCGAAGCGCAGGTTGCAGCGGCCGCCGAACTCCGAGGCGATGCCGAAGCCCAGGCAGATCGCCTTGGCGTGGCCGATGTGCAGGTAGCCGTTGGGCTCGGGCGGGAAGCGGGTGCGGATCGCGGCGTGCTTGCCCGAGGCGAGGTCGTCGCGGACGATCTGGCGGATGAAGTCGTTGCGCTCGCTCGTGGGGGCGGCGTCGGCCGTGGGGCTGGTCATGGGCGGGTCGGGGCGCGCGGACGGCGCCGGATCGGCGGGAAGGCCGCAGAGTGTAGCCGTGGCGCGGCCCGCGGGCACGCGCCGGGCCCCCGCGCGGCCCGCCGCCGCGCCGCGGCGTGCGCCCGGGGCCCGGCTGGGCCACACTCGGCCGGCCGGGCGGCCTAGGGAGGGGAGTCCCATGCGGGTGGTGTACGAAGCGAAGGACCTGATCGACGCCCAGCTCACGCGGGGGGCGCTGCTCGACGCCGGCATCCCGGCGTTCGTGCTCGGCGAGCACCTGGTGGGCGGGATCGGCGAGCTGCCGGCCGGCGGCCTGCTGCGCGTCTGCGTGCCCGCCGCAGCGCTGCCCGAGGCGACGGCGTTCCTCGAGGCCCTGCGGGCCGGCGACGCCCCGGCCGCCGAGGCGGCCTGGCCGGACGCCGCCGTCCCGGCCGGGGGGCCGCTGCATGCCTGAGGCGCCCGCCGCCGCCGCCGCCGTCGCGCCGCGCCCGCCCGGGCGCTGGCG
>JBHYGK010000056.1:140386-147152 GCA_051859045.1 Lysobacteraceae bacterium | reverse complement strand
CGGGCCGCGGCGGACGGACGGGCGGCCGGCGGGGCCAGCCCGGGGGCGGGGGCGGCCGGGGCACCCGCGAGGCGGGCGCGCAGCGCGGCGGGCATCGGCGGCGCGGCCGGGTCCGGCAGCGCGGCGAGGTAGGCGCGCAGCGCGGGGTCGATCGCCGCCTCGGCGGCGTCCGGGCGTCGGAACGGGGTCATGGCGTGTCCTCCAGCAGGTGGCGAAGGCGGGCCTGGGCCCGCGACACCAGGGATTTCGACCAGCTCTCGCTGCGCCCGAAGCGCTCCGCGAGCTCGGCATGGGTCCAGCCCTCGGCGACGTGCAGCCACAGCACCGCGCGCACGCCGTCGGGCAGCCGCGCCATCAGGCCCAGGGCCTCGACGACGTCGGCGGTGGGGGCGGCCGGGGCCGCCGGCTCGGCGGCGGCGTCCTCGTCGAGGAAGCGCCGCTCCTGGCGCAGCCGGTCGATCGCGGCGTTGGCGGCCAGCCGGCGCAGCCAGGGCCTGAGCGCCGCGGGCGAATGCACGTCGCCCAGCCGGCCCAGCGCCTTCATGAACACCTCCTGCAGCACGTCCTCGGCGGCGTCGCGCCGGCCCAGCACGCGCAGGGCCGTGCCGAGCACCGCGCCGGCATGGGCGTGCCAGATCGCGGTGACCGCCGCCGCGTCGCCGCGCGCGGCGGCCGCGAGGCGGCCGGCATCGATGCCGCCGGGATCGACGCCGCCGGGATCGACGCCGGCGGGATCGCCGCCGGGGAGGACGGCGGCGGCGGCGCGGGCGGCGGGGGAGGCAGGCGGGTCGATCACGTCGCCGGGGGCCAGGCAGGTGTCCATGGCCATGCTAACGGCGCCGGGGGCCGGAGCGTCGCAGCGGCGTCGATCAGCCCAGCGCGAACCACAGCTGCAGGCCGACGAACACGCCCCAGGCCACCAGCAGCAGGCCGCCCTCGCGGCGGCTGATCGTGAGGTCGCCGCGCATCATCGGATACAGCGCCATGGCCATCAGCAGCATCGCGGGCAGCTCGAGCATCACGAGCGAGCGGGCCACGGGCAGGGGCTGGATCACGCCGGTGAGCCCGAGGATGAACAGCAGGTTGAACAGGTTCGAGCCGATCACGTTGCCCACCGCGATATCGGCCTCCTTGCGCCAGGCCGCCATTAGCGAGGACGCCAGCTCCGGCAGCGAGGTGCCCACCGCCACGATGGTCAGGCCGATCACCAGCTCGCTCATGCCCCAGGCGGTGGCCATGCTGACCGCGGCGTCGATCATCCAGCGCGAGCCCAGCAACAGCAGCACCAGGCCCAGCGCCAGCCGCACCAGGTTGCGCCACAGCGGCAGCGCATCGCGCAGCGCGGCGCCCTCGAGCTCGGCCACCACCTCCGCCGGCTCGGCCTTCGCGCCGCGGAACACCACCACCATCAGGCCGGCGAAGCCCGCCAGCAGCAGCCCCGCGTCGAGGCGCGAGATCTCGCCGTCCAGGCACATCACCAGGAACGCGCCGCTGGCGAGGATCAGCAGCGGCGTCTCGACCCGGATCAGGCGCATCTGCACGCTCAGCGGGATGATCAGCGCGGTCACCGCCAGGATCAGGCCGATGTTGGCGATGTTGCTGCCCACGACGTTGCCCACCGCGATGTCGAGGTGGCCGCTGGACACCGCCGTGAGGTTGACCGTCAGCTCGGGCGCCGAGGTGCCGAAGCCCACGATCACCATGCCGATCACGAAGGGGCTGAGGCCGAGCTTCAGGCCCACGCCGCTGGCGCCGCGCACGAAGGAATCGGCGCCGAGCACGAGGAGGACGAGGCCGGCGAGGAACCAGGCGGATTCGATGAGCATGGTGGGGCCGGGGGCGCCGAGGGACGGGGCGCGCAGTGTACCCGCCGGGCGTGCAGGCCGCGTCGCGCGGCCGGATCGGCGCGGCCCGGCCCGGCGTGGCGGGCCGGGCCTCAGCCCGCCGGGCGGCGGAACTGGCGCTCCAGGCCCTGCCAGCAGGCCAGGTAGTCGCGCTGGCGCTCGGGCGCGGCCACGGCCTGGGCGGCCGGGGCGATCACCGCGCGCGACTCGAACATGAAGGCCATCGTGCCGGTGATGACGTCGGGCTTGGCGAGGTCCGCGGCCGAGGCCTTGTCGAAGGTGGCGCGGTCGGGCCCGTGCGGGGTCATCTGGTTGTGCAGCGAGCTGCCGCCGGGCACGAAGCCCTCGGCCTTGGCGTCGTAGGCGCCGTGCACCAGGCCCATGAACTCGCTGGCGGTGTTGCGGTGGAACCACGGCGGGCGGAATGTGTCCTGCGCCACCAGCCAGCGCGGCGGGAAGATCACGAAGTCCAGGTTGCCCACGCCGGCGGTGTCGGAGGGCGAGTTGAGCACCAGGAAGATGCTCGGGTCCGGGTGGTCGTAGCTGATCGAGCCGATCGCGTTGAAGCGGCGCAGGTCGTACTTGTAGGGCGCGTAGTTGCCGTGCCAGCCCACCACGTCGAGCGGCGAGTGGCCGATCGGCGCGCGCCACAGGTGGCCCTGGAACTTGGCGACGAGCTCGAACTCGCCCTCGTCCTCCTCGTACGCCGCCACCGGCGTGAGGAAGTCGCGCGGGTTGGCCAGGCCGTTGGACCCGATCGGGCCGAGGTCGGGCAGGCGCAGCAGCGCGCCGAAGTTCTCGCAGACGTAGCCGCGCGAGGCGCCGTCGGGCAGGTCGACCGCGAAGCGCACGCCGCGCGGGATCACCGCGATCTCCTGCGGCTCGAGCTCGAGCACGCCCATCTCGGTGCGCAGGCGCAGCCGGCCCTGCTGGGGCACCAGCAGCAGCTCGGCGTCGGCGTTGTAGACGAAGCGACCGCGCATCGAGGCGTTCGCCGCCCAGACGTGGATGCCGATGCCGGTGCCGTGCGCGGGACCGCCGTTGCCGGCCATCGTGAACAGGCCGTCCAGCCAGTCGGTGGGCGCGGCGGGGATCGGGCGCGGGCTCCAGCGCATCTGCTCGGGGCTGACGGGGCCCTCGGCGCCGAAGGCGTTGTGGAACGCCGGCTGCGCGTAGGGCGCGAACGCGCCGTGGAGCACCGCCGGGCGGATCCGGTACAGCCAGCTGCGCCGGTTCTCGGCGCGCGGCGCGGTGAACGCCGTGCCCGAGAGCTGCTCGGCGTACAGGCCGTGGGCGACGCGCTGGGGCGAGTTGCGGCCCTCGGGCAGGGTGCCGGGCACCGCCTCGGTGGCGAACTCGTTGCCGAAACCGCTCATGTAGCGCAGGGCGTCGCTCATCGCTGGGTCATCCGGTCGGAAGGGAGGCTCAGAGCACGCCGCGCTGGATCTGGTCGCGCTCGATCGACTCGAACAGGGCCTGGAAGTTGCCCTCGCCGAAGCCCTCGTTGCCCTTGCGCTGGATGATCTCGAAGAAGATCGGGCCGACGGCATTGGTGGTGAAGATCTGCAGCAGCTTGCGCTGCTTGGTCTCGGGGTCGGCGTCGATGAGGATCTTGTTCGCGCGCAGGCGCGCCACGTCCTCGCCGTGCGCGGGGATGCGCTGGTCGATCACGTCGAAGTAGGTGTCGGGCGTGTCGAGGAAGCGGATCCCGCGCGCGCGCATGGCCTCGACGGTGGCGTAGATGTCGTCGGTGAAGCAGGCGATGTGCTGGATGCCCTCGCCCTTGTAGGCGTCGAGGTACTCGTTGATCTGCGACTTCGGGTCGCTGGACTCGTTGAGCGGGATGCGCACGATGCCGTCCGGCGCGGTCATCGCCTTCGACACCAGGCCGGTCTTGGCGCCCTTGATGTCGAAGTAGCGGATCTCGCGGAAGTTGAACAGGCGCTCGTAGTAGTCCGACCACTTCTGCATGTTGCCGAAGTAGAGGTTGTGGGTCAGGTGGTCGATGAAGGTCAGCCCGAAGCCCACCGGCGCGGCGCTCGCGCCCGGGATGGCCACGTAGTCGCGCGCGTACGCGTCCTCGCCCGAGGGCACGAGGTAGAGCATGCAGTCGCCGATGCCTTTCACCACCGGCACGTCCACCGCGCGGGTGTCGGCCAGGTGCTCGACGGCCTCGCCGCCGTTGCCGAGCACGCCGGCGTACACGCCTTCGACGGGCTGGGTGAAGCGCACCGCGAAGCCGCAGGCGCAGGGGCCGTGGGCGCGGGCGAAGTCGGCGGCGAAGCCCTCGGGCTCGTCGTTGACCAGGAAGTTCACCCCGCCCTGGCGGTAGACGGTGATCGCGCGCGCGCGGTGCTTGAGCACGGCCTCGAAGCCCATCGCGCGGAACATGGCGTGCAGGTCGACCGTGCCGGCCGGCGCGGCGAACTCGACGAACTCGAAGCCGTCGATGCCCATCGGGTTGGCGAAGGTGGTCGGGGTCATGCCGAGGTTCGGGGCGGCGGTCTGGGGCTGGGCGCTCATGGCGGTCTCCGGGCGGCGGCCTTCCGGGGTGCGGAGGGCGGGACCGCCGTTATAGTTTCAGATGAAACCAAGCGCAAGCAGGGCGGGACGGGCGGCGGCCGCGACGCCCGCGCGGCCGCCGGCCCCGGCGGGCCTGACCGCGGCCGCCGCAGCGGGCACAATCGGGCGACGCCCCCTGGCCCCGACCGCGACGCCCATGCCCCAGCCGCCCCGACCGCCGACCGCCCCCCGCAAGACCGCCGCCCGCGGCGGCAAGCGCCGCCGGACGCCCCCGCGCACCGGGCTGAGCACGCCGATGCGCCAGCCCGGCGATGGGCACGCGGTGCTGGTGCTCGAGACCTTCCTGCCCTACCGCCTCAGCGTGCTGTCGAACACGCTCAGCCAGGGCATCGCGCGCAGCTACGAGCGCCGGCACGGGCTCAGCGTCACCGAGTGGCGGCTGCTGGCGGTGCTGGGCCGCTTCCCGGGCATCTCGGCCAACGAGCTCGCCGAGCGCACCGCGATGGACAAGGTGGCGGTGAGCCGCGCGCTGGCGAAGCTGCTGGCGGCCGGCCGGATCGAGCGCGACCTGCACGCCGGCGACCGCCGGCGCTCGGTGCTGCAGCTCAGCGCCGCGGGCTACGCCATCTACGACGACGTGGCCCCGCGCGCGCTGGCCTACGAGGCCGCGTTGCTCTCGGCGCTGGCGGACGAGGAGCGCGTCGCCCTGCACCGCCTGCTCGACAAGCTCGCCGACGCCCACCACCCGGCGGCCGACGTACACCTCTAAGCGCCGGGCGTGGCGCTCACTTCACGCCGTGCATCAGCCGGTTGACCAGCGGCGCGCCGAGGAGGAACACCGCGCCGAACGCGAAGCCGGCGATCGCGATCTGGGTGTAGGTGGCCGCGTACTGCTCGATGCCGCCCGCCCCGCCGCCGCCCGAGGCCAGCGCGGCCACCGCGCCGGCGACGTAGTTGCCGATCGCGGTGCACAGGAACCACGCGCCCATCGCCAGCCCGGTGTCGCGCGCCGCGGCCAGCTTGCTCACCATCGACAGGCCGATCGGCGAGAGGCACAGCTCGCCCATCGTGTTGATCAGGTAGGCGAGCGCCAGGATCTCCCAGGGGATCCGGCCGCCCTCGCCCTGCAGCGCGCCGATCGCCCACACCAGCAGGCTGAAGCCGATCGCCACCAGCACCACCGCGATGCCGAACTTGCGCGGGATCGAGGGATTGATGCCGCGCGCCTCCAGCCGCGGCCACAGCCAGGCGAACACCGGCGCCAGCGCGATGATGAACACCGGGTTGGCCGACTGGAACAGGGTGAAGTCGAACGGCGTGTCGACGTGGTCCTTGGCGAAGAAGTTCAGCGACGAGCCCGCCTGCTCGAACATGCCCCAGAACAGGATCTTGGCCAGGAACAGCAGCAGCATCGCGATGTAGCGGTGCAGCTGCACGCGGTCGCCGCTGCGCACGCCCGACCACAGGAAGTAGCCCGTCAGCACGAGGAACAGGCCGCCCAGGATCCAGCCCACCAGCGTCTTCTGGTTGAGCAGCAGGTACACCAGCGGCACCGCCACCAGCGCGCCCAGCACCACCACCACGACCCGCGCGAAGCCCTCGTGGCCCACCGGCGGGCGGCCGATCTCGCCCATCCGCGCCACCCGCCACTGGAACACCGCCAGGCCCAGCAGCATGCCCAGGCCCGCGGTGAAGAAGCCCCACTCGTAGCCGAAATGGCGGCCGACCAGCGCGCCGCAGACCACCGGCGCCACCGCGCCGCCGGCGTTGATGCCCATGTAGAACCAGGTGAAGCCCGAATCGCGGCGCACGTCGTCCGGCGCGTACAGCCGCCCGACCATCGTCGAGATGTTCGGCTTGAACAGGCCGTTGCCCACCACCAGCAGCGACAGGCCCAGCAGGAACCAGCGCAGGTCCTTCACCAGCAGCAGGAACAGGCCCGCGGCCATCAGCAGGCCGCCGATGACGATCGCCCGGCGGTAGCCGATGTAGCGGTCGGCGATGGAGCCGCCGAAGATGCCGGTGGCGTAGATCAGCGCGGTGTAGGCGCCGAAGGTCAGCGAGGCCTGCGCGCGGGCCTCGCCCTCGGGCAGCAGCGCGAAGAACTGCGCGGCCACGTACACCGCCAGCAGCGCGCGCATGCCGTAGTAGGCGAAGCGCTCCCAGAACTCGGAGTGCACCAGCTGCCACAGCGCCTGCGGATGCCCGAGGGCGTCGCCGGGCGGCGGGGGGACGAAGGCGCCGGTCGGCGTCGGGGCGGGGGCGGCCATGGGGACTCCGGGGTCTGGACGTGCGTCGGCCCGGGCGAGCCCCCGGGCCCCGCCCTGGGGGGGCGGGCGGGGGGGCCCCCGCCGAAAAAAAACCCAGGGCAAACCATGTGACAAACCCCCCCGGCCCGG
>JBHYGK010000056.1:0-140376 GCA_051859045.1 Lysobacteraceae bacterium | reverse complement strand
GGGGGGGCGCGGGGGGGGGGGGGGCCGCCGGCCCGGGGGGGCGGGGGGGGGGGGGGGCCCTGGGGGCCCCGGGGTTGGGGACGGGCGGCGGCCGGGGCGCGCCCGGGCCGACGCGAGTGGCGTGGCGGCGGCGGGAGCCGGCGCTTACTTCACGCCGTGCATCAGCTTGTTCACCAGCGGCGCGGCGAGGAAGAACAGCACCGCGATGACGATGCCGAGCCAGAACATCTGCTCGAACGTGTTCGCGTACTGCACCAGCGAGCCCGCGGCCTCGCCGTGGGCGCTGCCGCCGCCCGAGGCGATCGCGGCGATGCGGCCGGCGACGAAGTTCGCCATCGCGATCGACAGGAACCAGCCGCCCATCGCCAGGCCGGTCTCCTGCGGGCGGGCGAGCTTGGTCACCATCGCCAGGCCGATCGGCGACAGGCACAACTCGCCCATCGTGTGGATCAGGTAGGTCAGCGTCAGCCAGATCCAGCTGATGCGGTCGCCCTCCTCGACGAAGTGCTCGATCGCGAACACCAGCACGTAGAAGCCCAGCGCCGCGCCGGCCATGCCGTAGGCGAACTTGCGCGGGATCGACGGGTTCCAGTCGGCGCGGTCGAGCTTGACCCACATCGCCGCGAACAGCGGCGCCAGCAGGATGATGAACACCGGGTTCACCGACTGGAAGACCTCGAAGGTCGGGGTCCAGCCGAGGATGGTCACGTCGGGCATCCGCACGTGGTCCTGGGCGAGGAAGTTCAGCGAGGAGCCGGCCTGCTCGAACAGCGCCCAGAAGAAGATGTTGGCGCCGAACAGGATCAGCATCGCGATGTAGCGGTGCAGCTGCTCCTTGGAGCCGCTCTTCACGCCGCTGTAGAGGAAGTAGGCCACCAGGCCCAGCATCATCACCACCAGCACGCCGCCCAGCAGGTCGGACTTGCTGAGCAGGAAGTACACCGGGACCGCCAGCAGCGCCGCGCCCACGAACACCTGGGCGACCGGGCCCACGCCCGCCTTGCCCACCGGCGGCTCGCCGACGCGGCCGAGCCAGCCCTTGACCACCTGGAACACCATCAGGCCGAGCAGCATGCCGAGGCCCGCGGACAGGAAGCCCCAGCGGTAGCCGTAGGTCTGGCCGATGTAGGACGCGCAGACGAAGGGCGCCACGAAGGCGCCCGCGTTGATGCCCATGTAGAAGATGGTGAAGCCCGAGTCGCGGCGGACGTCGCCCGGCGCGTAGAGCTTGCCCACCATGGTCGAGATGTTGGGCTTGAACAGGCCGTTGCCCACCACGATCACCGCCAGGCCCATCACGAAGGTCGTGAGGTCGGGCGCCATCAGCATGAAGCTGCCGATCGCCATCAGCACGCCGCCGAGCATGATCGAGCGCTGGTAGCCCAGGATGCGGTCGGCCACGAAGCCGCCGATGATGCCGGTCATGTACACCAGCGCGGTGAAGCCGCCATACGTCAGCGAGGCCTGCTCGCGCGCCTCGGCCTCGCCGAGGTGGGCGAAGAACGCCGCCGCCACGTGCACCGCCAGCATGGCGCGCATGCCGTAGTACATGAAGCGTTCCCAGAACTCGGTGCCGAACAGGTTCCACAGGGCCTTGGGATGGCCCAGGAACTCGCCGCCCGGCGGCGGGGTGAAGTCAGGCTGGTGCGTGGCGTTGCTACCGCTCATGCGGCGATCCCCCTTGGAGCTGGACAGGTGCGTGTGCTGCGATCCGATCGCGGGATCCCCTCCGCGAAAGCCGCGCAGGTGTAACCGGCTTGACGCCCGGGCGTCAAACCGGCGTGACGGGAGGCGGACGCGACGAGGCCGCCCGTGGGCGGCCTCGAGGCGGCGCGGCGGCGGCGGCGCGGGGCTCAGCCCGCGACCGGCGCCACGTACTCGTAGCTGCTGCCGAAGCCCAGCGGGATGCCGAGGCCCCAGAAGGCCAGCAGGAACAGCGTCCAGGTGACCAGCAGCGCCACGCTGTAGGGCAGCATCAGCGCGATCAGCGTGCCGATGCCGGCCGACTTCACGTAGCGCTGGCAGAACACCACGATCAGCGGGAAGTACGGCAGCAGCGGGGTGATGATGTTCGAGGAGCTGTCGCCCACGCGGTAGGCGGCCTGGGTGAGGTCGGGCGAGACGCCGAGCTGCATCAGCATCGGCACCATGATCGCGCCGATCAGCGCCCACTTGGCCGAGGCCGAGCCGATCACCAGGTTCACCGTGGCGGTCAGGAACACAATGCCCACCAGCGTGAGCCCGTTGGGCAGGCCGAGCGCCTGCAGCGCGTTGGCGCCCTTGATCGCCAGCAGCACGCCCAGGTTGGACTGCGCGAAGGCGTAGATGAACTGCGCGCAGAAGAACGCCATCACGATGTAGTAGCCCATGCCCGACATCGCCTTGGCCATGCCGGCCACGACGTCGCGATGGGTCTTCACGCTGCCCGAGACC
This sequence comes from Lysobacteraceae bacterium, assembly GCA_051859045.1. Taxonomy (GTDB): domain Bacteria; phylum Pseudomonadota; class Gammaproteobacteria; order Xanthomonadales; family Xanthomonadaceae; genus JBHYGK01. The sequence continues at coordinate 137,943 of JBHYGK010000056.1, read as the reverse complement.
ACGCCGTACACCACGCCGGGCACCAGGAAGAACACGAAGATCAGCGACACGATCGACTGCATCAGCGGCGCCGCCGCGACCATCAGGTCGCTCTGGCCTTCAGGGATGACCGTACCGGCGGGCGCGCGCCAGGGCGAGGCCTCGGGCAGCACCGTCAGCACCAGCACCGCGATCGCCAGCACCGCGGCGACGAAGCCCGCCAGCAGGCCGCGGATCTCGTGCGGGGCCAGCGCCTCCATCACCGGCATGTCCTTCGGATCGCCGTCCACCGGGGTGCCCTTCAGGCGCGGCTCGATCACGAGGTCGGTCAACGCCCAGCCCACCAGGACGATCAGAAGCGTCGAGGCGCTGGTGAAGATGTGGTTGTTCAGCGAGCTCACCACCACGGTTGGATCGACCAGGTGGGCCGCGGTCTGGGTGAGACCCGAGAGCAGCGGATCGAGGCTGGAAACGGCGAAGGGGATCGTGGCGCTGAAGCCGCCCGAGACGCCGGCAAACGCCGCCGCGATGCCCGCCAGCGGATGCCGGCCGGCGGCATAGAAGATCACCGCGCCCAGCGGGATCACCAGCACGTAGCCGGCGTCCACCGCGACGTGGCTGAGGATGCCCACCGCGATCAGCATCGGCGTCAGCAGCATCCGCGGGGTCACCGCCATCACCGCGCGCAGCACCGCCGAGATGAAGCCGGTGTGCTCGGCGATGCCGAGGCCCAGCATCGCCACCAGCACCACGCCCAGCGGCGGGAAGGTCACGAAGGTGTTGACCATCGTCGAGAAGAACGCGGTGATCGAGCTCCCCGCCAGCAGGTTCTTCACCACCACGGCCTGGCCGGTACGCGGGTCGATCTCGCTGAAGGTGGAGCCCGACAGCGCCCAGCTGATGGCCCAGACCGCGAACATCAGCAGCAGGAACAGCACGGCGGGATCGGGGAGCTTGTTGCCGACGCGCTCGACGACGTCGAGGGCGCGGGCGAGCCAGCCGCGCGGGGCGGCCGGGGTGGCGGGGGTGGCGTCGGTCATGCGGGCATCCTTCCGGGTGGCGGGCATGGCTGCGTCGGGCAGCGCGGTGCGGGGGTGGCGACCGCATCGGGGCGATCAGGCGAGCGCCCGATCCTAGCAGCGACGCGCCCCGCGGCGTCCAGCCGCCACCATCGGCGACGCGCGCGCGGGCCTCAGCCCGCGCCGTCGCCCCCGCCGCGCGGCGGCGCCAGGTAGCGCGCGTCGTCGAAGCTCGCGCACCAGCGCGGCCGGTAGGCCACCACGATCGCCAGCAGCCCGCCGGTGAGGAAGGCCTCGGCGAACATCTGCAGCGGCAGCGCGGCCAGCAGCCCCGCCACCGCGCCCTCCGACGCCCGCCCGGCGCCGGGCCCGACCAGGCCCGAGGCCAGCAGGGCCGCGCGCGCCAGCCCGCCGGCCAGCACCGCGAGGCCGGCGCCGCCGAAGGCGTTAAGCATCACGAACACCATCGTGTTCGCCGGCAGCCGGCGCTGCGCCAGCCGCAGCATGCCCTGCACGATCGCCACCGGCAGCACCGCCGAGAGCCACGGGTCGAGCAGCGCGGGGCCGGCCATCGGCCAGCCGGCCAGCGCCGCGACCAGGCTGGCCGCGACGCCCACCAGGATCGCCACCGCCGGCCCGTACAGCAGGCAGGCCGCGGGCGCGACCAGGAAGTGCAGGGCGAGGCCGGGCAGCGGCTCGATCCCCGAGGCGCGTGCCAGCAGGGCCAGCGCGATGCCGGCGAACAGCACGTGCTGGGCCTCGGCGTCGCCGCGCAGCTTCCACCACGGTGCCCGCCACGCGGCCAGCGCGCACAGCGCCAGCAGCGCGAGCGCGCCCAGCCCGTCGCCCAGCGTCGCCTCCGCCAGCCTCGCCTCCACCACCATCGGCGCGCCGGCGGGCATGCCTCAGCGCGGCACTCCGAGGGCGGTGCGCACGTCGAACAGCTCCGGGAAGAAGCTCAGCTCCAGCGCCTGCTTCAGGAAGCCCACGCCCGAGCTGCCGCCGGTGCCGCGGCGGTAGCCGATGATCCGCTCGACGGTCTTCATGTGGCGGAAGCGCCAGAGCTGGAAGTTCACCTCCACGTCCACCAGCTGCTCGCACAGGTGGTAGGCGTTCCAGTGCGCCTCGGGATCCTCGTAGATGGCCCGGAACACCTCCACCAGCGCCGGCTCGCGCACGTGCGGCTCGCGCACGTCGCGGCCGAGCACGGACGCCGGCACGTCCAGCCCGCGCCGCGCCAGGTAGCGCAGGAACACGTCGTAGAGGCTGGGCGCGGCCAGCGCGGCCTCGAGGCGGGCGCGCGCCGCGGGGTCGTGGCGGAACACGTCCAGCATCCCGGCGTGCTTGTTGCCCAGCATGAATTCGATCAGCCGGTACTGCAGCGACTGGAAGCCCGAGGCCGGGCCGAGCACGTCGCGGAAGCCCAGGTAGTCGGCCGGCGTCATCGTCTCGAGCACCGACCACTGCTCGGTGAGCTGCTTCTGGATGTGCTTCACCCGCGCCAGCACCTTCAGCGCCGGGCCCGGCTCGTCGGCGTCGAGGAAGGCCACCGCGGCCTGCAGCTCGTGGATCACCAGCTTCATCCACAGCTCCGAGGTCTGGTGCTGGATGATGAAGAGCAGCTCGTCGTGGTTGGCCGGCGAGGACAGCGGCGCCTGCGCCGAGAGCACGGCGTCCAGCCGCAGGTAGCCGCCGTAGGTCAGGCGCTCGGCCAGGTCGGTGGTGATGCCCTGCTCGAGGGGGCGCTGGGTGGGGTCGCTGCTCATCGGGGAGCCGGGTCGGGAGGGGCGCACAGGGTAGTCGCTCGCCCGGGCGGGGGCACCCGGCGGGCGGGACCGGGCCGCCCCCGGGGTCATGCTGCAGGGCAGCATCCGCCGGACCCGGGGCCGGAGTGGCCGCGGCCGGGGCCCGCGCGGCGGGGCTGGCGGCCGTGCCGGCAGCCGCCTGTCATGCCCGCGTCACCGCCCACCCCCACCCTCCGCTACCCTACGCGCCTGTCGGGGTTTCCCTGACGTTGCCGTCCGATCGCTTCGCTTGACCCTGGGGAACCCTCGCATGTCCTTCGTCCCGCGCACCCATTCCGGGCTGGCGCTGCGGCTGGCCTTCGGCCTGCTCGCCTGCACCGCCCTGCCCGCCTCCGCCCAGGTCGTCATCAGCCAGGCCTACGGCGGCGGCGGCAATACCGGCGCCACGTTGCGCAACGACTTCATCGAGCTGCGCAACATCGGCAGCAGCCCGGTCAGCCTCGAGAACTGGAGCGTGCAGTACGCCTCGGCCACGGGCACCAGCTGGCAGGTGACGAACCTCGCGGGAACGATCCAGCCCGGCGGCTTCTACCTGGTGCAGCAGGCAGCGGGCACCGGCGGCGCCCCGTCCCCGGTCACCGCGGACGTGGTCGGCACCATCGCGATGTCCGGCACCGCCTTCAAGCTCGCCCTGGTGGCCTCGCGATCCCCGCTCAGCGGCGCCTGCCCGATCCCCGCCAACGCCGACGTGCGTGACTTCGTCGGCGTGGGGAGCGCCAGCTGCTTCGAGGGCACGGCGGCGGCGCTCGCGGCTGCGAACCCCAACGCCGTGATCCGCAAGGCCGACGGCCGCCAGGACACCAACGACAACCGCGGCGACTTCGACGTCGCCACGGCGAACCCGCGCAACTCCGCCAGCTTCGTCTCCGACCAGCCCAGCAGCCCCTCCGGCAGCGGCACCGCCCAGCCGGGCAACGTCGCCGCCGGCGCCAGCGTGCTGCTGGCGGTCCGCGTGGCCCCGGGCGCCAACCCGGCCAGCACCGGCGTCGCGGTCACCATCGACCTCACCGCCTTCGGCGGCAGCGCCACCCAGGCCATGAACGACGCCGGCAGCGACGGCGACGCGGCGGCCGGCGACGGCACCTTCTCCACCACCGTCGCGGTCCCGGCCGACGCCGTGCCGGGCGACCGCACGCTGGCCTTCGCGATCAGCGACGCCGAGGGCCGCACCGGCACCGGCACGATCCGCGTCGGCGTGGTCGGGCGGGTGGCCATCAGCGCCATCCAGGGCAATGCCGCGCGCTCGCCGATCGTGGGCCAGGTGGTGATCACCGAGGGCATCGTCACCGCCCGCAAGTTCAACGGTTTCTTCGTGCAGACCGCGGACGGCGAGGACGACGGCGACGCGTCCACCTCCGAGGGCCTGTTCGTGTTCACCGGCACCGGCAACGTGCCGGCCACGGCCGCCGTGGGCCATCGCGTGCGCGTCGGCGGCACCGTCGCCGAGTTCGGCAGCGGCAATTCCGGCACCCAGCTGACCGGCCCGTCGGTGGAGCTGCTGCTCGCCGACCAGCCGCTGCCGGCGGCGGTCGCGCTCGAGGCCACCACCGCCCTGCGCCCGGACAGCGCGCTCGACGCGCTCGAGCGCTACGAGGGCATGCGCGTGTCGGCCGCCGAGCTGACCGCGGTCTCGGGCACCGGCGCCACGGTCACCGAGTCCACCGCCACCGTGGTGCGCGGCGACGGCGCGTTCTTCGCCGTGCTGCCGGGCGTGGCGCGTCCGTTCCGCGAGCCCGGCCTGGCCGCCAATGACGGCGTGACCGTGCCGGCGGGCAAGACCAACGTGCCGCGCTTCGACAACAACCCCGAGCGCCTGCGCGTCGATACCGATGCGCTCGAGGGCACCACCCCGCTGACCCTCGACGCCGGCGCGGTCGTGCGCCAGGCCGAGGGCGTGCTCGACGTCGACGGCGGCAACGCCGCGCTGCTGACCGGCCCGGGCCTCGTGCTCGCCAGCCCGGGCCCGGCCCCGCGCCTCGCCCCGGCGGCCGGCTACGACACCATCACCGTCGCCGGCGCCAACCTGCTGCGCTTCTTCGACACCACCGACGACGCCGGCGTGGGCGACGTGCGCATGAGCCCGCAGGGCTACGCGTTCCGCCTCGCCGCCACCGCCCGCGTGGTCTGCGAGGGCATGGGCACGCCGGACATCGTCGGCGTGGTCGAGGTCGAGACCCTGGTCGCGCTGCAGGCGCTGGCCGCGGCGATCAACACCGGCTCGGTGCCGAACCCCGACGACGCGAGCGCGCCGCTGCTGGTGCCCGAGTGCGACGCGGCCCCGGCCTACGCGGCCTACCTCGAGGAAGGCAACGACCCGGGCGGCATCGACGTGGGCTTCCTGGTCAGCACCCGCGAGGTGGCCGCCGGCCGCCCGCGCGTGCAGGTCCGCGCGATCACGCAGGTCGGCAAGGCCGACCGCTTCACCCCGCCGGGCGGCAGCGAGCAGGTGCTCAACGACCGCCCGCCGCTGGTGCTCGAGGCCACCGTGCACCAGGAGGACGGCGCGGGCTTCGACATCACCGTCGTCGCCAACCACCTGCGCTCGCTCAACAACACCCTCGGCGACGACGCCGCGGCCGGGCGCGCGCGCTTCAAGCGCGCCGAGCAGGCGGTGTTCCTGGCCGAGTGGCTGGCCGACCGCCAGGCCGCGAACCCCGGCGAGCGCGTGCTGCTGCTCGGCGACTTCAACGCCTTCGAGTTCAACGACGGCTACGTCGACGTGATGGGCATCATCACCGGCCGCCCGGCCGCCAACGACGCGGTGCTCGAGTACCGCGCCAGCCCGCTCGAGGCCACGCCGCTGACCAACCTCGTGCTGGCCACGCCGGCCGCCGACCGCTACGGCTACAGCTTCGACGGCAACGCCCAGAACCTCGACCACATCGTGGTCAACGACGCCCTGCGCGCCGATGCCGGCATCGTGATCGAGCATCCGCGGGTGAACGCGGACTTCGCCGGCGAGCGCTTCGGCACCCGCGGCGGCGCGCGCGTGTCCGACCACGATCCGGTGGTGGCCTACCTCAGCGTGCCGGCCTTCCGCCGCGGCGACTTCTCGCTGGCGATCGACGCCGAGGCCCCGCAGGTGGACGCCGGCACGACCGCGGCCTTCCGCGTGCGCGTCGGCAACGGCGGCCCGAGCGCCGCGCCGCTGGCCCTGGAGCTGGCGGTCGGCGCCGCGCCCGCCGCGGTGCGCGCCGAGGCCCCGGCGGGTTGGACCTGCGACGCGCCGCAGGCCGTCGCCGCGGGCAGCGTGCTGGTCTGCGCCAGCGAGGCCCAGGCCGCGGGCAGCGTCGACGTGCGCGTGCTGGTCGACACCACGCTCGCCGCCGGCGCGCAGGTGATCGCCCTGCAGGGCGTCGTGTCCTCCGAGGTGCTCGACCGCTCGCCCGGCAACGACGCCGCCAGCGCCCAGGTGGACGTGCTGGCCGTCGCGCTGGCCGACCTCGGCGTGCGCCTCGACGTGCTCGGCCTGCCGCTGCGCCCGAACGCCAGCACCGTGCTGCTGGCGACCGTGGCCAACCGCGGCCCCGAGGCCGCCCCGGGCACCCGCCTGGTGATCACCGCCGACGCCCCGGCGGCGCGCATCAAGGCCCTCGCGGCCCCGGGCTGGCGCTGCGACTCGCCGCGCTCGATCGCCGCGGCGCGCAGCGAGATCCACTGCGAGACCCGCAGCGCGCTGCCCTCCGGCGCGCTGGGCGTGATCCTGCTGCAGCTCAAGGCGCCGCCGTCGCGCCTGCCGGGCGTGCTCGGCGTCGAGGCCACGGTGGCCTCGGACCTGCGCGACCCCGACACCCGCGACAACCGCGCCACCGCGTCGGTGCGCCTGCTGGGCCTGCCGGAATAAGCGCGCGGGGGCCATCGCCCCCGCCCGCCGCGCCACCGCCGACGCCCCTCCCCGGAGGGGCGTCGTCGTTGCGGGCTACTGCGACAGCCAGAGCTGGTCGAGGTGGCGGAAGTTCCACTTCGACGGCGACTCGATGCCGACGATGCGGTCCGCGCAGTCCGGCGCGCCGAGGTCGATGACCTGCACGAACACCGGCTCGTTGCGCTTCACCGAGAAGAACACCCGCACCTTGGGCTTGAGCAGCGAGGCCTCGCCCTGCTCCAGCACCACCGCGAGGCGGTCGGACTGCAGCCGCACCAGCGCGCCCACCGGGTAGATGCCCAGGCTGCGCACGAAGGCCTTGAAGATGTAGTCGTCGAAGTGGCCCTTCCACGAGCCCATCCGCTGGATCGACTCGGCCGGCCCCCAGGCCACCTTGTAGGGGCGGTTGGACGAGATCGCGTCGTAGACGTCGCACACCGCGCCCATCCGCGCCATCTGGCTGATCGCGTCGCCGGCCAGGCGGTGCGGGTAGCCGCTGCCGTCGACCTTCTCGTGGTGGTGCAGGGCCACGTCGAGCACGTGCTCGCCGGCCTTGCCGCCCTCGCGCAGCAGCTTCCAGCCCTCCTCGGGATGGCCGCGCATGATGTCGAACTCGTCGTCGGTGAGCTTGCCGGGCTTGTTGAGCACCTCCAGCGGCATCATCGCCTTGCCGAGGTCGTGCATCATCCCGGCCACGCCGGCCTGGTAGACGTGCTCCTCCGACATCCCGACGCGGCGCGCGAGGGTGACCATCAGCGCGCACACCGCCACCGAATGCAGGTAGGTGTAGTCGTCGTGGCGCTTGAGCCTGGCGACGCTGATCAGCGCGTCGGGATGGCGCATCAGCGAGCTCGAGATCTCCTCCACCAGCGGGCCGGCGCGCTCGGGATCGACCGCCTTGCCCATCCGGGCCTCGGAGAACATCGCGGTGACCGCCTCCTTGGCCTCGTTGCACAGGCGCTTGGCCTTGGCCAGCTCCTGGTCCATCGAGCTGCGGCCGGAGACGACCGCCGGGGCGGCGGGCGGCGGCGCGGCCGACAGCGGCCGCTCGGCGGCCTCGCGGATGGCGTCGCCGTCGTCGTCGTCCGTCGCGGCGGCGGCGGCGGCGTCGGGCACAGCGGCGGGCGCATCGGACGACGCCTGGGCCTCGGCGGCCCCGGCCGGCGCGGCGGACGCGGCGCGGGCGGCCGCCTCCTCCGCGGGCGTCAGCGGCAGCTCGTCGAGGCCCTTGTCGGTGTCGATCATCACCTCGGTGACGCCGCCGGCGAGGATGGCGCGGATGTCCGCCTCCTCGAGCACGAAGGAATGGCGGACGAACGCGTGGTGCAGCCCGGTGCCGCCGAACCGGAACAGGAACATGCCGGGTCGCAGGCGCTGGGCGGGGATGGTCTTGATCATCGGGGGCGGGAAGGGCCGTGCGTGGGTGCAGCGATGCAGGGTTATCGGCCGCGGGGCCGCGGCCTTGAGCCTCGACGCACCGCGCGCGGCGCGTGCGCCACCCCGATACCATACGCCTCCGTCACGCCGTCGTGCTTGCCGCCGCATGGCACCGGCTGCTATCAAGCCGGCCTGCCCACGACCCCGGGAACCGCGCGCGATGAGCACCGCCGCCACGTTCGAGATCGAATACCTCCAGTACCTGGGCCCCGACGGGCGGCTGGTGCGCGAGGACCTCCCCGCCTCCGCCAGCGACCCGCGCGACCTGGTCGCCGCGCTCAAGCAGATGCTGCGGGTGCGCACCTTCGACACCAAGGCCGTCGCGCTGCAGCGCACCGGCAAGCTGGGCACCTACGCCAGCTGCCTGGGGCACGAGGCCGCGCACATCGGCATCGGCCTGAGCATGCAGTACGACGACGTGTTCGCGCCGAGCTACCGCGAGTACGGCGCGCAGTTCATGCGCGGCGTGCGCCCGCGCGACGTGCTGATGTACTGGGGCGGCGACGAACGCGGCAACGACTTCGCCGGCCCGCCGCACGACTACCCCTGGTGCGTGCCGATCGCCACCCAGTGCCTGCACGCGGCCGGCGCCGCGCTGGCGTTCAAGCTGCGCGGCGAGCCGCGGGTGGCGGTGGCCTGCGTCGGCGACGGCGGCAGCTCCAAGACCGACACCTACGCGGCGATCAACTCCGCCGGCGCCTACACCCTGCCCTTCGTGCTGTGCATCATCAACAACGGCTGGGCGATCTCGGTGCCGCGCAAGGCCCAGACCGGCGCCAAGACCCTGGCCCAGAAGGGCCTGGCCGGCGGCCTGGAGTGCCTGCAGGTGGACGGCAACGACTACATCGCCGTGCGCGCCGCGATGGACCAGGCCATCCTGCGCGCCCGCCACGGCCACGGCGGCAGCGTGATCGAGATGGTCACCTACCGCCTCAGCGACCACACCACCGCCGACGACGCCCGCCGCTACCGCGACGACGCCGAGGTCAAGGCGGCCTGGGAGCGCGACCCCGTCACCCGCCTGCGCACCTTCCTGGTGGCCCAGGGCCACTGGAGCGAGGCCGAGGAGGCCGAGTGGAAGAAGGCCTGCGGCGAGGAGATCGACGTCGAGGTCAACGCCTACCTCGAGACCCCGGTGCAGCCGGTGGAGTCGATGTTCGACCACCTCTACGCCACCCTGCCCACCGAGCTCGCGCTGCAGCGCGAGGACGCCATCGCCCGGGAGCGCCGCTGACATGAGCGAGACCAGCCCGATCACCCTCATCGAGGCGATCACCCAGGCCCTGGCCTACGAGATGAAGCACGATCCCACCGTGGTCGTGCTGGGCGAGGACGTCGGCGTCAACGGCGGCGTGTTCCGCGCCACCGCCGGCCTGCAGCAGGTCTTCGGCGACCAGCGCGTGCTCGACACGCCGCTCGACGAGACCACCATCGCCGGGCTCACCGTCGGCCTCGCCAGCCAGGGCTTCAAGCCCATCGCCGAGGCCCAGTTCGACGGCTTCATGTACCCGATGGTCGACCACATCGTCTGCCACGCCGCGCGCTTCCGGCACCGCACCCGCGGCCGCCTGAGCTGCCCGATGGTGCTGCGCGTGCCCTGGGGCGGCGGCATCCGCGCGCCCGAGCACCACTCCGAGGCCAACGAGGCGATCTTCACCAACGTCCCCGGCCTGCGCGTGGTGATGCCGAGCTCGCCGCAGCGCGCCTACGGCCTGCTGCTGGCGGCCATCCGCGACCCCGACCCGGTGATCTTCTTCGAGCCCAAGCGCATCTACCGCCAGTACAAGGAAGACGTGCCCGACGACGGCGAGGCCCTGCCGCTGGACGTGTGCTTCGTGCTGCGCGACGGCACCGACGTGACCCTGGTCACCTGGGGCGCGCAGGTGAAGGAGTGCCTGGAGGCCGCCGACGCGCTGGCCGCCGAGGGCGTCAGCGCCGAGGTCATCGACGTGGCCACGCTCACCCCGCTCGACTTCGACACCATCGCCGAGTCCGTGGCCAAGACCGGCCGCTGCGTGATCGTCCACGAGGCCCCGCGCACCGCGGGCTTCGGCGCCGAGATCGCCGCGCGCCTGGCCGAGTCGAGCATGTTCGACCTGCTCGCCCCGGTCGAGCGCGTCACCGGCTACGACACCCACATCCCGCTGTTCCGCCTCGAGATGAAGTACCTCCCGAGCGTGGAGCGCATCGTCGAGGCCGCGAAGCGCACGCTCGCGGCCGGCTGAGGAATCCCGCATGTCCCAGACCAAGTCCTTCCTGCTGCCCGACCTGGGCGAGGGCCTGCCCGACGCGACGATCGTGGAGTGGGCCGTCAAGGTCGGCGACACCGTCCTGCTCGACGACGCCCTGGTGTCGATGGAGACCGCCAAGGCGGTGGTCGACGTGCCCTCGCCGTTCTCCGGCAAGGTGCTGAAGCTGCACGGCGGCCCGGGCGACGTGATCATCACCGGGCATGCGCTGGTGGAGATCGAACTCGACCCGTCGCTGCCGCAGCGCGCCGACGCCCAGGACACCGGCCACCAGCACGGCGGCGGGCACGCCGCCCCGGCCGCGCATGCGCCGACGCCCGCAGCCGCTGCCGCAGCGCCGGCGCCGGCCGCTGCGCCGGCCGCCCCGGCCAAGGCCGGCGGCGACGCCGGCACCGTCGTCGGCGCGATGCAGGCCAGCGACCAGGTCCGCGCCGAGGCCGCGGTGGCCGTCGGCGGGGTCAAGGCCATGCCGGCCGTGCGCGCCACCGCGCGCAAGCTCGGCGTCGACCTCGCCCGCGTCGCGCCCACCGGCGCCGACGGCGTGGTGACGATGGCCGACGTGAAGGCTGCGGCCGCCGACCCCGCGCGCCTGCGCGCCGCGGCGCCGGCCGGCACGCACGCGCTGGCCGGCGGCGAGTGGGTGCACACCCCGGCCGACCCGCCCATGCCCGCCGCCGCGCCGCAGCGCACCGCGCTCTCGGCCGCCGGCCGCCCGATGGCCACCCGCCCGCCCGCGGCCCAGGCCGCCACCGGCCAGCCCGAGCAGCTCAAGGGCGTGCGCCGCAACATGGCGCGCGTGATGGCCGACGCCCACGCCAAGGTCGTGCCCACCACGCTCACCGACGACGCCGACATCCACGCCTGGGCGCCGGGCAACGACGTCACCGCGCGCTTGGTGCGCGCGATCGTGGTGGCGGCCAAGGCCGTGCCGGCGCTCAACGCCTGGTTCGACGGCGACGCGCTGACCCGCACCCTGCACCCGCAGGTCGACATCGGCATCGCGGTCGACACCGACGACGGCCTGTTCGTGCCCGCGCTGCGCAACGCCGACATGCTCGATGCCCGCGGCGTGCGCGAGGGCGTCAACCGCCTGCGCGCGCAGGTCGAGGAGCGCTCGCTGCCGGCGTCCGAGCTCTCGGGCTACACCATCAGCCTGTCGAACTTCGGCATGTTCGCCGGCCGCTACGCCACCCCGGTGATCGTGCCGCCCTGCGTGGCGATCGTCGCCGCCGGCCGCGGCCGCCACCAGGTGGTGCCGGTGATGGGCGGGATCGAGACCCACCGCGTCATCCCGCTGTCGCTGACCTTCGACCACCGCGCCTGCACGGGCGGCGAGGCCGCGCGCTTCCTCAAGGCGATGCTCGACGACCTGGCCCGCGCGCACTGACGCGCGCGCCGGCGGCGGCCGCGCTCAGCGCGCGGCGTCGCCCGCGGCCGGCCCGGCCAGCACGCGGGCGCGCAGCAGCGCTCCCGCCAGCAGCACGCCCAGGAACGCGCCGTAGGCCAGCAGCGTGGCCAGCACCTGCGGCCACAGCTCGCCATAGACGTGCTCCGCGGGCAGCCCCCAGCGCATGCCCAGCACCGCCAGGCCCAGGCCCAGCGCGATGACCACCGCGTCGTAGGCGCCGCGCGGGCGCTCGCCCGGGCGCGGCCGCGGCAGCCGGGTATAGGCCCAGGCCACGATCGCGAACCACGGCAGGAACATCGCCACCGCCAGCCACTGGTGCATGGCTCAGGCGCCCTTCTCGGCTTCTTTTTTCAGTTCAGCAATTTTCTCATCGACAAGGATGCTCACTGCCTGCTTCACGTCAGAAAACTTCTCGTACGTGAAGAGAACCTTTACGACTCTTGGATCACTCTCAGTCTTGGCTAGAGAGCCATCCAGGTATCTTTTGACTTGAGCAATAAGCTGCTCGTCTGACTTCTTTTTGGCTCTCCTGGAGAAGAGTGGAGCGACCTTTGAATAGAGGTACTTGCTCGCGTCCGCACCGGACGAGAAAGGCCCAAGCTCGGCCACGACGTGGCTTCCCAGCAGAATCTTGCTCTTGAAATGATCTTTCTCTCTAAAGATCTTAAACAGAGCCTTCTTGACTCCTGGATTCGCATAGCGCGTAGCGGGCTTTTTTGATTCCACCACCACATTTGTTGACATCGAACGCAGGCCCACCGCGGCGCGCAGCTCGGCCAGGAACGGCGTGGCCACCGCGCGCGCCTTCGCCGCGCCCGCCAGCAGCACGTCCTCGAGCTCGTCGGGGCGCGCCATCAGCGCGGCGTAGCGCTCGCGCATCGGCGCGACCTGGCGCTCGACCTGGGCGGCGAGGCGCTGCTTGGCCTCGCCCCAGCCCAGGCCGCCGCGCAGGTCGGCCAGGAAGCCAGCGGTCTCGTCGGGCGTGGCGAAGGCCTGGAACAGCAGGTGCAGCGCCGTGCCCTCGGCGTCCTTGGGCTCGCCGGGCGCGCGCGAGTCGGTGACGATCCGCGCGATCGCCTCGCGGGTGGCCTTCTCGCCGCCGGCGAACAGCGGCACGGTGTTGTCGTAGCTCTTGCTCATCTTGCGGCCGTCGAGGCCGGGCAGCGTGGCCACCGCCTCGTCCACCACCGCCTCGGGCAGGGTGAACAGCGCGCGCCCGCCGCCGAAGAGGTGGTTGAAGCGCTGGCCCATGTCGCGCGCCATCTCGATGTGCTGCACCTGGTCGCGGCCCACCGGCACGCGGTGGGCGTTGAACATCAGGATGTCGGCGGCCATCAGCACCGGGTAGCAGAACAGCCCCATCGTGATCCCGGCATCCGCGTCGTCGCCGGCCTCGAGGTTGCGGTCGACGGACGCCTTGTAGGCATGCGCGCGGTTGAGCAGGCCCTTGCCGGCGACGCAGGTCAGCAGCCAGGTGAGCTCGGGGATCTCGGGGATGTCGGACTGGCGGTAGAACGTCACCCGCGCCGGGTCGAGCCCGCTGGCCAGCCACGTGGCCGCGATCTCCTGGCGCGAGCGCGCGATGCGCGCGGGCTCGTCGCACTTGATCAGCGCGTGGTAGTCGGCCAGGAAGAAGAAGCTCTCCGCGCCGGGCGCGCGGCTGGCCTCGATGGCGGGGCGGATGGCGCCGACGTAGTTGCCGAGGTGCGGGGTGCCGGTGGTCGTGATGCCGGTGAGGACGCGGGTCGCGGGCATCGGGATCAGTCGTTGCAGCCGTCGTCGCAGTCGCGCGCGCCGCGCTCGATCTTCTCGCCCAGCGTCTGCACGTCCTCGCCCAGGCCCTTCATGGTCTGGCAGGCGGAGAGGCCGGAGGCGGCGGCGAGCAGCAGGGCGATGAGCAGGAGTCGCTTCATGGCGGGATCCTCGGAGGGGGGCGGGCCGGTCGGCCGGGGCGTCGATTCTGCACCGCCGCCCCGCGCCGGGCCAGCCGCGGGGCGTGAAGGCGGCGCGGCGCCGGGGCCGCGGGCGGCCCGCGGCGCGCTCAGTCCCCGCGCATCAGGGTGGACTTGCCGAACAGGCTCTCCACCAGGTCGACGGCCAGCGCGCCGGTGCGGTTGTGCTCGTCGAAGGCCGGGTTGAGCTCGACGATGTCCAGCGAGCCCAGCCGGCCGGTGTCGGCGATCATCTCCATCACCAGCTGCGCCTCGCGGTAGTTCGGGCCGCCGGGCACGGTGGTGCCCACGCCCGGGGCGATGGCCGGGTCGAGGAAGTCGACGTCGAAGCTCACGTGCAGGTGGGTGTTCTCGTCGATCCCCTCCAGCGCCTCCTCCATCACCCGCTTCATGCCGATCTCGTCGATGTAGCGCATGTCGTAGATGTCGAGGCCGTACTCCTTCACCAGCCGCTTCTCGCCGGCGTCCACCGAGCGGATGCCGATCTGCCGGATCTCCTCGGGGCGCATCGCCGGGGCGCTGCCGCCGAGGTGGGTCAGCGACTCGGGGCCCAGGCCGCACAGGCAGCTCACCGGCATGCCGTGGACGTTGCCCGACGGGGTGACGTCGGAGGTGTTGAAGTCGGCGTGCGCGTCCAGCCAGATCACCCGCAGCGTGCGGCCGCGCTCGCGGCACCAGCGCGCCACCGCGGTGATCGAGCCCACCGCCAGGCAGTGGTCGCCGCCCAGCATCACCGGCAGCCGGCCGACGCTGAGCTCGGTGTACACCGCGTCCATCACCGCGCGGTTCCAGGCCACCACCTGGGGCAGGTGGCGGTAGCCGTCCAGCGGCGGCTGCCAGGGGTTCACCGGGCCGCTGAGGTTGCCGCGGTCGAGCACGTCGAGGCCGCGCTCGCGCAGCGCGCCCTCGAGGCCGGCGACGCGCAGGGCCTCCGGGCCCATCGAGGCGCCGCGGTGGCCGGCGCCGATGTCGGTGGGCGCGCCGATCAGCGAGATGGGCGGGAAGCGGCTCACGGGCGGGCCCCGTCGGCAGGGCGGGCGGGGGCGGCGGCGGGGGGGGTGATCGCGGGCATGGTGCGCTCCGGAGACCGGTGCGCCGTCATTGTGACCGGACGACGCGTACGGGTGCGCGGGGGCGGGGGCCGCCCGGGCAGGCCGCCGAGGATACCAGCCGCCCGTGGCCACGCCGGCGGCGCGCATTGGCGGCGCCTGCCGTCGCGCGCGGGAGCGGGGCCGCCGGGCCCGGTATCATGACGCCCCCGTCACCCCGCCCACCCGGCCGACGCGCCCCCCGCGCGCCGGCGCCGCCCCATGGATCCGCCTTGAACACGACGCCCCCGCCCGCCGCCGACCCGTCCCTGCTCGAGCGCCTGCGCGCCGCGGCGGACCTGCTGGAGCAGGTCGACGCCGACCGCCGCCTCCTCGACGCCCTGCCCGGGGACGAGCGCGCGCGCCTGCACCGCGCCATCGCCCGGGTCCACCACCCCGAGCCCAAGGGGCGCCGGCGCACGCTCAAGCTCGAGGCACGCGAGCGCGAGCGGGCCAAGCGCCGCGAGGCCGACGCCCTGCTCGACCAGACCGGCATCCGCGTGCTGCGGCGCAAGCCGGTGTTCAGCACGCCGAACTACTTCCCGCCCCAGGCCCCGGGCCTGCACGACGCCAGCAACGGGATGGGCGCGGCGCCCGAGCCGCCGCCGGTGCACTCCCCGGAGGTGCGCCACTGCTACGTGTGCAAGCAGAAGTTCACCCAGCTCCACCACTTCTACGACCAGATGTGCCCGCCCTGCGCGGAGCTCAATTTCTCCAAGCGCACCGAGACCGCCGACCTGCGCGGCCGCGTGGCGCTGCTCACCGGCGGCCGCGTGAAGATCGGCTACCAGGCCGGCCTGAAGCTGCTGCGCGCCGGCGCGGAGCTCATCGTCACCACCCGCTTCCCGCGCGACTCCGCGGCGCGCTACGCCGCCGAGCCCGACTTCGCGGAGTGGGGCCACCGGCTGGAGGTGTTCGGCCTGGACCTGCGCCACACCCCCAGCGTCGAGGCCTTCTGCAGCCAGCTGCTGGCCACGCGCCCGCGGCTGGACTTCATCATCAACAACGCCTGCCAGACGGTGCGCCGCCCGCCGCAGTTCTACGCGCACATGATGGCCAACGAGACCGCCTCGGCCGACGCGATGCCCGAGGCCGTGCGCCGGCTGGTGGGCCGCTACGAGGGCCTGCGCGGCGCCGACCTGCTGCCGGGCGCCGATGCCCCGGCGCTGGTGGCGGCCGCGCAGGGCGGCGTCGACGGCCTGGTGCGCGCCGCCGAGCTCTCGCAGGTGCCGCTGCTGGCCGACGAGCTGCTCGGCCAGCAGCACCTGTTCCCCGAGGGCCGGCTCGACCAGGACCTGCAGCAGGTGGACCTGCGCGGGCGCAACTCCTGGCGCCTGCTGATGCACGAGGTGCCGTCGGTGGAGCTGCTCGAGACCCAGCTGGTCAACGCGATCGCGCCCTTCATCATCAACGCGCGCCTGAAGCCGCTGATGGAGCGCGTGCCCACGCACGACAAGCACGTGGTCAACGTCTCGGCGATGGAGGGGCAGTTCTACCGCAACTTCAAGACCACCCGGCACCCGCACACCAACATGGCCAAGGCCGCGCTGAACATGATGACGCGCACCTCGGCGGCGGATTACCACGCCAGCGGCATCCACATGAACAGCGTCGACACCGGCTGGGTCACCGACGAGGACCCGGCCGAGATCGCCGCGAAGAAGGTGCTGGAGGAGCGCTTCCACCCGCCGCTGGACATCGTCGACGGCGCCGCGCGGATCGTCGACCCGATCATCCACGGCTTCAACACCGGCGAGCACGTGTGGGGCCAGTTCCTGAAGGACTACGCGCCGACCGACTGGTGAGGGTGGTGCCGGCTGTCGGAATCGAACCGACGACCTACCGCTTACAAGGCGGTTGCTCTACCAACTGAGCTAAGCCGGCGCGGCCGGGATTCTACGCGAGCCGCGCTCAGGCCGGACGCAGCGGCGACACGCCCGGCGGCCGGCCGCGCATCCAGGCCTCGACCTGGCCGGCCTCCATCGGGCGGGCGATGTGGTAGCCCTGCAGCTCGTCGCAGCCGATCGAGGCGAGGAAACCGGCCTGGCCGGAATGCTCGACGCCCTCGGCGACGATCGTCAGGCGCAGCTGGTGGCCCATCGCGACGATGGTGCGCGCGATCGCGGCGTCGTCGGTGTCGTTGGGCAGGTCGACGACGAAGCTGCGGTCGATCTTGAGCTTGTCGACCGAGAACTGCTTGAGGTAGGCCAGGCTCGAGTAGCCGGTGCCGAAGTCGTCGATCGACAGGCCCACGCCGATCGCCTTGAGCTTGGCCAGCACGCGCTGCGCGCGCTCGAGGTTCTCGATCAGCGAGCCCTCGGTGAGCTCGAGCTCGAGCTGGGCGGGCTCGACGCCGAAGCGCAGCAGCGCGCCGCCGACCTGCTCCACCAGGCCCGGGCGCGAGAGCTGCTGCGCGGCGACGTTGACAGCGATGCGCAGCGGCCCGTGCCCGGCGGCCTTCCACGCCGCGAGCTGGCGGCAGGCCTCGACGATCACCCAGTGGCCGATGTCGGGCATCAGGCCGAAGCTCTCGGCCACCGGCACGAAGCGCAGCGGCGGCACGTCGCCGAAGCGCGGGCTGTGCCAGCGCAGCAGCGCCTCGAAGCCGCGCAGGCGGCCGTCGTCGGCGCCCACCAGCGGTTGGTAGACCAGGCGCAGCTCGCGCAGCCGGATCGCCTCGCGCAGCGCGGCGCCCAGCGCCAGCCGGTCCTCGCGCGCGAGCTCGTCGCGCTCGTCCCAGATCCGCACCAGGTCGCGGCCATCGCGCTTGGCCTGGGCCTTCGCGGCCTCGGCGCGGCGCACCAGCTCGGTGAAGTCGTCGCGCGGCAGCGTGCCGCGCGCGATGCCCACGCTGGCGGTCAGGAAGAAGCGCACCCCGCCCGCCTCCAGCGGTTCGGCGAGCCGCGCGCGCAGGCGCTCGGCCTCGCGCTCGGCGTCCTCGCTGCCGAGCCCGGGATACACGGCGAGGAAGGCGTCGGAGCCGAACCGCGCCAGCCGGCCGCGGCCGCCGACCGCGTCGAGCAGGCGCGCGGCCACGCCGCGCAGCGCGTCGTCGCCGCGCGCGTGGCCGAGCGACTCGTTGACCGCATGGAAGCCGTCGAGGTCGAGCATCAGCATCGTCACGCGCAGGCCGGTGGCGGGCGCGTGCTGGCCGAGCTCGGCGTCGAGCACCTGGAAGCGCGGCAGGCCGGTCACGGCGTCGTGGGTGGCGGCGTGCGCGAGGTCGGCCTCGGCGGCGCGCAGCTCGTCCTGGGCGCGCTCGCGCTCCAGCGTCTCGGCCTGCAGCGCGGCGATGGCGGCCTCGGCCTCGTCGGCGCGCTCGCGCGCGCGCACCGCCAGCCGCAGCGCCAGCGCCACCAGCACGCCGGCGATCAGGCCCATCGCCAGCAGGCCCGCGGGCAGGCGCTCGGGCGCCAGGGTGGCCGGCATCCAGATCTCCAGCGTCAGCGGCAGGCCTCCCACCTCGAGCCGCCCGGCGAGCAGCGGGCGCCCCTCCGGCGCCATCCGCTCGAACAGCGGCGGGTGCCCCGGCACGTCCTCCAGGCCCACCCGCAGCGGGGCCTCGGGGATCAGGCCGGTCAGCGCGATGGCGATGACCGCCTCCTCGCGCAGCTGGGCCACCATCGCGCCCTGCCCGCCCGGCGCGGCGGCCACCAGCAGGAAGCCGCGGCCGCCGTCGTGCACGGCATGCCCGTGCCGGCCCAGCGCGACCCCGCCGCCCTCGAGCACGCGCTGCCACGCGCGCTCCAGGCGGCCGTCGTCGGCCGGGGTGTCGGCGCCCCCGGGCTGGTGGCGGTGGCGCAGGCGGCCATCCGGGCCGAGCCAGGCCAGCGCGTCGATGCCCTCGAAGTCCTCGACCAGCGCCGCCGCGTCGAGCGCGAACAGCGCCTCGCGGCGCTCCTCCGGCATCGACCCAAGCACCCGGCCGGCGCGCGCGAGCGCGCCGATGCGCACCAGCAGCGCGCGCTCGACGAGGCGCTGGGCGCCGTCCATCTCGGCCTCGAGCACGCGGGTCACGGTGGCGGCCTGGTCGCGCGCCAGCGCGGTCCACAGCACCGCCGAGAGGCCGATCGCCGCGAGGCCCGCGATCAGGGGCAGCCAGCGCCCGCGGCGCTCGCCGTCGAAGTCGGCGAACGCCAGCGCCAGGCCGAGCAGGGCCATCGCCAGCGCGGTCGCCAGCGACAGGCTGGCGGCGGGATCGCCCTCGGCGGCGCCGGGCAGGTCGATCAGCATGCCGCCGGCGATGATGCCGGCGATGACCGCCAGCGACAGCCCGGCGGCCCAGGTCGGCGCCCAGCGCAGCGGACCGTCGCGCTCCTGGCCGGGGGCCAGCAGCAGGCCGAGCGCGACCAGCACGAACGCCGAGGGCGTGGGGCCGCTGATCCGGCCGCCGCCCTCGGGCCCCAGCAGGCCGATCCACGACAGCCAGGCGCCGAGGTCGATGTCGAGCTCGAACGCCCGCACCAGCATCGCCGCGAGGCTCGGCAGCAGGGCCGCGGCGGTGAGGGTCCGCGCCAGCCTCCGCTGCCCGCCCAGCGTGGCCGCGATCGCGCTGGCGGCCAGCGCCGCGGAGACCGCGGCCGAGAAGCTCATCGCGGCGAAGACCGTGCCCAGCCGGGCGACGCCCTCGGCGCGCAGCATCCAGCCCAGGGCGACCAGCAGCGACAGGCCGAGCACCACCGCGGCGAGCCCGCGCCCGGGGCCGATCGAGACGCCGTGGCGCCAGTGCCGGCGATAGGCCAGCACGCCCACCATCATCACCGCCGCCACCGCCGACGGCCCCAGCAGCACCGCGCGCTCCGGCGGCGCCAGGCCGAGCAGGCCGGCGAGGCCCGCGAGGCCGAGCGCGAACAGGGCCGCGCCGATGCCGCGCAGCACGAACTCGCGCCACGCCGAGGGGTCGCCCGGCCGCAGCACGCTGGCCGCCGCGCCCAGCCCGAGACCGGCCAGCAGCAGGCCCGCGCGCTGGCCGCTGTCGCCGAGGCCGGGCCAGGCCGCCATCGCGAGCACGCCCGCCAGCGACAGCCACGCCACCGGCGCGCGCAGGTGGCGGCGCACGCTGGGGCCGGGGAAGAAGACGATGCCCGCGACCACCGCCGGCAGCAGCGCCAGCAGGCGGCCGGCCAGCGGCCAGTGCTCGAGCCCGTGGGCGAGCGGACGGCCGTCGAGGTCGAAGCCCAGCTGCATCGCGGCGAGCAGCAACAGGGCGGACGCGAAGGCCCGGATCAGCGGGCTCCGTGCGGTCAGGTCCGTCCTTGGTGCCTGCACGTCGGGAACTCCCAGCGCGTCGTGTTCGGGGGGTGGGCCGAGGCTACGGAGGCCGCCGGCCGGGTGCAAGCCGCGGCGCGGCAGGCGCGCGGGCGCGCCTCAGAAGCAGGCGATGGCGCGCTCGCCGACGCCGGCGTAGCCGCCCAGGGCCTCGCGCCAGTCGAAGTCCTCGGCCGCGGCGAGCTCCAGCCACCACTGGCTGGCGGCCTCGCTGCGCGGCTCGAGCATCGGGTCGAAGCCCGCGGCCCGGGCCTCGTCGCGGCGGGCCTCGGCGTTGCCGAGCTCGCGGAACTGGCCGAGCGAGATGGTGTTCTCCTCGCTGCCGGCGGTCACGACGTAGTAGTCGCGCAGGTTCGCGTCCTGCAGCCGGCGCGCGAGGCCGAGCGCCTCCTCGCGGCTGGGCTGGGCGGGCAGGTAGACGCGGTAGCCCACGACGGCCTCGCCGGTGATCTCGCGCTGGCGCAGCCGGGCCACCAGCGGGCCGAGCACCAGCGCCGCGCGGCGCGCGTCGGTGGGGGTCTGGAACGGCCCCAGCGCGAGGCAGCGCGGGGCGTCGGCGTCGGCCACCGGCGCGGGGTCGAAGTCGAGCGCGGGCGTCGACGCGAGGTCGGCCTCGCTGAGCAGGGCGAGCTGGGCGACGCCGGGCGGCGGCGGCGGCAGGGCGGGCGGCGGCGCGGGCACGTGCAGCCACCACCAGGCGGCGACGCCGGCGTTCATCACCACCAGCAGCAGGATCAGGGCGCGAAGGAGCATGCGCGCAGTGTAACCGCGGGCTCAGCGCGGCAGGGCGGCCCAGGCCGCGAGGCCCTCGAGCACCAGCTCCGGCGCCGCGACCGACGGCACCCGCAGGCCGGCGCGCACCGCGTCGGCGCCGCCACCGGCCAGCAGCAGGGTCGGCGCCTGGCCGAGCCGCGCGCCGGCCTCCGCGAACGCGTGCTCGAGCGCGCCGCAGGCCGCGGCGCGGGCGCCGGAGGCCAGCGCGTCGGCGGTGCTCGACGCGAACGCGCGCGCCTCGCCGCCGGGCACCGCCAGCGCCGGCACGCGCGCGGCCAGCGCCTCGCGCATCAGGCCGGGCGACGGGGCGATCCAGCCGCCGAGGTGGCGGCCGTCGTGCAGCAGGTCGGCGGTGAGCGCGGTGCCCACGCTCGCCACCAGCCACGGCCCCGGCCCGCGGCGGTGCGCGGCGAGCAGGGCCAGGAAGCGGTCGACGCCCAGCGTGGACGGCTCGGCGTAGGCGATCGCGAGCCCGCCGGCGAGCGCCGCGGTGGCGACCCGCGCGTGCGCGACGCCGAGGCCGTCGAGCAGGCGCTCGAGGGCCTCGGTGCGCGCCGGACCGCCGACGCTGGCGATCACCGCGCGCGCCGGCGCCGGGCCGTCCGCGAGCGCCGCGGCGAGCGCCGGGGCCAGCGCCGGCGACAGCGCGCCGGCCTCGCCCGCCGGTAGGTGCGCGAACGCCTGCGCCGCGGCGACGGCGTCGCCGCGCGCCCACTTCAGCCGGGTGTTGCCGAGGTCGAACAGCCAGTCCATCAGGCGTCCCCGGGGCGCGCGCGCAGCGACACCTCGCCCGCATGCCAGGTGCGCTCGCCGTCGGCGTGGCGCACCCGTAGCCCGCCGTCGGCGTCGAGCCCGAGCGCGCGTCCGGCATGCACGCCGTCGGCGGCGTGCAGCGCCACCTCGGCGCCGGCCAGCACGTCGAGTGCGGCGAAGCCCGCCAGCGCCGGCGCGAGGCCCTCGCGCTCGAACGCCGCCAGCGCCGGCAGCAGCGCGTCGAGCAGCGCCGCGGCCAGGCGCACGCGATCGGGCACGCGTCCGCCGTCGAGCCCGGCCAGGTCGGCCACCGGCTGGCCGATCGCGGCGCGGTCGGCCTCGCCGAGCGCGACGTTGAGGCCGAGGCCGATGATCGCGCGCACCGGCCCGGCGGCCTCGCCGCGGACCTCCACCAGCAGGCCGCCGAGCTTGGCCAGGCCGCCGCCGGCGTCGCGCACCACCAGGTCGTTCGGCCACTTCAGCCCGACCTGGCGCACGCCCTCGCCGCGCAGGGCCTCGGCCACCGCGACGCCGACCGCCAGGCTCAGCCCGCCCAGCCGCGACAGCCCGGCCTCGAAGCGCAGCCCGAGCGAGAAGGTGAGCGCGCCGCCCAGCGGCGCCGACCACGCGCGGCCGCGGCGGCCGCGGCCGGCGGTCTGGCGCTCGGCGAACAGCGCCACCGGCGGCGCGCCAAGGCCCGCGTCGGCCCCGCCGCGCGCGGCATCGGCGCGGCGCAGCAGCTCGGCATTGGTCGAATCGACCTGCCACGCCACCTCGATCGCGGCGGGCCAGCCGCGGTCCCGGCGCGCGGCGTCGATGGCCGCCGCGTCCAGCGGCACGCGCGGCGAGGCCAGGGCGTAGCCGCCGCCGGGACGCGCGTCGATCGCGAGCCCGGCGGCGCGCAGCGCCTCGATCCGCTTCCAGGCCGCGGCCCGGCTCACGCCGAGGCCGGCGGCCAGCGCGCCGGCCTCGAGCGGGCCCGCGCACAGCCGCGCGAACAGCGCGCGCTCGTCCATCACCGCGACCCCGGCATCAGCGCGGCGCCGGGCCGCGCAGCCTCGCGACCAGCCGCGCCAGCACGCGCGCGCGCTCGAAGCGATGCTCCACGCCCGCGGCCAGCCGCTGCAGGTTGCTGCGGTGGGTGAACACCAGGAAGCCCGCCAGCGCGAGCGCCAGCCACGCGCGCGCCGGGCCGGCGGGATCCCACCAGGCCATCGGCAGCAGGGCCAGGCCGGCGCAGACCGTGGCCAGGCCGACGTAGCCCGTCGAGGTCAGCACCAGCAGCCAGGCCGCCAGCAGCGGCGCGAGCGCCAGCGGCCACAGCACCGCCAGCGCGCCGACGGCGGTGCCGGCGCCCTTGCCGCCGCGGAAGCCGTGCCAGACCGGCCAGACGTGGCCGATGACCGCCGCCAGGCCGCAGGCGTGGCCGAGCGCGTCGCCGCCGAGCGGCCCGGCCGCCGGCGCGAGCGCCAGCCCGGCCCAGGCCGCGAGCGCGCCCTTGGCGATGTCCACCGCGACCGTGCCCAGCGCGAACCACGCGCCCTGGGTGCGGAAGGCGTTGGTGCCGCCGGCATTGCCGCTGCCCTGGGTGCGGATGTCGACCCCGCGCAGCCGGCCGAGCAGCAGGCTGCCCGACAGCGAGCCCAGCGCGTAGGCGCCCAGCAGCAGGGCCGCGGGCAGGACGAAGGCGTCGGCGGCCACCTCAGGCCACCGGCTGCACGGCGATCACCAGCGCGCCCTGGCCGGCGTGCGCGCCGATCGCCGGCCCGGTCTCGACCAGCCAGCGCTCGGCCGGCGCGATGGTCGCGTCCACGGCCGCCAGCAGCGCCTCGCCGTCGGCGCGGGCGTCGGCGTGGCCGACGATCACGCGCCAGCGCACGCCCGGCGGCAGGCGCTTGGCGACGTACGCGGCGAAGCGCGCCGGCACGTCGCGCGTGCCCCACAGCGCGCCGGCCACGGCGAGCTTGCCCTCGGGGCTGAAGCGCACCACCGGCGTCAGGCCCAGGCCCTGGATCAGCGGCTTGGCCCAGGCCGGCACGCGGCCGCCGCGGACGCCGTGGCTGAGGTCGCGGGCGATCGCCCAGGTCTGGGTCAGCGGCCGCAGGCGCTCGAGCTCGGCCACGATCGCGTCGGCGTCGCGGCCGTCGCCGGCCAGCTCGGCCGCGCGCAGCGCGAGCAGGGCGAGGCCGCCGGACGCGCTGGCGCTGTCGACCACGCGGATGCGCCGCGCGTCGGTGCGCGCGGCGGCCGTCTCGGCGGACTGCAGCGTGCCGCTGACCGCGCGCGACAGGCCCACGTACACCAGCGACGGGCTGTGGCTGAGCAGGAACTCCATCTGCCGGCGGAAGTCGCCCGGCGGCGGCTGGCTGGTGCGCGGCAGCACGGCGCTGGCGCGCATGCGGGCATAGAAGTCGCCGGTGCCCAGGCCGACCTTGTCGAGGAAGTCCTGCTCGCCGAAGTTCACCCGCAGCGGCACGACATGGATGTTGTGCGCCTCGATCAGCGCGTCGGGCAGGTCGCAGGCGCTGTCGGCGAGGATCGCCACGCGCCGCGCGGCGGCGGTGGAGGTGGTGCGCTGCTGGGCGTGCATGTCGTCGGCCTTGGCGCCCTCGACCCGGCCGAAGCGGCCGCAGGCCTCGAACAGACGCGCCGGCGCGGCGAGATGGGCGTGCAGGCGCACGCGCGTGGCGCTGCCGGCCACGACCACGCAGGAGGCGTCGAGCGCGGCCACCTCCGCGCGCAGCGCGTCGCGGTCGATGCCCTCGCCCAGCACCAGGCACTCGGTGCAGAAGCGGTGCGCGGGATCGCCCTCCGCCAGCTCGAGGTGGGCCAGCGCGGCCTCCTCGTCGGCCAGCGACTCCATCACCTCGGGCGCGTCGGCCAGGCGGCCGGCGGCGAGGTAGTCGGCGATGCCCTCGAGCAGGTCGACGAAGCCCTGGGCGCCGGCGTCGACGACGCCGGCGCGGGCCAGCACCGGCAGCTGGCGCGGGGTGTCGGCCAGGGCCACGCGGGTGCGCGCCAGCGCCTGCTCGAACCAGCCGCGGGCGTCGCGCGCCGGGCCCTGCTGCAGGGCGTCGGCGAAGGCGCGGATCACGCTGAGGATGGTGCCCTCGCGCGGCTCGCTGAGCGCGCGCCGGCAGGCGTCGGCGCCGCCGCGCACCGCGTCGGCCATCGCCGCGAGGCTGAGCTCCGGCCGGTTGCCCACGCCTTCGGCCACGCCCTGCAGGAACTGCGCGAGGATCGCGCCGGAGTTGCCGCGCGCGCCGTCGATGGCCACCTCGCCCACCCGCGCCATCAGCTCGCCGGTGCTCGCGGTGCGTCGCCCCAGCGCACCCGACAGCACGCTGCCGAGGGTGAACGCCATGTTGCTGCCGGTGTCGCCGTCGGGCACCGGGAAGACGTTGATGCGGTTGAGGTTCTCGCGGCGCGCGATCACCCGGCGCGCGCCGGCGATGAGGGCGCGACGGAGGGCGGCGGCGGTGATGCGCGGCGGGGCCGCGTCGATGAGGAGGGCGTTCATGCGGAGCCGGAGGATGCCCCATGCGCGGGCCGTGGGGAACGGGGCCGATGTGAAGCCGGGGCATGTTGCGCTGCCACACGCCGGGGCCGGACTCCGGGTACACTCCGGGCTCCCGGACCCGGCCCCCGCGCCGCGTCCGTCCCCGCGGAGCCCCACGATGCGCACGCTCGCCGCCCTCGCCCTCCTGCTGTGCCTCGGCACCGGCCATGCCGTCGCGAGCGACGCCGCCGGCGCCTCGGGCTGCGCGGCCGACGCCAGCCCCGCCCCGCGCGACGCCGACGCCAGCGCGCCGGTCGCCGAGGCCGAGCCGGGCCAGGCCGCCCAGGAAGCCCAGGCCCGCGCCGAGCGCACCGCCCCGCGCGGCAACCGCAGCATCGGCAGCGACGAGTCCGCCCCCGGCGCGCGCCTGCAGCGCCCGCGCTGGCAGCGCCTGCTCCCGGGGATGTTCCGCTGAGGCCCGGCGGGGCCCGCCCCGCCGCCGCCGACCCGCCGCGCCCGATGGGACTGCTCGACCCGCTCCTCCGCTGGTTCGCCCCCGCGCCGCCCCCCGACATCCCCGCCGCGACCTGGCTGGCCTGCGTCGCGCGCGTGCCGTGGGTCGCCCGGCTGGACGAGGCGCGCCAGGCCCGCCTGCGCGCGCTCGCCGCGCGCTTCCTCGCCAGCAAGACCATCGTCCCGGTGCAGGGCCTGGTGCTCGACGACGTCCAGCGCTGCATCCTCGCCGCGCTGTGCGCGCTGCCGCTGCTGGAGTTCGGCGCGGGCGGGCTCGCCGGCTGGCGGGTGCTGCTGGTGTATCCCGCGGCGTTCCGCGTGGGCCGGGTGGACCACGACGACGCCACCGGCGTGGTCACCGAGTGGGAGGACGAGCTGATCGGCGAGTCCTGGGACCAGGGCCCGCTGATCCTGTCCTGGGCCGACGTGGAGGGCGACCTCGCCGATCCGCGCGCCGGCTTCTGCGTGGCGGTGCACGAGATGGCGCACAAGCTCGACGGGCTCGACGGGGTGCTCGACGGCACCCCGCCGCTGCCGGGGGCCTGGCAGCGGCAGTGGGCCGCGGACTTCCAGGCCGCCTACGACGCCTTCGCGGCGCGGGTCGAGGCCGGCGAGGAGACGCCGATCGACCCCTACGCCGCCGAGGCGCCCGAGGAGTTCTTCGCCGTGGCCAGCGAGTACCACTTCTCGGCGCCGGCCCTGCTCGAGGCGGAACTGCCGGCGGTGGCCGCGCAGCTGCGCCGGCTCTACGGCCCCTCGCCCTTCGCCGCGCGCTGAGCCGCGCGCCGACCGGCGCGGGCGGGCCTCACAGGCCCGGCGGGATGTGCACCGCGAAGCGCGCGCCGCCCAGCTCGGGCGAGGCGTCCACGCGCAGCTGGCCGCGGTAGGAGCGCACGATGTCCTGCACGATCGCCAAGCCGATGCCGTGGCCCTGCACGCGCTCGTCGCCGCGCACGCCGCGCTGCAGCAGGCTGGCCACGCGCTCGGGCGGGATGCCGGGGCCGTCGTCCTCGACCACGATCTCGACGCCGGCGCGGCGGCCGGCCGGCGGCGGCAGCGCGCGCACCACCAGCACGACGCGGCGGCGGGTCCACTTGAACGCGTTCTCCAGCAGGTTGCCCAGCAGCTCCTGCAGGTCGCCGGGCTCGCCGAAGAAGCGCGCGGACGCGTCGATGTCGAACTCGCACAGCGCGCCCTTCGCCGCGTAGACCTTCTCCAGGCCTCGCACCACTTCCTCGGCGTAGCCCTCGATCTCGATCGGCGCGGCGAACAGCTGGTGGCCCGAGGTGGCCGCGCGCGAGAGCTGGTAGCCGACGATGTCGTTCATGCGCTGCAGCTGGGCCTGCACGTCGGCGCGCAGCTCCGCCTCGCTGGCGCCGTCCTCGAGCCGGGCGCGCAGCACGGCGAGCGGGGTCTTGAGGCTGTGGGCGAGGTCGGCCAGGGTGTGGCGGTAGCGCTCGAGGTGCTCGCGCTCGCTCTCGATGAAGGCGTTGATGCTGTCGGTGAGCGGCGAGAGCTCGTGCGGGAACTCGCCGTCGAGCTGCTTGTCGCGGCCGCGCTGCACGCTGTCCATCGCGCGGGTCACGCGCCGCAGCGGCTGCAGGCTCCAGCGCAGGATCAGGGTCTGCACGCCCAGCAGCAGCAGGCCCGCGCCGCCGAGGTAGCCCCACAGCGCGCGCCGGAACACGGCGATCTGGCGGGTGATGGTGCTCGCGTCCTCGCTCACCGCCACGGTGAAGCCCACTTCGGGCTCCTCCCACGCGGTGCCGATCGCGTAGCGGTACACCTCGCCCTTCTCGCCGTTGGGCCCGCGGATCGACAGCGGGCCCTCGAAGCGGATCTCGCCGAGCGGCAGCTCGATGTCCTCGGGCAGCACCTGGCTCAGGGTGGACGCGGAATGCCAGTCGACGCCGTCGCCGACGATCGCCGCGTACAGGCCGCTGCCGGGGGTGCCGAAGCGCGGGTCCGGCGGCGCCTCGGGCGGCCACAGCGCGCCGGAGCGGGTGAAGTCGAGGCCGGCGAGGTAGGCGCGCGCGTAGCTGCCCAGGCGCGCCTCCTGGTTGGAGCGCGCGGTGTCGATGAACGCGCGGTCGAGCGCGTAGCCGGTGAGGCCGAGGAACGCCAGCAGGCCCAGCGTCGCCGCCAGCAGCTGGCGCGCCTGCAGCGACAGCGCGCGGGCCTGCATCGGGGCGTCTTACTCGCTGCGCGGGATGGCGAAGCGGTAGCCGCGGCCGCGCACGGTCTCGATCGGCTTGAGCTCGCCGTCGGGGTCGAGCTTCTTGCGCAGCCGGCCGATGAACACCTCGAGCACGTTGGAGTCGCGGTCGAAGTCCTGCTGGTAGATGTGCTCGGTCAGGTCTGCCTTCGACACCAGCTCGCCCGCGTGCACCATCAGGTACTGCAGCACCTTGTACTCGTAGCTGGTCAGGTCGACCGCCTCGGCGTTGCAGGTGACGGTCTGCGCGGTGAGGTCGAGCTTGATCGGGCCGCACTCCAGCAGCGCCTTGCTCCAGCCGGCGGCGCGGCGCAGCAATGCGTTGATGCGCGCCAGCAGCTCCTCGACGTGGAAGGGCTTGACCAGGTAGTCGTCGGCGCCGGCCTTCAGGCCCTCCACCTTGTCCTGCCAGCTCGAACGGGCGGTCAGGATCAGGATCGGGAACTTCTTGCCGGTGGCGCGCAGCTCGCGCACCAGGTCCATGCCCGACATCTTCGGCAGGCCGAGGTCGATGATGCCGACGTCGAACGGCACTTCGTTGCCGAGGTAGAGGCCTTCCTCGCCATCGCTGGCGGCGTCGACGGCGAAGCCGTCGCGCTTGAGGCGGGCGGCGAGGGTCTCGCGGAGGGCGGCTTCGTCCTCGACCAGCAGAATGCGCATGGCGTGTCCTCGTCATGGGCGCCGGCGTGGGCCGGCGCGGTCAACAGGCGGTGGGATCAGCGGGAGCGGTCGTCGCCGCGGCCGGCGGGCGGGCGCGCGCGGTCGCGGCGCAGGTCGCGCAGGTCGGGGCGCTCGCGCAGGCGGGGCTGGGCGTCGCGCGGCCGCAGGGGTTCGGGAGGGGACGCATCGCGCGAGGGCAGCGCGCCCGGGCGGGGCGGCTCGTCGCGCAGCACGCGCACCCGGCCCTCGGGGGTCAGCACCTTGAAGCGCCAGGCGTCGCGGCCGTTGCGCTGGTAGGGCTCGGCGCGGAGGACTTCGCCGCCGGTCTCGCGCTCGATGCGCTGGACCGACTCGCGGAGGCCCTCGTCGGCCTGGCGCTCACGGCCGTCCTGCGCCGGCGCGGGGAAGGCCGCGGTGGCGAGCATCAGGACGCTGGCGTGGAGCACGGGGCGCATGGGCATGGACGCTTCGATGGTAGCCGGTGGCCGCCACGGCAGGAAGCCGCGAGGGCTGCGCAGTCTGGTCGGCAGGGGGTGAATCCGCTCTGAACCCTGCCGGCCGCGCCGCTCAGGCGGCGCGGCCGGCGCGGTCCTGGACCGCGCCCAGGGCCCGCTCGACCAGGTCCCAGCCGGCGCCCGGGCGATGCGCCCCCTCGCTCAGCACCTGCCGGAAGGCGCGCCCGCCCGGCTGGCCGTGGAACAGGCCGAGCACGTGGCGGGTGATGTGCTTGAGCGCCACGCCCTCGGCGAGCCGGGCCTCGACGTAGGGCCGCAGCGCGCGCAGGGCCTCGGCGCGATCCGCGGGACGCGGCGCGGTGGCGTCCGGCCACAGCGCCCGGTCGAGCTCGGCCAGGCGCCACGGCTCGTGGTAGGCGGCGCGGCCCAGCATCACGCCGTCCACCCCGGCCAGCGCCTCGAGGCAGGTCGCGGTCTCGACCAGGCCGCCGTTGAGCACCACCTGCAGGCCCGGTCGCTCGCGCTTGAGCCGGAGCACCCAGTCGTAGCGCAGCGGCGGGATCTCGCGGTTCTCCTTCGGCGACAGGCCCTGCAGCCAGGCCTTGCGCGCGTGCACCACGAACATGCCGCAGCCCGCGGCGGCGACCGTGTCGATGAAGGCCGCGAAGACGTCGTAGTCCTCCATCTCGTCGACGCCGAGCCGGCACTTCACGGTGACCGGGATCGCCACCGCCGCCGCCATCGCCGCGATGCACTCGGCCACGAGGCCCGGCTCGCGCATCAGGCAGGCACCGAAGCGGCCGGCCTGGACGCGATCGGACGGGCAGCCGACGTTGAGGTTGACCTCGTCGTAGCCCCAGGCCTCGCCGATCGCGGCCGCCTCGGCCAGCGCGGCCGGGTCGCTGCCGCCGAGCTGCAGCGCCAGCGGGTGCTCGGCGGGGTCGAAGCCCAGCAGCTTCGCCCGGTCGCCCTGGCGGACGGCCTCGGCGTGGACCATCTCGGTGTACAGCCGCGCGTGCGGCGCGAGCAGGCGATGGAAGACCCGGCAATGGCGGTCGGTCCAATCCATCATCGGGGCGACCGAGAGGCGGATCGCGTCGGGGGCGGGCAGCGGCGTCATGCGTGCAGTGTAAGCCGGCGAGGCCGAGCGATCGCTCGGGGCACGGCCCGGCCCGGGTCGGCAACCCCGTTCGCGGGTCCCGCGCGTTGCCGCGGCTCCCCTCGAAGGAGACCGCCGCCATGCCGACCGCCTCGCCCAGCACCGCCTCGCCCCGCACCCCCTCGCCCCGCCCCACCGCCCACCCGCGCCCCGCCCTCCGCCTGCTGCCGTCGCCGCCCCTGGGCCTGTCCGCGACCCGGATCGGCGCCAACGGCGCGACCCTCGCCCTGCACCTGCTGGTCCTGGGCCTGCTGCTGGCCCCGCCCGCCCCGTTCGAAGCCGCCCCGGCGCCGCCCCCGCTGGACGTGCAGGAGATCACGCCGGTCCTCCCGCCGCGCCCGGTGGAGCCGCCGCCGCGGATCACGACCACGCCGACGCCCACCCCACCGCGCCAGGCCACCCGCCAGCCGCCCCTGCAGGAGCGCGGCGAGCAGGTGGCCGAGGTGCCGGCCACCGACGTCCCCGACGACGCCCCGATCGCCGACGCCCCGCCCGCCCCGACCACGGGCTTCGACGCGCCTGCGGCGGCGGGCCCCAGCGCCGGCCTGCGCGCGCTCCATGCGCCGGCGCCCCGCTATCCGCGCTCCGCGCTGATCCGGCGCGCCGAGGGCACGGTGCTGCTGCGGGTGCGGGTCGGGCCCGACGGCCTGCCGCGCGCGGTGACGATCGAACGCGGCAGCGGCCACCGCGACCTCGACCGCGCGGCGCGGGCGGCCGTCGAAGGCTGGCGCTTCGCCCCGACCCTGCGCGACGGCGTCGCCGTGGCCTCGGAGGGGCTGCTGCCGGTGGACTTCTCGCTGGACCCCTGACGCACCCGGGGCCGGACGCACGAAGGGCCGCCCCATGGGGCGGCCCTTCGCGTGTCGCTCCCCCCGCGGAGGGGGATCAGTCGCGACGATCCCGGCGGCGGTCGCGGCGGTCGTCGCGGCGGTCGTCCCGGTGGTCGCGGCGGTCATCGCGCCACTCGCGGCGATCGTCCCGCCACTCGCGGCGGTCATCGCGCCACTCGCGGCGGTCATCGCGCCACTCGCGGCGGTCGTCGCGGCGCTCGTGGCGCCAGTCGCGGTAGTGGTGGCGCGGCGGCGGCGGCGGCGCGTAGTACACCGGGCGCGGCGGGGCGTAGTAGGCCGGGCGCCGCGGGTAATAGACCGGCGCCGGGCGGTGGTAGTAGTAGCGCGGCCCCCAGCGCTCGTGCACGACGTACAGGGGGGCGTGCGAATGCCGGTGGTAGGGACGGCCGGCGCTGAAGACGATGTCGCCGAGGTCGACGAAGACGCGGATGTCGGACGCCGCGGCCTCCTTCGGGGCGACGACGCCCACGGTGCCGGCGACGGCGAGCAGGACGGGCAGGAGGTACTTGGCTAGCAGGGACATGGCGGCGTCTCCGGTGGCGATGGGCGGGGCGTGCGGCGGATGCGACGGTCGCGCCGGACGGGTGAACGCAGGCCGAATCGCGCCCGTCCGCGCGCGCGCGCCGGCCGGCCGTTCAGGTTTCAGATGGCGCGGCCCGGCGGCTTTTCCCGATGGCGGCAGGGGTCGGGCAGGCGTTGGATGGCGGGGAGCCATCCCCAGATCAGGGGAACTCCGCCCGACGGGCGGAGTCGATCCACCCGCCACCGGGGCATCCGGCCCCGGCCACCAGGAGGTCACCATGCGCATCGAGATCCTGAGCCGCAGCACCCAGGCAGGCTTCGACAACCAGCACCTCGTGGAACACCACGTCGGGCAGCGGCTCGACCGCTTCACCGACGACATCGCCGGCCTGCGCGTGCGCGTGGTCGACCTCAACGGCCCGAAGGGCGGCGTGGACCGCGACGTCCGCGTCGAGGCGACGCTCGTCGACGGCGCGGCGCTGCGCGTGCATGCGCGCGCGGCGCTGATCCCCGCCGCGGTCGATCGCGCGATGCGCCGGCTCTCGCGCCTGCTCGCCGAGCGCAGTGCCCGCCGGGTCGCGCACCGTCGCGCCCGCCAGGCGGCCCGGCCGGCGCTCGATGGCCCGGAGGGCCTGCAGCCGGCCTGACCCCGTCGCCCCTCCCCCTCTCGCCCTCCCCCGCAACGACGAAGCCCGCACTCAGGAGTGCGGGCTTCGTGTTGATGCGGCCGGTGCGCGAGGCCTCAGAGCAGGCGGCCCTCGGCCTCCGTGCGCAGGCTGACCATCGAGGCCAGCGCGAGGATCTCGCCGCTGGGCTGCGGACGACCGGTGCCCGCGGGCGTCCAGTCGCAGGGGCGCGCCGGCCAGTCGAGCCGGTAGCACAGCGGCACGGCGATCTCGCCGGGCACGCCGATGCCGCCGACGCGCTCGGGGCGCAGCTGCCAGCCGGCCGCGGCGTCGAGCGACGCACGCAGCAGGCGCGGCGGCGGGCGCGGGGCGTCTCCATGCGCCTCGGCGCCGATGACGCGGCCGTCGGCGTCGTAGCGCACGCGCAGCACGACCAGGCCCTCCTCGCCGTTGCGGATGGCGCCCTCGGGATAGCGCGGCGGCTGCAGCTGCTCGGCGGCGGCGCCGGTCTCGACGTGCAGCACGCGCATCGCGAGCGCGTTGGCGTTCACGCTCTCCAGCCGCAGGGTGACGACGAGGCGGGTGAAGGTCTCGGCGGGCACGCCCTCGACGTGGCCGGCGTCGAACTCCCAGCTGCGCACGGCCCGCTCGACGCGGTCGGTGAGCACCGAGGGGCTCGGGCTGACGACCTCGAGCTCCTGGACGTGGCCCTCGGGATCGAGCCGGACGTCGAGCGCGACGCGCACGTCGAGCGGTGCCTCGATGCGCTGCGCGCCGGCCACGCCCGGCAGGCCCAGCGCCGGCAGGGCGGCGAAGGCGAGCGTCAGCAGCAGGGCGCGGGGCGACGGGACGGGCATGGGGCCTCCGGGACAGGGCGACAGCGTGAGGCCGTCCGCCCCCTGGGGCAAGCCGTTCGGGCCCGGAGTCACCCCGTCGGGGAATGCCCGACCCGCCCCGACGCCCGGTCAGGCGAGGCGGGTCGCGGCCTCGCGCTCGGCCACCGCGCGCTCCGCCAGCGCCGCCAGCGCCGCCGGGATCGCCGCGGGCGCGTCGGCCACGGCCATCCTCGGCTCGGCCTCGCCGAGGCCGGTCTCGAGCTCGTGGGCCCAGGTCACGTGGTAGGGGAGGTGCACGCCCCAGCCCCCCAGCCGCACCACCGGCTCGATGTCCGAGCGCAGCGAGTTGCCGACCATCGCGAACGCCCGGGGCGGCAGCCCGAACTCGCGCAGCACGCGCGCATAGGTGCCGGCGTCCTTCTCCGAGACGATCTCGATGCGCCGGAACAGGCCCGCCAGGCCGCATTGGGCGACCTTCTTCTCCTGGTGGAACAGGTCGCCCTTGGTGATCAGCACGACCGCGTGCTCGCGCGCGACGGCCTCGACCGCCTCCGCGATCCCGGGCAGCAGCTCGACCGGGTGCGCGAGCACGTCCTTGCCGAGCTCGACGATGCGGTGCAGGTCGGCGGCGTCGATGCGCGCGCCGGTGATCGCGATCGCGGTCTCGATCATCGACAGCGTCATGCCCTTCGCGCCGTAGCCGAACAGCGCGAGGTTGCGCCGCTCGGTGGCCAGCATGCGGGCGCCGAGGCCGGCGTCGGCGAGGTCGACGTAGCGGCCTACGATGTCGTGGAAGGCGGCGTTGGCGGCCTGGTAGTAGCCCTCGGAGTGCCAGAGGGTGTCGTCGCCGTCGAAGCCGATGAGCTGGAGCATGGAGCCGCCGTCGCGGGGAGGGGACGCGGAGTGTGCCGTGCCGCGAGGCGCGCGCGCGCCGCCGCGAGCATCCCCTCGCGCGCCGCCGCGTCGGCGGCCGACCAGGCCAGGATCTCGGCGAGCGAGCGGCCGCAGCCGAGGCAGACGTCGGCCTGGTCGAGGCAGCACTGGCGGACGCAGGGCGAGTCGCGTGGCGCGGCGGCCATGGCACGGGGGCTCCGGGGCGGCCCGGTCGGCGGGCGGGCCATGCTGCCACGCGGCGCAGGCCCCGGCACCCGGGGGGGATGGGGGCGGGCTCGGGAACCTCCCGACACCCGCGCATCGTCGCGGTCCGCCGGCGTGCGCTATAACCAATATCCACGCCCCGCGACCCCCGCCCTTGGCCCTGCCCGACATCCCCACCCTGGTGCTCGTGTCCGCGGCCAGCAATGCGCTCGTCGCCGGCTTCATGGCGCAGATGCACCGGGTGAAGCGGCACGCGGGCTACTTCCACCTGCTCGCGGCCGGCGCGGCCGCCAGCGCCGCGGGCTGGGCGCTCTACGCCACCCGGCTGCTGGACTGGTCGCCCTGGCTGGCCTTCGTCGCCGCCAACCTGCTGGTCGCGGGCTATCCGCTGCTGCTGGTGTTCGCCGTGCGCCGCCACCTCGGGCTGCCCGCCGGGCGGGGCCGTGCCGCGCTCGCGGGCGCCGGCATGCTG
Source organism: Lysobacteraceae bacterium (assembly GCA_051859045.1). Lineage (GTDB taxonomy): Bacteria > Pseudomonadota > Gammaproteobacteria > Xanthomonadales > Xanthomonadaceae > JBHYGK01. The sequence continues at coordinate 103,440 of JBHYGK010000056.1, read as the reverse complement.
GCCTACGCCCTCGCGCTCACGCTCGCCATGGGCGACCGGGTGCCCTCCGTGCTCGTCGCCACCGGCACCAACGGCGTGCTCTACGCCATCAGCGCCGTCCTGCTGTGGCGGCACGCCCGCCCGTTCGCCAACGGCGGCGCCGCGGTCTGGGCCGCGGTCAGCGCCTGCGCGGCGGTCCTGCTGGCGCGCTGGGGGCTGGTGGTCGTCGAGGGCATGCCGGAGGCCGGGCAGTCGCCGCTGGTCACGGCCACCCTGGCCATCCCGCTGGCGGCGAGCTTCATGCTCGCGATGGCCTTCCCGGTGCTGGAATCCACCCGCGAGGAGCAGCGCCTGGCCGCGCTCGCCGATCTCGACCCGCTGACCGGCCTGCCGAACCGCCGGCATGCGCTGCGCCGGCTGCGCGAGGCGGTCGAGGACGCGGCCGGTGCGCCGTTCGCGGTGGTGTTCATCGACCTCGACGGCTTCAAGCGCGTGAACGACAGCCTCGGCCACGGCGTGGGCGACGAGCTGCTGGTGGGGATCGCGGGGCGGCTGCGCGCGCGCCGCCCGCCCGGCACCTTCCTCGCGCGGCTCGGCGGCGACGAATTCCTGCTGCTGCTGCCGCGCGGGCCGGGGGCCATCGCGCCGGAGACCGCGGCGCGGGCGATGCTCGACGCGCTGGCGCCGGGGATCGCGCTCGACGGCCGCGAGGTGTTCATCACCGGCAGCGCCGGCATCAGCCTGTTCCCCGAGGACGGCGCCACCGGGCGCGACCTGGTGCGCCACGCGGACACCGCGATGTACCGGGCCAAGGCCGCGGGCCGCAATCTGGCGGTGCCCTTCCATCCGGCGATGGGCGAGGCGGCGCTGGCCGAGCTCGAGCTGGAGGCCGCGCTGCGGCACGGCCTCGCCCACGGCGGGCTGCGCGTGCACTACCAGCCGCGCCTGTGCCTGGTGGACGGCCGCCCGCGCGGCGCCGAGGCGCTCGTGCGGCTGGCGCTGCCCGACGGCGGGCTGGTCCAGCCCGAGGCGCTGGTGCCGATCGCCGAGCGCACCGGCCTGGTGATGGCGCTGGGCGACCAGGTGCTGGAGGCCGCCGCGCGCGCACTGGCCGGGTGGCGCGCGGGGATCGACCCGCGCCTGCACGTCTCGGTGAACGTGTCCGCCGCGCAGCTGCGCGACGCCGGCCTCGTGGCCCGGGTGGCCGCCGTGCTCGAGGCGCACGGGCTGCCCGGCGAGGCGCTGGAGTTGGAGCTCACCGAGACCATGCTGGTCGAGGAGCCGGCGCTCGCCGCCGAGCGGCTGCATGCGCTGCGCGCGCTGGGCGTGCGGATCGCGCTCGACGACTTCGGGGTGGGCTACTCCAGCCTGTCGTACCTGCTGCGCTTCCCGATCGACGTGCTGAAGATCGACCGCGGCTTCATCCAGCGCATGCACGCCGACCCCGGCGCGGAGGCGCTGGTGGTGACGATGGTGGAGCTGGGCGCGCGCCTGGGCATCGCGGTGGTGGCCGAGGGCGTCGAGGACGCGGCGTGGACCGCGCGCCTGCGCGCGCTGGGCTGCGACGAGGCCCAGGGCTTCGCGCTGGCGCGGCCGATGCCGGAGGCCGAGGCGGAGGCCTGGCTGCGCCAGGCCCTCGCGATCTCAGCCGGCGCGGCTCAGCCGCACTTGGAGTAGCCGCAGTTCAGGCAGGTGGCGCAGCCGTCCATGATCACCAGCGCCTTGGTGTTGCACTTGTGGCACAGGGTCGCGGAGGGCGGGAAGCTGGCGCCGTCGCCGGTCACCGACACCGCCTCGGACGCGCCGGGGGTGGTGGCCTTGCCCTTGCCCGACAGCGCGTCGTAGGCGGCGCGCTTCTCGGCGATCAGCGCGCGCTGGGCGTCGCCCATCTCCGGGTCGTGGATCAGGCCGATCGACTTCATGTGGTCCTCGATCACGGTGCCGATCTCGGCCACGATCGAGGGCATGTAGACGCCGCCGGCCTTGAAGTAGCCGCCGCGCGGGTCGAACACCGCCTTCATCTCCTCGACCAGGAAGGTCACGTCGCCGCCCTTGCGGAAGACGGCCGACATGATGCGCGTCAGCGCCACGATCCACTGGAAGTGGTCCATGTTCTTGGAGTTGATGAACACCTCGAACGGACGGCGCAGCTCGTGCTCGGTGCCCGGATTGAGCACGATGTCGTTGAGGGTCACGTACAGCGCGTGCTCGAACAGCGGCGACTTGATCTTGTAGGTCGAGCCGACCAGCACCTCGGGGCGCTCAATCTGCTCGTGCATCTGGATGACTTCGGCGGTGTGGCGCTCCGGCGCCGGGGCGGCGGCCGCGGCGGCCTGCTCGCGCGCCTGGTCCTCCGGCTTGAGCACGCTGTAGCCCTTGATTTTGCTGCTGATCTTGATGGCCATGGGCCGTGCTCCTGCCTGTCGCGTCGGGCGCGGGCGCATCCGCGCCTCGCGGTGGTTCGAATGGGGGTGGGCGGCGCGGCGCGCCGGGCCCGGGGTGGATGCGGCGACCCGCGGCGCAGGGCCGCGGGTCGCCCGGGTGTCGCCTCAGCGCTTGCGCGCGGCCGTCTTGGCGGCGGCCTTCTTCGCCGGCGCCTTCTTCACGGCGGCCTTCTTGGCCGCGACCTTCTTCGCCGGCGCCTTCTTCGCGACGACCTTCTTGGCCGCGACCTTCTTCGCCGGCGCCTTCTTCGCGACGGCCTTCTTGGCGACGGCCTTCTTCGCGACGACCTTCTTGGCCGCGGCCTTCTTCGCCGGCGCCTTCTTGGCGGCGGCCTTCTTCGCCGGGGCCTTCTTCGCGGCGACCGCCTTGCGGGCGGCGGCCTTGGCCTCGTCGATCTTCTTGCCGACGGCCTTCTTGCCCGCGGCGACGGTCTTGGAGGCGGCCGCGAGCTTCTTGCCGGCCGACTTCTTCACCGCCGCGACCTTCTTGCCCGCCGACTTGAGCGCCTTGTTGGCGCTGGCCTTGGCGTCCTTGACCGCCTTCGCCGCCTTCTTGCGCGCCGGGGCCGTCTTCTTCTTCACCGCGTCGGCCGCTTCCTGGGCCTTGCCCGCGATCGCCGCACCCACGTTGTGCGCCGTCTCGCTCACGCTGTCCATCGCGTTGGAGATCGTCGCGGTCACGCCGTTGCCGTTGCTCATGTGCCCCTCCTCGTCTTGGGCCGGTATGGGCCGGATGGCCCGGTGCCTCATCCGCGTCGCCGCGTGATCAGAACTTGCCGTAATACCCTTCCTTCAGGGCGTCGAAGAGGTTGGCGGCACTGTGCATCTCGCCGTCGTACTCGATCTCGTCGTTGCCCTTCGCCTCCACCACCGAGCCGTCCTCGAGGACGAAGCGGTAGGTGGTGTTCTCGAGGTCGGCTTCCTTCACCAGCACGCCCTGGAAGGCGGCGGGATTGAAGCGGAACGTCGTGCAGCCCTTCAGGCCCTGCTTGTGGGCGTAGAGGTAGATGTCCTTGAACGCCTCGTAGTCGAAGTCGGTCGGCACGTTGGCGGTCTTGGAGATCGACGAGTCGACCCACTTCTGCGCCGCGGCCTGGATGTCGACGTGCTCCTTGGGCGAGATGTCGTCGGCGGAGACGAAGTACTCGGGCAGCTTGGCCTCCGCCTCCTCGGCGTAGGGCATGGCCTTGGGGTTGACCAGGGTGCGGTAGGCCAGCAGCTCGTAGCTGAAGACCTCGACCTTCTCCTTGGACTTCTTGCCCTCGCGGATGATGTTGCGCGAGTAGTGGTGCGCGAAGCTCGGCTCGATGCCGTTGGAGGCGTTGTTGGCCAGGCTCAGCGAGATCGTGCCGGTGGGCGCGATCGAGCTGTGGTGGGTGAAGCGCGCGCCGACCTCGGCCAGCTCGGCCACGAGCTCCGGGGCCACCGAGGCCACGCGCTGCATGTAGCGCGAGTACTTCGCGTGCAGCATCTTGCCCGGGATCGTCTGGCCGATGCTCCAGCCGTCCTTCGCCATCTCCGGGCGCTTGCGCAGCATCTCGGCGGTGACCTCGAAGGCCTCGTCCATGATCGGGGCCGGGCCCTTCTCCTTCGCGAGGCTCAGCGCGACCTCCCAGCCGGCCAGCGCCATCTCGCGCGCGATGGCCTCGGTGAACTCGCAGCTCTCGGCCGAACCGTAGGCCATGCGCAGCATGGTCACGGTGGAGCCCAGGCCGAGGAAGCCCATGCCGTGGCGGCGCTTGCGCATGATCTCCTGGCGCTGCTGCTCGAGCGGCAGGCCGTTGACCTCGACCACGTTGTCGAGCATGCGCGTGAACACGCGCACGACCTCCTTGTACTCCTCCCAGTCGAAGTAGGCCTCGGCGGTGAAGGCCTTGCGCACGAACGTGGTGAGGTTGACCGAGCCCAGCAGGCAGGCGCCGTAGGGCGGCAGCGGCTGCTCGCCGCAGGGGTTGGTGGCGCGGATGTTCTCGCACCACCAGTTGTTGTTCATCTCGTTGACGCGGTCGATCAGGATGAAGCCCGGCTCGGCGAAGTCGTAGGTGGACACCATGATCATGTCCCACAGGTGGCGGGCGCGGATGTGCCCGTACACCTTGCAGGCCACCAGGCCGTCGTCGCGCACCACGTAGTTGCGGCTGCTCGGCCACTCGCGCCAGACCACCTGCGTGGCGTCGTCGAGGTCGATGTCGCCCTGCTCCTTCGCGTTCACCGGGAACACCATCGGCCAGTCGGCGTCGGCCTCCACGGCGTGGATGAAGTCGTCGGTGATCAGCAGCGAGAGGTTGAACTGGCGCAGGCGCCCGTCCTCGCGCTTGGCGCGGATGAACTCCTTCACGTCCGGGTGGCTGACGTCGAACGTGCCCATCTGCGCGCCGCGGCGGCCGCCGGCGGACGAGACGGTGAAGCACATCTTGTCGTAGATATCCATGAAGCTCAGCGGGCCCGAGGTGTAGGCGCCGGCGCCGGCCACGAAGGCGCCGCGCGGGCGCAGGGTGCTGAACTCGTAGCCGATGCCGCAGCCGGCCTTCAGGGTCAGGCCCGCCTCGTGGACCTTCTCGAGGATGCCGTCCATCGAGTCGGGGATGGTGCCCGAGACGGTGCAGTTGATCGTCGAGGTGGCGGGCTTGTGCTCCAGCGCGCCGGCGTTGGAGGTGATGCGGCCGGCCGGGATCGCGCCGCGGCGCAGCGCCCACAGGAAGCGCTCGTACCAGTAGGCCTGCTTCTCGGCGGTGGGCTCGGCGTCGGCGAGCGCGCGGGCGACGCGCTTGTAGGTCTCGTCGATCGAGCCGTCCACCGGCTCGCCCTTCTTGGTCTTCAGGCGGTACTTCTTGTCCCAGATGTCCCAGGACGCGGGCTGCATGGTGATCTCCTCGGAGACCTGCAGCGCCGCCACCCCCGTCTTCACCGCTTCCAGGCGAACCGTGCTCATCGTGTCCCTTCCTCCCGTCGCGACGCAGGCGTCGCGCTCGTCATGTGTGGTGGCCGCGTCGTCCCACCCGGGGCGGGCCGGCCGGCGCCGCGGGAGCCGCAGGGAACACCCAGCCGCCGGGACCGGCCTTGGCCGCTCCCGCCCGTGCTCATGTTCCGCCGCCCTGCCTCCGCGACATCGACCGCGCTCCCCAGGACCCCCGCCGGTAAACCCAAGGCGTGGGGCTGATCCGTGATGCCCGACCCAACATGTTGTGTCGGCACCGGGGGGCAACCCTAACCGGGGGGGCTGGGCCTGTCAACGGAATTCGCGCGTCCCGCGACGGTTCAGCGCGGCGCAGGAATCATGAATGTATTCATCGACTTGCACGATCACGCCTCGCTCACGCGGGGCCTTGAACCGGGCTGTCCTGTCCCCCACCACTTCCGCGTATCCGCCCCCCACGCCGGCCACGCCCCACCACCCCGCAGGCCCCCGATGCGCCCAGCCACCGCCCCCCTCGCCCTCCTCGCCGCCGGCCTGATCGGCGGCCTCGCCGCCCTCGCCCTGTCCGGCCAGGCCTCGCGCCCGGCCCAGGCCACCCCGGCCGCCCCGCTGCCCCCCGCGGCGGTCGACGCCCTGGCCGCGCCGCCGGGCCTGCCGGCCGCCGTGGACGGCCAGCCGCTGCCCTCGCTGGCGCCGATGCTCGAGCGGGTGACGCCGGCGGTGGTGAACATCCATTCGCGCCAGGTCGAGCGGGTGCGCAACCCGATCGCCGAGGACCCGATGCTGCGGCGCCTGTTCGGCGTGCCGGGCCAGCGCGAGCGGGTGCGCCAGTCGCTGGGCTCGGGCGTGGTGATCGACGCCGAGCGCGGCCTGGTGCTGACCAACAACCACGTGGTCGAGGGCGCCACCGAGGTCTCGGTGACCCTGGGCGACGGCCGCACGCTCGAGGCGGAGTTCGTCGGCCACGACCCCGACACCGACCTCGCGCTGATCCGGATCCCCGCCGAGGACCTCGTCGCCGTGGCGCTGGGCGACTCCGCGCGGCTGCGCGTCGGCGACTTCGTGGTGGCGGTGGGCAATCCCTTCGGGCTCGGCCAGACCGTCACCTCGGGCATCGTCTCCGCGCTCGGGCGCACCGGCCTGCAGGGCCTGGGCTTCCAGGACTTCATCCAGACCGACGCCTCGATCAACCCCGGCAACTCCGGCGGCGCGCTGGTGAACCTGCGCGGCGAGCTGGTCGGCATCAACACCGCGATCTTCAACCCCGAGGGCAGCGAGGCCGGCAACATCGGCATCGGCTTCGCGACGCCGGCCAACCTGGTGCGCGAGGTGGTGCGCCAGCTGCTGGCCTACGGCGAGGTGCGCCGCGGCTCGCTGGGCGTCGAGGCCCAGGCGCTGACGCCCGAGCTGGCCCGCGCGCTGGGCGTCGCCTCGCGCCGCGGCGCGCTGGTGGCGCGGGTGCGCGAAGGCAGCCCGGCCGCCGCGGCGGGCCTGCAGGTCGGCGACCTGGTGGTCGAGGCCAACGGCCAGGCCATCCTCGACCCCGCCGCGCTGCGCAACCTCGAGGGCCTGCTGCCGGTCGGCGAGCCGGTGCCGGTGGTGGTGGTGCGCGAGGGCCAGCGGCGCACCTTCCTGCCGGTGCTGCAGGCGCTGCCGCGCGAACTCGACGGCGGCGAGCTCGACGCCCGCCTCGCCGGCGCCGCCTTCGCAGAGCTGCCCGAGCGCTGGAAGCAGCAGGGCCTGATCGGCGTGGTCGTCAGCAAGCTCGACCCCGCGGGCCGCGCGGCCGCGTCGGGCCTGCGCCAGGGCGACCTGGTGTACGGCGTCGACCGGGCCCGCGTGGCCGACCTGCAGGCGCTGCAGGCCGCGCTCGAGGCCGCCGGCGCCGCCGAGGCCCTGCCGCTGGCGGTGGTGCGCGGCCGCCGCGAGGGCGTGCTGGTGATGCGCTGACGCTCGGTGGCCCGGCGCACCGACGCCGGTCGCCGGGCCTGCGTAGACTCGGGTTCCACCCATCCTTTCCCCCCGCAGGAGGTGCGCCATGTCCCAGACCACGATCAGCAGCAACCAGCACGCCGAGCCCACCCCGTCCGAGCTCACCGAGGCCCACGTCGGCCTGGCCAAGGACAAGCTCGGCGAAGCCGGCGCCCACCTGAAGCAGGCCGCGGGCCTCGCCGGCGAGTCGATCCGCGGCGCCGCCAGCGCCGCCAGCGCCCAGCTCGGCGCGGGCGCCGGCAAGGTGCGCGGCGAGCTCGGCGAAGCCGTCGGCGCCACCGGTGACGCGGCCGCCCACGTGGGCGCGATCGCCGACGAGAAGCTCGAGCAGGTGATGGGCAAGGGCAAGGAGTTCCTCGCCAGCGCCCAGGGCCTGATCCGCGAGCACCCGGTGGCCGCGTTCGGCGCCGCGTTCGCGGTGGGCTGGCTGCTCTCGCGCGTGACCCGCCGATGAGCGAACCCGCGCCCGCCCCGGGCGCGGGCCGGCCCGGCGATGGCGCCGGGCCGCTCGCCGAGGACGCCGAGGCCCTCGCCGCCGCCGGCAAGGCCACCGCCTCCGCCGCGCTCGACGTGGCGGAGGCGATGCGCGGCCTGCTCGCGGCCGAACTGAAGCTGGCGCTGGTGGCGGCGCTGCGCGGCGCGCTGTTCGCGCTGGCGGCGGTGCTGCTGGCGGTGGTGGCGTGGGCGTACGCGCTCGCGGGCGCGCTGGCGCTGCTCGAGGCCGCGGGCCTGCCGACCTGGGCGGGCGCGCTGCTGGCGATCGTCGCCAGCCTCGCGGCCGCGTGGGCCTGCCAGCGCGAGGCCCGCGCCGCCTGGGCGCACGCCTCGCTGGCCGGCACCCGCCGGCAGTGGGACCGGCTGCGCGGGCGCTCGCCGTGAACGCGCTCGAGCGCCAGCGCCTCGAGGTCGCCCGCGCGGAGGCGCGGGTGGAGCAGGCCCGCGCGGGCCTGCAGGGCGAATGGGCGGCGCTGCGCGCCGGCACCGTCCGCAGCGCGACCCCGCTGCGGATCCTCGCCGCCGGCGCGGCCGCGGGCTTCATCGTCGGCCGGATCTCGCCGGTGTCGCAGCTCGCCGGCCTGCTCCGCGCCGCGGGCGTCGCCGGCATGCTCGGCCGCCAGCTGCGCGCGTTCGCCGGCGGCTGGGGCCCGGAGCTGCAGCGCCAGTGGACGGCCTGGATGCAGGCCGCGCAGGCCCCGGGCGCCGGGGCGGGCGAGGACGGCGAAACACACGGGGACGCGTCGGCGGACGCGACGCGGCCGGACCCGCCGCCCGGCGACGCCCATGCCCACGTCCACGCCGGCGCCCCGTCCGAGCCGGCGCCCGCCCCGCGCGCATGACCCGCTGCCGCCGTCACGCGCGGCCGGCTACCATCCGCCCGTGAGCCCCCTGCCCCGCCCCCGCGCGATCACCCTCGACCTCGACGACACCCTGTGGCCGGTCATGCCCGCGATCCTGCGCGCGGAGGCCGAGGTCGACGCGTTCCTGCGCGCGCGCTGCCCCCGCACGGCCGAGGCCTTCCCGCCCGACGCGATGCGCCGCCTGCGCGAGCAGGTGGCCTCGGAGTACCCGCACCTCGGCCACGACTACACCGAGCAGCGCCGGATCACCCTGCGCCGCGCCATCGCCCACTGCGGCGAGGACCTGGCCGAGGTGGAGGCGGCGTTCGAGGTGTTCTACGCGGCGCGCAACCGGGTGGAGTTCTATCCCGACGTGCCCGAGGCGCTGGCGCGGATCGCCGCGCGCGTGCCGGTGGCCGGGCTCACCAACGGCAACGCCGACCTCGCGCGGGTCGGCATCGCGCACCATTTCCGCTTCAACCTCGGCGCGCGCGAGCACGGCGCGGCCAAGCCCGAGCCCTCGATCTTCCTCGCCGCCTGCCGCCGCCTCGGCTGCGCCCCGGGCGAGGTGCTGCACGTGGGCGACGACCCGATGATGGACGTCACCGGCGCCCGCCGCGCCGGCGTGCGCAGCTGCTGGATCAACCGCGGCGCGCACCCGTGGCCGCACGACCCGCACCGCCCCGAACTCGAATTCGATTCCCTCGCGGGTCTGGCCGACTGGCTCGACGCCGCCCCCGACGCCCCGGAGTGACGATGTCCCTGCCCGACTGCTTCCTGCCCGCCGACGCCGCCGACGCCCTGCCGCTGTACGCGGTGCGCCGGCCCCGGCTCGCCGCCTTCGCCGCCGCCCAGCCCGCGCACGTCGCGCGCTGGATCGAGGGCAGCGGCTTCACCGCCGAGCCCGCGGGCCTGCTGGTGGTGCCGGGCCCGGACGGCGCGCCGGCGATGGCGATCGCCGGCATCGCCGACGCCAGCGACCCGCACGCGCTGGGCGCCGCGCCCTTCGGCCTGCCCGCGCGGGCCTGGCGCCTGGCCGAGGCCGAGGGCGCCGAGACCATCGCCCCCGCCGACGCCCGCCTGTCCTGGGGCCTCGGCGCCTACCGCTTCGACCGCTACCGCCGGGCGCCGCGCGCGCCGGCCAGGCTCGCGCTCGCCGACGACGCCGAGGCCCAGGCCCTGCTCGAGGCCAGCGTGCTCGCGCGCGACCTGATCAACACCCCGACCGAGCACATGGGCCCGGCCGAGCTCGAGCAGCAGGTGCGCGCGCTCGCCGCCGCGCACGGCGGCGAGGCGCAGGCCTGGACGGGCGACGGCCTGCTCGAGGCGAACTTCCCCGCCATCCACGCGGTGGGCCGCGCCAGCCACCGCGCGCCGCGCCTGCTGTGCCTGCGCTGGGGCGACGCGGCGCATCCGCACGTGGCGATCGTCGGCAAGGGCGTGTGCTTCGACACCGGCGGCCTCGACCTCAAGCCCGCCGACGGCATGCGCAACATGAAGAAGGACATGGGCGGCGCGGCGCACGCGATCGCGCTGGCGCAGGCGGTGATGGCGCGCGGCCTGCCGCTGCGGATCACGCTGCTGGTGCCCGCGGTCGAGAACGCGATCGGCCCCGAGGCCTTCCGCCCGGGCGAGGTCATCGCCACCCGCCAGGGCCTGAGCATCGAGATCGACAACACCGACGCCGAGGGCCGGCTGGTGCTGTGCGACGCCCTCACCTACGCCGCCGAGCAGGCGCCGGCGCTGCTGCTGGACTTCGCCACCCTCACCGGCGCCGCGCGCATCGCGCTCGGGCCCGAGCTGCCCGCGCTGTACTGCAACGACGAGGCGCTGGCGGCCGACTACCTGGCCGCCGCCGCGCGCACCCGCGACCCGCTGTGGCGGATGCCGCTGTGGCAGCCCTACATGCACTACCTCAAGAGCGCCATCGCCGACCACGCCAACTCCGGCGCCAGCCGGATGGCCGGCTCGGTGACCGCAGCGCTCTACCTCGAGCGCTTCGTGCCCGCCGGCCTGCCCTGGGCGCACAGCGACGTCTACAGCTGGAACGACGCCGACCGCCCGGGACGCCCCGCCGGCGGCGAGGCCCAGGGCCTGCGGGCGGCCTTCGCCCTGCTCAAGGAGCGCGCGCGATGAACCGGGCCGACGAACTGCTCAGGGAACTCCGCATCGACCGCCGCCCCGGCGCCCGCGCGCCGCGCCGCCAGTGGCCGTGGTGGCTCGGCGGCGGCGTGGTGGCGGTGGGCCTGCTCGCGCTGGCGCTGCGCCCCGGCCCGCCGGTGCTCGACCTGGCCTCGGTGCGCGCGGCCGACGATCCCGCCAACGCCTCGGTGCTCGACGCCAGCGGCTACGTCACCGCGCGCCGCCAGGCCACGGTGTCGGCCAAGATCACCGGCAAGGTGGCCGAGGTGCTGATCGAGGAGGGCATGCGCGTCGAGGAGGGCCAGGTGCTGGCCCGCCTGGACGCCACCGACGCCGAGGCGCAGCGCGCGCTCTCGGCCAGCCAGCTCGAGGCCGCGCGGAGCCAGCTCGGCGACGTGCGCGCGCAGCTGGTGCTGGCCGAGGCCACCCTGGGCCGCCAGCGCGACCTGGCCGGCCGCCAGCTGGTGGCCGCCTCGGCGCTCGACCAGGCCACCGCCGAGCGCGACGCGCTGCGCGCCCGCCTGGCCAGCGTCGAGCGCAACGTCGCCGTCGCCCAGGACGCGCTGGCGATCGCCGGCATCAACGTCGACAACACCGTCGTGCGCGCGCCCTTCGCCGGCGTGATCATCGCCAAGTCCGCGCAGCCCGGGGAAATGATCAGCCCGATCTCGGCCGGCGGCGGCTTCACCCGCACCGGCATCGGCACGCTGGTCGACATGGACTCGCTCGAGGTGCAGGTCGACGTCAACGAGGCCTACATCAACCGCGTGCAGGCCGGGCAGCCGGTCACCACCACGCTCAACGCCTATCCCGAGTGGGGCATCCCCGGCCGGGTGATCGCGATCATCCCCGCGGCCGACCGCACCAAGGCCACCGTGAAGGTGCGCATCGGGCTCGACGCGCGCGACGCGCGGATCGTGCCCGACATGGGCGCGCGCGTGAGCTTCCTGGCCGAGCCGGTGGAAGGCGCGGCGCCGCCCGAGGGCTGGTGGCTGCCGGCCCGCGCCGTGCGCGGCGAGGGCGAGGCGGCGCGCGTGTTCGCGTTCGCCGACGGCCGCGTGCGCGAGGTGAGCGTGGTGGTGGCCGAGGCGCGCGACGCCGACGTGCGCGTCACCGGCGCGCTGGCCGCCGGCGAGCGCGTGGTGCTCGGCCCGCCCGAGGCCCTCGCCGACGGCGACGCGGTCGTCGCGGCGACGCCCTGAGGCCGCCGCGATGGCCATCCCGCTGGTCGCCGTGCGCGACCTCACCAAGGCCTACGTCCGCGGCCAGCAGGTCGTCGAGGTGCTGCACGGCATCGACCTGGTGATCGACGAGGGCGACTTCGTCGCGCTGATGGGCCCCTCGGGCTCGGGCAAGACCACGCTGCTGAACCTGATCGGCGGGCTCGACTCGCCCACCGGCGGCGCGCTCGAGGTGGCCGGCGAGCGCATCGACGCGCTCTCGGGCAAGGCGCTGGCCGCGTGGCGCGCCGACACGGTGGGCTTCATCTTCCAGAGCTACAACCTGATGCCGGTGCTCAGCGCGCAGCGCAACGTCGAGCTGCCGCTGCTGCTGACCGAGATGGGCGCCGGCGAGCGCGCCCGCCGCGCCCGCGTGGCGCTGGAGCTGGTCGGCCTGGCCGACCGCGCCGGGCACAAGCCCAACGAGCTCTCCGGCGGCCAGCAGCAGCGCGTGGCGATCGCCCGCGCGCTGGTGTCCGACCCGCGCCTGCTGATCTGCGACGAGCCCACCGGCGACCTCGACCGCAAGACCGCCGACGAGGTGCTGGGCCTGCTGCAGACCCTCAACCGCGATTACGGCAAGACCATCATCATGGTCACCCACGACCCCAAGGCCGCCGAGTACGCCCGGCGCACCGTGCACCTCGACAAGGGCACGCTGGTCGCCGAGGGCGGCGCGCACTGATGGCGCTGAAGTACCTGCCGCTGGTGTGGGGTGGGCTGGCGCGGCGGCCGCTGCGCACCGGCCTGACCGTGGTCAGCCTGATGGCCGCGTTCGCGCTGATCGGCCTGCTGCAGGCGGTGAACGCGCTGCTCGCCGGCGGCGCCGACTTCCTCGGCGCCGACCGCCTGATCACCCAGTCGCGCGCCAGCTTCACCCAGTCGCTGCCGATGCGGATGCTGCCGCAGATCGAGGCGGTGCCCGGGGTGTCGCGGGTCAGCCACTCGCAGTTCTTCGGCGGGCAGTACCAGGAGGGCCAGGGCTTCTTCCCGCAGTTCGTGGTCGACCCGCTGCGCCTGCGCGACACCTACCCCGAGTGGCGGCTGCCCTCGGAGGCCTGGGTGGATTTCGCGGCCACCCGCGACGGCACCATCGTCGGCCGCCAGCTGGCCGAGAAGTACGGCTGGGAGGTCGGCGACGTGGTCCCGCTCAACAGCTTCATCTTCACCAAGGCCGACGGCTCGCGGCTGTGGGAGTGGCGGGTGGTGGGGATCTTCGACGGCCGCGACGAGGAATGGCAGACGCGGACCAACCTGATGTACCTCAACTACGGCCAGTTCGACGAGGCCCGCGGCGCCGGGCGCGGCGGGGCCGGCGTGTTCGTGGTGCGGGTGCGCGACCCGATGCGCAGCGGCGACATCGCCGCGGAGATCGACGCGCGCTTCGAGAACTCCCCCGACGAGACCAAGACCCAGAACGAGCAGGAGTTCCAGCTCGGCTTCCTGCGCCAGATCGGCGACCTCGGCTTCATCCTCAACGCGATCTCGGGCGCGGTGTTCTTCACCATCCTCATCCTGACCGGCTACACCATGGCCCAGGGCGTGCGCGAGCGCACCGGCGAGCTCGGCGTGCTCAAGTGCCTGGGCTTCACCGACGGCACCGTGCTGTGGCTGGTGATCGCGGAGGCGCTGGTGCTGTGCCTGCTCGGCGCCGGGCTGGGCATGCTCGCGGCCACCGCGATGGTGCAGCTGCTGCCGCCGGAGTTCCCGGTCAGCGCGAATGGCGGCGTGTGGGCCTTCGCGGCCGCCGCGGCCACCGGGCTGGCGCTGGTGACCGGGGTGCCGCCGGCGCTGCGCGCGCAGCGGCTGAAGATCATCGACGCGCTGGCGGGCCGCTGAGATGCGCGCGCTGCGCCAGGTGGGCGCGATCACGCTGATGAACCTCAAGAGCCTGCCGCAGCGCATCGGCGCGTCGCTGGTGATCGTGATCGGCCTGGGCGGCGTGGTCGGCGTGCTGGTGGCGATGCTGTCGATGTCGGCCGGCCTCGAGGCCACGCTCTCGGCCACCGGCCGCGCCGACCGCGTGGTGGTGCTGCGCGGCGGCGCCAACGCCGAGCTGTCCTCCAGCCTCGACCGCGCCTCGGCCACCCTGGTGCGCCAGGACCCGGCGGTGGCGCGCGACGCCGAGGGGATGCCGCTGGCCTCCGGCGAGCTGATCGTGATCGCCGAGGTGCCGCGCCGGGGCGCCGCCGGCGGCAGCACCAGCGGCGCCAACGTCAGCGTGCGCGGCGTCGAGCCGATGGGCTTCACGCTGCGCCCGGAGCTCACGATCCTCGAGGGCCGGCGCTTCCGGCCGGGCCTGCGCGAGCTGATCGTCGGCCAGGGCGCGGCCGGGCAGTTCGCGGGGCTCGAGGTCGGCGAGACGCTGCGCTTCCGCGGCAGCACCTGGACGATCGTCGGGGTGTTCGCCACCGGCGACGCCCACGACTCCGAGCTGTGGGCCGACGCCGAGACGGCGCAGTCGGCCTTCGGCCGCGCCAGCTACTCCTCGCTGCTGGTGCAGCTCACCAGCATCGACGCGTTCGACGCGATGAAGGCCCGGCTGACCGACGACCCGCAGCTCAGCGTCGACGTGCTGCGCGAGCCCGACTACTTCGGCGCGCAGTCCGCGGGGCTGACCTCGCAGATCGGGCTGGTGACCGGCTTCGTCACCGTGATCATGGCCTTCGGCGCGCTGTTCGGCGCGCTCAACACGATGTACGCGGCGGTCTCCGCGCGCACCCGCGAGATCGGCACGCTGCGCGCGCTGGGCTTCGGCTGGGCGCCGGTGGTGGCCTCGGTGATGGCCGAGGCCATGGCGCTCTCGGGCCTCGGCGGCCTGCTCGGCGCGGGCCTGGCCTGGGCGCTGTTCAACGGCTACTCGGTGAGCACGCTGGGCGCGGGCTTCACCCAGGTGGCCTTCAACTTCGCGGTGGGGCCGGGGCTGGTGGCGCAGGGGCTGGTGGGCGCGCTGGCGATCGGCTTCATCGGCGGCCTGCTGCCGGCGCTGCGCGCGGCGCGGATCCCGGTCACCGAGGCCCTGCGCGGCTGACCCGCGCGCGCGAGAGCGTGATCAGGCCGACGCCGGCCAGGATCACCGCCATCGCCGCGAGGCTGTCCACGCCCAGCGTCTCGCCGCCGAAGCCCACGCCCAGCAGCACCGCCACCGGCGGATTCACGTAGGCGTAGCTGGTGGCGATGGCCGGGCGCACCTGGCGCAGCAGCCAGGCGTAGGCGCTGAACGCGAGGATCGAGCCGAACAGCGCCAGGTAGGCCACCGCGCCCCAGGCGCGCGGGCCGGGCATCGCCTCGATCCGCTCGCCGAGCGCGAGGCCGACCACCAGCATCATCGCCGCGCCCGCGAGCATCTGGCCGGCGGCGGTCATGAACGGGTCCGGCAGGTCGCGGCCCATCGTCACCATCGAGCCCCAGGCCCAGGCGATCGGCGCCACCAGCAGGCACGCCAGCCCCAGCGGCGAGGCCGTGAGCTCGCTGCCGGCGTTGAGCCAGGCCACGCCGGCGAAGCCCACCGCCAGGCCCATCCATTCCATCCGGGTCGGGTGGCGGCCGCGCATCGCCGCGAACAGGCCCGCCCACAGCGGCATCGACGCCACCGCGATCGCGGCCAGGCCGGAGGCCACCTGCTGCTCGGCCACGTTCACCAGGCCGTTCGCCAGCAGCACCATCCACAGCCCCAGCATCGCCAGCGAGCGCCACTGCGCGCGGGTGGGCGGCGCCACGCCGCGCCAGCGCAGCGCGGCGTAGAGCAGGCCGCCGGCGACGGCCATCCGCAGCGCGCCCATCAGGAAGGGCGGGAAGCCCTCGAGGCCGATCTTGATCGCCAGGTAGGTGGAGCCCCAGACGAGGTACAGCGTGAGCAGGGCCAGCGCGATGGCGGCGGCCTGCAGGCGGGTGCGCGGGGGCATGGCGGGGACCGGGCGGGGGGACGGGCGCGGCGGGGCCGCGGACGACGCGCAGTGTAGGCGCTGGAGGAGGCCGCGCGCGGGCGCGCGGATGGCATGCAGCGGGCGCGCGGCGCGACGCTGGCGCGCGCCGCGGCGCTCAGCCGTCGCCGGGCGCCGCGGCCTCGCGCTCCAGCAGCGCCCGCTTCAGCGGCAGGCCCCAGCGGTAGCCGCCGAGGCTGCCGTCGCCGCGGACCACGCGGTGGCAGGGCACCACCAGCGCGAGCCGGTTGCCGGCGCAGGCGCGGGCCACGGCGCGCGCACCGCGCGGCATCCCCAGCGACGCGGCGAGGCCGGCATAGCTGCGCGTCTCGCCGGCCGGGATGCGCATCAGCGCGTCCCACACGCGCACCTGGAATGCGGTGCCGCGCAGGTCCAGCGGCGGCGCGGCGGCGCCCGCGCGCCCGGCCAGCGCGTCGGCGACGGCGGCGAGGCGCGGCGCGAGCCAGTCGTCGCGGCCGGCGTCGACGCGCTCCAGCGCCGCGCGCGGGAACTCCGCGCGCAGCCGCGCCTCGAGGGCCGCCGCGCGGGCCTCCGCGGGCTCGCCCGCGCCGCCCGCGTCCAGCTCGATCGCCGCCAGGCCGCGCGCGCTGGCGGCCACCAGCGCGGTGCCCAGCGCGGTGGGCACCAGGCCGTAGCGCAGCGCCTCCCCGGCACCGCCCGCGCGGTAGCGCGCCGGGGTCATGCCCAGCCGCGCGGCGCCGTCCTCGTAGACCCGGCTCGGCGAGCCGAAGCCCGCGTCGAGGATCGCCGCGTCCACCGCGACCCCGGCGCGCAGGCCCTCGCGCAGGGCCTGCAGCCGGCGCTGGGCGAGGAACTCGGCGGGACTCAGCCCGAAGGCCGCGCGGAAGCGCCGCTGGAGGTGGCCGGGGCTGAGCCCGACCCGGGCCGCGAGCGTGGCCAGCGGCAGCGCCTCGCGGGCGCGGGCGGCGTCCTCGAGCAGGGCGTGCGCGGCGGCGAGCGGGGCGTCGGGGCTCATGGGCGTGCGGGTCCGCGGGGCGATGGATGCAGCGTGCCGGTCCGGCGCGCGGCGCGCCATCCGGATCCTGCGCCGTCACCGGGCCCGGACACGACGACGCCCCCGGGCGGGGGCGTCGCGTGGAGCGATGCGGGCGCGCGGAGCGCGCGCCCCGGCCTCACCGGACCCAGGCGCCGGTGGCGAGGCCAGGCGGCAGCACGCGGGCGGCGAGCTGCTCGTCGCCGCCGAGGGCATCGACCGCGTCCACCAGCACCGCGGCCGCTTCGCGCAGCAGCGGGTCGGGGCGCTGCTCGGCGGCCTCCTCGAGCGCGACGTCCTCGCGGATGTCGCGCTCGTCGCCCTGCAGGCCGTCGTCGGTCTCGGCGGCCAGCGGGTCGGGATCGAGGCCCAGCGCGATGCGCTCGGCCTGGCGCTCGGCGCGGCGCGCGAGGTTGGCGTCGCGCTCGGCGCGGCGCGCCTCGAGGTTGAGCGAGATCTCGCCGCGCTCGCGCTCGGCCTCGAAGCGCGCCAGGTCCTCGACCAGCCACTGCATCTCGCGGTCGGCCGCCGCGCGCGCCTCGTGGCGCTCGCGCAGCGCGGGCAGCAGCGCGCCGAAGTCGCCCAGCGGCCGGTACTGGGCCTTGGGCACCTGGGCGAACGGCAGCGCGTTGTCGTAGGTGCTCTCGCCGAAGTCCTCGGCGCCGAAGCTGGCCGGGAACGCGATGTCGGGCACCACGCCGCGGTGCTGGGTGGACGCGCCGGAGATGCGGAAGAACTGCGCGACGGTGAGCTTGAGCTGGCCGAAGCGCGGCTCGCGGCCGCGGCCGAAGTTGTCGAGGTCGACCAGGTTCTGCACGGTGCCCTTGCCGAAGGTGGTCTCGCCGATGACGAGGCCGCGGCCGTAGTCCTGGATGGCGCCGGCGAAGATCTCGGAGGCCGAGGCGGAGCCGCGGTTCACCAGCACCGCCAGCGGGCCGTCCCAGGCCACGCCCTTGGCCTGGTCGGCCTCGACGCCGATCCGGCCGCCGGCCTGGCGCACCTGCACCACCGGGCCCTGGTCGATGAACAGGCCGGTGAGCTGGCGCGCTTCGTCGAGCGAGCCGCCGCCGTTGTTGCGCAGGTCCAGCACCACGCCGTCCACGCCGTCGGCGCGGAAGCCCTCGAGCAGGCGCTGCACGTCGCGGGTGGCCGAGGCGTAGTCGGCGTCGTTGCGGCGGCGGGCCTCGAAGTCCTGGTAGAACGTGGGCAGTTCGATGACGCCGACCCGGCGCTCGCCGATCTCGATCACCGAGGCCTTCGCCGCGGCCTCCTCGAGGCGGATGCGGTCGCGCTCCAGCGCCACCACCTCGTGCGGGCCGTCGACGCCGGCTTCCACCGGGATCACGTCCAGGCGCACGACGGTGCCCTTGTCGCCGCGGATGAGCTGCACGACCTCGTCGATCGGCCAGCCCACCACGTCCTGCATCGGGCCGTCGGCCTGGCCGACCGCGCTGATGCGGTCGCCGACCTGCAGCTGGCCGCTCATCGCGGCCGGGCCGCCGGGGACGATCTCGCGGATCACCACGAAGTCCTCCTGGCGCTGCAGCACCGCGCCGATGCCCTCGAGCGAGTTGGCCATCGAGTTGTTGAAGTTCTCGGCCGTGCGCGGGTTCATGTAGCTGGTGTGCGGGTCGATCGCGCCGGCGTAGGCGTTCATGAAGGTCTGGAAGATGTCCTCGCCCTTGATCTCGCCGATGCGCTGCTCGATCTGCGCGTAGCGGCGGTCGAGCGTGCGCCGGATGTCGGCGTCCTGCTTGCCGGCCAGCACGAGGCGCAGCCAGTCGTTCTTGACGTACTTGCGCCAGGTCTCGTCGAGCGCGGCGGCGTCGGGCGCCCACGGGCGGTCCTCGCCGTCGATGGTCCAGGCCTCGTCGGCGGTGAGGTCGAAGCCGGCGGCGAGCAGGCCGCGGGCGTGCGCGACGCGCTCGGCGACGCGCGCGCGGTAGCGCTCGAACATCACGTACGGCGGCGCCAGCGTGCTGGCGCCCGGGCCGCGGATCGCGTCGTCGAGGGTGGTGGCGTAGTCGGCCTCGAACGCGGCGACGTCGGCGGCGGTGAAGAACAGCCGCTCGGGGTCGAGGCCGTCGAGGAAGCGCTCGAGGATCTGCTGCGACAGCGCGTCGTCGAGCGCCTGCGGCCGGTAGGCGTAGCGCGAGTCGCTGAGGAAGCCGTAGACGTAGCGCGCGGCGCCGGCCTGGTCGGCGGTGGGCGCGACCGGGGCGGCCACGCGCTGGGCGCTGGCGGAGGACTGCAGGGCGAGCGCGCCGGCGAGGGCGGCCGGCAGGGCCAGCAGGGCGAGCAGGGGAAGGCGCTTGGACATGGGACACCTCGGGCCGTGGGGCGGCCGGCGAAACCGCAGGGGGGAACTCCGACGGGCGGAGACGGCCCCATCCTACTAAGCCTTCGGGGCCGCGTGTGGGGTCCGGATCGGGCCCGGTTCAGGCGGCATCGTGAAGGCCCGCGCGGGGCGGCGTCCCCTGCCCGAGGTCATGCGCGGCGCCGGGCGCCGGGCGCGGTTCAGGCCGGGACGAAGCCCGCGTCGGCCGCCATCCGGTCGGCGTGGTAGCTCGAGCGCACCATCGGGCCCGAGGCCACGTGGGTGAAGCCCATCGCCAGGCCCTCGGCCTCGAGCTGCTGGAACTCCTCGGGCGTCCAGTAGCGCAGCACCGGGTGGTGGTGCGGGGTGGGCTGGAGGTACTGGCCGATGGTGACCATGTCGACGTCGTGCGCGCGCAGGTCGCGCAGCGCGCCGAGCACCTGCTCGTGGGTTTCGCCGAGGCCGAGCATGATCCCGGACTTGGTCGGCACGCCGGGGTGCTGGGCCTTGAAGCGCTGCAGCAGCTGCAGCGACCAGTCGTAGTCGGCGCCCGGGCGCACGTTGGCGTAGAGCTCGCGCACGGTCTCGAGGTTGTGGTTGAACACGTCCGGCGGGGCCTGGGCCAGCACCTCGAGCGCGCGCTCCATGCGGCCCTTGCCGCGGAAGTCGGGGGTGAGGATCTCGATCTTCAGCGCCGGCGACAGGGCGCGCGCCTCGCGGATGCAGTCGGCGAAGTGCTGGGCGCCGCCGTCGCGCAGGTCGTCGCGGTCGACCGAGGTGATCACCACGTAGCGCAGGCGCATGTCGGCGATGGTGCGCGCGAGGTTGGCCGGCTCGGCCGCGTCGGGCGGCTTGGGCCGGCCGTGGGCGACGTCGCAGAAGCTGCAGCGGCGGGTGCAGACCTCGCCGAGGATCATGAAGGTCGCGGTGCCGTGGCTGAAGCACTCGTGGATGTTGGGGCAGCTGGCCTCCTCGCAGACGGTGACCAGGCGGTTCTCGCGCAGCTTGGACTTCAGCTGCGCCACCGCGTTGCCGGCCGGGATGCGCACGCGGATCCAGCTGGGCTTGCGCAGCGCGGGCGCGTCGGCGAACTGCACCGGGCTGCGCGCGATCTTGTCGCCGCCGACCTGCTTCTTGCCGGGCGTGAGCAGCGCCGGGTCGATCAGCCCGCTGTCGGTGGTCACCGGCGGCGGCGCGGTGGCCGCGGCGGCGAGGGTCAGCGGGATGGACTTGGTGGGCTCGCTCATGGGCGGCGGATCCGGGCGGTGGGGGCGGCGGCGGTGCGGCGGGGAACGGGCGGGCTCAGGCGGCCGCGTCGTCGGCGAGCGCCGCGAGCAGCGGCGCGGGCAGGCCCTCGACGGCGCGCGGCGCCACGCCCAGCTGCACGCCGAGGGCCGCGACCAGCGCGGCCTCGACCGCATCGAGCGCGCCGGGGCCGCCCAAGTCTAGCACCGAGGTCACCGGCTGCCCGGCGTAGCCGCAGGGGTTGATGCGGTGGTAGGGCGCGAGGTCCATCGCGACGTTGAAGGCCAGGCCGTGGAAGCTGCAGCCGCGGCGCACGCGCAGGCCCAGCGCCATGACCTTGGCGCCGGCCACGTACACGCCCGGCGCGCCGTCCTTGCGGGCGGCCTCGATGTTCCAATCGGCCAGCACGTCGATCACCGACTGCTCGATACGCTCCACCAGCTCGCGCACGCCCAGCCCCAGCCGGCGCAGGTCGAGCAGCGGATAGGCCACCAGCTGGCCGGGGCCGTGGTAGGTGACCTGGCCGCCGCGGTCGACCTTCACCACCGGGATGTCGCCGGCGGCGAGCACGTGCTCGGGCCGCCCGGCCTGGCCGAGGGTGAAGACGGGATCGTGCTCGACCAGCCACAGCTGGTCGGGGGTGTCGGGGCCGCGCGCGTCGGTGAAGGCCTGCATCGCCCGCCACACCGGCCCGTAGGCCTGGCGGCCGAGGCGGTGCACGGCGAGCGGCGGGAGGCTCACAGGGTCCACTTCACCGCCGGGTGGGCGCGCAGCGCGCCGTGCGCGGCGTCGTAGTCCTCGCGCGAGTGCGCGGTGAAGCTCACCGCGACCGACACGTAGGCGCCCTTGGAGGACGGCCGGGTGCGCAGGGTCTCGCGCGCGACCTCGAGGCCGAGGTCGTGCAGCAGGGCGGGGACGAGCTCCAGCAGGCCGGCGTCGGCCGGGCCCATGGCGGTGATCTCGAACTGGCCGGGGAACTGGAAGCCGCGGGTCTCGGGGGTGTCGTTCATGGCCGGCATTATCGGGCCGCCGGCGCGCTTTCCCAAGGCCGCCCGGCGGCGGCCGGGCGGCGCGCGGCCGGGCTTACTCCGACTCCCACCACAGCACGGCGTCGTCCCACAGGCGGCCGAGGAAGCCGGCCTCGGGCACCTCGGCCAGGGCCACCAGCTCGCGCTCGGCGACCACCTCGTCGTCGAGCATGATCCTGAGCGTGCCCACGGCCTGGCCCGCGGCGATCGGCGCGCTGAGCGTGGCCGGGACGTCCATCAGCGGGCGCAGGTCGGCGTAGCGGCCGCGCGGCACGGTGACCGCGAGCGGCTGGGCGAGGCCCAGCGAGACCTGCTCCACGTCGCCGCGCCACACGCGCTCGCTCGCGACCTCCTGGCCGGCGTTGAACACGCCGTGGGTCTCGAAGCTGCGGAAGCCCCACTCCAGCAGCCCCATGTTGCCGTCCTCGCGCTGGCGGAAGCCCTCGCTGCGGCTGCCCTCGATGCCCATCACCACGCTGATCAGGCGCTGGCCCTCGCGCGAGGCCGAGGCCACCAGGCAGTAGCCGGCGGCGGCGGTGTGGCCGGTCTTGATGCCGTCCACGCTCGGGTCCTTCCACAGCAGGCCGTTGCGGTTGTACTGGCGGATGCCGTTGTAGGTGTACTCCTTGGTGGAGTACAGCGCGTAGTGGTCGGGGAAGTCGCGGATCATCGCGCGCGAGAGGATCGCGATGTCGCGCGCGCTCATCCGGTGGCCCTCGGCGGTGAGGCCGTGGGCGTTGACGAAGTGGGTGTTGGTCATGCCCAGCTCGGCGGCGTAGCGGTTCATCAGCGCGGCGAAGCCCTCGTGGCTGCCGGCGACGTGCTCGGCGAGCGCGATCGCGGCGTCGTTGCCCGACTGGATCACCAGGCCCGAGAGGACCTCGCCGAGGCGCACGCGCGAGTTCACCGCGAGCGCGCTGTAGCTGCCGTCGGTGCCGGCGCCGCCTTCGCGCCAGGCGCGCTCGGAGATCAGCACCTCGTCGTCCATCGACACGCGGCCCGCGGCGACCTCGGCGGCGACGACGTAGCTGGTCATCACCTTGGTGATGCTGGCCGGGTCGAGCGGGGTGTCGATCTCGTGGCCCGCCAGCACCTGCCCGGTGGCGTGGTCCATCAGGATCCAGGCGCGGCCCGGGGTGGCCGGCACCGGCGCCATCGGCAGGCGCGGGGCGCCGGCCTGCGGGCCGGCCGGGGCGGCCTCGGGGCGCGGCGCGACGACCGGCTGCGGCGCCGGGGCCTGCACCGCCTGCGGCGGCGGCAGCGTGGCGGCCTGCTGGGCCGACGCGGACGCGGCGAGGACGAGGGTCAGGGCACAGGCCAGGGGCGTGGCGAGGGGGCGGCGGAGCATCGCGGAGTCACTCTGGGAAGCGGGCCGCCATTCTAGACGGCTTGCGCGGCTCAGTCCGCCAGCAGGCGCGGGCGCGGGAGGCCCAGCGACACCACCCGTTCAGCGATCGCGGGGGCCTGGCCGGCGCGCAGCGGGCCGATCCGCACCCGCCAGACCCGGCGCCCGTCGACGCGCGCGTCCTGCAGCTCGACGTCGCGCACGCCGCCCGCGCGCAGGCGCTCGCGCACCGCGCGGGCGTTGTCGCGCTCGGCGTAGCTGCCGACCTGCAGCCAGCCCGGGCCGGACAGGCCGGCGGCGGCCGGCCCCGGCGCGCGCTGCGGGGGCGGCGGCAGCGCGCCGGCATGGCGCGGCGAGCCCGGCGGCACCGCGGTGGGCGGGCGCACGGCCGGCGGCGGCGGCGGGGCGCTCGCCCCGGCCGGGGCCTCGCCCACGTCGATCGCCTCGACGTGCACCCGCGCGGTGCCGGCCTGGGTCATCTGCAGGCGCACCGCCGCGGCGTAGCTGAGGTCGATGATCCGGCCGGCGTGGAAGGGGCCGCGGTCGTTCACCCGCACCACCACGCTGAGGCCGTTGTCGAGGTTGGTCACGCGCACGTAGCTCGGCAGCGGCAGCGACTTGTGCGCGGCGCTGAAGCTGCACATGTCGTAGCGCTCGAGGCTGGAGGTCTGGCGGCCGTGGAACTTGGTGCCGTACCACGAGGCCACGCCGCGCTCGGCATAGCCGCGCGCCGTGTCGAGCACGCGGTACTGGCGGCCGAGCACGGTGTAGGGCGAGCGGTTGCCGTAGCGCGCGCGCGGCTCCGCTCGCGGCACCGGCTCGGGGAGGCCGCTGACGTCGAGCTCGACCTCGGGCGCCGCGTCCTCGAGGTGCGGCGCGTACAGGCCGCCCGGCGTGTAGTGGCGCTCGTCGTGGTCCACGACGACCGCGCAGGCCGGCGGCGGGCCCTCGCCCTCGAGCGGGTTCACCGGCGGGCCCGCGGGCGCGGGCGCGGCGCTGCCGCCGCCGCGCACCGGGACCGGGCCGGACGGCGACTCGCGCACGTCGTTCCCGCCGCAGGCGGCGAGCGCGGAGGCCAGCAGGGCCAGCGCGACGGCGCGGCGGATCATTCGCCGGCGACGGGCGCGGCGGCGGCCGGGGCGGCGGCCGGGGCGGGATCGCCCTCCGCGATCGCCGCGGCCAGCTGGTTCACCGACATCGCGTACAGCGGCGAGCGGTTGTAGCGGGTGATCACGTAGAAGTTCTGGAAGCCCATCCAGTGCTCGCGGCCCTGGGCGCCGTCGAGGTTGAGCACGGTGGCGGTGGCCGGCAGCGTCCTGAGGCGCCCCGCGGGCGCGTAGCCGCGCGCGGCGAGGTCGGCGATGGCGTGGCTGGCCTCGAGGTTCTCGGGCACGAACTCCTCGCGGCCCTGCTCGAACACGGCGGGCACCAGCACCGGCTCGCCGGGCTTCCAGCCGTGGGCGACGAAGTAGTTGGCGATCGAGGCGAACACGTCGGGCAGCGAGGTGAACAGGTCGCGGCGGCCGTCGCCGTCGCCGTCCTTCGCGTAGGCCAGGTAGCTCGAGGGCATGAACTGGCCGAGGCCCATCGCGCCGGCGTAGCTGCCGCGCAGCGACGGGATGTCGAGGCCCTCGGTGCGCGCCAGCGTGAAGAGGTGGCCGAGCTCGGCGCGGAAGAACACCTCGCGCCGCGGGTAGTGGAAGCCCAGCGTGTAGAGCGCGTCGAGCACGCGGTGGCTGCCGGTGTTGCCGCCGTAGCTGGTCTCCACGCCGATGATGGCGACGATGAACTCGGCCGGCACGCCGGTGGCGGCCTCGACCTCGGCCAGCGCCGCGCGGTGCTCGGCCAGGAAGGCCTGGCCCTGGCGGATGCGCTGGTCGGTGATGAAGATCGGGCGGTACTCGCGCCAGGGCTTGGCCTCGGCGGGGCGGTCCATCGCGTTGACGATGCCCTGCTGGTAGCGGGCCTGCGACAGCAGCGCGTCGACCTCGGCGGCCGGCATCCCCGAGGCCTCGGCGACCTCGGCGACGAACGCGGCGCGCACGGCGGGATCGAGCGCGGGGCCGGTCTGGGCGGCGGCGGGCGCCATGGCGGCGGCGAGGGCGAGGGCGAGCGGGGCGAGGCGGGTCAGCGGCATGGGGGCACTCGTGTGGGGCGAGGTCGCGAACGGGAGGACGGGGGCCGGCGCGTCGGGCGCGCCGCGGCCGGCGCGAATCTAGCACGCGCCGCGGCGCTCAATGCCCCATCAGGCGCCGGTGCGCGCGCACCGACATCACGATCCCGAAGCCCGCCAGCAGGCTCACCGCCGAGGTGCCGCCGTAGCTCAGCAGCGGCATCGGGATGCCCATCACCGGCAGCACGCCGGCCACCATGCCGCCGTTGAACACCACGTACACCGCGAAGGTCAGCGCCAGCGCGCCGGCGAGCAGGCGCGCGCCCGATTCGCGCGACTGGCTGGCCAGCCACAGGCTGCGGCCGATGATGAACAGGTACAGCGCGAACACCGCCACCACGCCGATCCAGCCGAAGTCCTCGGCCAGCACGGCGAAGATGAAGTCGGTGGTGTGCTCGGGCAGGAAGTCGAGGCTGGTCTGGGTGCCCTCGCCCCAGCCCTTGCCGCCCAGGCCGCCGGAGCCGACCGCGATCTTGGACTGGATGATGTTCCAGCCCGTGCCCAGCGGATCGGCCTCGGGGTCGAGGAAGGTCATGAAGCGGTTGCGGTGGTACTCGCGCAGGAACGGCCAGCCCAGCGGGGCGAGCACCAGCGCGGTGCCGACGAACAGCCCGATCCGCCACCAGGCCAGGCCCGCGAGGAACACGCAGAACGCGCCCGACAGCCCGACCACCAGCGCGGTGCCGAGGTCGGGCTGCAGCGCGATCAGGCCCACCGGCACGCCGATCACCGCGGCGCAGGCGGCCAGCGTGCCCCAGCCCGGCGGCAGGAACACCCGGTGCAGCACCCAGGCCACCATCATCGGCACGGTGAGCTTCAGCAGCTCGGCGGGCTGCACGTAGAACACGCCGAGGTTGAGCCAGTGCCGGCCGCTGCGGCCGGTGCCGAACACCGGCACCAGCATCAGCAGCGCCACGCTGGCCACGAACAGCCAGGGCGTCCAGGTGCGCAGGGTGGTGGCCGGGATCCGCGCCAGCAGCACCAGCGCGCCGAGGCCCACCGCGAAGCGCACGCCCTGGTTGAACGCCAGGCCCGGGTCGCCGTTGCCGGCGCTGTGCAGCACCACCAGGCCGACGCCCATCAGCGCCAGCAGCGCCAGCAGCAGCGGGACGTCGAGCGGTTCGAGCAGGTCGGCGACGAGGCCGCGCGCCCAGCGCAGGGCCGGGATCACGGACGCGGCTCCGCGGCGGGCGCGGCGTCGGTGGCGGCGGCGTCGGTGGCGGCGGCCTCGGCGTCGGAGGCCTCGTTGGCGGCGGCCTCGGTGGCGGAGGGCGCGGCCGTGTCGGCCGCGGCCTCGCCCGGCGCCGGGGCGAGCCCGTCCAGCGGCGCGGGCGGCGGCTGGTACGGGCCGCCCGGGCGGTCGGCGCGCAGCAGCCAGGCGTCGAAGATGCGGCGCGCGATCGGCGCCGCGGCGCCCGAGCCGGAGCCGCCGTACTCGAGCACCACCGCGATCGCGATCTCCGGTGCCTCCACCGGCGCGTAGCCCACGAACAGCGCCTGGTGGCGCAGGTGGTAGGGCAGCCGGGTCGGATCGAGGCGCTCGTCGCCGCGGCGGCTGACGCGCTGCACGGTGCCGGTCTTGCCGGCCATCCGGTACGTGGTGTGCCCCGCGGAGCCGCGCGCGGTGCCGGTGGGCCCGTGCATCACCGCCTCGAGGCCGTCGCGCACCGCGGCCACGTGGGCGGGATCCGACACCACCGCCTCGCCCGGCGGCTGCGGCTCGGGCACGCGCGGCGAGCCGAAACCCGCCTCGGTCGCGCGCAGCAGGTGCGGGGCGTGGCGCACGCCGGTGGCCAGCGCGGACGTGGCCTGGGCGAGCTGCAGCGGGGTCACCACCCAGAAGCCCTGGCCGATGCCGCTGATGACGTTCTCGCCGGGATAGAGGTCGCGCTGGAAGCGGCCGCGCGCGTAGGCGTCGCCGGGGACGATGCCCTGGGCCTCGCCGAGCAGGTCGATGCCGGTGGGCGCGCCGAAGCCGAGCCGGCGCATGTAGGTCTCCAGGCGGTCGGGCCCCATCCGGTAGGCGAGGTCGAAGTAGTAGGTGTTCACCGACTGCGCGAGCGACTCGCGCAGGTTCGTGCGGCCGTGCCCGCCGGGGCGCCAATCGCGGTACTCGCGCGGCTGGCCCGGCAGCCGGAACGCGCCGGTGGAGGAGAACTCGCTGGTCGGCGTCACCAGCCCGTACTCCAGGCCGGCCATCGCCATGAACGGCTTGATCGTCGATCCCGGCGGGGAGCCGCCTGCGAGCACGCGGTTGAACAGCGGGCGGCCGGGGTCCTCGTTGAGCGCGGCGAAGGCGGCGTGCGAGATGCCACCGATGAACAGGTTGGGGTCGAAGCTCGGCACGCTGACCATGGCCAGCACCTCGCCGGTGGCCGGGTCGATCGCCACCGCCGCGCCGTGCTGGCCGTCGAAGGCGTCGACGATGGCCTGCTGCAGCTCGGCGTCGATCGACAGGTGCAGGTCCTGGCCCGGCGTCGCCGGCACGCGCTCGAGCACCCGCAGCACGCGGCCCTGCACGTTGCGCTCGACCATCTCGAAGCCGATCTCGCCGCGCAGGCGGTCCTCGTAGCGGCGCTCCAGGCCGCCCTTGCCGATCAGGGTGAGGGTGGCGTCGCGGCTGTCGCCCATCCGCTCGAGGTCGGCGGCGTCGACCCGGCCGACGTAGCCCACCACGTGCGCCATCAGCGGGCCGTAGGGGTAGCGCCGGGTCAGGTAGGGCACGACCTCGACGCCGGGGAAGCGGTGGCGCTCGACCGCGAAGCGCGCCACCTCGGCCTCGTCGAGCCGCAGCTTCAGCGGCACCGCGCGGAAGCCGCGGCCGGCGCGGCGCTGGGCGTGGAAGCGCTCGATCTCGTCCTCGTCCAGCGCCACCACCTCGCGCAGCGCGGCCACCAGCGCGTCGGGATCGCCGGCCTGCTCGGGCACCACCTCGAGCCGGTAGGCGGGGATGTTGTCGGCCAGCAGGCGCCCGGCGCGGTCGTAGATCAGCCCGCGCGACGGCACGATCGGCTGGGCCTTGATGCGGTTGCGCTCCGAGAGCGTCTGGTACTCGTCGTGCTGCAGCACCTGCAGCCGGAAGTAGGCGAAGGCCAGCGCCAGCAGCGCGAGCGCCACGGCGACCGCGCCGACGAAGGCGCGGCGGCGGAACTGCTCGGCCTCGGCCGGCAGGTTCTTCAGGGTCGCGCGGCGGCGGCGCGGGGCGGCCATGGCTCAGCCGCGCTCGCGCCGGCGCAGGCGCATCGCGTCGAGCAGCAGGAACAGCCACGGCCACAGCAGCAGCCCCAGCAGCGGCGACAGCCAGCTGGCCACGGCCGGCCAGCCCTGCCCCGCCAGCACCACCACCGCGGCGTGCACCACGCGGTCGTTGAGCAGCAGCGCGCCCATCGCCAGCGCCTGCTGCCACAGCGGGAAGAAGCGCAGCCGCGCGCGGAAGCGCTGCACGATGAAGCCCAGGATCACCAGCCGCATCGCCTGCTCGCCGAGCAGGGTGCCGAACGCGAGGTCGCCGAGCAGGCCGATCGCGAAGCACACGCCCAGGCCGACGCGGCCGGGCGACTCCAGCAGCCAGTAGGCCATCACCAGCCCCAGCAGCCACGGCCGCAGCTCGGCGACGATGCCGGGCAGCGGCAGCAGGCCGACCACGAGGGCCAGCAGCACCGAGGCCGGCAGCACCCAGCCGGGGGACTGGCGCGGGCTCACGGGCGGCCTCCGGGGGGCGCGTCGGCGTCCGCGTCCGCAGCGGCGTCCGCGTCGGCGTCGGCGTCCACAGCGGGGGCGTCGGCGGAGGCCGGGTCGGCCGTGGCCTCCGCCTCCGCAGCGGGGGCCGCGCCGGCCGGCGCGGCGGGCGCCGGCGGCAGCGGGCCGTCGTCGAGCGCCTCGCTCAGCGGCGCCGAGGTCACCAGCAGCATCTCGCCGCTGCGGTCGAGCCGGGCCGCGGGCTGCGCCAGCGCGAGGCCGAAGGTGTTGCTCTCGTCGGGCCCGAACGCGGTGATCGTGCCCACCGGGAAGCCGGCCGGGAAGCGCCCGCCCAGGCCGGAGGTGACCAGCACGTCGCCGACCTGCAGGTCGCCGGACTGCGGGATGTTGGGCAGGCGCAGCCCGCTGCCGGTGCCGAACGCCACCAGGCGCAGGCCGCTGCGCACCACCTGCACCGGCACCGCGTGGTCGGGATCGGTGACCAGCAGCGCCACCGAGCGCCGCGGCATCACCTCGATCACCTGGCCCACGACGCCGCCGGCGTCGATCAGCGCGCGCCCCACCTCGACGCCGTCGTCGGCGCCCAGGTCGAGCACCACGCGCTGGCGGAACGGATCGAGGTCGATGTCGAGCACCGCGGCGAGCTGCACCGAGAGCTGGAAGCCGCGGGTGCCGTCGAGCAGCTCGCGCAGGCGGGCGTTCTCCTGGGCGATCGCGGCGCTGCGCGCGAGCCGGGCGTCGGCCACCAGCAGGGCCTGGCGCAGGCGCTGGTTGTCCTCGCGCAGCGCGGCGTTGGTCTGCGCGCCCTCGCCCATCGCGCCGACCGCGCGGCCCGGCAGCGAGGCCAGCCACCACAGCGGCTCGACCACGCGCTGGGCCTGCACCCGGGCCTCCGACAGCCAGCCGCCGCGATGGTCGAGCGCCATCAGCAGCGCGGCCAGCGCGAGCAGGCCCATCAGGCGCAGGGCCCCGATGCCGTCGTCGGTGCTGCGGGGAGCGAGGGCCACGGTCGGGGGCGTCGGGGGCGCGGCTTACTCGGGCGAGAAGAAGTCGTTGCCCTGCATGTCGACCATCTCCAGCGCCCGGCCGCCGCCGCGGGCGACGCAGGTCAGCGGGTCGTCGGCCACGTGCACGTGCAGGCCGGTCTCCTCGCTGATGAGCTTGTCGAGGTCGCGCAGCAGCGCGCCGCCGCCGGTGAGCACGATGCCGCGCTCGGCGACGTCGGCGCAGAGCTCCGGCGGGGTCTGCTCCAGGGCCTGCTTCACGGCGCTGATGATGCCGCTGAGCGGCTCGTGCAGGGCCTCGAGGACCTCGTTGGAGTTGATCCGGATCATCCGCGGCACGCCCTCGGCGAGGTTGCGGCCGGAGACCTCGATCTCCTTGACCTCGGCCTGCGGGAACGCGCAGCCGATCTCGAGCTTGATCCGCTCGGCGGTGGTCTCGCCGATCAGGGTGCCGTGGTTGCGGCGCACGTAGTTGATGATCGCCTCGTCGAAGCGGTCGCCGCCGATGCGCACCGACTGCGAGTACACGATGCCGTTGAGCGAGATCACCGCCACTTCCGAGGTGCCGCCGCCGATGTCGATGACCATCGAGCCGCGCGCCTCGGAGACCGGGATGCCGGCGCCGATCGCGGCGGCCATCGGCTCGAGGATCAGGAACACGTCGCGCGCGCCGGCCTCCTGGGCCGACTCCTTGATCGCGCGGCGCTCGACCTGGGTCGAGCCGCAGGGCACGCAGATCAGCACGCGCGGGCTCGGGCGCAGCACGCGGGCGCGGTGCACCTTCTTGATGAAGTGCTTGAGCATCTCCTCGGTGGTGGTGAAGTCGGCGATGACGCCGTCCCTCATCGGCCGGATCGTGGCGATGTTGCCCGGGGTGCGGCCGAGCATCTGCTTGGCCTCCACGCCGACCGCGGCGACCGAGCGCGGCGAGCCCGGCATGCGGTCCTGGCGGATCGCGACCACCGAGGGCTCGTTGAGCACGATGCCCTGGCCGCGCACGTAGATGAGGGTATTGGCCGTGCCCAGGTCGATGGACAGGTCGTTGGAGAACCAACCGCGGATGCTCTTGAACATGTCGGGGGACCGGGCGTGGGGGCGGTGAAGGGGGGGCGAAAGCGTAGCAACCCCCCTGCCCCGCGGCAAGGAAATAAAGCGTAAAACCCCGTCAAGACAAGGGTTTTCGGGCCACGATCGGCGCCGGTTCGACGCCGCTGCCCGCCGCTGGCCCGGCGGCCGGGGGTGCCGGGAGGCGCCCCAGCGGCTACACTCCGCCGCCGCTCGCACCCCGCGGGCGCCCCCGACTGGACGCCCGACGACGATGCCTGCCCTGATCTGCGGTTCCCTGGCCTACGACACCATCATGGTGTTCCCCGACCAGTTCAAGAACCACATCCTCCCGGACAAGGTCCACATCCTCAACGTCAGCTTCCTCGTGCCGCGCATGCGCCGCGAGTTCGGCGGCTGCGCCGGCAACATCGCCTACAACCTCAAGCTGCTCGGCGGCGACCCGATGCCGATGGCCACCGTCGGCCAGGACTTCGCGCCCTACCGCGAGCACTTCGACGCCTGCGGGATCCCGCTCGACCACGTCAAGGAGATCGAGGACCTGTACACCGCGCAGGCCTTCATCACCACCGACCTCGACGACAACCAGATCACCGCCTTCCACCCCGGCGCGATGATGCGTTCGTACGAGAACCACGTGCGCGACGTGAAGGACGTGGACTTCGGCATCGTCGGCCCGGACGGCTACGAGGCCATGCTGCAGAACTCGCGCGAGTTCGCCGAGCTGGGCATCCCGTTCATCTTCGATCCCGGCCAGGCGATGCCGCTGTTCAACGGCGCCGAGCTGCGCCAGATGATCGAGCAGGCCACCTACGTCACGGTCAACGACTACGAGTCGAGCCTGCTGCAGGACAAGACCGGCTGGAGCCAGGCCGAGATCGCGTCGAAGGTGCAGGCCTACATCATCACCCGCGGCCCGAAGGGCTCCGAGATCCACACCCCGACCGGCGAGATCCACGTGCCGGCGGCCACCGCGATGCGCGTGGTCGACCCGACCGGCTGCGGCGACGCCTACCGCGCCGGCCTGATCTTCGGCTTCACCCACGGCATGGACCTGGCCACGACCGGCCGCATCGCCTCGCTGATGGGCGCGCTGAAGATCGAGCACCTCGGCCCGCAGAACCAGCGCTTCGACTACGAAGAGTTCGCCGAGCAGTTCCGCCAGCAGTTCGGCTACGCGCTGCGCTGAGGCGCGCGGCGCCGCGCGTCAGCGCCCCGCGTCGGGCGCGGCGCGCTCCAGGCGCTCCATCACGAAGCCGCCGACCTCCCAGACCAGGGTGCGCGGCTCGCCGCCCTGCGACACCTCGACGCTGACGCGCTGCGCGCCGCCGGCGATCGCGCGCACGAAGCGCGCGTCGTCCTCGATGAACAGCGCCTGCAGGTTCTCCTCGGGCTTGCGCGCCGCCCACGCCGCGGGCGGCGCGTCGTCGAACGCGATCCGCACCCGGCAGCCCGGCGGGCAGTCGAACTGGTGCGGCTCGTCGAGCACCAGGTAGACGCTCTGGCCCCAGTCGGGCGCGCGCCGCAGCACCAGCTTGGCGTGCGGGCGCGACGGCTCGCGCAGCGCGTAGGCGTAGCCGCTGTAGACGATGCCGCCGGCGTCGGGGTTGGGCAGCGCGTGGTAGGTCCACAGCGCGGCCAGGCGGGCGGCCTCGCGCTCCGCGCGCGCCCGCTCGATCAGCGGCGCGGCGTCGGCGGCCACGCGCGCGGCGGTGGCGGTGCCGGCGAACTCGGCGATGATCACCTCGGCGTGCGCCGCCGCGAGCGCGATGTCGCGCTCGGCCTTGGCGACCTCGTACTGGCGTTCGGCGAGCACGGCGGCGTCCTCGCGCTGGGCCAGGCGCAGCGCCTCGGCCGCGGCGGCCTCGGCGGCGCGCTCCTCGGGACTGGGGCCGCAGCCGGCGAGCAGGGCGGCGAGCGCGAGCGCGGCCGCGAGGCGGGACGTGGGTCGGGTCATCGCAGGGCGTCCTCGAGCGCGTCGGCGACCTCGGCCGGGCGCTCCATCATGGGCATGTGGCCGCAGCCCGGCAGCAGCAGGCGGCGGGCGCGGGGCATCCGTTCGGCCCAGGCGTCGACGGCGCTGGGGTCGACGATGGCGTCGCCGTCGCACCACAGCAGCAGGGTCGGGGCGGTGATCCCGCCGGCGGCATCGCCCGGCGCGAAGGCGTCGGGGCCACCGATCGCGGCCAGCACCTCGCGCTCGAAGGCGAGGTCGGCGCGGCGCTGGCGCACGATCGCCGCGGACACCGGCCACGGCACCCACGGCGGATCGGCGAAGACCTGGGCGAGCACGCCGCGCAGCGCGTCGGCGTCCTCGACCGCGAAGGGATGCCCGCCGGCGAGCACCGCGCGGGCGAAGGCGTTCTCGCGGAAGGGCACGCCGGCGGCGCTCATCAGCACCAGGCGCTCGACCGCGTCGGGCGCCTGCGCGGTGGCGAGCGCGGCGATGCCGCCGCCCATCGAGTGCCCCACCAGCCCCACCGGGCGGCCGTCGCCGACGAGGGCGAGGTAGGCCTCGAGCCGCCGGGCCTGCGCGCGGTAGCCGTAGTCGGCGCCGGCGATGCGGGTGGACGCGCCCCAGCCCGGCAGGTCCGGGGCGACGACGCGGAAGCCCGCGTCGGCCAGCGCCCCCATCACCGGCAGCCAGTTCTCCTTGGCGCCGGTGAAGCCGTGCACCAGCACGACGACCCGGCCGTCGGCGGGCCCGGCCTCGAGGCTGGCCCAGGCGTGGTCGCCGATCCTGCGCTCGACCCGCTCGGCGCCGGCGGCGAGGCGCTGGCGGCCGAGCTCGGCCTCGAGGACCCACGCCGGACGCAGCGCGCCGACGCAGGCGACGGCCACGCCCAGCGCCAGGGCGGCGAGGCCGGCGTGGCGCCAGCGACGGCGGGCCGGCGCCCGCGCGCCCATCAGGGCGCCCGGGTGGCGGCCGCCTCGAGCAGGGCCTCGACGCTGCCGGTGGTGATCGGGTGGTAGCCCGGGCGGGCCTGCTCGAACACGCTGCGCGCGAAGGCCAGGCCGTCGGCGCTGGCGGCCAGCGCCTCGTAGGTGGGCATGATCAGCTTGCGGCGGCCGATGCGCTTGAGGAACTGGCTCATCGCCGGGCGCGCCTCGAAGTAGCCGCTGCGCTCGGCCAGCGGGTACCAGCGCTGGGCGTACTCGCCGTTGGCGGTGCCGGTGAAGCGGTAGGCGGAGTCGAGCTCGATCAGCTGGGCCGGCTCGAGGGTGGCGGGCATGCCCTCGAGGAAGCGCACCCACTCCTGGGTGCCCCACGCCTCGGCGCCCGGCAGGTCGGCCGCCGCGAGGCGGCCGCCGAGCCACGCGGCGCGGGCGGCGTCGACGGCGTCGAAGCGCGCCGAGGTGGCCGGCACCGCGAACGCCGGGATGCCCGGCTCGCGCAGCCAGGCCGCGAGCTCGGCGTCGGTGACCACGCCGGGGTTGGGCTCGACCAGGTGCTCGCGCAGCCAGGCCTCGAACACCGCGGTGTCGACGCTCTGGAAGGCGTGGGCGTCGAACCAGCCGCGCAGGAAGGCGTCGAAGCGCTCCCGGCCGAAGCGCTGCTCGAGGAAGATCAGGAACCACTGGCCCTTGATGTAGGGCACCTGGCTCAGCGCCTCGTCGGGGTCGGCCTCGCCCAGCGGCGGCAGCGACAGCAGCTGCTGCTCCGGCGGCATCGCGGCGACCTCGGCGCGCAGGCCGTCCTGGCTGATCACGTTCTCCATCGCCGCCTGCTCGGCGCCGAACAGCGACTCGACGATGCGGTTCTCGACGTAGCTGGTGAAGCCCTCGTTGAGCCAGATGTCCTTCCAGCTGGAATTGGTGACCAGGTTGCCCGACCACGAATGCGCCAGCTCGTGCGCGATCAGGCTGACCAGGGAGCGGTCGCCGACGATGACGGTGGGCGTGATGAAGCTCAGGCGCGGGTTCTCCATGCCGCCGAAGGGGAAGCTCGGCGGCAGGATCAGCAGGTCGTAGCGGCCCCAGCGGTACTCGCCGTACAGCGCCTCGGTGGCCTCGATCATGCGCTCGGTGTCGGCGAACTCGGCCACGGCGCGGTCGAGCGTGGCGGGCTCGGCCCAGACGCCGGCGCGCGCGGAGATCGGGCGGAAGGCCAGGTCGCCGACCGCGATCGCGAGCAGGTAGCTCGGGATCGGCTGCGGCATGCGGAAGCGGTAGTCGCCGTCGCGCGGCGCCTCGGGATCGTTGTCGGCGCTCATCAGCGCCAGCACCGAGTCGGGCGTGCGGATCCGGGCGCTGTAGGTGAAGCGCACCCCCGGGGTGTCCTGCAGCGGCACCCAGCTGCGCGCATGGATGGCCTGGGACTGCGAGAACAGGAAGGGCGCGCGGCCGCCGGCGGTCATGCCGGGCTCCAGCCACTGCAGGCCCGACGCGGTGGGCGCGGTGCGGTAGTGCACGCGGACCTCGGCGTTGCGGTCCGGGGCGGCGATGGACAGGCGGCGGCCGAACACCGCGTGCGGCTCGGCGAGGCTGAAGTCGAGCCGGCGCCAGCGGCCCTCGGGGGTGCGCCCGAGCACGCGCTCGACCTCGAGCTCGCGGGTGTCGAGCACCAGCCGGTCGGCGGCCGGGTCGATCCAGTCCAGGGCGAGGTCGGCGTGGCCGTGCAGCTGCCTGGCCTCGAAGTCGACGGTGAGGTCGAGGGCGAGGTCGCGGATGCGGACCTTGGTGGGCTCGGCGTACGAGGACTCGTCGTGGACGGTCGCGGCGGCCGCGACGGGCGGCGGCGGGACCGACGCGAGGGCGGCCGGGGCCAGGGCGGACAGGGACAGCAGCAGGGCGAGACGCATCATCCGGACACCGGGGGTCGCGAGTGGGGAACTTCCCGAGTCTACCGCAGCGGCGCCGGCCGTCGCCCTGCGCCCATCAAGGCGCCCCGGCCGGGCGCCCGGCACACTGCGGCCCCGATCGCAGGAGCCCGCCCATGACCGACCCGAGCACGCCCCGCCACGCCCCGGCCATCGACCCCGCCGGGGCCGCGGACGCCGGCGGCCCGCCGGACGCCCGGACGGCCCGGGACGCGACCGTGCAGGTCATCGCCGATGCCGCCGGGCTCCTCGCCCACCTCGAGGCCGAGGGCCGCCTGCAGCGCCAGCCGGCGGGCCGGCGCCTGGACCTCGCGGCCTGGCAGGCCGGCGCGGACGCCTGCGACGAGGCCAGCTGGCGCCGCGCCGAGCGCCTGCGCCTGCCGCTGGTGCGGCTGCCTGGCCTGGAGCCCGACCCGGCCCTGCTGGCCCGGCTCGGGCCCGACCTCGCCCGCCGGCACCGCGCGGTCCCGCTGCTGGCCCGCGACGGCAAGGTGGCGATCGCGCTCGAGGCCCCGGACGCCCCCGGCCAGCTCGAGACCCTCGATTTCCTGTTCAAGGACCGGGTGATCCCGCTGGTGGCCAGCGCGATGGACCTGCGCGAGGCGATCGCACGCACCTACGACCGCGCCGAGGACGCCCAGGTGGCCCGCCAGCTCGGCCTCGACCCGGGCGAGGACGTGCCCGAGGCCTCGCTGCAGGAGGTCGAGCGCCTCTCGCGCGAGAAGCCCGTGGTGCGCCTGGTCAACGACCTGCTGCAGGAGGCGGTGCTGCGGCGCGCCTCCGACGTCCACCTGCGCCCCGGCGAGGACGGCCTCGACGTGCTCTACCGCATCGACGACGAGCTGCTGCCGGTGCGCCGCTTCCTGCGCGCGCTGGCGCCGGCCGTGATCAGCCGGGTGAAGGTGCTGGCGAACATGAACCTCGCCGAGCACCGCCGCCCGCAGGACGGCCGCTCGCGGATCACCACCGGCGACGGCCGGCCGGTGGACATGCGCGTGTCGGTGCTGCCGAGCATCCACGGCGAGAGCGTGGTGCTGCGCCTGCTCGACCTGGGCGAGGCGCCGCGCGAGCTCGACGCGCTGGGCTTCGGCGCGTTCGAGCGCGCGCGCATCGACGCCCTGCTCGACCGCCCGCACGGCCTGTTCCTGGCCACCGGCCCGACCGGCTGCGGCAAGTCGACCACGCTCTACGCGATGCTGGCCGCGCTGCGCCGCCAGCGCATCAACATCCTGACCATCGAGGACCCGGTGGAGCGCCAGCTCGCCGGCATCCAGCAGATGCAGGTCAACCGCGCCATCGGCTTCGACTTCGCCTCGGCGCTGCGCAACTTCCTGCGCCATGACCCCGACGTGGTGATGGTGGGCGAGGTGCGCGACGGCGAGACCGCGCGCACCGCGGTGGAGAGCGCGCTCACCGGCCACCTGGTGCTCAGCACCCTGCACACCAACTCCGCGGCCACCGCGATCACCCGCCTGCTGGAGATCGGCGTCGAGGCCTACCTGCTGCGCGCCTCGCTCGCCGGCGTGCTGGCCCAGCGCCTGGTGCGGGTGACCTGCACCCGCTGCGCGGCGCCCGAGCCGGTGCCCGACGCCCTGCGCGCGCGCCTGGGGGTGGGGCCGGACGAGGCCTTCCTGGCCGGCACCGGCTGCCCGGCCTGCGAGGGCCTCGGCGTGCGCGGCCGGCGCGCGGTGTACGAGCTGATGCCGGTGAGCCCGGCGATCCTCGCGCTGATCGCGCCCGGGGTGCAGGCCGACGCGCTGCACCGGGTGGCGCTCGCCGAGGGCATGGTGGACATCGCCAGCGGCGCGTTGGCGCTGGCGCGCGCGGGCGTGGTGTCGCTGCGCGAGGCGGCGCGGCTGGCCGGCGGCTGAGGCGGCGGCGGCGCGGCGCGCGGCGGGACCCGCCCGCCGCCCGTCAGTCGGCGTAGCCGGAGTGGATCGCGACGATGCCGGCGCTGAGGTTGCGGTGGTCGCAGCGCACGAAGCCGGCCTCGCCCATCATCGCCTGCAGCTCGGCCTGCGGCGGGTGCTTGCGGATGCTCTCGGCGAGGTAGCGGTAGCTCTCGGCGTCGTTGGCGAACAGCTTGCCCAGCGCCGGCAGCACCTGGAAGCCGTGGAAGTCGTACACCGGGCGGAACCACGCCGGCTTGACCTCGGAGAACTCCAGCACCAGGCCGCGGCCGCCGGGCCTGAGCACGCGGCGCATCTCGCGCAGGCCCTGCAGCTTGTCGGTGACGTTGCGCAGGCCGAACGCGATGGTGACCAGGTCGAAGCTGGCGTCCGGGAACGGCAGCGCCTCGGCGTTCAACTGCACGAACTCCAGCCCGCGCACGAGGCCGCGGTCGAGCAGGCGGTCGCGGCCCACGCCGAGCATGCCGGCGTTGATGTCGCCGACCACGATCGAGCCCGACTCGCCCACCTTCGGGTGCAGCAGCAGGGCGATGTCGCCGGTGCCGCCGGCGAGGTCGAGCACGCGGTCGCCGCGCTTCACGCCGCTGGTGGCCACGAAGTAGCGCTTCCAGACCCGGTGCACGCCGAAGCTCATCAGGTCGTTCATCAGGTCGTAGTTGCGCGCGACCGAGGTGAAGACCTGCTCGACCAGCTTCTGCTTCTGGGCGACGGGGACGTCGCGGAAGCCGAAGTGGGTGGTCCCGGCGGGCGTCGCGGCGCCGGCGGGGGTGTCGTCGTGGCTGGGCGTGCTCATGCCGCGATTATGCGGGCTGGGGCCGGGAGCGGCCAGTGACGGCGGCGGCTCAGCGCGCCAGCCCGGCGGCCTCGAGAGCGGCCAGGTAGGCCGGCCAGCGCGCGTCGCGCTCGCGCGCCAGCGTCCACAGGGTCTCCCAGCTGTAGAGCCCGCTGGCGTGGCCGTCGTCGAAGCGCAGCAGCACGGCGTAGTGGCCCACCGGCTCGACCGCGTCGATGCCGACCCCGGACTTGCCCGCGACCAGCACCTTCTGCCCCACCCCGTGGCCCTGGACCTCGGCGCTGGGGGATTCGACCCGCAGGTACTCGGCGTCCAGCCGGGCGACGCTGCCGTCGTCGAAGGCCACCTCGAGCACCCGCGACGCCCGGTGCAGCGTGATCGCGGTGGGCCGCGGCGCGGCGCTCACCGGGCCGCCGCGGCGGCGGGGGCCGCGGGCGGCGCGCCGGCGGCGCCGGGCGCGTAGGCCGGGAAGTACCAGACCCGCTCGATCAGGCCCTCGCCGTCGAAGCGGTAGACGCTCAGCGCGGTCTGGGTGGTGCGGCTGCCGTCGGCGTTCGCCCACGAGGTGGTCTCGAACGCGGTGGCGTAGGCGCCGTCGACGCTGACCTCGCCGAGCTCGCTGCGCGCCTCGCGGGTGCTGGCGTAGTAGCCCTGCAGCCAGCTCTGGAGGTCGGTGTGCCCGACCACCTCGAGCTGGGCGACGTCGCCCTCGACGGCCACCCAGCGCACGTCGGGGCGGGTGGCGGCGAGCATCGCCGGCACGTCCTGGCGGTTGGAGGCGTCGACGAAGGCGCGCAAGCGCTCGGCGAGCGCGGCGGGCGCGGCGGCGGCCGCCTGGCCGGCCAGCACCAGCAGGCCGAGGGTCAGCGGGAACAGGGAGCGGATCTTCATGCGGGGCGGGTCCGTGGCGTCGAGGGCGGGTCAGAGGATGTAGCGGGCGAGGTCGGGGTCGCGGACCAGGCCGCCGAGCTGGGCGTCGACGTAGGCGGCGTCGATCGCCACCGGGCCGCCGGCGCGGTCGGGCGCCTCGAAGCTCAGCGGCTCGAGCAGCTTCTCGAGCACCGTGTGCAGCCGGCGCGCGCCGATGTTGAGCTGGGTCTCGTTGAGGCGGAAGGCCAGCTCGGCCAGCCGGGCGATGCCGTCGTCGGCGAAGCGCACCTCCACGCCCTCGGTCGCCAGCAGCGCCTCGTACTGGCGCACCAGCGAGGCCTTGGGCTCGGACAGGATGCGCACGAAGTCGGCCTGGGTGAGCGCCTGCAGCTCGACCCGGATCGGGAAGCGGCCCTGCAGCTCGGGGATCAGGTCGGACGGCTTGGCCAGGTGGAAGGCGCCGGAGGCGATGAACAGGATGTGGTCGGTGCGGACCACGCCGTACTTGGTGCTGACCGTGCTGCCCTCCACCAGCGGCAGCAGGTCGCGCTGCACGCCCTCGCGCGAGACCTCGCCGCCGCCGACGCCCTCGCCGCGCTTGGCGACCTTGTCGATCTCGTCGATGAACACGATGCCGTGCTGCTCGCAGGCCTCGATGGCCTGGGCGCGGACGTCGTCCTCGTTGACCAGCTTGGCCGCCTCCTCGTCGATGAGCGGCTGGCGCGCGGCGGCGATGGCGAGGCGGCGCTTGTGCGCCTTGCCGCCGCCGAGGCCCTGGAACATCTGCTTGAGCTGCTGGCCCATCTCCTCCATGCCCGGCGGCACCAGCATGTCCATCCCGGGCGCGGTGGAGGCGAGGTCGAGCTCGATCTCGCGCGCCTCGAGCTCGCCGGCGCGCAGCTGGCGGCGCAGCTTCTGGCGGGTGGCGTCGTCGGCCGGCGGCGCGGCCGCGGCCTCGGGGTCGGGGATCGGCGCGAAGCCGAAGCCGCCGCCGGCGGCCGCCGGGGCGCGGCGCGGCAGCAGCGCGTCGAGGATCCGGTCCTCGGCGAGGTCCTCGGCGCGGGTGCGCACGCGCGCCTTGGCCTGCTCGCGGTAGAGCTTGACCGCGGCGTCGGCCAGGTCGCGGATGATCTGCTCGACGTCCTTGCCGACGTAGCCGACCTCGGTGAAGCGGGTGGCCTCGACCTTGACGAACGGCGCGTTCGCCAGCGCGGCCAGGCGGCGCGCGATCTCGGTCTTGCCCACGCCGGTGGGGCCGATCATCAGGATGTTCTTGGGCGTGACCTCGGCGCGCAGGCCGGGCTCGAGCTGGGCGCGGCGCCAGCGGTTGCGCAGCGCGATCGCCACCGCGCGCTTGGCGGCGGCCTGGCCGATCACGTGGCGGTCGAGCTCGCCGACGATCTCGCGGGGGGTGAGCTGGCTCATGCCTCAGAGCTCCTCGATGGTGATGGTGCGATTGGTGTAGATGCAGATGTCGCCGGCGATCTTCAGCGCCTCCTCGGCGATGCCGCGGGCGTCGAGGGTGGAGTGCGCGGCCAGCGCGCGCGCGGCCGACAGCGCGTAGCTGCCGCCGGAGCCGATCGCCACCAGGCCGTCCTCGGGCTCGATCACGTCGCCGTTGCCGCTGATCAGCAGCAGGGTGTCGCGGTCGGCGACCACCAGCAGGGCCTCGAGCTTCCCGAAGCGGCGCTCGGTGCGCCAGGCCTTGGCCATCTCGACCGCGGCGCGGGCGAGCTGGCCGCCGTGCTTCTCGAGCTGGGCCTCGAAGAGCTCGAACAGGGTGAAGGCGTCGGCGGCGGCGCCGGCGAAGCCCGCCAGCACCCGGCCGTCGCCGAGCCGGCGCACCTTGCGCGCGTTGGACTTCATCACGGTGTGGCCGAGGGTCACCTGGCCGTCGCCGGCGACCACCACCCGGCCGTCGCGGCGGACGGCGACGATGGTGGTGGCGTGGAAGGTCTCGCTCATGCGGCTGGCTCCGGGAGGGGGGGGGGCGAACCCACGGGGTGGGGGCGCGGCGGCCGACCTCAAGGCGCGGGCGTCAGGTTCCTCCCTACCCCAGACCTTCGTCTTGCTTGATGCCGATCACGGCCCGAGTGGGGTTCAGGTTCGATAAAGACGGCCGTTAGGGGTCGGGACGTCAGCGGCGCGTGACCGATATCGCGGAATCGCATCGCCGTCGCCACCGCCGCCCCACGCCCGGCCTCCACCTCCTGGACACCTGCACGATGACCGCAAAGCGACGCCTCTGGTCCGACCTGTCCCTCCGCTACAAGCTCGCCGTGATCGGCGTCGCCGCCGCCCTGGCGGTGCTCATCCCCACCCTCTCCTACGTGCGCTCGCTGCAGGTCACGGTGGGGGTCTCGGAGCAGGAGCTCAGTGGCATCGCCCCGCTGCGCGACGTGTTCGCCCTCCTGCATGGCGCCCAGCGCTATCGCGACGGGGCGATCGCGGCGACCGCGACCGGCGCGGGCGCCGAGGGCCGCGACGCGGCCGCGGCCGACGTCGACGCCGCGCTGGCGCGGCTGGAGCAGGAGATGGCCGAGCGCCCGGGCTTCGTCCGCAGCGCCGAGGCGCTGGCCGCGGTGAAGGCGGACTGGGACGCGCTGCGGGCCGAGGCCGCCAGCCTCGACGGCGACGGCCTGCTGGTGCGCGACGTGGAATCCGCCGCGGTGCAGTTCGCGCTGCTCGACGCGCTGCGCGACGAGTCGGCCTACGTCTACACCCCCTACGTCGACGCCTACCACCTGATGTACGCCGGCCTCGTGGTCGGCCCGAGCGTGGGCGAGAACCTGGCCGTGCTGCGCGCCCGCGGCGTGCTCGCCAGCGCCGCGCCGGTCGCCGTGGCGCCGCCCGCCATCGACGAGGGCGGCTTCGACGGGGCCGGCGCCGACGGGGCCGCCTTCGACGCCGCCCCCGCGGCCCCGGCCCTGCCGCCGGCGACGATGCACGCGGTCGCCGGCGACCTGCAGATGGCCCGGACCAGCGCGGCGACCTTCCGCCACGAGCTCGGCAAGTCGCTGGCGATGCTCGGCGACGCCGGCGCGACGATCGCGGCGCGCGCCGCGGACGCCGAGGCGCCGATCAACGCCGCGCTGGCGATGGTCGACGCCGAGGTGCTGGCCAGCGGCCAGCCGCCCGCGGACCCGCAGGCCTGGATCGCCACCACCACCGCCGCGGTCGACGCCCAGTACGCGCTGCAGCTGGCGATCCTCGACGGCCTGCAGGCGCTCTCGGAGGCCAACCTCGCCACCGCGCGCCGCCAGTTCAACGGCACCGCGCTCGCGCTGGCGGTGCTGATCCTGGGCGTGGGCTGGTTCAGCTGGCGGATCTCCTCGCAGCTGGTGTCGACGCTGCGCTACGGCGTGGTGCTGTCCAAGCGCATCGCCGACGGCCAGCTCGACAACCGCATCGCCATCGCCCGCCACGACGAGGCCGGCCAGCTGCTGGCCGGGCTCAAGCGCATGCAGGAGCAGCTCGACGCCTCGTTGACCCACGAGCGCGAAATCGCCGCCGAGAACGCCCGCGTCCGCAGCGCCCTCGAGGTGGCCAGCGCGGGCGTGATGATCGCCGACGCCTCCAACACCATCGTCTACGTGAACCCGGCCGTGCAGGCCACGCTGATCGACGCCGAGGACGACCTCCGCGCCCGGATGCCGTCCTTCCGGGCCCGCGAGGTGCTGGGCAAGCCCTTCGACGTGTTCCATGCGCGCCCGGAGCACCAGCGCGCGGTCGTCGGCGCGCTCGCGGGGATCCACCGTGCGCGCATCCAGGTGGGCCGCCGCCACTTCGAGCTGGCCGCCAACCCGATCCTCGACGCCGCCGGCCAGCGCATCGGCACCGTGCTCGAGTGGCTCGACCGCACCGCCGACACCGAGCTGCAGGAGGAGCTGCGCCGGGTCGTCGCGGCCGCCGGCGCCGGCGACCTCGACGTGCGCCTGCACGCAGACGCCGAGGATCCGCGCTTCGCCCAGATCGCCGGCTCGATCAACGGCCTGCTCGAGGCCACCAGCGCCGCGATCACCGAGGTCCAGGCGTCGATGTCGGCGCTCTCCAACGGCGACCTCGGCTACCGCGCCGAGGCCCGGCTCGACGGCGCCTTCGGCCAGCTGCTCGAGGACAGCAACCGCACCGCCGGCGAGCTCGGCGAAGTCGTCGGCCGGATCCAGCAGGCCGCGGGCGCGATCACCGAGGCCGCGGGCGAGATCGCCGCGGGCAACGACGACCTCTCGCGCCGCACCGAGCAGCAGGCCGCCAGCCTCGAGGAGACCGCCGCCTCGCTCGAGGAGCTGACCTCGACCGTGCGCGCCACCGCCGAGAACGCGCGCCGCGCCGCCGAGCGCTCGCAGCACTCCGAGCGCGTGGCCGCCGAGGGCAGCCGGGCGATGGCCGAGGTGGTGCAGACGATGGAGGGCATCGAGCAGGTCTCGCGCCGGGTCGCCGACATCACCTCCACCATCGACGGCATCGCGTTCCAGACCAACATCCTGGCGCTCAACGCGGCGGTCGAGGCGGCCCGCGCCGGCGACCAGGGCCGCGGCTTCGCGGTGGTGGCCGGCGAGGTGCGCGCGCTGGCGCAGCGCTCGGCGCAGGCGGCGAAGGAGATCAGCGCGCTGATCGCCGAGTCGGTCGAGCAGGTCACCCACGGCAGCCGCCAGGTGCACGCGGCCGGCGACACCATCGACGGCATCATGGCCTCGGCGCGCGAGGTGGCGGCGATCGTCGCCGACATCAGCGCCGCCACCCACGAGCAGACCCGCGGCATCGAGCAGGTCAACCAGACCGTCACGATGATGGACCAGGTGACCCAGCAGAACGCCGCGCTGGTGGAGGAGGCGTCGGCCGCCGCGGCCTCGATGGCCGAGCAGGCGCGGGCGATGCAGGAGGTGGTGGCGGTGTTCCGGCTCGAGTCGGCCGCCGGGCGCTCCAGCGACGTCGCCGGCGTCGACCTCGACGCGATGGTCCGCGGCCACCAGGCCTGGAAGCAGCGCCTGTTCGACCACATCGCCGGTCGCGGCGAGCGCGTGGACGCCACGGTGGCCGGCCGCGACGACGCCTGCGCGCTGGGCCAGTGGATCCACGGCACGGGCGGCAAGCGCTTCGCGCGCCTGCCCGAGTTCGTGGCCCTGCGCGCCAGCCACGCGGCCTTCCACGCCTGCGCCGGCGGCGTGGCGCGCTGCACCGACGAGGGCCGGCAGGCCGAGGCCGAGGCCCTGCTCACCGGCGAGTTCGTGCAGCAGACCACCCAGACCGTGGCGGCGATCCGCGCCCTGGGCCGGGCGCTGCAGCGGGCCTGAGCCCGCGCCGGGGCCGGCCAGGCACCGCTCAGCCGCCGGGCTTGCGCTTGGCGCGCGGATGCGCGGCGTCGTACACGCGGGCCAGGTGCTGGAAGTCGAGGTGGGTGTAGATCTGGGTGGTGGCGATGTCGGCGTGGCCGAGCAGCTCCTGCACGCCGCGCAGGTCGCCCGAGCTCTCCAGCACGTGGCTGGCGAAGCTGTGCCGCAGCAGGTGCGGGTGCACGCGCTTGAACAGGCCCTGGCGCTGGGCGAGCAGGCGCAGCCGCAGCTGCACCGCGCGCGGGCTGATCGGC
The DNA here is from genome assembly GCA_051859045.1 of Lysobacteraceae bacterium. GTDB lineage: Bacteria > Pseudomonadota > Gammaproteobacteria > Xanthomonadales > Xanthomonadaceae > JBHYGK01. The sequence continues at coordinate 58,615 of JBHYGK010000056.1, read as the reverse complement.
CCGCCGCCGCGGCCCGGGAACACCGGCGCCTGCGGCGAGGGCGGCGCGGACTCGCCGCGCCAGGCCTCGAGCGCCGCCTTCGCGTGCCGGCCCACCGGCACGATGCGGGTCTTGGCGCCCTTGCCCAGCACCCGCACCAGCTGGCCGGGCAGGTCGAGGTCGGCCCAGCGCAGGCCCACCAGCTCCGACAGGCGCAGGCCCGAGGAATAGAACAGCTCCAGCAGCGCGCGGTCGCGCACGCCCAGCGGCGCGTCGGTGGGCACCTCGACCAGCTGCTGGGCCTCGTCGGCGTCCAGCACCTGCGGCAGCTTGCGCGGGGCCTTGGGCGCGCGCAGGCCGGCGCTGGGGTTCACCGCGAGCAGGCCGCGGCGCTGGAGGTCGCGGAACAGGCTGCGGCAGGCCGAGAGCCGCCGCTGCAGCGAGCTGGCGCCGAGGCCGCGGCGATGCTCGCTGGCGATGAAGCCGCGCAGGCGCTCGGGATCGAGCGCGTCGAAGCGCGCCAGGCCCTCGGCCTGCATCCAGCCCAGCAGGGCCTCGAGGTCGCGGCGGTAGGCGGACAGCGTGTGCGGCGAGCTGCGCCGCTCGACCGCGAGCCGGGCGAGGTAGCCCTCGACCTCGGCGGCCGCGTCGCTCACGCCCGCGGCCAGCGCCCGAGCGCGGTGACCAGCGCGTCGCCCATCATGCGCAGGAACAGCGTGCCCATCCCGGGGAAGAAGCGGGCGGGCTCGGCGCTGCCGATCGCCACGAGGCCGAGGCCGGGCAGCGGCAGCAGCGCGGCCGAGGCCACCCGGGCCGCGTCCTCGCCGAACACCAGCGCCTGCACCTCGGGCGCGAGCCGGCCGCACAGCGGCTCGCCGGCGGCCGCGGCCAGCGCCGCGCGCAGCGGCGCCAGCGCGGGGTCGGCGGCATCGCGCACCTGCAGCCACGGGGCTTGGCCCGCGCCATCGACGGCGTGGTGCAGCAGCACGCGCACCTGCTCGCCGTGGAAGTCCTCGCCCAGCACCGCGACCATCGCGCGCAGGGTGTCGGCCGCGCTGGACTGGCGCATCAGCGCCAGCGTCAGCTGGTGGGTGCGCACGGCCAGGCGCTCGTTCTCCTGGGCGTTGGCGAAGAGTTCGTTGAGGCGGCGGGTGAGCTCGCGGTTCTTGTCGCGCAGCACCTCGAGCTGGTAGCTGGCCAGCGAGGCCGCGCTGCCGCTCTCGCGCGGGACCACCAGGCTCAGCGCGAGGTCGGGGAAGTGCTGCAGGAACTGCGGGTGGCGGCGCAGCCAGGCCGCGACCTCGGCGGTCTGGGCGCGGGCGTCGGTGGCCTCGGCGCGCTCGGCGGCGGGGTGGTCGGCGTCACGCGGCGGGGTGGGCGGGCTCATGCGGTCCATTCTCCATGGAAGACGAAGGCGGCGGGCCCGGCCATCCGGACCGGGGCGTCGTCGGTGGGCCAGGTGACGTGCAGCGTGCCGCCGGGCAGCTGCACGCGGACCTCGCCGCGGTCGAGGCGGCCGCGGCGCGCCAGCGCCACCACCGCGGCGCAGGCGCCGCTGCCGCAGGCCAGGGTCTCGCCGGCGCCGCGCTCGAACACGCGCAGCGCGATGGCGTCGCGCGCCAGCACGCGGGCGGCGCCGACGTTCACCGAGGCGGGGAACGCGGGCATCGCCTGCAGCCAGGGGCCGATGCGCTCGAGGTCGAAGCCGGCGAGGTCGTCGACCTCGATGACGGCGTGCGGGTTGCCCATCGACACCAGGCCGGCCCGCAGCACGCGGCCGTCGGGCAGCGCAAGCGCGTGCTCGACGGCGTCGGCGTCGGCCCCGGGCGCGGGCAGGAAGGGGATCCGCGCGGCCTCGAGCGCCGGCACGCCCATCGACAGCGCGTAGTGGCCGTCCTCGAGCGCCTCCACCTCGATCCGGCCGGGCGGGCCGTGGATCGCGAAGCGGGCGCCGCGCGCCGAGCCCTCGCGGTGCAGCCAATGCGCGATGCAGCGCGCGCCGTTGCCGCACTGCCCGGCCTCGGTGCCGTCGGCGTTCCAGATCCGGTAGCTGGCCACGGCGTCGCTGCCCGCGGGCGGGTCGTCGATGGTGAGCAGCTGGTCGAAGCCGATGCCGCGGTGGCGGTCGCCCATCGCGCGGACCTCGCGCACGGCGGGCGCGGGGCGGCCACCGCGCAGGTCGATCACGACGAAGTCGTTGCCGGCGCCGTGCATCTTGCTGAAAGCGAGCGCGGTCATGCCGCGCATCTTGCCTCGGCGCGCGCGGTCACGGGAAGCGGCGGGGCGGCGCGGCGGGGCGCGCGGCGGCGGGCGCGGCTCAGCGCGCGGGGCCGGCCTGGCTGCTGGCGGGGCGGACGAGGTCGCCCTTCTGGCCGCAGGCGGCGACGACGCAGCCGATGGCGAGCAGGACGGTGACGGCGGTGAGGCGGCGGAGGACGGTCTTCATGCGCCCGAGTATAGGCGCAAGCCCGCGGGCGGGAACCGGGACGAAGGTCCAATAAACGACGACGGCCGCCCCTCCCCGGGGCGGCCGTCGGCGGGACCTGCCGGGCGGGGCTCAGGGCGTCGTGGCGACGCCCAGCTCGCGCAGCATGAAGGCGTAGCGCTCGGCGGCCTCGCGCTGGGCCTGGAAGCGGCCCGAGGCGCCGCCGTGGCCGGCCTCCATGTTGGTGCGCATCACCAGCGGCGCGTCGCCGGTGGCGGTGGCGCGCAGGCGGGCCACCCACTTGGCCGGCTCGAAGTACTGCACCTGGGAGTCGTGCAGGCCGGTGGTGACCAGCATCGCCGGATAGGCCTGGGCCTTGACCTGGTCGTAGGGCGAGTACGACAGCATGTACGCGTAGGCCTCGACGCTGGCGCCCGGGTTGCCCCACTCGTCGAACTCGTTGGTGGTCAGCGGGATCGACTCGTCGAGCATCGTGGTGACCACGTCGACGAAGGGCACGGCGGCCACGATGACGTCGTACTTCTCCGGCGCCATGTTGGCGATCGCGCCCATCAGCAGGCCGCCGGCGCTGCCGCCGTAGGCCGCGACGCGGTCCGGCGCGGCGTGGCCGCCGGCCACCAGGAAGTCGGTGACGTCGATGAAGTCGGTGAAGGTGTTGATCTTGTTCATCATCCGGCCCTGGTCGTACCAGGCCCGGCCCATCTCCTGGCCGCCGCGGATGTGCGCGATCGCGTACACCACGCCGCGGTCGAGCAGGCTCAGCAGGCCCGAATTGAAGCGCGGGTCGGTGGAGCTGCCGTAGCTGCCGTAGGCGTACTGCAGCATCGGCGCGGTGCCGTCGACGGGGGTGTCGACGTGGCGCACCAGGCTGACCGGGATCCGGGTGCCGTCGCGGGCGGTGGCCCACAGGCGCTCGGTGACGTAGCGGCTGGCGTCGAAGCCGCCCAGCACCGGCTGCTGCTTGAGCATGCGGCGCTCGCCGGTGGCGACGTTGAGTTCGAAGGTGGTGGCCGGGGTGGTCAGCGAGGTGTAGGTGTAGCGCAGCCAGTCGGTGCCCGGCTCGGCGTTCATGCCGAAGCCCATGGTGTAGGCGGGCTCGTCGGCATCGACGAAGCGCTCTTCACCCTCCCACGGGCGGATGCGGATCCGCATCAGGCCCTCGCTGCGCTCGGAGATCGCCAGGAAGCCCTCGAAGGCCTGCACGCCGTTGATGAACACGGTCTCGGCGTGCGGCACCAGCTCCTGCCAGGCCTCGCGCGAGCCGAACGCGTCGCCCGGGGCGGTCATGATCCGCCAGTTCGGCGCGTCCCAGTTGGTGGTGATGACCCACTGGCCGTTGATGCGGTCGGCGCTGTACTCGACGTCGCGCTCGCGCGGGGCGATGACCTTCCACTCGCCGGGGGCGGACGCGTCGGTGCAGCGCTGCTCGCTCGACACGGTCGAGCTGACGCCGATGCACAGGTGGGTGTCGTCGGTGGTGCGGCCGAGGCCCATGTAGAAGCTGGTGTCGGCCTCCTCGTACACCACCGCGTCGGTGGCCGGGTCGGTGCCGAGCACGTGCTGCTTCACGCGGGTGCTGAGCAGGGTGACCGGGTCGTTCTCGACGTAGAAGAAGCTCAGGCCGTCATTGGCCCAGACCAGCGAGCCGGACGCACCGGTGATGGTGTCGGGCAGCACCTCGCCGGTGCGCAGGTCCTTCACCCGCAGGGTGTACTGGCGGCGGCCGCTGGTGTCCTCGGCCCAGGCCAGCCGATGGCCGTCCTCGCTGACCTCCCAGGCGCCGACCTGGAAGAAGCCCTGGCCGGCGGCGAGCTGGTTGACGTCGAGCATCACCTGCTCCGGCGCATCCATCGTGCCCTCGCGGCGGGCGTGGATCGGGTACTCCTGGCCCTCGGCGAAGCGGGTGTAGTAGACCCAGCCGCCGTCGGTGTAAGGCACCGAGCTGTCGTCCTGCTGGATGCGGCCGACGATCTCGGCGTACAGCGCGTCCTCGAGCGGGGCGATGTCGGCCAGCACGGCGTCGGCGTAGGCGTTCTCGGCCTCGAGGTAGGCGATCACGTCGGGCGCGGTGCGGCTGTCGTCGCGCAGCCAGTAGTACTCGTCGTTGCGGGTGGCGCCGTGCGGCGCGACCACGGCGTGGTCGCGCTTCTCGGCCACCGGCGGGACCGGCGCGGCGGCGGCGTCGGCCGCGGGGGCGTCGGCCGCCGGGGCGGGCGACTCGCCGCAGCCGGCGAGCAGGGCGGTGGCGAGCGCGAGGCTCGCGGCGAGGGGCGTGCGGCTGGTCATGCGGGGCTCCGGGGCGTGCGTGGAGGGGCGAGGCGGGCTCGAAACGCGCCAGCCCGCGCGGGGCGGGCTGGCGGGTGTGGCGTGGCGCGGGAGCGCGGCTTACTCGGCCGCGGGCGCCGCCGGGAACAGCTTCTGCTTGAGGAAGGTGTAGGCGATGGCCTGCATGTACGCGCGCTGGCCGTTGTCGGCCGCGCCGCCGTGGCCGCCCTCGATGTTCTCGTAGTAGGTGACGTCGTGGCCCTGCTCCTCCATGCGCGCCATCATCTTGCGCGCATGGCCCGGGTGGACGCGGTCGTCGCGGGTGGACGTGGTGAACAGCACCGGCGGGTACTCCACGTCGGCGGCGACGTTCTGGTAGGGCGAGTAGCGCTGCAGGAACGCCCAGTCACCCGGCACCTCGGGGTTGCCGTACTCGGCCATCCACGAGGCGCCCGCCAGCAGCAGGTGGTAGCGCTGCATGTCGAGCAGCGGCACCTGGCAGACCACGGCGCCGAACAGCTCGGGGTACATCACGGTCATGTTGCCCATCAGCAGGCCGCCGTTGCTGCCGCCCTGGATGCCCAGGTGCGCCGGCGCGGTGACGTTGCGCGCGATCAGGTCGCGGGCCACCGCGGCGAAGTCCTGGTAGGCCTTGTCGCGGTTCTCGCGCAGCGCCGCCTGGTGCCAGCGCGGGCCGTACTCGCCGCCGCCGCGGATGTTGGCGACCACGTACACGCCGCCCTCCTGCAGCCAGGCGCGGCCGACGGTGCCGGAATAGCCCGGGGTCAGCGAGACCTCGAAGCCGCCGTAGCCGTAGAGCAGGGTCGGGTTGGCGCCGTTGGCCTCCAGGCCCTTGCGCGAGACCATGAAGTACGGGACGCGGGTGCCGTCCTCGCTGGTGGCGAAGTGCTGGGCGATCTCGTACTGGCTGGCGTCGAAGAACGCCGGCATCTCCTTGAGCGCGGCCTTCTCGCCGTCGACCGGGCCCAGCGACAGCGTGGTCGGGGTCAGGTAGTCGGTGACGGTCATCCAGACGTCGTCGCTGGCCTCCTCGTCGTAGGCGCTGACCGAGACGGTGCCGAAGTCCGGCGCGCCGGCCATCGGCGCCGACGCCCAGGCCTCGCCCGCCGCGGCGGCCGGGGTCAGCACGCTGAGGCGGTTCTTGACGTCCTCGAGCACGTTGAGCACGAGGCGGTTGGCGGTGAAGGTCCAGCCGGCCAGCGAGGTGCGCTCGGTGGGCGCGAACAGCACGGTGAAGCTGCGGTCGCCGGCCATGTAGTCGTCGAACCTGGCGGCCAGCAGGCTGCCGGCGGCATAGGTGGTGCCGTTGGACTCCAGCGGCTCGCGCAGCTCGAGCAGCAGCCACTCCTTGTGCACCGACTTGTTGGCGGAGTTGGGCGCGTCGATGCGGGTCAGGGCGCCGTCGGCGCCGACCACGTGCAGCTCGTCGTTGTAGAAGGCCAGCGTGCGCGAGACGAAGCTGCGCTCGAAGCCCGGCGTGGCGTCGTGGTAGGCCGCGATGTACATGTCCTCGGCCGTGCCCTCGTACACCGTGGTGGCGGACTCCAGCGGCGTGCCGCGGGTCCAGCGCTTGGCGATGCGCGGATAGCCGGAGCTGGTCATCGAGCCGTCGCCGAAGTCGGTGTAGACGAACACCTCGTCCTCGCTGATCCAGTTCACGCCGCCCTTGGCCTCGGGGCGGAAGAAGCCGCCCTCGACGAAGGCCTTGGTGGTGATGTCGAACTCGCGGGTGACGTTGGCGTCGGCGCCGCCGCGCGACAGCGACACCAGGCAGCGGGTGTAGGCCGGGCGCAGGCAGTCGGCGCCGGCCCAGACCCAGTTCTCGCCCTCGGCGGCGTTGAGCGCGTCGAGGTCGAGGATCACCTCCCACTGCGGGGTGGCGGTGCGGTAGCTCCCGAGCGTGGTGCGCCGCCACAGGCCGCGCGGGTTGGCCGCGTCCTGCCAGAAGTTGTAGAGGTAGCCGCCCATCTCGCCGGCGTAGGGGATCTTGGCGTCGGAGTCGAGGATGGCGCGCAGGTCGTCGCGCAGGGTGGCGAAGCCCGGCGCGGCCTCGAAGCCGGCCTGCGAGGCGGCGTTGCGCTCGCGCACCCAGTCCAGCGCGCGCTCGCCCTCGACGTCCTCCAGCCAGAGGTAGGGATCGGCGGCGGCGGCCACGGCGGGCTCCTCCGCGGGGGCGTCGGCGGCGGCGGGCGCGGCCGCGTCGGTGGCGGCCTGGTCGCCGCAGGCGGTGAGCAGGCCGGCCATCAGCATGGCGGCGAGGGTCTTGGTGCGCATGGGAGTCCCGGGACTGGAGGAAGGCAGGCCGGGACGCTAGCACGCGGGCCGCGCCCCCCCTCCGTGACCAAAGTCATGGCCGCGGCCTTCCGCCGCGCCCGGGCGCCGGACGGGCGCTCAGGCCACCTCGGCCCGGCGCCGGCCGGCGCGGACGCCGTAGCCGGCGCGCCGGGCCTGGGCCGAGGAGGTCCGCCGACGGCGGCGCGGGCGGGGGACGAGGACCGCGCGCATCGCCGCCGCCAGGCGGGTCCGGTGGAGGACGCCCAGCGCGAGCGCCGGCGCCAGCAGCAGCCAGTACAGCCAGTGCGCCTCGGCGCGCAGCCCCGGCAGCATCCACAGCGCGATCAGCCCCAGGCCCAGCCAGGCCACGACGCCGGCGTGCAGGCGCTCGTCGACGGCGGGCGGGCGCGGGGCGCGGCTGGGGGAGCGGGACGTCTGGGCGGCGAGCGCGGGCGAGGGGTGCATGGCGTGTCCTCCGATGTGGCCCACAGGCTGCCGCCCGGGCTTCTCATCGATTGAGACCGCCCCGACCGCCCGTCGGGTGGCCCCTCCGGTTCGCGCCCCGTGCACCGCGACGCGCCCACCCTGCCCTCCCCATCGCCGAGGCCCGCGCCATGACCCCCACGCCGCGAGACCCGCTGCCCACCGCCGACCGCCCGCGCCGATCGCGCGCCGTCGCCCTCGCCGCGCTGGCCCTCGCCGGCCTGCTCGCGCTCGGCCTGCCCGCCTGCGCCAGCCGCACCGCCTCCACGCCCACCGAGGACGCCGCCATGGCCACCCCGCCCCTGCCCACGCTCGACCTGCCGCGCTTCATGGGCCGCTGGTGGGTGGTGGCCAACATCCCCTACTTCGCCGAGCGCGGGAAGCTGGCCAGCTCCGACACCTACGTGCTGCGCGAGGACGGCGGCATCGATGTCACCTACGCCTGGAAGAAGACCTTCGACGAGGTCGACGAGCGCACCCTGGGCGCGCGGGCGCGGCCGCAGCCGGGCTCCGGCGGCGCGCACTGGCGGCAGCGCTTCTTCTGGGTGTTCTCGGTCGACCTGCACGTGCTCGAGGTCGACGCCGACTACACCTGGGCCCTGCTGGCCACGCCCGACCGCGAGCTGGCCTGGGTGTTCTCGCGCGAGGCGGTGATGGACGACGCGGAGTACGCACGCCTGGCCGAGCGCCTGCGCGCGCACGGCGTCGACCCCGACGCGCTGCGCCGGGTGCCGCAGGCCCCCGAGCAGGTGGGACGCCCGGGCTTCCAGTGAGCCCGGCGGCGCCGCGGGCTAGAGCCCCGCGGCGTCCAGCGCTTCCTCGGCCGCCGCGCGGCCGAGCGCGATCATCTCCTCGGCCCGCCAGTACTCGTAGAACAGGCAGGCGTCGCGCGACACGTTCACCAGCACGTCCGGCGGATCCAGCGCCAGCTGCAGGCGCGAGAGCTGCGCCTGCATGGTGTCGAGCGAACGCGACATCAGGTCGAGCACGCCCGGCGGGGCGGCGTCGGCCTCGGCGGCGGCGGCCGCGGCGCGGCGCTCCATCCACGCGCCCACGATCGACACCAGGCGGCTGGTGACGCCCTCGCCCTCCGGCGCGGGGGCCGTGGCGCCGGCCAGCGGCCTGCTCTCCGCCGCCGGCACCCGGGCGGGGCGGGCGTTGACGTCCACCGCCACCACCGCCTCGACCATCGCCTGGCGGGTGGCCGCGATCGGCACCGGGGCCAGCAGGCCGCCGTCGACGAGGTCGCGGCCGTTGAGCCGGAACGGGGTGAACACCATCGGGATGGCCATCGAGGCGCGGATCGCGTCGAACAGCTTGCCCTTCTGCAGCCAGACCTCGCGCTGCGCCTCGACGTCGCAGGCCACCGCGGTGTAGGGGATCGGCAGGTCCTCGATGAGGTGGTCGCCGACCAGCTCGCGCAGCGCGCCGATCACGCGGTCGCCCTTGATCAGCCCCGGATGCCCGAAGGCGATGTCGACCAGCCTGATCACGTCGGAGCGCTGCAGCCGGGTGGCCCAGTCGCGGTAGGCCTTGAAGTGGCCGGCGGCGTAGATGCCGCCCACCAGCGCGCCCATCGAGCTGCCGGCGATCGCGGCCACGCGCAGGCCGCGCTCCTCGATCACGTCGAGCACGCCCAGGTGGGCGAGCCCGCGGGCGCCGCCGGCGCCGAGCACCAGGGCGATGCCGGTGCCCGCGGCGGGCGCGCCGGCGCGGGCGGCGCGCTGCGCCTCGCCGCGGGCGTGGCCGTCGCCGGAGACCGGCGCGGCGTGGCTGTCAGCGTTCATAGGCCCCCAGCGCGAGCTGCAGCATGGTGCGGGCCTGCTCGCGCAGGGCCGGCGGTTCGACGACCTCGGCGTCCGCGCCGTAGGCCAGCACGTCCATCAGCAGCTCGCGCGCATTGCTGTAGGGCAGGCGCAGCTCGTAGCGGCCGTCCGGCAGCCGCCGGCCCTCCTGCTTGGAATGCCAGTGCTCGTCGGCCACCCAGCGCGCGGCCTTCGGCGAGAACCGCAGCGTGGCCCAGGCCTTGGGCGCGCCGGAGAAGATGCCGTAGCTCGAGGCCAGGTGCTGGTCGAGTTCGCCCTCGGGGCGGTCGTCGCTGGGCTCCTCGAGCACGCGCGCGCCCACCACGCGGTCCACCGCGAAGCTGCGCAGCGCCTCGCGGCCGTGGTCCCAGGCGTCGAGGTACCAGTTGTCGCGGTAGTGGGTGAGCCGCTGCGGGCTGACCACGCGGCGGGTGACGGCGTCGGTGGAGCGCGCGCGGTACTCGAAGCCCAGCCGGCGGCGGTCGAGCACCGCGGTGGCGACCATCCGGAACGCGGTCTCGTCGAGCCGGCGCACGCCGCGCGCGATCACCCGCACCCGCTCCACCGGCCAGCGCTTGCCGCCGGCCTGCTGCGCGAGCAGCTGCTCGATCCGGCTGCGCAGCGGGCCGAGCGCGTTCGACAGCACCCCGCCGCCGGTGCGGTCGAGCAGCTGGTGAGCCGCCATCAGCGCGTGCAGCTCGTCCGAGCTCAGCCACAGCCCGGGCAGCTCGAAGCGGCCCGCCTCGGCCTTGTCGTAGTGGAAGGCGCCGTCGCCCTCGCTGACCACCGGGGCCATCAGCTGGTCGCGCAGGTAGGCGATGTCGCGGTAGAGGGTGGCGCGCGAGCAGCCGAGCTCGTCCATCAGCCGCGCCACCGGGACGGGGTAGCGGGCGTGGGCGAGCGTGCGGTGCAGCGCGAGGATGCGCTCGTGGCGGTCCATGCGGGTGGGATCCAGGCGGGCGGCCGAGGGGGGCGCCGGGGCCGCAAGGATGGCATCGCGGGCCAAGGCTTCGCCATCCGGGCCGTGCCGGCTACCCTGTGCGCCCCCCTCCGCCCGCGAGGCCTCCTCCCATGGAGCCGCTGCTGGTCCTGGCGGTGCTCGCCGGCGCCGTCTACCTGTTCACCACCGAGAAGCTGCCGGTCGACCTGGTCGCCCTGCTGGTGCTGGCGTCGCTGCTGGTGCTGGGCCTGGTCACGCCGTCCGAGGCGCTGTCGGGCTTCAGCTCCGAGGCCACGATCACCGTGGCGGCGATGTTCGTGCTCAGCGCCGGCCTGCAGGCCAGCGGCGCGCTGCACTCGCTGGGCCGGCTGCTGGCGAAGGTGCGCTGGCCGTGGCTGTTCCTGCTGGTGCTGATGGGCGTGGTGGGCCCGATCTCGGCCTTCGTCAACAACACCGCCGCGGTGGCGGTGTTCCTGCCGATCGTGCTGGCGGCCGCGGCGGCCAGCAAGCAGTCGCCCTCGCAGCTGCTGATCCCGCTGTCGTACGCGGCGCAGATGGGCGGCGTGTGCACCCTGATCGGCACCTCGACCAACCTGCTGGTGAACTCGCTGGCGCGCGACCTCGGCCACCCGGGCTTCGGGCTGTTCGACTTCGCCCCGGTGGGCCTGATCACGATGGCGGTGGGCTTCGCCTACATCCTGCTGGTGCGGCGCTGGCTGCTGCCGCACCACGCCCCGGCCCAGGGCCTCACCGACGCCTACGACCTCGGCAAGTACCTCACCGAGCTGCGGGTGATGCCGGGCAGCCGCCTGCTCGGGCGCTCGGTCGCCGAGGCCGGGCTGGGCGAGAAGCACGGGGTGTACGTGCTCGAGCTGATGCGCGGCGAGGAGCACGTCTGGGCCCCGCGCGCCGAGCGCGTGCGCGAGGGCGACGTGCTGCTGGTGCGCGGCGACTGGTCCAAGCTCAGCGCGCTGAAGGACGAGCTCGGGCTCGAGATCGACCCCGAGTTCACCCTGTCCGACCAGACCTTCAACGCGGGCGACGGCGACGGCCGCGCGTTCGCCGAGCTGATGGTCGCGCCGAACTCGCGCTTCATCGGCGCCACGATCAGCTCGCTCGACTTCCACTGGCACTACAACGCCACCGTGGTGGCCATGCAGCGCCGCGGCGAGGTGCTGCGCGAGAGCCTCAAGCAGGTCACGCTGCAGGTGGGCGACATCCTGCTGGTGCTGGCCGACCCGGCCGAGGTGGCCGCGCTGCGCCGCAACCCCAACGTGGTGGTGCTCAGCGAGCGCGAGCGCGAGCAGGTCTCGCGGCGCAAGGTGGTGCTGTCGCTGGCGATCATGGGCGCGGCGATCGGCGCGGCCGCGCTGGGCTGGCTGCCGATCGTGGCCAGCGCGCTGCTGGGCTGCATCGCGCTGGTCGCGCTGCGCGTGCTGATGCCCGAGGAGGCCTACGCCGCGATCGACTGGCGGGTGATCATGCTGCTCGCCGGCGTGATCCCGCTGGGCATCGCGATGCAGAAGTCCGGCCTGGCCACCGTGCTCGCCGGCGGCGTGGTCGACGTGATCGGCCCTTACGGCCCGCTGGCGGTGCTCGCCGGGCTCTACCTGGTCACCGCGGTGCTGACCGAGATGATGAGCAACAACGCCACCGCGGTGCTGCTGACGCCGATCGCGTTCTCCACCGCGGTGTCGATGGAGCTCGACCCCACCCCGTTCATCGTCGCGGTGCTGTTCGCCGCCTCCACCAGCTTCGCCACCCCGGTCGGCTACCAGACCAACACCATGGTCTACGGCCCGGGCGGCTACCGCTTCGCCGACTACCTGCGCATCGGCATCCCGCTCAACCTGCTGTTCTGGGTGATCGCGGTGCTGGCGATCCCCGTGTTCTTCCCCTTCCAGCCCTGAGGCCCCGCATGACCCGTCGCATCCCCGCCGCCCCCGCCCTCCTCGCCCTCGCGCTGGCGCTCGCCGCCGGCACGGCCGCCGCCGAGGAGTCCTTCGAGCACGAGGAGGCCGAGGTGCCCGCCGGCTGGAGCGGCGACGGCGAGCTCGGCCTGGCCGTGGCCCGCGGCAACACCCGCTCCGAGAGCCTCAACGGCGCGCTCGGCCTGGCCTGGGAGGACAGCGAGTGGAAGCACGAGTTCTCGCTCGCCGGCCTGCGCACCCGCGGCGAGGTCACCGGCGACTTCGACGGCGACGGCAGCGACGAGACCCGCTACGCGCTCACCGCCAACCGCTACGTGCTGGGCGGCGCCACCTCGCTGAAGATGACCGAGCGCAGCTACTGGAAGACCGCGATGCGCTACGAGAACGACGACTTCGCCGCCTACGACTGGCAGGCGACGGTCGCGCTGAACTACGGCATCCGGCTGGTCGACGGCGATGCCGGCCACCTCGCGGTCGAGGCCGGCCCCGGCTACCGCCGCGTGCGCGACGCGGTGCTGGGCGAGGCCAGCGGCGAGTTCATCACCCGCGGCGAGCTCGACGCGCTGTGGCAGCTCACCGAGTCGACCCACGTCGAGAACCTGCTGCTGGTGGAGTCGGGCGCCGACAACACCTTCGCCCAGAACGACCTCGCGCTGGTCGTGGCGATGAACGAGGCGCTGGCGCTGAAGGTCGGCCTGCAGAGCCGCCACAACACCGACGTGCCGGTCGGCCGCGCCAACACCGACACCCTGACCACGCTCAACCTGGTCTACCGCTTCCGCTGAGGCGGGGCGGGCGCGCCGGGGCCGTCGGCCCCGGGGCGCGACGCCGCGTCAGTGGCCCGGCAGGCCCAGCAGGGCGCCGGCGCCCTGCGCGAGCAGGGCCTCGGCCACCCGCGCGCCGAGCGCGTCGGGGGCGTCCGCCGGCCCGCTGGCCGCGGTCCGCACGCCCGGCCCGCCGCCGGCCGGATCGCCCACCAGCCCCTCGAGGTGCAGCGTGCCGCCCGCGAGGGTGGCGTAGGCCGCGACCGGCACCTGGCAGCTGCCGTGCAGGCGGCAGTTCATCGCGCGCTCGGCGTCCACGCAGGTGCGGGTGGCGGCGTGCTCCAGCGGCGCGAACCAGGCCGCCGTGGCGGCGTCGCCCGCGCGCGCCTCGACCGCGATCGCGCCCTGGGCCACGGCCGGCAGCCAGGTCGGCGCGCGCAGGCGCTCGCGGATGCGGTCCTCGAAGCCCAGACGGTCGAGCCCGGCGCAGGCCAGCAGGATCGCGTCGAAGTCGCCGGCGTCCAGGCGCGCCAGGCGGGTGTTGACGTTGCCGCGCAGGTCCTGGATCACCAGGTCGGGGCGCAGCGCGCGCAGCTGGGCCTGGCGGCGCAGCGAGGAGGTGCCCACGCGGGCCCCGGCCGGCAGCGCGTCCAGGCGCGCGAAGGCGTTGGAGACGAAGGCGTCGAAGGGATCGGCGCGCTCGAGCACGCAGGCCAGGTCGAACGGGCCGTCGAGCTCCATCGGCACGTCCTTGAGCGAGTGCACGGCCGCGTCGGCCTCGCCCTCGAGCATCGCCACCTCGAGCTCCTTGAGGAACAGGCCCTTGCCGCCGATCTCGGCGAGCGGGCGGTCGAGGATGCGGTCGCCCCGGGTCACCATCGGCACCAGCACTACCTCGAGGCCGGGATGGGCGGCGCGCAGCAGGGCCGCGACGTGCTCGGTCTGCCAGAGCGCGAGCGCGCTGCGGCGGGTGGCGAGGCGGAGGACGGGCATGCGGGGTGGCTCCAGCGGCGGGACGCGCATGGTACGGCAGCGCGCGGGGCGTCGGCGCGACCTCGATCAAGGCGGCGCGGGCGCCGCCGCGGCGTTCAGCCCGCGCGGAGGCGCTCGCGCAGCGCCGGCAGGCAGCGCCGGCTGACCTCGAGCGCCGGGCCGCCGGAGCGCAGCACCGCGTGCACGCGGCCGTCGGGGAGGCGGCGCAGCTCGCGCAGCTCCTCGCGCGCCACCAGGCAGTTGCGGTGGATGCGCACGAAGCGCTCGCCGAACTCGGCCTCGAGCTGCTTCAGGCTGTCCTCGACCAGGTCCTCGCCGTGGGCGTGGTGGACGACGACGTACTTCTCCTCGGCCTGCAGGTAGCGCACGTCCTCGATGGGGATGCGCCGCAGGCTGCCGCGCAGGCGCGCGCACAGGTGGCTGCGCGGGCCGTCGCCGGCCGCGCCGGCGGGGGGCGGGGGGACCGGTACCAGCTTGCGCGCGCGGGCCAGCGCGGCCTCGAGCCGCTCGCGGCGGACCGGCTTGAGCAGGTAGTCGGCGGCGGCGGCCTCGAAGGCGTCCAGCGCGTGCTGGTCGTAGGCGGTGCAGAACACGATGGCCGGCGGGGCCTCGAGCGCGCCGAGCGCGCGCGCGGCGCCCAGGCCGTCGAGGCCGGGCATCGCGATGTCGAGCAGCACCACGTCCGGCCCCAGGCGCGTGGCCATCTCGACGGCCTCGTGGCCGTCGGCCGCGGCGCCGATGCACTCGACGCCGTCGAGCTCGGCCAACAGCGCGGCCAGGCGCTCGCGCGCCAGCGGCTCGTCATCGGCAATGAGCACCTTCATCGCGGCCATCCTCGTCTCGTGAGCGGGTGCGGCAGCTGGAACGTGAAGCCATTACGCGAAGCGATAGTAGCCATGGCCACGCGCCGGCGTCATCCCGGCCTGGCCCCGGGTGGCCCGGCCCGGCCGCGACCGGCGCCCGGGCGGCCCGGCGCTCAGGCCTCGAAGCGCGCCTGCATCCAGGCCCCGAGGTGGGCGATCTCCTCCGGGCAGACGCTGTGCGGCATGCGGTAGCTGCGCCACTCCACGGCCATCCCGAGGCCCTTCAGCGCGTCGCGGGCGCGCTCGCCCATGGACTGGGGCACCACCGGGTCCTGCGCGCCGTGGCCGAGGAAGGCGGGCTGCTGGCGGGCGGCGGGGGTGGCCCCGGCCACCGCGGCGTCGTGCTGCGGCAGGTAGCCCGACAGCGCCACCAGGCCCGCCAGCGGCTCGCGCCGGCGCAGGCCGGTGGCCAGCGTGATCGCCGCGCCCTGCGAGAAGCCGGCCAGGATCAGCCGCGCGGCCGGCACGCCGCGGTCGCGCTCGCGGGCGATCAGCGCCTCGACCTGGGCCACCGAGGCGTCGATGCCGGCGGCGTCGCGGTCGCGCAGGCCCGGCTCGAAGCCGGGGATGTCGTACCAGGCCCGCATCGGCACGCCGCCGTTGACCGTCACCGGCCGCACCGGGGCGTGCGGGAACACGAAGCGCAGCGGCGGCCAGCCCGGGCGGACCAGGTCGGGGACGATCGGGGCGAAGTCGTGGCCGTCGGCGCCGAGGCCGTGCAGCCAGACCACGCTCCAGGCCGGGCGCGGCCCGGTGGCCTGCTCGACGCAGGGAAGCAGCTCGCTCATGCGGGTTCCATCGAAGGGGAAAGGGGCGCGCTCAGCGCGCGCCGACCGGGCCGCGCCAGGCCTCGTACTCGGCCGGGTCGACGTGGCCGTCGCGGTTGCGGTCGGCCAGCCGGAACTCGCCGAGCAGCGGATGGCCCTCGGGCAGCTCCTCGCGGGTGATGCGCTCGTCGCCGTCGAGGTCGAGCCGCGGGAAGGGCTGCTCGAACGCCGACTGGTTGGGCAGGTCGCGGGTGGCGCCCCAGGTCACGACGACCTCGTCGGCGCCGTCGCGGATGCGGGTGGTGGTGCGGCCCTCTTCGGGCAGGCGCTCGGGCGCGCCCTGGGCGAGCGCCTGGCCGGCGGCGAGCGCCAGCAGGGCCAGCGCGGGGAGACGGGAGATCGGACGACGCATGGGGAGCCTCCGAGGTGGCGGGGGCGCCCATGCTAGCCGACCGCGCGCCGGCGCGAGCGGCCGGCGCTCAGGCGCCGGCGGGCATGCCCGCGGCGTCGCCGTCGGCGTCGACCCGGCGCGGCGGCCGGCTGGGCAGCGCGTGGCGCAGGATCCGCCAGGCGACCTGGGCGAACTGCTTGGGCAGCGAGCCCACGGTGTAGTGCTGGCCGTAGCGCGCGGCGATCGCGCGCACCTCCGGGGCGATCGCGCCGTAGCGCCAGGCCGGGATGTCGGGGAACAGGTGGTGCTCGATCTGGTGGCTGAGGTTGCCGGTCATCAGGTGCATCAGCTTGCCGCCGCTGATGTTGCTCGAGCCGCGCATCTGCCGGGCGTACCAGTGGCCGCGCGACTCGCCCACCGTCGAGGCCTTGGTGAAGGTCTCGACCTCGGTGGTGAAGTGGCCGCAGAAGATCACCACGTAGGTCCAGAGGTTGCGGAGGCCGTTGGCCGCCAGGTTGCCCAGCAGCACCGGCAGGAAGAACGGGCCGGCCAGCAGCGGGAACAGCAGGTAGTCCTTGCCGAGCTGCCAGCGCAGCTTGCGCAGCAGGGGCTTGGCCTCGACGTACAGCTGGCGCCAGGTCTTGCGGCCCGTGAAGCACTTGCCGATCTCGAGGTGCTGGATCGCCACGCCCCACTGGAAGTAAAGCGCCAGCACCAGCGCGTAGAGCGGCTGGGCGATCGCGAAGGGCTTCCAGCGCTGCTCGGGGAAGATCCGCAGCAGGCCGTAGCCGATGTCGTCGTCCATCCCGCGGACGTTGGTCCAGGTGTGGTGCTTGTGGTTGTGGGTGTGGCGCCAGCTCTCGGCGGTGCCGGCGATGTCCCACTCGTAGGTGGCGCCCTGCAGGCGCGGATCGCCGGTGAAGTCGTACTGGCCGTGGATGACGTTGTGGCCGAGCTCCATGTTCTCGAGGATCTTCGACAGCGCCAGCAGGCCCACGCCGAGCAGCCACAGCGGCCACAGCGCGACGGCGAACGGCGCGCCGGCCCAGAGCACGATCCGGCCGAGCACGCCGCTGATGCGCACCGCGGATTCGACCCGGCGGATGTAGCGCAGGTCGGCCTCGCCGCGGGCGGCGAGCAGGCGGGTGCGCAGCGCGTCGAGTTCGGCGCCGAAGGCGTCGAGCTCGGCGTCGTCGAGCGCGCGGGAGAGGCGGGAGGCGGCGATCGGCATGGCGTGGGGTCCGGTGTCGAAAGGGGGTCGGGACGCGCTCAGAGCGCGAGGGTGAGGTCGTCGAGCGCCGCGCTGGTGCACAGGCGAAGCGTGGCGGGTTCGGGATCGGGGCCGCGCGCGCCGGGCAGCAGGTCGGCGTGGGTGCCGGCGGTCTTGCGGCAGCTGCAGGTGTTGCAGATGCCGCGGCGGCAGCCGTGCTTGGGGCTCAGGCCGTGCGCCTCGAGCGCGGCCAGCAGCGGCTGGCCGGCGGGGACGCGCAGGGTGCGGCCGCTGGCCGCCAGCGTGATCGCGACCTCGCGGCCGGCCACCTCGGCGAGGCCGAGCAGGGCCGGCGGATCGAAGGTCTCGGCCTGCACGCGGGCCTCGGGGCCGGCCAGCGCGGCGACGGCGTCGATGAAGCCGCGCGGCCCGCAGGCCAGCACGTCGAGGCCGGCGCAGCCTCGGGGCGCCAGCGCGGCGAGCGCGGCGGCGTCGATGCGGCCGGCGTGCTCGTCGGGCGCGAGCGCGCCCGCGTCGGCGCCGGTCAGCCAGAACCCGACGCGCAGGCCCGGGTGGGCGGCCGCCAGCGCGCGCAGCTCCTCGACGAAGCACAGCTCCTCGCGGCGGCGCGCCCAGCAGCCGACCGCCAGGCCGTCGAGGGTGCCGGCCGCGGCGGCCGCGCGCACCAGCGCGATCACCGGGGTGATGCCGCTGCCCGCGGCGAGCAGCAGGCGCGGGCCGGCGGCCGGGGCCTGCATGCCGCCCCAGGCCGGCGAGAGCTCGACGATGCGCCCGCGCGCGGCCGGGCTGGCGAGCCAGCCGCTGAGCCGGCCGCCGGGCAGCGCCTTGGTGGTGATCGATAGCCGGCGCGCGCCCGGCAGGCCGGTGAGCGTGTAGCTGCGGGTGACCCGGCGGCCGTCGACCTCGGCGGTGAGGTTCACGTGCTGGCCGGGCTGGAAGCCCTGGAAGCGGCGGTTCGGCGCGAGCTCGAGCGTGGTGCTGCCCTCGGCCTCGACGCGCTGGGCCACGATCCGGGCCAGGCAGCGGTCGGGCGACCAGCGCGGCATCAGCCGGCGCATCCACCACGCCACGGCGTTGGGCAGCCGGCGCGGGGCGCTGGCGGTGGGCGGGGACGGCGTGGCGCGCGTGGCGGTCATGGGCGGGATCCGGGGTCGACGCCGCAAATCCTATACGACTGTGCAGACGGATGTATAGACAGCCGTCCCCCAATCCTGAACGGCGGCCCCCGCCGGGCTATGATCCGCCCCCCGGCCGCGTCGCCGGCCCGCCCCCGCGCCCTTGGATCCCGATGAGCCCCACCGACCGCTCCCCCGCCGACCCCAGCGACGACGGCGCCCCGGCCCCCGGCCCCGGCCGCAAGCCGGTGATCAGCCGCGAGGACCTCATCGCCGCGGCGCTGCGCCTGGTCGGCCCGCACCGCAGCGTGTCCACGCTGAGCCTGCGCGAGGTGGCGCGCGAGGCCGACATCGCGCCCAACAGCTTCTACCGCCACTTCCGCGACATGGACGCGCTGGCGATCGCACTGATCGACCTCGCCGGCGCCTCGCTGCGCCGGATCATCGGCGAGGCGCGGCGGCGGGTGCTGCCGGGCACCAGCGTCATCCGGGTGTCGGTCGAGACCTTCATGGAGCAGCTCAACGCCGACGAGCGCCTGCTGCACATCCTGCTGCGCGAGGGCACGGTGGGCTCGGACGCCTTCAAGTCCGCGGTCGAGCGCGAACTGCGCGCGTTCGAGGAGGAGCTGCGCGTCGACCTGGTGCGCCTGGCCGAGGCCCGCCGCGAGCCGATCCACGCGCCGGCGCTGGTGGCCACCGCGATGACCCGGCTGGTGTTCGCGATGGGCGCGAAGGCGCTGGACATGCCGCGCGCGCGCCACGCCGAGATCGTCGAGCAGATGGTGGTGATGCTGCAGATGATCATGGCCGGCTCGCGGCTGATGGCCGCCGAGGACGCCGGCGACGCCTGAGCGGCGCTCCGTTGTTGCGAACCGTTTGCATCTTTGGCGGGGCGCGCCTAGACTCCGCGCCCGTCGTTCCATCCGCCGGCGCCACCCGCGCCGGCCTCGCCACCCGCCCGAGCCACGCCTGAGGAAGGACGCAGCCAGGGCCCCGCCACCTGGGGTTCCCGATGCCGTCCACCCTCCCGCCGCCGCGCGCGCCGCTGGCCTGCGCCCTGCTGTTCGCCCTCGCCGCGCTGCCCGCGGCGCCCGCCGCCCACGCCGCCGCACCGCCCGACGGCGACGACGACGACGCCACGGCGACCGCCGCCCTCCCCCGCCGCGTCGCCGACGATGCGCGCACCCTCGAGCCCGTGCTGGTCCGGGCCCCGTGGCCGGCCGTCTACCAGGGCGAGGCCCGCATCGACGCGGCGCTGATCGAGGCCCTGCCGCGCGGCAACGGCGACCTGGCCGGCCTGCTGCGGCTCAACCCCAACGTGCAGCTCGACGACGCCGCGCGCAGCGAGCGCACGCCGGGCGAGATCCGCCCGGCCGACGTCTCGATCAACGGCGCGCCCTGGTACCAGAACCGCTTCCAGCTCGACGGCACCGGCATCACCAACGACCTCGACCCGGCCAGCGTCAATCCCAACCACTACGCCGACCCGCCGAGCACCACCCAGGGCATCGCGGTGGACACCGCGCTGCTCGAGCGCCTGGGCGTCTTCGACGCCAACGTGCCCGCGCGCTTCGGCGGCTTCAACGGCGGCGTGGTGGACGCGGTGACCCGGCGCGCGCGCGACGGCGGCCGGGGCCGCGTCGTGGTCCGCCACACCCGCGACGCCTGGACCGATCGCCTGGTGGAGCCGTCCGAGGAGGCGGCCTATGAGCTCAGCACCTCGGCCGCGCGCCAGGCCTACTTCGAGAAGACCGAGCTGCGCGCGAGCTGGGAAGACCGCACCGACGGCGGCCTGGGCTGGCTGCTGTCGCTGCGCGAGCAGCGCTCGACGATCCCGCTGCGCGGCGCGGCCAACGGCTTCGAGAGCCCCAGCGATCAGGCGGTGAAGGAGCAGACCCGCGCCAACCGCGGCGCGTTCCTGCGCCTCGACCAGGGCGGCGACGGCTGGCACACCGACCTCAGCCTGAACTATGCCCCCACCGACGAGCGCTACTTCATCCAGAACGCCAAGGACTCGTGGTTCGACCTCGAGCAGGGCGGGCCCGTGCTGAGCCTGCGCGACTCGCGCGAACTCGGCGCCTGGACGCTGGCGACGCGGCTGGGCTTCTCCGATCTCGACAGCTCGCGGCGCAGCGACGTGGACTACTGGAAGTCCTGGCGCTGGAGCACCGCCCAGGACTGGGGCGCGCCCAGCTCGCGCACCTCGCTGAGCACCGAGGGCAGCTGGGGCGACGTCGACCAGGCCCAGCGCTCCACCGACCTCGACGTGTCGCTGTCGCGCGCGCCGGTGCAGGCGTTCGGCCTGGAGCACCGGCTCTCCGGCGGCCTGCAGCTCGAGGACCGCGAGGCCTGGTACGCGCGCCTGGACGACCACCTCGTCTACCTGCGCCCCACGCCCACCTCAACCTGCACCGACGCCAACGGCGCGCTGGACGCGGACGGCTGCTCGCTGGCGCCGACGCTGTTCGACGGCCGCGGCCAGTACTTCGCGCAGCGCGACACCTACCGCGCCGGGAGCATCGACGTGGCGATGCGCGCCCTTGGCGCATGGGTGGAGGACGAGATGCTGCGCGGCGACCTCAGCCTGCGCCTCGGGCTGCGCTTCGACCGCGACGACCTGATGGCGCGCGACTCGCTGGCCCCGCGCGCGTCGCTGCGCTGGGACGTGGCCGGCTCGGACCACGCGCTGCTGGCCGGCGCCAGCCGCTACTACGGGCGAAACTTCTTCACCAACGCGCTGCGCGACGGCCGCGAGTCGCTGAAGATCACCCAGACCCGCACCGGCACCCTGGTGTACGGCGCGGCCACCACCGCGACCAGCCTCAACCGCTACCAGGACCTGCGCATCCCCTACGCCGACGAGACGATGCTCGGTTGGCAGTGGAGCGCGTCGCGCCTTCGCGCAGACCTCAAGTGGGTGCACCGCGACGGCCGCGACGAGATCCTGCGCCGGCGCGTGCGCGAGACCGACCCGGCCTACGCGGCCAACGTCTACACCTACGTCAACGACGGCCGCAGCCGCAACGACACCATCACCCTGACGCTGGCGCCCAACGCCGCGCTCGAGGTGCTGGGCAGCACCAGCACCTGGCAGCTGGCGCTCGACCACACCGACACCCGCCGCAGCTACAGCGACTACGAGAGCAGCCTCGACCCGATCGACGCCGCGCGCCCGGTGATCTACGCGGGGACGAAGAGGCGCTACGACGAGCTGCCGCAGTCGAACTACAACCGGCCGTGGTCGGTGCGCGCGGCCGCCACCACCACGTTCGGCGACACCGGGCTGAGCCTGGCGAACACGCTGGTGGCGCGCGGAGGCTTCCCGGCGCTGGTCAACGGCGCCGACGTCGTCGAGGACGGCGTGCTGTACGAGACCTACGAGGACGGCGACATCCCCGCCGCGATCACGCTCGACACCCAGCTCACCTGGCGCTTCGCCGCCGGCGGCTTCGCGCCCTGGGTGCGGCTGGAGGTGTCGAACCTGACCAACCGCCGCAACGTGGTGGCGATCGCGTCGGGCCGCGAGGTCTACGAGCTGGGCCGGCAGGTCTGGCTGGAAGTCGGCACCACCTTCTGAGCCCACGGAGCCCGTCGATGCCCATCCGCCACCGCCCCCTCCTAGTCGCCGCGCTGCTGGCCGCTGCGGCGCTGCTCGCGCAGGGCGCGACGGCCGCGGCACCCGTCGCGGCGACGCCAACGGCCGCCGCCGGACCGCACGCCTGCGACCGCGGCGACACCAGCCCCGCGTCGCTGCGCGCCCGCTACGCCGGCCCGCCCTCCACCTGGCCTGCGCCCTGCGTGGCCGAGGGCGTGGCCTGGGTCGAACTGGGCCCACTCCCCGTCCCGGAGGCCCCGGCCGACAACCCCACCACCGCCGAGCGCGTGGCGGTCGGCCGCCGGCTGTTCCACGACCCTCGGCTGTCGGGCTCGGGCCAGATCGCCTGCGCCAGCTGCCACGACCGCGACCTCGGCTGGGCCGACGGCCGCCGCGTGGCCTTCGGCCACGATCGCACCGCGGGGCGACGCAACGCCCCGTCGGTGCACTTCGCCGCCTTCCACCAGCACCTGTTCTGGGACGGCCGGGCGGCCTCGCTGGAGCAGCAGGCGCTGGCGCCGATGGTCGATCCCACCGAGATGGCCGCCGACCTCGACGCGGTGGTGGCCCGCCTGGCCGCCGACGGGGACTACGCCGACGACGCCCGCGCCGCGTTCGGCCGCGACGCGCTGACGATCGAGGATATCGCGATGGGCCTGGCCGCGTTCCAGCGCAGCCTCGGCCAGGGCTTCGGCCGCTTCGAGGCCTTCGTGAAGGGCCGCTCGGCCTCGCTCGACGACCAGCAATTGCGCGGCCTGCACCTGTTCCGGACCGAGGCGCGCTGCATGAGCTGCCACCACGGCCCGGCCTTCACCGACCAGGGCTTCCACAACCTGGGCCTGCACTTCTTCGGCCGCCCCACCCAGGACCTGGGCCGATTCGGCGCCACCGGCGACCCGGCCGACCGCGGCGCGTTCCGCACCCCGACCCTGCGCGGCGTGGCCGACACCGCGCCCTACATGCATCGTGGTTACTTCGGCCACCTGCGCGGGCTGCTGGCCTTCTACGACGCCGGCGGCGTGCAGCCGCGCGCGCGCACCGGCGAGGATCCGGCCGAGGTGCCGGTGACCTCGCCGCTGCTGCAGCCGCTGGAGCTCAGCCGCGAGGACCTCGAGGACCTGGAGGCCTTCCTCGGCACGCTGTGAGGCCGGCGCGAGGACGGCCCGCCGCGCAACGCCGCGTGCCGCCGGCGCCGCGCACGCGGGCCTCGCGCGCGGCGCCCCGCGGGCGGAGAATGCGCCCATGCCCAGCCTCGACGCCCGCACCGCCTCCCTGCCCGCCTGGGACCTCGACGACCACGCCGCCGCGGCCACGCTGGCCCGCCAGGGCTTCGTGCTGCTCTCGCCGGAGCGCGTGCGCGCGCTGGCCGGGTTGGACGACGCCGCCGCGGGCGCGCTGGCCGCGTCCTGGGACGACCTGCCCCCGGACGAGCACCTGCGCGACGGCGGCCGCTACCGATTCCGGCGCCACGCCTCGCTGGTCGACGGACTCGAGGCGCCGGGCGCGCTGCACATCGCGCCGCGCCGGCCGCACTACCAGCCGCTCGACTACAACGCGCTGCACGGCGGCTACGAGCGCTGGTTCGCGCCCTGCAGCAGCGACGTGCTGGCGCATCCGGCCTTCCAGCGCCTGGTGCAGGGCCTGGGCGCGCTGCTGCGCGAAGCGCGCGGCGAGGCGCTGCCCTACGTCGAGGTGCACCAGTTCCGGATCACCACCGCCGACGGCATCGGCCGGCCCACGCCCGAGGGCGCGCACCGCGACGGCGTCGAGGCCGTGGCGGTGCTGCTGCTCGATCGCGCGGGCGTGCGCGGCGGCGAGACGCGGGTGTTCGAGGCCGACGGCCCGGCGGGCCTGCGCTTCACGATGCGCGAGCCCTGGACATGCCTGCTGCTCGACGACCACCGCATGATCCACGAGACCACGCCGCTGCAGCCCGAGGCCGAGGGCGGCCATCGCGACACCTTGGTGCTGACCTGGCGCCGCGACGGCTTCCTCGATCCGCCGCGCTGAGCGGCGCGCGCTGAGCCTCAGCCGAGGCCCAGCGCCTCGCCAAGCGCGGCCCAGGCCGCGCGCTTGGCCGCGAGGTCGAGGCTCGCATGCGCCGGGCTGGTGCTGGGCAGCGCGAGCAGGCGCAGGCCGGCCAGCCGCCCGGGCGCGATCGTCGGCGCGATTCGCTGGCGGAACACCCGCGCCGCGGTGGCACCGTTGAACGCCAGCGTCGCGATGCCCGGATGCGCGTCGAGCAGCGCGGCCAGCGGCCGCGGCTCGGCGTCGGCGAGCCGGATCGCGGCGTCGAGGCTGCCCGGCCGATGGCAGGCGCCGAGCACGTCCCACAGGCCGATGCCCGCGGCCAGCAGCGCCGGGTAGCGCGCGTCGATCGGGCCCTCGGCCGGCACGCCGACGATCTCGCGCATCAGCGGCCAGAACGCGTTGCGCGGATGCGCGTAGTAGGCCGCGCGGGCGAGCGAGGCGCGGCCGGGCATCGAGCCCAGCACCAGCGCGCGGGTGCGCGCGTCGACGACCGGCGCGAAGCCTTCCGCCCAGTCACCGTGATCGTTGGCGTCGTCGTCGCGCATGCGTGGTGGGCCCACCAGGACTCGAACCTGGAACCAAGGGATTATGAGTCCCCTGCTCTGACCATTGAGCTATAGGCCCGGCATGCCGGAGACGCCGCGGGAGTATCGCGGATGCGCCGCGGCGCCGGAAAGCACGACGCCCCGCGCGGGGCGGGGCGTCGTGGTGTCTCGCGAGGCGGCCGGTCGGCCGCGCGGCTCACTCGAGGTCGAGGAAGCTGCGCAGCGTCTCGGAGCGGCTCGGGTGGCGCAGCTTGCGCAGCGCCTTGGCTTCGATCTGGCGGATGCGCTCGCGGGTGACGTCGAACTGCTTGCCCACTTCCTCGAGGGTGTGGTCGGTGTTCATGTCGATGCCGAAGCGCATGCGCAGCACCTTCGCCTCGCGCGGGGTCAGGCCGGCCAGCACGTCCTTGACCGTCTCCGACAGGCCGAGGTTGGTGGTGGCCTCCAGCGGCGACTCGATGCTGGTGTCCTCGATGAAGTCGCCGAGGTGGCTGTCCTCGTCGTCGCCGATGGGCGTCTCCATCGAGATCGGCTCCTTGGCGATCTTGAGCACCTTGCGGATCTTGTCCTCGGGCATCTCCATCTTCTTCGCCAGCTCTTCCGGCGTGGCCTCGCGGCCCATCTCCTGGAGCATCTGGCGGGAGATGCGGTTGAGCTTGTTGATCGTCTCGATCATGTGCACCGGGATGCGGATGGTGCGCGCCTGGTCGGCGATCGAGCGGGTGATGGCCTGGCGGATCCACCAGGTGGCGTAGGTGGAGAACTTGTAGCCGCGGCGGTACTCGAACTTGTCGACCGCCTTCATCAGGCCGATGTTGCCTTCCTGGATCAGGTCGAGGAACTGCAGGCCGCGGTTGGTGTACTTCTTGGCGATCGAGATCACCAGGCGCAGGTTGGCCTCGACCATCTCCTTCTTGGCCTTGCGGGCCTTGGCCTCGCCGTAGGCCATGGCGCGGTTGATCTCCTTGATGTCGGGCAGGCTCAGGTATAGCGCCTGCTCGATGGCGATCAGCTTCTCCTGCTCGGCGATCACCAGCGCCTGGTGCTCGCGGATGCCGCTCGACCACTTCTGCTTGCGCTTGATGACCTCCTCGGACCACTCGAGGTTGGTCTCGTTGCCCGGCCAGATCTTGATGAAGTCCTTGCGCGGCATCTTGCCGAGGCGCACGCAGATGTCGAGCGCGCGGCGCTCGTGGTCCTTCACCTCGCCCACCACGTCGCGCAGCTTGCGCACGAAGGTGTCGACCAGGTTGGTCGGGAACTTCAGGCGCACGAACTCCGCCGCCATCTCCTCGCGCAGCTTGATCGACTTCTTGTCGGCCGGGCCGACCTTCGCGTGGGTCTTCTGGAACTTGGCGTAGGCGGTGCGCAGCACGTCCATCCGGCGCGCGACCTCCTGCGGGTCCGGGCCGGTGTCGGCCGGGGTCTCGTCCTCGTCGGCGCCCTCGACCGGGGCCTCGTCGTCGTCCTCGGCCACCGCGTCGTCGGCGGCGACGACCACGGCCGGCGGGACCTCGTCGGGCACGTCGAGGTCGACGAAGCCGTTGACGATCTCGTTGAGGCGGCGCTTGCCCTCGAGGTGCTGGTCGTACTCCTCGAGCAGCAGCTGGATGGTCCACGGGAAGCTGGCCAGCGAGGCCTGGACCTGGTTCAGGCCCTCCTCGATGCGCTTGGCGATCGCGATCTCGCCCTCGCGGGTCAGCAGCTCGACCGTGCCCATCTCGCGCATGTACATGCGCACCGGGTCGGTGGTGCGGCCACCCTCGGCGTCGAGCGAGGTCAGCGCGGCGGCGGCCTCCTCGGCGGCGGTGTCGTCGACCTCGCGGTTGCTCGAGCTGCCGTCGTTGAGCAGCAGGGTCTCGGCGTCCGGGGCGACCTCATGGACCTCGATGCCCATGCCGTTGAGGGTGCCGATGATGTCCTCGATCTGCTCCGGGTCGACGATGTCGTCCGGGAGGTGGTCGTTGACTTCGGCGTAGGTCAGGTAGCCCTGCTCCAAACCCTTGGAGATGAGCTTCTTGATCTCGGACTGCTGGGTCTGCGGATTCTCGGCCATGTGCGCTCGTCCGGTTGCCCGGCGGGGGTGCTGGAAATGAACAGTGCATTATACGGGAAGCCCGGCCCGCCCGCTCGCCCGGCGCCCCCGGTCCGGCGCCGGCCGGGGTCGGGCGCGCCGCAGAGCCTTCTCAGGCCTCCAGCCGGAGGGTCACCGGGCCGTCGTTCACCAGGCTGACCCGCATGTGGGCCCGGAACCGCCCGGTTTCCACCACCGGGTGCCGGGCCCGGCAGGCCTCGACCAGCCGGCCGAACCAGGCCTCGGCCTCGGCCGGCGGCGCGGCCGGGGTGAAGCTGGGGCGCAGGCCCTTGCGGGTGTCCGCGGCGAGGGTGAACTGCGAGACCAGCAGCAGGCCGCCGCCGGTGTCGGCCAGCGAGCGGTTCATGCGCCCGTCGGCGTCCTCGAACACCCGGTAGCCGAGCAGGCGTTCGGCCATCCTCGCCACCTGGGCCTCGCCGTCGCCGGGCACGATCGCGACCAGCACGAGCAGCCCGGGGCCGATCGCGCCCACGCAGGCGCCGTCGACGTCGACGCGGGCTTCGCTCACGCGCTGAAGGAGGGCGATCATGGCCGCAGCGTCGCGGATCGACGCCGCCGCGGTCAACGCGGCGTGGCCGGCGCGGCATCCCTTAGACTCGGCGCCATGTCGCCTTCCGCCTGGGCCGGTGCCCTCCTCTACTCCGCCGCCTGGCTGCTCGGGCGCCTGCCTTGGGGCGCCCTGCGCCCGCCCGCGCGGGCGATCGGCCGCCTCGCCGCCTGGCTGGCCATCCGCGAGTACCGCGTGGCCGCGAAGAACGTGGCGCTGGCCGGGCTCGCCCCGCCCGGGCGCCAGCTCGCGCTGGCCCGCGACATCGTCGCCGGCACCGCGCTGACCACCCTCGAGAGCCTGAAGGTCTGGACCTCGGCGCCCGCGGGCAACCTGGCCCGGATCACCGCCGACGAGGGCGCGGACCTGTTCCACGCGGCGGTCGCCGCCGGACGCGGCCTGATCGTCGCCGCGCCGCACTACGGCAACTGGGAGCTGCTCAACCAGTGGCTGGCCGCGCAGGGGCCGCTGGCGGTGCTCTACCGCAAGCCCGAGAGCGCGGTGGGCGAGGCCTTCCTGCGCCGGGTGCGCGGCGTCGGCGAGGTCACCCAGGTGCCCGCCGAGGGCGCCGCGATGCGCGCGCTCTATCGCACCCTGCAGGGCGGCGGCGTGGTGGGGATCCTGCCCGACCAGCAGCCCAAGCTCGGCGACGGGGTGTTCGCGCCCTTCTTCGGCGTGCAGGCGCTGACGATGACCTTGCTGCACCGGCTCGCCGAGCGCACCGGGGCCGCGGTGCTGGTGGGCGCGGTGGAGCGCCGCGCGGACGGCCGGGGCTTCACGCTGCGCTTCGCGCCGGCGCCGGCGGCGGTCTCGGGCCCCGACCCGCAGGCGGCGGCCGAGGCCCTCAACGGCGCGATCGAGGCCCTGGCCAGGCGTGACCTTTGCCAGTACCAGTGGACCTACAAACGCTACACCGTGCGTCCGCCGGGCTCCGGCGAAGACAATCCCTACTGGCGGATGCCCCGCCCCAGCGAGCCCCCGACGCAAGGCCAGCCCCGATGAGCCACGACCCCGCGCCGACCCCGGACGCGCTCCCGCCGCCCCTCCCCCTGCGCGACGACGGCCCGGCCGCCGAGGCCGCCGCGCCCGCGGGCGCGTCCGGCTGGGACGCCGGCTGGCGCGCGCTGCCCGACGCCGCGCGGCGGGCCTACCGGCTCGGCGCCATGACCGGCTGGGGCCTCACCGGCCTCGCCGCCGCCGGCGTCTCGGCGGTGCTCGCGATCGCCGGCGACCACGCCGCGGCGTGGATCGCGGTGGCCGTCGCCGCCCCGCTGGCCGGCCTCGCGCTGGGCTGGTGGCACGGCGGCCTCGCCTGGCGCCACACCGCCTTCCGCCTCGATGCCGACGGCCTGCACCTCAGGCGCGGGCGCTGGTGGCAGACCCAGGTGCTGGTGCCGCGCAGCCGCGTGCAGCACATGGACGTGCAGCGCGGCCCGATCGAGCGCCCGCTCGGCCTCGCCACGCTGATCGTGCACACGGCGGGCACCCGCCTCAACGCGATCCACCTCAAGGGCCTGGCCGTGGAGGACGCCGAGCACGTGCGCGACGCCCTGGTGCGCGAGAGCGACCACGACCATGACGCCGTCTGAGCCGGGCGAGGGCCTCGCGCCCGCCGCCGCCGCCGCGGCGGGCGACGCCGGCGGCGAGCGCCGGCTGCATCCGTGGTCGTGGCTGTTCGTGCTGCTCGCCCAGCTCAAGCAGTTCATCTTCCCGATCGCGATCGTGCTGTTCGGCAGCGCGCGCAACGACGACAGCTGGTACGAGCTGTTCGGCCTGGTCGGCGCCGGCGCGCTGGTGCTCGTGTCGGTGGCGCAGTACTTCGTCTACCGCTGGCGGATCGCGCCCGACGGCCTGGTGATCCGCGACGGCCTCGTGCAGCGCAGCGTCCGCCACATCCCCTTCGCCCGGATCCACAACGTCGGCCTGCACCAGACCCTGCTGCACCGGGTCTTCGGGGTGGCCGAGGTGCGGCTGGAGTCCGCCGGCGGCGTGCGCCCGGAGGCCGAGATGCGCGTGCTGGCGCTCGCCGACGCGCATGCGCTCGAGGCGCTGGTGCGCCAAGGCGCCGCGCGCGCGCACGCGGGCGGGGAAGGCGATGCGGCCACCGCGGCGCCCCCCGCCGACGCGACCCTGCTCGCGCTGTCCACCGGCGAGGTGGTCCGCGCCGGCCTGGTCTCCAACCGCGGGATGATCGTGGTGGCCTCGGGCTTCGCCGTCGTCGGGCAGACGGGCTCGGGCCTGATCACCGATGCCGCGGAGGCCGTGATCAAGGCCGGCACCGGCTACGCCAGCGAGCTGCACCTCGGCGTCGCCGGCACGGTGGTCGGCGTGCTGGCGCTGCTCGGCGCCTTCCTCGTGGTGCTGCGCGTACTGTCGGTGGCGCTGGCGCTGCTGCAGTTCCACGGCTTCACGCTGAGCGAGGCCGGGCGCCGGCTGAGCGTGCAGAGCGGCCTGCTCACGCGCATGCGCGCCAGCCTGCCGCGCCACCGCATCCAGGCCTGGCGGATCCACGAAGGCCTGCTGCACCGCTGGTTCCACCGCCGCGCGCTGCGGGTCGACACCGCCACGCTGCAGGCGGTGAACGAGGAGCGCGCGCTGAAGTACCTCGCCCCGATCGCGACCCCCGAGGCCGTGGACGACCTGGTGCGCCACCTGCTGCCCGGCACCGCATGGCCGGCCCTGCCCTGGCGCGGGCTGCACCCGCGGGCGTGGCGGCGGCTGTACGTCTGGCCGTGGCTGGCGACGTTCGCGATCGCGGGGCTGGCGAGCCTGCGCGTCGGGCCCTGGGGCCTGCTGGCGCTGGCGCTGCTGCCGGCATGGATCGTCCGCGCCCGGGTGCTGGCGTCGCGCGCGCGCTGGGCCTGGGACGGCCGGCTGCTGGCGATCCGCGAGGGCTGGATCGACCGCCGCTGGCACTTCGCCGAGATCGGCAAGCTGCAGTCGGTGCAGTTCGTGCAGGGGCCGTTCGACCGCCGCCACGGGATGGCGGGCGTCTACCTCGACACCGCCGGCGGCAACGGGCTCAGCCCGCTGCGGGTGCGCTTCCTGCCCGAGGCCGAGGCGCGCGCGCTGCACGCCGCGCTCGGCGCCGAGATCGCCCGGCGCCGCCTCGACTGGTGAGCCTCACTCCTTCCAGAAGGCCGGGGTGAACAGCACCAGGACGGTGAACACCTCGAGGCGCCCGAGGATCATCGCGAAGCTGCAGATCCACACGCCCACGTCGTTCATGTCGCGGAAGTGGTAGGCGACGTCGCCGAGGCCCGGGCCCATGTTGTTGATGCAGGCCGCGATCGCCGAGAACGCGGTCACCAGGTCGACGCCGGTGGCCGCCAGCATCAGCGTCATCACGACGTACGACAGCACGTAGAGCGTGCAGAACCCCGCCACCGAGATCACCACCGACTCCGACACGCGGCGCCCGCCCATCGTCACCAGGAACTGGCCCTTGGGGTGGATGAGCTGCTTGATCTCGCGCAGCCCGAGGCGCACGACCATCAGGATGCGCGCGACCTTGATGCCGCCGGAGGTGGAGCCCGAGCAGCCGCCGATGAAGCCGACCACGATCAGCAGCAGCGGCGCCAGGCCCGGCCACTGGTCGAAGCCGGTGGTGACGAAGCCCGTGGTGGTGATGTTGGAGACCACCTGGAACAGGCCGTGGCGGATCGCGGAGAACACGTCCATCGTGCCGGCGGCCACCAGCGATCCCGCCACCAGCGCGGTCGCCACCAGGATGATGCGCAGGAACGAGCGCAGCTCGGAGTCATGCCCGTAGTGCCCGGTGGTCGCGCGGCGCCAGGCGTACCAGTGCAGGCCGAAGTTGATGCCGCCGAGCACCATGAACACGATCGCCACCAGCTCGATCACGGCGCTGTCGAAATGGCCGAAGCTGGCGTCGTAGTTGGCGAAGCCGCCGGTCGCGACGGTGGGCATCGCATGCGTGATCGCGTCGAACAGGCTCATGCCGCCGACCCAGTAAGCCAGCGCGCAACCGAGGTTGAGCGCCACGTAGACCATCCACAGCGCCTTCGCCGTCTCGGCGATGCGCGGGGTGAGCTTGCTGTCCTTCTGCGGGCCGGTGGTCTCGGCGCGGAAGAGCTGCATGCCGCCGACCTTGAGCATCGGCAGGATCGCCACCGCGAGGATCACGATGCCCATGCCGCCGAAGAAGCACAGCGAGGCGCGGTAGAACAGGACGCTGCGCGGCAGGTCGTCGAGGCCGACGATCGTGGTGGCGCCGGTGGTGGTGAGCCCGGAGGTGGCCTCGAACACCGCGTCGACGTAGCTCAGGCCGGGGTCGGCGATCACGAACGGCAGCGCGCAGGCGAGGCTCGCGATCACCCAGATCGCGGTGGTCACGAAGAAGCCGTCGCGCAGGCGCATCTCGTAGTGGACGTTGCGCGACGGGAACCACAGCGCGAAGCCGGCGGCCGCGCAGATCACCATCGCCTCGGCGAACGCGCTGGCGGCGTCCTCGCGCAGGCTGAGCGCGATCACCAGCGGGGGGATCTGGATCAGCGACAGGCCGCCGACCAGCGCGCCCAGGACGCGCAGGATGGCGCGGACGCGGCGCCCCATCACAGCCAGGTCGCCCCGGCCTGGAACAGCTGGGTCACCTGCGGCAGCTGGCGCTTGTCCATCAGGAACACGATCACGTGGTCGCCGGCCTCGATGACGACGTCGTGGTGGGCGATCAGCAGCTTCTCGCCGCGCACGATGCCGCCGATGGTGGCGGCCTCGGGCAGGGCCAGCTCCTCGAGCGCGCGGCCGATCACCGGCGAAGTGCGGCGGTCGCCGCGCACCACCGCCTCGATGGCCTCGGCGGCGCCGCGGCGCAAGCTGTGCACGCGCGCCGGCGCGCCCTCGCGGACGTGGCTCAGCAGCGCCCCCAGGGTGACCAGCTGCGGGCTGACCGCGATGTCGATGCTGCCGCCCTCGACCAGCTCGGCGTAGCTCGGGCGGTTGATCAGCGAGATCACGCGCTGGCAGCCCAGGCGCTTGGCCAGCATCGCCGAGAGGATGTTGGCCTCGTCGTCGTTGGTGAGCGCGCAGTAAACGTCGGTCTGGTCGATGTTCTCGTCGCGCAGCAGCTCCTCGTCGGCGCAGTCGCCGACCAGCACGATCGAGTTCATCAGGTCCTCCGCGATGCGCTTGGCGCGGTCGCGCGAGCGCTCCAGCACCTTCACCGAGTAGCGGTTCTCGAGCGCGCGGGCGAGATTGCGGCCGATGTTGCCGCCGCCGGCGATCAGCACGCGGCGGGTGCGGCGGTCGTCGCTGCGGCGCAGCTCGGCCATCATCAGCGGGATGGTGCGGCGGTCGGCGAGGAAGAACACCTCGTCGTCGGCCTCGATGACGGTGTGGCCCTCGGGCTTGACCGGCGCGCCGCGGCGGAAAATCGCGGCCACGCGGGCGTCGGCGTCGGCCGGCAGGTGCTGGCGCAGGTCGCGCACCGGATGCCCCACCAGCGCGCCGCCCGCGATCGCGCGCACGGCCACCAGCTGGGCGCGGCCCTCGGCGAAGTCCAGCACCTGCAGCGCGCCGGGGTATTCGATGAGCCGCTCGACGTGCTTGCACACCAGCTGCTCGGGGCTGATCGCGGCGGTCACCGCGAACTCCGCCAGCGGCCCCACCGAGAGGTACTCCGACTCGCGCACGCGGGCCACGCGGGTGGGCGTGCGGAACTGGTGGCGGGCCACCTCGCAGGCGATCAGGTTGACCTCGTCGCTGGAGGTGACCGCGACCAGCAGGTCGGCGTCCTCGGCGCCGGCCTGGCCGAGCACGCTGGGCAGCGAGGCGTGGCCGATGACGGTGCGGATGTCGAGGCGCTCGGAGAGCTCGCGCAGCTTGGCGGTGTCGGTGTCGACGACGGTGATGTCGTTGTTCTCCGACGCCAGCGCCGCGGCGACGGAGGAACCGACCTGGCCGGCTCCGAGGATCAGGATCTTCATGCCGTCTGGACCGCCTGCGTCTGGTGGAACCGCCCCCCTGGGGGCTCCGGAGGCCGGCATGATACGCCCCGGCGATCCGGTTGCAGACTCGGCGTCAGCGTGCTTCCGCGCGGACCAGCCACAGCTCGCCCCGGCGGCTGCGCGGCAGCCCGCTCAGCAGCCAGAACAGCGGCGCCAGCAGCCGCGCCAGCGCGCCGCCGCCCTTGGGCCGGCGGAACGCCGAGGACACCGCGCGCTCCTCGCGGATCGCGAAGCCGGCCTCCTCGAGGGCCCGCTCCAGCACCCAGGGGCTGAGCGGGGTGATGTGGCCCTGCTCGACGTAGTCGGCGTCGCGGAACCACTGGAAGCGCCCGGTGCGCAGGAACATCGCCTGCGAGACCGGGTTGGCGATGTTCGGCGTGCTCAGCAGCAGCTGCCCGCCGGGCGGCAGCAGGGCGCGCACCTGGCGCAGGAAGTGGCGCGGGTTCTCGAGGTGCTCCACCAGCTCCAGCGCGACCACGGCCTCGAGGTCGCCGGGCAGCCCGGCGGCGAAGGGGCCGTTGAGGTCGGCGGCGACGAAGTCGATCGGGTCGTGCGGGCGGAAGCTGCCGGCGAACAGGTCGCTGGCGGTGACGACGTAGCCCAGGTCGGCGAGGCGCTGGGCCATCGCGCCGCTGCCGGCGCCGAGCTCGAGCACCCGGCGCGGGGCCGGCAGCGCCGCGCACAGCAGCCCGGCGACGGCCTCGTGCAGGCCGGGGGCCGCGAACACCGGCAGGCCGCGGTAGCCGTCGAGGCGGCGGCCCTGGAAGCCGGTGCGGAAGGACTCGGCGCGGGCTTCGGCGCGGGCGTCGGCGTCGGTGTCGCGGGCGTCGGAAGGGCTCATGTCCGCAGCGTAGCCAGCCCGCGGGCGGGCGTCGACCCGGCCCGGCCCCGAGGCCGGCCCCGTCAGCGCGCCGCGAGGCGGGCCCGGTAGAAGGCCTCGATCGCGGCCACCTTCGGCCCGATCCGGTACGGCGCGACCCGCGCCTCGCCGTCCACGCGCGGCGCATCGACCGCCTCGCGCAGGGCCGCGGCCAGCGCGCCTGCGTCGCCGACGGGCACCAGCGGCCGGCCGATCGCCGCGGCCAGGTGGCGGGCGCCCTCGCTGGCGCTGGCCACCACCGGCAGCCCGGCCTGCAGCGCCTCGAGCAGCACCAGGCCGAAGGGCTCCGAGCGCGCGGCCGAGCAGAACACGTCGAAGGCCGCCAGCCAGTCCTGCGGCCGGTCGGCGAAGCCCGGCATCAGCACGCCCGAGGGCGCGCGGGCGCGGAGCGCGTCCCAGGCCCGGCCGTGGCCGACGATGACCAGCCGCGCGCCGGGGATGGCCGCGCGCGCGAAGGCCTCCACCAGCACGTCGAGCCCCTTGGAGTCCTCGACCCGGCCCAGCGCGCCGATGACGCGGGCGTCGTCGGCGAGGCCGTGCGCGGCGCGCAGGCGCGCGCGCGCGTCGGCCGCGGGCGGGTTGGGCAGGGTCCAGTTGTCGACCTGGGTGCTGCGCGCGCGCAGCGCCGGCGGCAGGGCCTCGAGCTGCCAGGGCGCGATCGCGACGAGCGCGTCGAGGTGGGCGTGCTGGCGCGGCTTGTAGGCGATGTGCAGGGTCGCCAGGCGCAGCCCGACGACGCCCTGCAGCCCGCGCAGCGCCCGGCAGCCGCCGCTGAGGTGGGCGTGCCCGACCTCCGGCCGCAGCCGGCGCAGCAGCCGCCGCGCATGCCAGGGCGCGAGCCAGTCCGGCACCACGTGCACCGCGACGCCCGCGGCCACCCGGTGCGCGATCGCGTCCGGCCGCCCGGCGGCGCCGGCGCGGCGCAGCACCAGGTGCACCTCGTGGCCGGCCTCGGCCTGGGCGGCGGCGAGCTCCAGCGCGTGGCGTTCGCTGCCGGCGAAGCGCGAGGTGAGCAGCAGGTGGACGATGCGCATGCGCGAGGGGCGGCGTGGGGCGGGAGGCCGACACTATACTGCGGCCTCCCGCCCCGACCGCCCCCGCCATGCGCCAGCTGCCGCCCCTCTCCGGGGTCGTGATCACGCTCAACGAAGCCGACCGCATCGAGCGCTGCGTGCGTTCGATGGCCGCGGTGTGCCGCGAGGTCGTCGTGGTCGACTCCGGCTCCACCGACGACACCGTCGCGCGCGCCACCGCCGCCGGCGCCCGCGTGGTGCACCAGGCCTGGCTGGGCTTCGCGGCGCAGAAGAACCTGGCCATCTCGCTCGCCGCGCAGCCGTGGGTGCTGCTGCTGGACGCCGATGAGTGGCTCGAGCCCGCGGCGCAGGCCGCGCTGCTGGCGCTGTTCGAGACCGCGCGGCCCGCCTCGGCCGACGTCTTCATCCTGCTGCGCCGCGTGCACTTCCTCGGCCACCGGATGCGCGCGGGCAGCTTCGCCCGCGAGCCGGTGGAGCGCCTGTTCCGCGCCCACCTGCGCCACGAGCTGCAGCCGGTGCACGAGCGGCTCGACACCGCCGGCGCGCGCGTGGCGCGCAGCGCGATCGCGCTGGAGCACGACACCGCGCGCGACGCCGAGGAGTACTGGGCCAAGCTCGAGCGCTACGCCCGGCTGTGGGCCGACGCGCAGCGCGCGCGCGGCC
The DNA here is from genome assembly GCA_051859045.1 of Lysobacteraceae bacterium. Lineage (GTDB taxonomy): Bacteria > Pseudomonadota > Gammaproteobacteria > Xanthomonadales > Xanthomonadaceae > JBHYGK01. The sequence continues at coordinate 22,991 of JBHYGK010000056.1, read as the reverse complement.
GCCGCGCGGCCCCGGGCCGCGGCGCGCTGGCCGCGCTGGCCTACCTCGGCAAGAACCTGCTGCTGCGCGGCGGCATCGTCGACGGCGCCGGTGGCTGGGCCTTCCACCGCCTGCACGCGCGCTATGCCCGCCTGAAGTACGACCTGCTCCGCGAGGCCCCCCGGGCATGACCACCCCGCGCACCGTCACCCTGCTCGTCACGACCTACAACTGGGAGGCCGCGCTGGAGCGCGTCCTGGCCAGCGTCGCGCTGCAGACCCGGATCCCCGACGAGGTCGTCGTCGCCGACGACGGCTCGGGCCCGGCCACCCGCGCGCTGCTCGAGCGGCTCGCGCCGGGCTTCCCGTGCCGGCTGCTGCACAGCTGGCAGGAGGACACCGGCTTCCGCGTCGCGCGCTCGCGCAACCGCGCCATCGCCGCGGCCTCGGGCGAGTACCTGGTGATGATCGACGGCGACATGGTCATGCATCCGCGCTTCATCGCCGACCACCTGGCCTTCGCCCGTCCCGGCGCGATGCTGCAGGGCTCGCGGCTGATGACCACGCCCGCGAGCCGCGAGCGCATGCTGGCCGAGCCCGGCTACGTGCCGGGCCTGCTGACCGGCGGGCTGGAGCGCCGCCGCCACTGCCTGCGCATCCCGGCGCTGGCGCGCCGCTACCTCGACCGCCACGGCGGCCGGCCGCACGCGGTGAAGACCTGCAACCAGAGCTGGTGGCGCGCCGACCTGCTGCGCGTCAACGGCTTCGACGAGCGGATGGAGGGCTGGGGCCGCGAGGACGAGGAGCTGGCCTGGCGCGGCTGGCACGCGGGCATCGCCTGCCTGCAGCTGCGCGCGGCGGGGCTGGCGATCCACCTGCACCACCGCGAGCGGCACCTCGACGGCGCGAGCCCGAACGACGCGCTGCTGGCCGAGTCGCTGGCCGAGCGGCGCACGCGCTGCGCGCGCGGCGTCGACCAGCACCTCGCCGACTTCGCGGCGCACCCGCTGCCCGACCTGCGCGCGACGCGCGGCGCGACCGCGGCCTGAGGCCGCGCGCGGGGCGGCTGTCTCCGACGGCCGGCTCAGGCCGCCTTGCGCAGCAGCGCGTAGAAGAACCCGTCCGTCCCCGCGTCGCCCGGCAGGCGCTGGCGCCCCGGACCCGCCGGGCGGCCCTCGGCCTCGCCCAGCGGCTGCGCCGCCGCGTCGGGCGTGCGGGCCAGGAAGGCCTCGACCTGGCGCTGGTTCTCGTCGGGCAGCACCGAGCAGGTGGCGTAGAGCAGCCGGCCGCCGGGGCGCAGCGTCGTCCACAGCGCGTCCAGCAGGCGCGCCTGCAGGGCGGCCAGCGCGGGGATGTCCTCGTCGCGGCGGTGCCACTTCACGTCCGGCTGGCGGCGCAGGATGCCGGTGGCCGAGCACGGCGCGTCGAGCACGATCGCGTCGAACGGCCGGCCGTCCCACCAGCGCCCGGGCTCGGCGGCGTCCGCCGCGACCAGGCGCACGCCCTCGGCCAGGCCGAGCCGGGCGAGGGTTTCGCGCACGCGCTGCAGGCGCTCGGGGCCGATGTCGAGGGCGGTGAGGTCGAGCGCCGCGCGCTCGCGCAGGTGGGCGGCCTTGCCGCCGGGCGCCGCGCAGGCGTCGAGCACGCGCTCGCCGTCGCGCGGGTCGAGCAGCGCGGCCACGCGCTGCGCCGCGCCGTCCTGCACCGAGCACGCGCCCTCGGCCCAGCCCGGCAGGCGCTCGGGGTTCATCCGGGCCTCGAGCACCAGCGCGTCGGGGAAGCCCTCGGGCGCGCTGGCGGCGATGCCGGCCTCGGCGAGGCGCGCGGCGTAGGCCTCGCGGGTGCCGGCGCGGCGGTTGACCCGCAGCCAGGTCGGCGCGGGCTGGTTGTTGGCCTCCAGCAGCGCCTCGCGCTCGGCCGGCCACGCGGCGGCGAGGCGGTCGAGCAGCCAGGCCGGGTGGCTGTGGCGGGTGGCCTCGTCGGTGGGCGGCGCCGGGGTCTCGCGGTAGGCGCGGCGCAGCACGGCGTTGACCAGGCCGGCGAGGTGCGGCGCGCCGAGCGCGCGGGCGGCCTCGACGCTGGCCGCGACCGCGGCGTGCGCGGGCAGGCCGAGCGCGCGCTGCGCGAGCCCCGCCAGCAGCAGGCGGTGGACCTTCGCGTCGCGGGCGCCGAGCGGGCGCTGCAGCCACTGGCCCAGCGCGTGCTCGTGCACGCCGCGGTGGCGCAGCGCCTCGAAGCAGATCGCCTCGACCAGCGCGCGGTCGCGCGGGTCGGGCAGGCCCGGCAGGGCCACGGCCAGGCTGGCCTTGAGCGAGCGGCCTTCGTCGAGCACCGCGTGCAGCACGCTCGCGGCGACCACCCGCGGCGCGCTGCCGGCCGCCTGCGCGGGGGCGCTCACGCGCCGGCCTGCAGCGGGCGGGCGTTGAGGAAATCGGCGGCGGCCATCGCGCGGCCGCCGTCGCGCTGGACCTGCAGCAGGCGCAGCGCGCCCTCGCCGCAGGCCACGTCGATGCCGTCGCGGGTGGCCGCCAGCACCGTGCCCGGCGCGGCCCCCGGCACGCCCTCGACGGCGCGCGCGGCGTGGATGCGCACGCGCTCGCCAGCCAGCGCGGCCTCGGCCACCGGCCAGGGATCGAACGCGCGCACCTTGCGCTCCAGCGCGGGCGCCGGCTGCGCCCAGTCGAGCCGGGCCTCGGCCTTGTCGAGCTTGTGGGCGTAGGTGACGCCCTCGGCCGGCTGCGGCTGCGGACGCGGCTTGAGGCCGGCGCGCAGCAGGCCCAGGCCGTCGGCCGCCACCTGGGCGCCCATCGCGGCGAGGCGGTCGTGCAGCGAGCCGCCGGTCTCGTCGGGGGTGAGCGCGGTGGGCAACTCGAGCAGCACCGGCCCGGTGTCCAGGCCCTTCTCCATCTGCATCAGGCACACGCCCGAGGCGGCGTCGCCGGCCTCGATGGCGCGCTGGATCGGGGCGGCGCCGCGCCAGCGCGGCAGCAGCGAGGCGTGCACGTTCCAGCAGCCGTGGACGGGAATCGCCAGCACGGCCGGCGGCAGGATCAGCCCGTAGGCCACCACCACCATCAGGTCCGGGCGCAGCGCGGCCAGCGCGGCCTGGGCCCCGGCGTCGCGCAGGGTCTCGGGCTGCAGCACCGGCAGGCCGAGCTCGAGCGCGGCCAGCTTCACCGGCGAGGCCTGGGGCTGGCGGCCGCGGCCGGCCGGGCGGTCGGGCTGGGTGTACACCGCGACCACCTCGCCGCGGGCGGCGGCGGCGCGCAGGCTGGGCACCGCGAAGGCCGGGGTGCCGGCGAAGACGATCCTCAGGGCGGCCACGCGTCAGCCGGCGTCGGCGGGGGCGGCGGCGCGGCGGGCCTTGTCGAGCTTCTTGCGGACCATGTCGCGCTTCAGCGGCGAGAGGTAGTCCACGAAGACCTTGCCGGCCAGGTGGTCCATCTCGTGCTGGATGCACACCGCCAGCAGGCCGTCGGCCTCGATCTCGAAGGCCTGGCCGTCGCGGTCGAGCGCGCGCACGCGGATCCACTCGGCGCGGTCGACGTCGGCGTAGATGCCCGGGACCGACAGGCAGCCCTCCTGGCAGGTCTGGCGGCCGCGCTGCTCGACGATCTCGGGGTTGATGAAGACCTGTGGCCGGGACTTGTCCTCGCTCACGTCCAGCACCAGCAGGCGCCGGTGCACGTCCACCTGCGAGGCGGCCAGGCCGATGCCGGGGGCGTCGTACATGGTCTCGAACATGTCGTCGATCAGGCCCCGCAGGGCGTCGTCGACCACGTCCACGGGCGTGGCGACGGTCCGCAGGCGGGGATCGGGGAATTCAAGGATGGGGAGCAGGGCCATGGCGGGGATGTCGGGGCGGGTGCCCGATCGGTCAATGGGGACAGGGAGCGCATTCTATCGCGGGATCGCTTGCCATACGCCGCGCGGAATGCTCTATAGTGGCCTGCGCCTGTCCGGGGAAAATCAGGTAGTTAGCCATCATGATTAAACGCCTTCTTGCAGTCTGCGCCGTCGCGGCGCTCACCATCGGGTCCCATGCCGTGTCGCAGGACATGGTCGACGGCCACCCGGACACCTACACCGTCCAGCGTGGCGACACGCTCTGGGACATCGCGGGGCGCTTCCTCCAGAAGCCCTGGCTGTGGCCCGAGATCTGGCAGGCCAACCCGCAGATCGAGAATCCGCACCTGATCTTCCCGGGTGACGTGATCAGCCTGGCCTACCTCAACGGCCGCCCGCAGGGCAGCGTCGAGGCCGGCCCGCGCACCGCGGACGCCATCGACGCCATCCCGCTCGCGGACGTCGAGGACTTCCTCAAGAAGCACCGCGTGGTCGACACCATCGAGGGCCTGCCCTACGTGGTCGGCCTCGAGGAGGACCGCCTGCGCAGCGCCGCCGGCTACGCCGCCTACGTGCGCGGCCTCGACGGCGCCCAGGAGGGCCAGCGCTTCCGCGTGATGCGCCCGAGCGTGCGCTTCATGCGCAACGACCCGGGCCGCGAGGCCGACCGCATGCGCAACGGGATGCTCGACCAGCGCGGCGCGGTGCAGCGCCAGAACTGGCAGAACTACTGGAGCGACGCGGCCGACACCGGCGAGGGCGAGTTCCTCGGCTACGAGCTGGTCGACCTGGGCACCGCCCTGGTCACCCGGATCTCCGGCGAGACCACCACGGTCGTGATGCAGGACCAGGGCCTGGAGGTCCGCGAAGGCGACCGCCTGCTGCCGGTCGAGCCGCAGGCCTTCGACCTGCAGTTCGTGCCGCATGCCGCCCGCGGCGATGCCGAGGCGCGCGTGCTCGCGGTCACCGACGGCTACCGCTATGCCGGTGGCCGCCAGGTCATCGCGCTCGACGTCGGCGCCCGCGACGGCATCGACAACGGCACGGTGTTCTCGCTCTGGCGCGGCGGCTCGGTCACGCCCGACCGCGTCGCCGGCGCGACCCCGATGGCGGCCCGCCGCAGCGCCGTCCAGCTGCCGGACGAGTTCGCCGGCCACGTCATGGTCTTCAAGACCTTCGACAACGTCAGCTACGGCCTGGTCATGACGACCATCCGCCAGGTCGGCGTGGGCTACCAGGCCAAGCACCCCGACGCCGAGGAGTGATCCCCGGCGCCGTCGGCGCACCTCCGTGACACCCCGCGCGGCGCCTTCGGGCGCCGCGCGTGCGTCCGGGCTCCGGCGGGGCGCGGACGACCCCCGCGGCCCGGGCCGGACGACCCCGCAACGGGGCTCCCTCCGACGGCGGCGGGGCCGCCCGTGCGGGCACGCTGCCGGCATGGCCTCGATCCCGCCCAGCATCGCCCCTGCCCCACACACCGCCCCCACCGCCGAGCGCGCCGCGGACGATGACGAGGCCCTGCGCCGCTTCGCCTGCGCGGGGGCCCAGGGCGGGCCGTTGCGGCGCCTGCTCGAGGCCCACCCGCATCCCGCCGCCGCGCTCGGCGGCGGCCCGCCGGCCTGGGCGGCCGCGGGCCTCGGCGAGGAGGTGCTGGCGGCGCTGGCCCGCCCCGACCCCGGGCGCCTGCGCGCGGCCCGCGCCTGGCAGGAGCGCCCGGGCCGGCGGCTGCTCGGCTGGGGCGACCCCGACTACCCCGCGCTGCTCCGTCTCGCCCCGTCACCCCCGGCCCTGCTCTTCCTCGCCGGCGACCCGGCGCTGGCCTGGCGGCCCCAGGTGGCCGTGGTGGGCAGCCGCGCCCCGACGGCGGCGGGCCTGCGCCACGCCGCGGCCTTCGCCCGCGCCTTCGCCGAGGCCGGCCTGGTCGTCACCAGCGGCCTCGCCAGCGGGGTCGACGCGGCCGCGCACCGCGCCGCGCTGGCGGCCGGGGGCGCCAGCGTCGCGGTGATCGGCTGCGGCCCGGACCGGGCCTTCCCCGCCGGCCACGCGGCGCTGCAGCAGGCCCTGGAGCGCGACGGGCTGGTCGTCGCCGAGGACCCGCCCGGCACCCCGCCGGAGGCCTGGCGCTTCCCGCGCCGCAACCGGGTCATCGCCGGACTCGCCCTGGGCACGCTGGTCGTCGAGGCCGCGCAGCGCTCCGGGGCGCTGATCACCGGCCGGCTGGCGGCCGAGGCCGGGCGCGAGGTGTTCGCCCTGCCCGGGGCCATCGACAACCTCAAGGCCCGGGGCTGCCACGCGCTGATCCGGCAGGGGGCGGCGCTGGTGGAGTCGCCGGACGAGGTGGTGGCGGTGCTGGCCGAGGCGTCGCGGGCGCTGGCCGGGGCCCTGCGGGGGCGGCTCGACGCCCCCGGCCGCCCGGCGGAGGGGCCGGCGGGCCGCGCCGCGCCGGCCGACCCGCTGCAGCGCCGGCTGTGGGAGCCGCTGGCCGACGGGCCGCAGTCGCCCGAGGCCCTGGCCGTGCGTGCCGGGTTGACGATGGGGGATGCGTCCTCCATCCTGCTGCTCATGGAGCTGGAAGGCCACGTGGTCGCCGACGGCGGCCGCTACCTGCGCAAGCCCTGACCTGTCCATCGCGCCCCCCGGCGCAGGCAGAGGTTGATGAAAGAGACCATCCTCGACGTCCTGCTGTACCTCTTCGAACACTTCTTCTACGACGATCCCGATGCCGTGCGCGACCGCGAGTCGCTGCAGGCGGGGTTGGTGCAGGCGGGTTTCAGCCCCAGCGAGATCGCCAAGGCCTTCACCTGGCTCGACGAGCTCTCGCGCCAGCGCGACCAGGCCCGGCCGCCCACCGGCCTGCTGGGTCCGGTCCGGCTCTACGCCGGCCCGGAGCTCGAGAAGCTCGACGTCGAGTGCCGCGGCTTCCTGGCCTTCCTGGAGCAGACCGGCGTCATCGACGCCGACCAGCGCGAGCTGGTGCTCGACCGGGTGCTGGCCCTGGACCAGGACGAGCTCGACCTCGACGACCTCAAGTGGGTCGTGCTGATGGTGCTGTTCAACCAGCCGGGCTCCGAAGCCGCGTACGCGTGGATGGAGAGCCAGCTGTTCGAGGACGAGCCCACGGCCGTCCACTGACCCCCTTCCGGGTGCCCTGCCGGGCCCCGGGGCCCGGCCGCGCGGGATCACCGCGGTGCGACGCGAGGACGACGGCATGGCCGCACCCTGGTATTTCGTGGATCGACTCGGCCAGCGCCACGGCCCGGTCGAGGCCGCCACCCTGCTGGCCGCCATCGAGGAAGACCGCGTGGCCTGGCAGGCCCTGGTCTGGCGCGAGGGCCTGCCCGACTGGCTGCCGCTGCACGCGGTCGCCGACGAGCTCGGCCTGGTGCCGCCGCGCGGCGCCGCCCACGGCCAGGCGCGGCCCAAGCAGGCCGGCGCCGCCCCGGCCGCGCCGGCGGGCAAGCCCTTCCCGATCGGCCTGGTGCTGGGCATCGGCGGCGGCCTGCTGGTCCTGCTGATGGTGGTGGCGATCCTCGCCGCGATCGCGCTGCCGGCCTACCAGAAGTACACGCTGCGCTCGAAGCTGACGATGCTGGTGGTGGACGCCCAGCCGCTGCAGGCCGCGGTGGACGCCCACCTCGCCGAGCACGGCGAGTGCCCCGACTGGACCACCGGCCTGGACGACCCGGACGGCCGCTTCACCGCGATCGACGAGGCCGCCTCGGCGCTGGGCACCGCCCAGACCGTGCGCACCCTGCGCGAGAAGAACGCCGACGGCGACCGCACCTGCGCGATCGACCTGACCCTCGGCGACATCGGTCGCCCCGCCCTCTCGGGCATGCGCCTGCGGCTCTCGGCCCCCGCCGCGGACGCCGCCCCGGGCACCCTGTGGAGCTGCACCGACCTCGACGGCATCGACGCCGACCTGCTGCCGGCGGCCTGCCGCCCCTGACCCCCCCGCACGCCGCGGCGCTTGACAGGCCGTGGCGCCCCGTGATTCCAGTAGAAAGGGAAGACGCCCGCGACCCCGCGGGCGTTCCTGTCTTTGCGCGGCCCCGGACGGGTCGCGGAGCATCCACGCCATGGCCAAGAACCTCCTCATCGTCGAGTCGCCCGCGAAGGCCAAGACGATCAACAAATACCTCGGCAAGGACTTCACCGTCCTGGCCTCGTACGGCCACGTCCGCGACCTGGTCCCCAAGGAAGGCGCGGTGGACACCGAGCATGGCTTCGCCATGCGCTACGACCTGATCGACAAGAACGAGAAGCACGTCGACGCGATCGCGAAGGCCGCCAAGGGCGCCGACGCCTTCTACCTCGCCACCGACCCGGACCGCGAGGGCGAGGCGATCAGCTGGCACATCGCCGAGATCCTGCGCGAGCGCGGCCTGCTCAAGGACAAGCCGCTGCACCGCGTGGTGTTCACCGAGATCACCCCGCGCGCGATCCGCGAGGCCGTGGCCCACCCGCGCGTCATCGCCACCGACCTGGTCAACGCCCAGCAGGCGCGCCGCGCGCTCGACTACCTCGTGGGCTTCAGCCTCAGCCCCGTGCTGTGGCGCAAGGTGCAGCGCGGCCTGTCGGCCGGCCGCGTGCAGTCCCCGGCGCTGCGCATGATCGTGGAGCGCGAGGAGGAGATCGAGGCCTTCGTCGCCCGCGAGTACTGGTCGGTGGCCGCGGCGCTGCAGCATCCCTCGCAGCCCTTCGGCGCGCGCCTGGTCAAGCTCGACGGCCAGAAGTTCGAGCAGTTCACCATCACCGACGGCACCACCGCCGAGGCCGCGCGCAAGCGCCTGGTCGCGGACGCCGGCGGCGCGCTGCTGGTCAGCGACGTCGAGAGCAAGCAGCGCAAGCGCCGCCCCGCGCCGCCCTTCATCACCTCGACCCTGCAGCAGGAGGCCTCGCGCAAGCTCGGCTTCAGCACCAAGCGCACGATGCAGGTCGCGCAGAAGCTCTACGAGGGCGTGGCGCTGGGCGACGAGGGCCAGATCGGCCTGATCAGCTACATGCGTACCGACTCGGTGAACCTCTCGGCCGAGGCGCTGGTGGAGATCCGCGACGTCATCGCGCGCGACTTCGGCACCCAGGCCCTGCCCGACGCGCCCAACACCTACCAGACCAAGTCCAAGAACGCGCAGGAGGCCCACGAGGCGATCCGCCCGAGCTCCGCGCTGCGCACGCCGGCCTCGGTCGCCAAGTGGCTCAACCCCGACGAGGCCAAGCTCTACGAGCTGATCTGGAAGCGCGCCGTCGCCTCGCAGATGGTCCCCGCCACCCTCAACACCACCTCGGTCGAGCTGGCCTGCGGCGCGCGCCACGCGTTCCGCGCCACCGGCACCGTGGTCGTCGACCCCGGCTTCCTGGCGGTGTACGAGGAGGGCAAGGACGCCAAGGCCGCCGAGGACGAGGAGGAGGGCCGCAAGCTGCCGCCGATGAAGCCCGGCGACCGCATCCCGCTGCACGCCATCGAGATCGACCAGCACTTCACCGAGCCGCCGCCGCGGTTCTCGGAAGCCTCGCTGGTGAAGGCGCTCGAGGAGTACGGCATCGGCCGCCCCTCGACCTACGCCTCGATCATCCAGACCCTGCTCAACCGCGAGTACGCCTTCCTCGACGCGCGGCGCTTCAAGCCCAGCGACGTGGGCCGCGCGGTGGGCAACTTCCTCGCCAGCCACTTCACCCGCTACGTCGACTACGACTTCACCGCCAAGCTCGAGGACGAGCTCGACGAGGTCAGCCGCGGCGAGATGGACTGGGTGCCGCTGCTCGAGCGCTTCTGGGGCCCCTTCAAGCAGCTGGTCGACGAGAAGAGCGAGTCGGTGGACCGCACCGAGGCCACCGGCGCGCGCCTGCTCGGCACCGACCCCAAGAGCGGCAAGCCGGTCAGCGTGCGGCTGGGCCGCTACGGGCCCTACGCCGCGATCGGCCTGCCGGAGGACGAGGAGAAGCCCACCTTCGCCAGCCTGCGCCCGGGCCAGAGCATGCACACGATCTCGCTCGAGGACGCGCTGAAGCTGTTCACGCTGCCGCGCACGCTCGGCGAGCTCGACGGCGAGCCGGTGACGGTCGCGGTGGGCCGCTTCGGCCCGTTCGCCAAGCGCGGCGCCACCTACGCGTCGCTGGGCAAGGAGGACGATCCCTACACCATCGACCTCGCGCGCGCGACGCAGCTCATCCTCGAGAAGGAGGAGTTGGCCCGCAACCGCCTGATCAAGGTCTTCGAGGGCAGCGACATCCAGGTGCTCAACGGGCGCTACGGCCCGTACATCAGCGACGGCGAGAAGAACGGCAAGATCCCGAAGGACCGCGAGCCCGCCTCGCTGACCCTCGCGGAGTGCCAGGAGATCATCGCCGCCGCGCCGCCGCGCCCGGCGCGCGGGCGCTTCGGCAAGAAGGCCCCGGCCAAGAAGGCGGCCGCGAAGAAGGCCCCGGCGAAGAAGGCCGCGGTCGAGGACGCCGGCGCGGCCAAGGCGCCCGCCAAGAAGGCGGCCACCAAGAAGGCCGCGGTGAAGAAGGCCACCGCCAAGAAGGCCGCGGCGAAGAAGGCCCCGGCCAAGAAGGCCGCCGCCAAGAAAGCCGCGACGAAGAAGGCCCCGGCCAAGAAGGCCGCCGCCAAGGCCTGACCGGCCCCGGAGCACGCGCGCCGGGAGGCGCGCGCTGCTACCCTCGCGCGCTCCCGACCACGTTCCGCCGGAGCGCCGCATGGACGCACACCTCGCCCGGGCCCCCGGCCCGGCTCCCCTCGCCGCCCGCCTGCGCCCGCTGGCCCTGCTGCTCGCCGTCGCCCTCGGCACGGGCGCGGCCGCGGCCTCGCCCGCGTCCGACGCGCTGCTGGCCCAGGTGCCGGCCGACACCGCCTACCTCGCCTTCTCCGACGGCAGCCTGCCGGAGGTCGTCCGCCGGGCGCAGTGGCAGCGCATCGCCCTGCAGCTGCGGATCGCCCGCGAGGCGCTCGACGCCCCGCCGGCGGCCGCCCCCGAGGGCAAGCAGGCCACGCCTCCCGGCGACGACCGCCTGGCCCGGGCCCTGATGGACGCGCTGCTCGCCGCCGTCGAGCGCGGCGACGGCGACCTCCCCGCGGGCCTCGGCTTCGCGCCGACCGACCCCTGGGTGTTCCACGCCGACGGCCTGCTGCCGGTGATGCGCGCGCGGATCAGCCGGCCGGAGGCGGTGCGCGCCTTCGTGGCCGACCTCGGCGAGCGCAGCGGCCGGCCGTGGGCCGCCAGCCGCGTCGGCGAGGCCGAGGTCTGGATCACTGACGACGACGACGGCGACGACGCACCCGGCCACCTGCTGCTGGCGCTCGACGGCGACCGCCTGGTCGCGGGCGTCGTGCCGCGCCGCGGCCGCGCCGCGGCGATCCGGCGCCTGCTCGACGACGCCCCCGCGGGCGCGCCCTTCGCCGGCAGCGCCCGCCAGGCGGCGCTGGTGGGCGAGCTGGGCATCACCTCCAGCGCGGTGTTCGACATCGACACCACGCGCATCGTCGAGCACCTCGCGGCCGAGCCCACCGCCACCGAACGCGCGCTGTTCGAGCTCGACGGCCCGGTGATCGAGGAGGCCTGCGCCGAGGACGCGCGCCGCCTCGCCCGCGCCTGGCCCGGCCTCAGCGGCGGCTACGTGCGGATCGAGGGCCAGCAGGCCGATTCGGTGGGCCTGCTGCGCACCGGCCCCGCGATCGCCGCCGACCTGGCCACCCTGCCCGGCCCCGCGCCGGCCTGGCCGGCCGACGCCCCGGCCGCCCCGCTCGAGCTGCGCCTGAGCCTCGACGCCACCGCGCTGGCCGCGATGATCGGGCGCCAGCTGCAGGGCAGCCGCGAGCAGCCGTGGTCGTGCCCGTCCTTCGCCAGCCTCAACACCCTGCCCGACCAGTGGCAGCAGGCCTCGCCCGGCGTGATCATGGCCACCTCGCTGGTGCAGGGCGTCTGGTTCGGCATGGCCGACATCCCGCCCGCCGGCGAGGGCGCCCCCTTGCCCGACGCCGCGCTCGCGGTGGCGTCGGCCAATCCGACCGCGCTGCTCGGCCTGCTGCAGGGCATGGATCCGGCGCTGCGCACGCTGGCGCCGGTCGCCGGCGGCCCGGGCGTCGAGATCCCCGAGGGCGGCTTCGCGGGCGCCCGGCTCGCGCTCGGCGAGGGTGGCGTGGCGCTCGGCAGCGGCGAGGCCTGGACGCCGCGCCTGCCGGCCCTGGCCGGCCCCTCGGCGCCGGCCGGCGGGCGCCTGCTCGAGCTGGGCATGACCCAGCCCTTCATGGCCGCCGTCGCGCGCCGCCAGGCCGCGGACGTGCAGCCCGAAAAGGGCGTGAGCCCCGCCGAGATCGAGCGCCGCCGCCGGGCCGAGTCGGCCGAGGCCGAGCTCGCCGCCGAGACCTACGAAGCGATCCGCCTGCGCCTGCGCCCGCACGCCGCGGGCCTGCTGCTCGAGCAGCACGAAACCTTCCGCTGACCCCCTTCCACCGCCCCCCGGGACACCACCATGAAGAAGAGCCTCCTCGCCGCCGGCGTCGTCGTCGCCATCGCCGGCATCGCCACCACCGGCTGGTTCCTCGGCCGCGACCTCGCCGGGCGCGACGCCGCCGGCGCCCCGCTGCTGTCGTTCATCCCCGCCGACACGCCCTACGTCGTCGCCTCCACCGAGCGCATGCCCGAGGCGCAGATCGCGGCGTGGCAGGCCCAGTCGGCGAGCGCGTTCGAGTTCTACGCGCTGTCGCTGGAGGACGTGGCCGCGAGCACGGGCAAGGACGGCGGCGACGAGGCCGCGCGCCAGGGCCTCGAGACCGCGCGCGCGGTGATCGGCGAGCTCGCCGCCGCCTCGCGCGAGGGCCGCCTCGGCGCGCTGCTCGGCATCGACGTCGACGCCGACTACGCGTTCTACGGCCAGGGCCTGCTGCCCACGCTGCGCGTGCAGACCGTCGACCCCGAGGCCACCCGCGCCTTCATCGCCAGCGTCGAGCAGCGCGCCGGCGCCCCGATGCCGACCACCACCGTGCAGGGCCGCGAGGTCTGGCAGCTGGCCGGCACCGCCACCGAGCCGAGCCTCGTGGCCGGCCTGCTCGACGGCTGGCTGGTCGTGGCCCTCGCGCCGCCCGCCGCCGACGAGGCCACCCTCGCCTCGGTGCTGGGCCTGGCCGCGCCGGCCAACCCGATGTCGGACGACGACCGCCTCGCCGCGCTGCGCGAGACCTATGGCTTCACCCCGGACGTCGCCGGCTACGTCGACCTGCGCCGGATCGCCGGCATCGTCTCGGGCGCCGCGCGCGGCCCGCATGACGCCGCGCTGCTGGCCGACGTGCCGCCGATGGACGCCACCTGCCAGGCCGAGATCGCCTCGCTGGGCGAGGCCTGGCCGCGGATGGCGTTCGGCGTGACCGCGATGGACGGGCGCACGCAGCGCTCGCTGGCCGTGGTCGAGGCGCGCACCGACATCGCGGCCGACCTGGCCGGCCTCTCGATCGCCTACCCGGGCGGCACCGCCACCGATCCCGCGCTGACGATGGACGTCGGCATCGCGCTCGACCTGGCCAAGGTCGTGGGCACCGCCAGCAAGTGGTCCAACGCGTTCGCCACCGCGCCCTACCAGTGCGCGGAACTCGCCGGCATCAACACCGCGATGGGCCAGCTGCAGCAGGGCACGATGGGCCTCGCGATGGCCGGCGGCCTCGGCCACGGCCTGCGCATGCAGGTCTCCGAGCTGGAGCTCGACCTCGCCTCCGGCGCCCCGCCGCGCTTCGCGGGCCGCGTCGTGGTCGCCTCCAACAACCCGCAGGGCCTGCTCGGCATGGCCTCGATGCAGCTCCCGGCGATGGCCGCGGCCGGCCTCGCGCCGGGCGCCGGCGTCAAGGCCATCGAGGGCGGCCTGCCCGGCCTCGAGGGCCCGGTGCACGCGGTGATGGGCGAGCGCGCGCTCGCGATGTCGATCGGCGAGGGCCAGGAAGCGGGCCTCGAGGCCCTGCTGGCCACCGATGCCGCGGACACCCGCGTGGTCGGCTATGCCGTCAGCGGCGAGGGCTACGCCCGGATGATGACCTCGATGAACCAGGCCCAGGCCGCGCTGGCGATGCCCGGCGCCGATCCCGCCCGCGAGGCGCGCAAGGCCGAGCTGATGGCCGAGATGATGCGCGCGAGCTTCGAGCGGATGGAGAGCGGCGTGCGCTTCACCGCGCGCGGCATCGAGATGGACGCCACCGTGACCCTGCCCGCCGCCGACTGATCCGGCGCGCGGCGGCACGCGACGAGGCCCGCGGCGGATGCCGCGGGCCTCGTCGTTTCCGGGTGGCGCACGGGGGGCGTAGGATCGGCCGCATGCACACCGCGCCCGCTCCCGCCGCCGCCCCATGCGCGCCTACCCCGTGCGCGCCCGCCGCCTGGCCGCTCCTCGGGCTGGCCGCCGCGCTCGCCCTCGCGCTCGCCGTGCCGCCCGCGCCGGCCCGCGCGCAGGACGCCAGCGTGATCTACCGCTGCCTCGGCCGCGACGGCGCCGAGCGCCTGCAGGACCAGCCCTGTGCCGACGGCGAGACCAGCGAGATGCGGCGCATCGAGGTGCCCGCCGCGGGCACGCCGCCGCGCACCGCCCCCGTGGCCGCCAGCACCACCAGCCCCGCCCCCGCCCCCGCGGCCGACGCGCCGCCGCCGTCCACCACGCGCCGGGTCGAGGCGCCCACCCTGCCCGAGCTCTGGGAATGCGCCGGCGTCGAGCAGGCCTACTTCAGCGCCGACGGCCGCGGCCGCGCGCGCCGCGTCCCGGCCTGGGTGCTCGAGGAGGGCCGGGCCCACGCCCCGCGCGCCGAGCGCCCCGGCGATCGCCGCCTGCCGCCGCCCGCGCCGCCGCCGGGCACGCCGCCGCCCGAGGCGCGCCCGGGCGTGCTGCTGGCGCCCACCGTCGACGTCGAGGACCACTGCCGGCTGCTGCCGGTCCGCGAGCGCTGCGCGCGCCGCGGCGAGGACGGCGTGCCCGCCGACGTGGCCGAGGCCCTGGGCGCGGCCTGCGCCCGCTGAGCGCGGCGCTCAGAACCCGCTGGCGAGGAAGCCCCCGTCCACGGCCAGGCACTGGCCGGTGACGTAGGACGCCGCCGGCAGGCACAGGAAGGCCACCGCCGACGCCACCTCGTCGGGCTCGCCGATCCGGCCCATCGGCGTGCGCGCGAGCACCTCGTCGAAGTACTCGGGATCCGACAGCGGGCCGGACGTGCGCCGGGTGCGGATGTACCAGGGCAGCACGGCGTTGACGCGCACGCCGTCGCCGCCCCACTCGCAGGCGAGGTTGCGGGTGAGCTGGTGCAGCGCGGCCTTGCTCATGCCGTAGGGCGCGCCGGTGCGCACGTGGGTCGCGCCCGAGACCGAGCCGACGTTGACGATCGCCGCGCCCGGGTGCTCGCGCAGCTGCGGGTAGGCCAGCCGGCACAGCTCCCAGGCCGCGAACACGTTGGCCTCGAAGATCCCGCGCCACTCCGCGTCGTCGTAATCCATCGCCGCGCGGGTGGCGTTGGCGCCGACGTTGTTGACCAGCAGCGACAGCGGCTCGCCGGCGTCCTCGATGGCGTCGAACAGCGCGCCGCGCGCGCCGGCGTCGGCGACGTCCGCGGCGAACGCGCGCACGCGCGCCGCGGGATGGGCCTCGGCGAGCTCCGCGCGCGCGGCCTCCAGCGCATCGGGATCGCGCGCGACCAGCCACAGGTCGGCGCCGCGGCCGGCGAGCGCGTGGGCGACCGCGCGGCCGATGCCGGCGCTGGCGCCGGTGACGAGGGCGAGCCGGCCGTCGAGGCGCCAGCGGGGGTCGTGGTCCATGCGCGGTGTCCTCGCGGGAAGGGCGGCGGCGCCGGGCGCGGCGCGCGCGGCGATGCCGGCTAGGATACCGGCACCCCCTGCCGGAGCACGCCATGCGCCTTCCCGCCCCGACCCCGATGCCCGTCGCGCGGCCGACCCTCGCCCTGCTGGCCGCCGCGCTGCTGGCCGCCGCGCTCGCCGGCTGCGGCGCGGCGCCCGCGCCTGCACCTGCACCTGCACCTGCGCCCGCCAGCGGCGCCGAGGCGCCGCCCGCCGACGCACCGGCGACGCCGGCGCCCACCGCGCTGCGCGACGCCATCGACGCGCCGATCGAGCGCGCCGAGGACGCCCGCGCCGCCACCGAGGCCGCCGAGGCCGAGCGCGCCCGCGCGCTCGAGGACGCCGGCGGCTGAGCCGCCGCGCGGCCGCCCACCGCGCGCTCAGCGCGCCGGGGGATCGCCCGGCGGCGGCGCGCCCCGCCCGTCGCGCAGCCGCGCCAGCGCGCGCCTCCAGGCGATCGCCGGGCCCCACAGCCCCCACCGGCGCAGGCCGCCGGGCAAGGCGGCCAGGTCCAGCCGCTGCACCAGCACGAACAGCACCCACGCCACCAGCAGCGCGCGCAGGGCCACCCACACCAGGGCCTCGTTCGGCTGCCCCGCCCAGGCCAGCGCCGCGAGCACCAGGCCCAGCGGGCCCCAGAACGCCGGGCGCGCCAATTCGCGCGCGGCGTGCGCGAGGCTGGCCGCCCAGCCGCGGCGCACGCCCAGCGCCAGCGGCGGCGTCCAGCGCGGCAGCGGCGCCTCGTCGGCGGCGGCGCCCGGCATCGCGCGCCCGGCCGGCCTCGCATCGCCGCGGCCCCAGGCCAGCCCGGCCGCCACCGCGACCACGCCGGCATGCAGGCCGATCCAGGCGCCCACCAGCACCCACAGCCCGGGCGCCTCGGTGCCGACGCGCTGCGCCACCTGCACCCGCAGCGTCTCCAGCGCCAGCGCCAGCGCGTCGCCCACCAGCAGCCACTGCATCAGCAGGCCCTGCGCCCCGGCCCAGGCGCCCATCGCGAACGCGCCCGCCATCACCGCGCCGCGCCGCCAGCCCAGCCAGCGCAGCGCGCGCGAGAACAGCCAGCCCTGCATCGCGATCGCCAGCATCGGCCGCAGCCGCTGCCCCGCCGGCGACAGCGACTTGATCGCCGCGGCCAGCAGCGCGATCCACACCACCCGCCCGCGGTCGGCCAGCGGCCCCGCGGCGCGCGTGAGCAGCGCGGCCTGCGCGGCCACCATGCCGAGCCCGCCGAAGGGGATGTTGGCCCCGTGCACGACCGAGCCCGCGCCCACCTCGAGCGCGCCGGCGAGCGCGCCGAACAACCCCACGCGCTCGAAGTCGCGGCGCGCCACCAGCACCTCGCGCAGCCGCTGCAGCGCGTCGGCGGCGGTGGCGTCGACGCGCACGTCGATGCGCTGGCCCAGCAGCGCCTCGACGTCGTCGAGGCGGGTGGCGTTGGCGACCACCAGCACCGCCGAGGGCCGGCGCGCGAGCAGCGCCGGCAGCCGCGGCGCGTGGCCGCGACCGGCGCGCTCCAGGCCGCCGATCTCGTCGAGCACCAGCAGGTCGATCGGTCGCGGATCCGCGGCCAGCCGGGCCAGCCAGGCGTCCATCGCCGCGCCGGCGCCCTCGGCCTCGCGGTAGGGCGGCGCGCACCCGGGATCGCGCTCGAGCAGGCGCACCGCCGGCCCCGCGCCGGCGCCCAGCGGCACGCCGTCGTAGGCGGCGGCGCCGCGGCCGGCCTCGGCGCGGCCGACCGCGCGCTGCAGCCAGCCCTCGACGCGCCCCTGGGCCGCCGCCTCGGCCGCCAGCGTCGCGGCCAGCGTGGTCTTGCCGCAGCCGGTGGGGCCGTGCAGCACGATCAGCAGCGGGCCGCCGTCGTCCTCGGCGGTCGCGGCGGTGGCGGTCGGATCGGTCATCGCGGGCTCGGGGCGGGGCGGGGACGCGCAGCCTCGCATGCCGCGGCGTGCAGGAACGACGAAGGGCCCCTCGCGGGGCCCTTCGTCGGGAGGCGTCGCCCGGGCGCGAGGCCCGGGCGCGCCGCGCGGATCACAGGCCGCAGAAGCAGTGCGCGACGGCCTGGTAGGGCTGGGCGCCCAGGCGACCCTGCAGGAACGCCAGGTCGCGCTGGATGCTGCCGGCGGTGCGCGGGTCGAGCAGGTTGGCCACGCCGGAGTGGCGCAGCAGCGCCGCGGCGCGGGCCTCGCCGGTGAAGCCGGCCATGAAGGCCTCGAAGCCCTGCAGCGGGCGCTCGACGTAGGTCACCGTGTAGGCGCCGTCGGCCAGCTCGGCCAGCTCGGCCGCCTTCGCCTGCGCGTCGCGCAGGCCGCCGAGGGTGTCGACCAGGCCCAGCTCGAGCGCCTGCGCGCCCGACCAGACGCGGCCGCGACCGGAGGCGTCGGCCTCCTCGATGGACTTGCCGCGGGCCTCGGCGACCTTGCCGATGAACTCCTGGTAGCCGTGGTCGATCACGGTCTGGATGAACTCGCCCACCGCCGGGTCGAACGGACGGGTCGGGTCGAACGCGCCGGCGAAGCGGGTGGTACCCACGCCGTCGGTGCGCACGCCGACCTTGGCCAGCGCCTCGTCGGCGGTGAACCACAGGCCGAAGATGCCGATCGAGCCGGTGATCGTGGACGGGTCGGCGTAGATCTCGTCGGCGTTCATCGAGATCCAGTAGCCGCCCGAGGCCGCGACGTTGCCCATCGACACCACCACCGGCTTGCCGGCGGCCCGGGTGAGCTCCACCTCGCGGCGGATCTGCTCGCTGGGGAACACGCCGCCGCCGGGCGAATCGACGCGCAGCACCACGGCCTTGACGTTCTCGTCCTCGCGGGCCTGGCGGATCAGCGCCGAGGTGGACACGCCGCCGACCGCGTTCATGCCCTGGTCGCCGAAGGCGATCTCGCCCTGCGCGACCACCACGGCCACCTGCGGGCCGGTGGGGATCGGCGAGCGGCCGAGGTCGAGGTGGGCCAGGTACTCGGCCATGTCGATCTGGCGGAAGGTGTGGTTCTCGGTGTCCTCGACGCCGCGCTCGATCATCATCGCGCGCACCTCGTCGAGGGTCTTGAGCTCGTCCACCAGGCCCTGCTGCTTGGCCAGCTCGGCGATGTTGCCGCCGACGGCGCGGATGCGCGCGGGCATGTCGTCGATCGAGGCCTGCAGCTCGGCGGCGTCGAGGCCGCGGGCCTCGGCCGTCTCGGCCAGGAAGCGCGTCCACACGTCGCCCATCCAGTGCAGGTCGGCGGCGCGCGACTCCTCGCTCATGCCGTCGAGGATGTAGGGCTCGGCGGCGGACTTGAACTCGCCGACGCGGAACAGGTGCACGTCCACGCCGAGCATCTCCTGCAGGCCCTGGCGGTAGTACTGGCGGTAGCGGCCGAGGCCCTCGAGCATCAGGCTGCCGGCCGGGTGCAGGTAGACCTCGTCGGCCTGGGCCGCGAGGTAGTACTGGCGCTGCTCCATGTTCTCGCCGTAGGCGACGACCTGCTTGCCGGCGGCGCGGACCTCGCGCAGCGCGGCGGCGACTTCGCGCAGCTGGGCGAAGCCCGCGCCGGCGAGGCCGTCCATGCGCAGGAACACGCGCTCGATCTTCGGGTCGTCCTTGGCCGCCTCGAGGGCGCGCAGCACGTCGCGCAGGCGGACCTGGCCGCCGCCGCCCTGGGCCTCGGCCAGCGCGCGGTCGAGCGGGCTGCCGGTGAACTGCTCGACGAGCACGCCCTCGGGCGCGATCACCAGCGCGGTGCGCTCGTCCAGCGTCGGCGCCTTCTTGGTCGCGACCGCCGCGATGACGACGATGAAGACCGCGAAGAACAGGACGTTGAGCACCAGGCGGCGCGTGAAGTTCAGCGCGTCCCAGAGGAAGGTGAACAGGCGCTTGATCGGGCCCGGACGGGTCTCGGACATGGGAATGGCTCCGTGGATGTTGGGGTCGAGCCTACCATCGGGCCCGCGCCCCCCCACGGGCCGGAGGTCACGTGAAGGGCGCGTAGGCCTGGCGCCGGAAGCGCCAGGTCAGCATCACCGCGGCCGCGGTCAGGCCCAGGATCAGGCCCGCCCACATGCCCTGCGGCCCCATCCCCAGGGTCTTGCCGAGCACGTAGCCCAGCGGCATGCCCAGGCCCCAGTAGGCCGCCAGCGTGATCGCCATCGGCACCGTGGTGTCCTTGAGCCCGCGCAGGGCGCCGGCGGACAGGGCCTGGACGCCGTCGACGTACTGGAAGGCCGCGCCGAACAGCAGCAGCGTGGTCGCCAGCGCGATCACCGCGGGGTCGTCGGTGAACACCGCGGCCAGCAGCCCGCCGCCGAGCACCATCACCGCCGCCGACGCGGTCTGGGTGCCGATGACGATCGCGTAGCCGGCCGCGCCGGCCCAGCGCACCGCCGAGGGATCGCCGGCGCCCACCGCATGGCCCACCCGCACCGTCGTGGCCATCGCCACCCCGAGCGGGATCATGAAGAAGAAGCTCGCCATCACCAGCGCGATCTGGTGCGCGGCCATCGCGACCTGGCCCATCGAGCTGATCAGCAGGCCGGTGGCGATGAACAGGCTGCCCTCCATGAACACCGACACGCCCATCGGCAGGCCGACGGCGAGCAGCTCGCCGATCCGGCGCGGGCGCGGCGGATCGAAGCGCGCGAACAGGTCGAGGTCGGCGTAGCGCGGCGACAGCGCGAGCCAGGCCAGGAAGCCCAGCGCCTGCGCCCACAGCACCAGCGCGGTGGCGAGGCCGAGGCCGCCGGCGCCGCGCGGGGCGAGGCCGAGCCCGCCGTTCATCAGCAGCCAGCCCAGCGGCGCCAGCAGCGCCAGCCCGCCGAGGCCGAACACCATCGTCGGCAGCGTCAGCGCCACGCCCTCGCTGAGGTAGCGGCTGCAGAAGAACAGCGCCAGCGCGGGCGCGCCCCAGCTCACGCCGTGCAGGAAGGCCATCGCGCCGGGCACCACCTCGGGCGCGGTGCCGAACGCGGCCAGCAGCCAGTGCGCCTGGCGCACCAGCAGCATCAGCCCCAGACCCATCGCCAGCGCCAGCCACAGCGCCTGGCGGAACACCGCGCCGACCTCGCGGCGGCGGTTGGCGCCGTTGAGCTGGCTCACGAACGGCGGCACCGCCATCAGCACGCCGATCAGCAGCAGGATCACCACCGACCACAGCTGGCTGCCCACCGCGACGGCGGCGAGGGTCTGCGCGCCGTGCCGGCCCGCGAGCCAGGTGTCGATGACGTTCATCGCCACCGAGCTGGC
The DNA here is from genome assembly GCA_051859045.1 of Lysobacteraceae bacterium. GTDB lineage: Bacteria > Pseudomonadota > Gammaproteobacteria > Xanthomonadales > Xanthomonadaceae > JBHYGK01. Next base: position 2,121 of record JBHYGK010000056.1, on the reverse strand, counting down.
CTGGCCGAGCACCAGCGGCAGCGCGAGCACGAAGGTGGCGCGGGTTTCGCGCTTCAGGCGCTCGGCGCGCGGTTCGGGAGGCGACATCGGGGCTCGATCGGGTGGCGACGGGTCGGCGCGGGCCGGTATCTTAGCGCCCAGCACACAGGGGTCCCGCATGAGCAGCCATCCGCCGACCACCGACGCCGACGCGCCCACCGACGCCGACGCGCCGGCCGCCCCGCTCGCCGGCGACGCCCCGGCCACGCCGCCGCCCCCGCCCGAGGCCTGCCGCAACTGCGGCGAGCCGCTGCTCGGCCCGCACTGCTACGCCTGCGGGCAGCCGGTGAAGGGCGAGGTGCGGCACTTCAGCACCGTGCTCGGCGACATCGGCGACACCCTGTTCAACATCGACTCGCGGATCGTGCGCACGGTGGTGCCGCTGTTCGCGCGCCCCGGCTTCCTCAGCCGCGAGTTCTTCGCCGGCCGCCGGGTCCGCTACGTCACCCCGTTCCGGCTGTTCTTCGTCACCGCGGTGCTGGCCTTCCTGGTGGCGCAGTGGAGCCTCGACATCGACGACGACGCGATCTCGTTCGAGCAGCCCGCGGGCCAGGGCGGCTTCCAGGACGACACCACCCCCGAGGCCGTCCAGGCCAGGCTCGCCACCGCGATCGAGGGGCTCGAGGAGGCCCGGCGCGAGACCGCGCAGGTGCCCTTCGGCTCGGCCGCCCACGGCGGCCTCGACGCCGCCGAGGCGACGGTGCGCCGCGAGGCCGCGGCGCGGATCGCCGAGCTCGAGGCGGCGCCGCCGGCCCCCGCGGCCGAGGGCGCGGCGGACGGCGCGGACGGCGCGCTCGGCGTCCCGGTCGACCGCGAGAGCGAGGCGTTCCGCGCCGGCCAGCGGGTCGGCCGGCTCGCCGCAGGCGACGCCAGCGCGGCGCCGCCGACGCTGCACTTCGGCGACGAGGCCTGGGATCCCGAGACCAACCCCATCGACGTCGCGTGGCTGCCCGGCTTCGCCAACGCGATGCTCAACCGCGCCGCCGGCCGCGCGCAGTCGCGCCTGGAGCGCGCGCGCGAGCATCCCGCCGAGCTCGTGGAGGCCTTCATCGGCGTGCTGCCGCAGACGCTGTTCGTGCTGATGCCGCTGTTCGCGCTGATGCTGAAGGTGGTCTACGTCTTCAAGCAGCGGCTGTACATGGAGCACCTGATCGTGGCGCTGCACAGCCACGCGTTCCTGTGCCTGGCGCTGCTGCTGCAGCTGCTGGTGGCCGACGTGCGCGGCGTCCTCGCCGACGGCGGCTGGCTGCACGGCCTGCTGGGCTGGGCCGCGGTCGCGCTGTGGACGTGGATGCCGCTGTACCTGCTGCTGATGCAGAAGCGCGTCTACGGGCAGGGCTGGATCATGACCGTGTTCAAGTACGGCCTGCTGGGCTTCGCCTACCTGTTCCTGATCTCGTTCGGCGCGACCGCCGCCGCGCTGGCGAGCCTGGTGGTCTGAGCGCGGCGCTGGCGCTCAGCGCGCCAGCAGGGCCGCGCGCGCCTCGGGCGCGGACGCCACGAGCTCGCGCCGCAGCGCGTCGCGCTGCGGGGGCGGCAGGCGCCGCAGGCGCAGGGCCAGCGCCTCGCGCTGGGCCGGGGTGAGCGCCAGCACCATCGCCAGCGTCGCGTCGCGCTCGGAGGCCTCGACGAAACCGAACAGCGGGCGCAGCGAGGCGAGGCCCTCGGCCGCGTCGGGGCCGAGCGCCCAGGCCCGGCGCGCGTCCGCCGGCAGCGCGGCGAACGCCTCGCGCAGCGCCTGCTGGCGCTCCGGCGGCAGCGCGGCCAGGCGCCGCGCGGTGGCGGCGATGCGTTCGCGCTCGGCCTGCGTGAGGGCCTGCCAGGCGTCGTAGCGGCCGCGCGCGGCCGCGCGCTCGAGCGGCGGGCCGGCATCGAACGCGGCGGCGCGGGCCTGCCAGGCGAGGCGCTCCTCGGCCGGCATCCCGGCCCAGCGGCGCGCGTTGGCCTGCAGGCGGCGGCGCACCTCCGCGGGCAGGCCGGGCCATGCCTCGCGCCAGGCGGACAGCGGCCCGCGCAGCGCGGGATCGAGGGCGTCGAACGCGGCCGGCGGCGCGGCCGCGGCCGCGGGCGCGGGCGCGGGCG
>JBHYGK010000055.1:0-1894 GCA_051859045.1 Lysobacteraceae bacterium | reverse complement strand
GGCGCGGCGGCGGGCGCGGCGGCCGCCGGGGCCGCGGCCTTCGCGGCCGGCGCGGGCGCGGCGGCGCCGGCCTCCTCGGCCTCCAGCTCGGCCACCACGTCGCCCTCGCTGAGCTCGTCGCCGAGCTTCACGCGCAGCGCCTTGATCACGCCGGCGGCGCTGGCGGGCACCTCCATCGTGGCCTTGTCGCTCTCGAGCATCACCAGGCCCTGGTCGACCGCGACGCGGTCGCCGGGCTTCACCAGCAGTTCGATCACCGGGACCTTGGCGCTGCCGCCGAGGTCGGGGACGCGCAGTTCGATCAGGGCCATGGGTTCAACTCCTCAGTGGGGCGCGCGGCGGCTCAGCGGCCGGCCCAGCGCGCGTACAGATCGGGTCGGCGGTCGCCGAGGTTGCGCACGGTGCCGCGCTCGCGGGCTTCGATGAGCGCGTGCAGGTCGAGGTCGGCGAAGACCACCTGTTCGACCTGCGGCTCGGCCTCGGCGGCGAGGCCGTCCGGCGGGAAAGGGGTGTCGCAGGGCGTGAACACCGCCGAGCGCGCGTACTGGATGTCGAAGTTGGCCACGCCCGGGCAGTGCCCGACGTTGCCCGCCGCCACCACGTACACCTGGTTCTCGATGGCGCGCGCCGCGCACGAACGCACCACGCGCAGGTGGCCCTGGCGCACGTCGGTGCAGTAGGGCACGAACAGCACCAGCGCGCCCTGGTCGACCAGGTGCCGGGCCAGCTCGGGGAACTCCGAGTCGTAACAGACCATGACGCCCAGCGGGCCGGCCGGCGTGGCCAGCACGGCCGCCTCGTCGCCGCCGCCGATGCCCCACACCGCGTGCTCGCTGGGCGTGGCGTGCAGCTTATCGCGGCGGTGCAGCGCGCCGTCGGGCGTGGCGATGAAGCAGGGGTTGCGGCGCGCGCCGTCCGGGTCGATCACCGGGTGGGTGCCGCCGATGATGGTCAGCCGGTGGCGCGCGGCCTCGGCCCGGAGCAGCGCCGTGAACGCCGGCGTGTGCGCGGCCAGCGCGCGCATCGCCTCGTCGGGCGACAGGCCCGGCGTGGCCGACAGCAGCTGCAGCGTGAACAGCTCGGGGAACAGCAGCACGTCGCAGGCGTAGTCGGCCGCGACGCGCACGAACTCCGCGAGCTTCGCCGCGAACGCGTCGAAGCCCTCCACCCGGTGCTGGCCCCACTGCACGGCGGCGACGCGCAGGCGCGCCGGCACCGGGCCGGGGACGACGGGCAGCGCCTGCGGCATCAGACGAGCAGGCGGCGCAGGTCGCCCAGCACCTGGGCGAGGTAGGCGGTGAAGCGCGCGGCGGCGGCGCCGTCGATCACGCGGTGGTCGTAGCTGAGGCTGAGCGGCAGCATCAGGCGCGGCTCGAAGGCGCTGCCGTTCCACACCGGCTGGGTGGACGACTTCGACACGCCCAGGATCGCCACCTCGGGGGCGTTGATGATCGGCGTGAAGCCGGTGCCGCCGATGCCGCCGAGCGAACTGATGGAGAAGCAGCCGCCGGACATGTCGGCCGGGCCGAGCTTCTTCTCGCGCGCCTTCTTCGAGATCTCCCCCAACTCCACCGCCAGCTCGAGCAGGCCCTTGCGGTCGCAATCGCGGATCACCGGTACGACCAGGCCGTCCGGCGTGTCGACCGCGATGCCGACGTGGAAGTAGCGCTTGAGCACCAGCGTCTCGCCGTCCTCGCCGAGCGAGGCGTTGAAGGCCGGGAACTTCTTCAGCGCCGCCACCGCGGCCTTGATCAGGAACACCAGCGGGGTGACCTTGGCGTCCTTGTGCTCCTCGCCGAGCTTGCGGCGGAAGGCCTCCATCTCGGTGATGTCGGCGCTGTCGTGCTGGGTGACGTGCGGGATCATCGCCCAGTTGCGCGCCAGGTTGGCGCCG
>JBHYGK010000054.1:0-2083 GCA_051859045.1 Lysobacteraceae bacterium | reverse complement strand
GCGGGCGCCGCCGCGCGGCCCGGCGGCGCCGTCGGCCTCCGCGCCGCCGCGGCCGGCCGCGATCGCGGCCACCGCGAGGTGGACGCGGGCCGCATCCAGGCGCGCGTCGGCGCCGGGCTCGCCGGCCTCGTCCCACAGCCGCCGCAGCACCTCCTCGGCCTGCAGGCCGGCGTCGGGCGTGCCGGTGACGTGGAAGGCGGTGCCGCGGTTGCCGATCTCCACGCCCAGCCGCGCCTCGAGCAGGCGCAGGTGGGCGTCGAGCGGGCCGGCGAGGGTGGCCAGCCGGGCGGCGTCGTCGGGCTGCAGGCGGAAGGCGCGGATGGCGCTCATGCGGCCGCGCTCACGCCGCCGCGTCGTCGCGCAGCACCAGCTCGCCGCGCAGCGAGCCGGCGTGCACGGCGGTGATCCGCACGTCGACGAACTCGCCCACCAGCCGCGGCTGGCCGGGGAAGTTCACCGGGCGCAGGTTGCCGGTGCGGCCGGTGAGCTCGGCCGCGTCCTTGCGCGAGGGCCCCTCCACCAGCACGCGCTGCACCGTGCCCACCATCGCCTCGCTGATCCGGCGGGCGTTGGCGGTGATCGCGGCCTGCAGGCGCGCGAGGCGCTCGGCCTTCTCCGCGGCCGGGACCGGGTCGTCGAGGCTGGCCGCCGGGGTGCCCGGCCGGCGCGAGTAGACGAAGCAGAAGCTGGTGTCGAAGCCGATCTCCTCGACCAGGCGCAGGGTCTTCTCGAAGTCCTCGGCGGTCTCGCCGGGGAAGCCCACGATCAGGTCGGTGGCCAGGCTGAGGTCGGGCCGCGCGGCCAGGAGGCGGCGCACCTTGGCCTTGTATTCCAGCACGGTGTGGCCGCGCTTCATCGCCGCCAGCACGCGGTCGGAGCCGGCCTGCAGCGCGAGGTGCAGGTAGGGCGCCAGCGCGGGCACGTCGCGGTGGGCCTCGATCAGCGCGTCGGTGAACTCCACCGGGTGCGAGGTGGTGTAGCGGATCCGGCCGATGCCCTCGATGCGGGCCACGGCGCGGATCAGCGTGGCCAGGTCGGCCACCGGGCCGGCCGGGTCGTCGCGGTCGAGCAGGCCGCGGTAGGCGTTGACGTTCTGGCCCAGCAGGGTGACCTCGCGCACGCCCTGGGCGGCCAGCTGGGCCACCTCCAGCAGCACGTCCTCGAACGGCCGGCTGACCTCCTGGCCGCGGGTGTAGGGCACGACGCAGAACGCGCAGAACTTCGAGCAGCCCTCCATCACCGACACGAAGGCGGTGACGCCGTCGGCGCGCGGCTCGGGCAGGCGGTCGAACTTCTCGACCTCGGGGAAGCTCACGTCCACCTGCGGGCGCCCGGTGGCGCGCCGCGCGTCGATCATCTCGGGCAGGCGGTGCAGGGTCTGCGGGCCGAACACCAGGTCGACGAAGGGCGCGCGCTTGAGGATCTGCTCGCCCTCCTGGCTGGCGACGCAGCCGCCCACGCCGATCAGCACGGGGCGGCCGTCGGCCTTGTGCTTCTTCCACATGCCGAGCTGCGAGAACACCTTCTCCTGGGCCTTCTCGCGGATCGAGCAGGTGTTGACCAGGATGACGTCGGCCTCGGCCTCGTCGGTGGTGAGCTCGAGGCCGTGGGCCTCGGCGAGCACGTCGGCCATCCGCGCCGAGTCGTACTCGTTCATCTGGCAGCCGTGGGTCTTGAGGAAGAGCTTGCCGGCCATGGGGAAGGGGGTCGCGGGCGGGGCCGCGCAGTGTACGGCCCGCGGCCGCCCCACCCAACCGCCGGCCGGCGGCCGGGGCGCGACAGGGATTGCCGCCGCCGCGGCCACGCGGGAGACTGCCGGCCCCCGCCGGATCCGCCCATGCCCGCGCCCGCCGCTCCCCGCGCCCCTGCCGCCCGCCGCGCCGCCCGCCTCGCCGCCCTCGCGCTGTGCGGGCTCGGCGGCGTCGCGTCGGCCTCCGGCACGCTGTACCGCTGCGAGGCCGCCGACGGCGGGCTGACCTTCGCCAGCCAGCCGGTCGCCGGCCAGGCCTGCCGGCTGGTCGCCGAGGGCGGTCGCCCGGTGGGCGCCGGCGCGGCCTCCACGCCGGCCGCTGCCGCCCCGCGG
>JBHYGK010000053.1:0-2896 GCA_051859045.1 Lysobacteraceae bacterium | reverse complement strand
CAGAACATGGGCCAAGTCTCTCATAGCCCGTGGATCCCCGATCAGGGGCAGGTCACGAACATGAAGCCCGCGGCCCAGGGCTGGGCGAGCACGGTGCCGTCGTCGGTGCGCATGTAGATCGGGCGCCAGCGCCGTCCTTGGTCGATGTGAAGGGCGCGGTGGACGGCGTTGCGGTGATCCAGCACGGCCTGGACGGCGGCGAGGCCCATCGGCGTGGTCGGCAGGCTTGGCCCGAAGATCACGCGGAGCCAGGCCTCGGTGGCGATGCGTTCGGGGCCAACGACGAGGGCGGCGCAGAAGCCGTTGATGGCGGAGACGGTCCAGTTGCGCCGGGCGATGTCGGGCTGGTCGGCGAGCCAGGCCTCGAGATCGTCGAGGGCCAGCGCCGGGAGGCGCGCGCGGCGGGGGCTCATGCCGCGGCGGCGGTGCCGGGCTGGCGCCAGTTCGAGGGCAGCAGGGTGGCAAGCTGGGTCGAGCGGACCTCGCCGCTGACCATCCGCTCCAGCACGTCCGTCAGCCAGACCTGCGGGTTGATGCCGTTCAGGATGGCGGTGCGGATCAGCGTGGTGGCGATGGCCCAGGTCTCGCCGCCGCCCTCGCTGCCCGCGAAGAGCGCGGCCTTCCTGGTCACGGCCACCGGGCGGATTTCCCGCTCCACGATGTTGGTATCGAGCTCGAGCCTGCCGTCGGTCAGGAAGCGCTCCAGCCCCACCCAGTGGCGCAGGCCGTAGCGGATGGCCTTGGCGAGCGCGCTGTCGCTGCTGACGCGGTTCAGCTGCGCCCGCAGCCAGGCCTGCATGGCGGCGACGAGCGGCGCGGTGCTGGCCTGGCGGATGGCGACGCGTTGATGCGGTGACTGGCCGCGGATTTCGCGCTCGATGGCGTAGATCTCGCCGATCCGCAGCAGGGCCTCGGCGGCGATGGGCGAGGCGGTGCCGGCATGAATCTCGAAGAAGCGCCGGCGCAGATGGGCCCAGCAGAAGGCGAGCACGACCGAGCCGTCGTTGCGCGATTTCTCCAGCGCCTTGAAGCCGGCATAGCCATCGACCTGCAGCACGCCGCGGAAGCTGGCGAGATGGGCGGCGGGCCGTATGCCCTTGCGGTCCGGGGCGTAGAGGTAGGCGACCGCCGGTGGCCCGGTGCCGCCGCAGGCGCGGTCGTCCACGGCGTAGGCCCAGAGCCTGCCGTCCATGGTCCGTCCCAGGCCTCGCTCGAGGGTCGGCAGCGGCGTGTCGTCCGCGAAGACTCTGGCGTTGCCGGTGATGTGGGCGAGGATCAGCCCGTGCAGCGGCCGCAGCCACCAGCAGGACTTGGCGACCCAGTCGCACAGCGTCGAGCGGTCGAGGTGGATGCCCTGGCGCGCCAGGATCGCCGCCTGGCGGTAGAGCGGCAGGCCGTCGCCGTACTTGGCCACCAGCACCTGGGCGAGCAGCGCCTCGGTCGGCAGGCCGCCGGGGATGGCGCGTGCTGGCGTGGGGACCTGGTGCACGCCCTCCTCACACCCGCGGCAGGCATAGCGCGGGCGGATGGTGACGCGGACGCGCAACTGCGCTGGCACCACGTCGAGCCGTTCCGACCGATCCTCGCCGATGCGGCGCATCGTGATCCCGCAGCAGGGGCAGCCCTGGTCGGGGAGGTCCAGCACTTCCTCGATGCGTTCGAGATGGGAAGGCAGCGCGCCGCGATTCCGCCGGCGCTGGCCGGGATCCTGGTGATCCCGGGGCTTGGCGGGCGTGTCGTTGGCGGGCTCGGGCAGCACCGGCGCGCGGCCGAGTTCCAGGGCGAGTTGGCCGACCTCGACGCGTTCGCTGCTCTGCCCGAAGCGGGCCCGCTGGAAGCCCTTGATGATCTGCTCAAGGGCCGCGATCCGGACCTCCGCCGCGGCAAGCGCAGCGCGCAGCATGGCGGTGTCGTCGGGCTCGTCGGGGCTTTGCGGGATGTCGTCCGGCACGAGCGAATCGTCACCGATGCGCCCGTGTCGCGGCAAGCGGAAATCGACATCCGCGCGACGATCACGTCGCGCTCGGCCGCCAAGTTCGCTGCGGGTTTCGCCAGTCGATTCCTTCGAGCAGCATCGAGGCCTGCGCGGCTGACAAAGCAACGCTGCCGGTGCTGGTCACCGGCCAGGGAAAGTGCCCTTGCTCCAGCCGTTTCGCGAACAGGCAAAGCCCCTGCCCATCGTGCCAGAGGCACTTCACCAGCCGGCCACGACGGCCGCGGAAGAGCCAGACCGCGCCGACGAAGGGATCCGCGCCGAAGGCCTGCTGCACCAGTGCCGCGAGCCCATCCATGCCGCGCCGCATATCGGTATGCCCGCAGGCCAGGAAGATGCGCGTCCCCGGCGCCGGGCCGATCATGGCGACGCCAGCGCCACGAGCACGCGGCGCAGCGCGGCTCCATCCACATCGGCGCCGACCCGTACAACCGCGCCGCCCGGCAGCACGATCTCCATCTGGCCAGCCGCCGGTGCCGTGCCGGCCTTGACGGCAGGCAGATGCGGCGGCGCGGCCTCAGCTTCCACGGGCGGAGGCAGGCTGACCTGGACGAAGGCAGGTGCCGGCGTCGGCGGCTCGCTCAACTCGCCTGCGAAGAACTGCTGCCGCCACGTGTAGAGCAAACCCGTGCCGATGCCCCAGCGCCGCGCCACCTCCGTCGGCGTCACGCCAGGCTGCATCGCCTCGGCGACGATCAGGCGTTTCTGTTCCACCGACCAGGCCCGACGCCGCTCACCGCGGGTCACCACCTCCACCACCTCGTTGCGCGCACTCATACGACTTCTCGTATGAGCGCTCACAGCCTCCGCCTCGATCTCCATCCCAAACCCCACCGCGACATCAGCCGCGACAGCGCACCATCAGAAGCCCGCGCCGCAAGGTGGGTCCCAGACGACGGTTAC
>JBHYGK010000052.1:0-3370 GCA_051859045.1 Lysobacteraceae bacterium | reverse complement strand
CGCCGCGCGGGCGCGATGGCGCTCGCGGGCGGCATCGGCGATGGCGCGCGCGCGGCGCGCCTCCGCCAGCGCGGCCTGCCCGCGGGCCAGCGCCGCCAGCAGCGGCAGGCGGCTCGGGCAGACCGGCGCGCAGGCCCCGCAGCGGGTGCAGGCGTCGAGCCCGCCGCCGGCGAGCAGGTCGAGCCGCGCGAGGCCCTCCGCGGCGAACAGGTCGGCCGGGGCCAGCCCCTCGGGGCAGGCCTCGGCGCACGCGCCGCAGCGGATGCAGGGCGCGTCCACGCCGGGGCTCAGCGGCCCTGGAAGGCCGGCTTTCGGCGCGCGAGGAACGCCGCCGTGCCCTCGCGCATGTCCTCGGTGGAGAACGCCATGCCGAAGGCGTTGCTCTCGAACTCCAGGCCGGTCTCCAGCGGCGCCTCGCCGCCGATGACCACGGCGTCGAGCACGCCGCGCAGCGCGAGCGGGGCCAGCGCCGCCAGCTGCTCGGCCAGCGCGAAGGTGGCCTCCTCCAGCGCGTCGGCGGGATGCACGCGGGTCACGAGGCCGATCTGCATCGCGCGCTGGGCGTCGATCATCGCGCCGGTCAGCGCGAGGTCGAGGGTGGCCGCGCGCCCGGCGAGGCGCAGCAGGCGCTGGGTGCCGCCGAAACCCGGCAGGAGGCCGAGGGTGACCTCGGGCAGGCCGAACTTCGCGCCTTCGCCGGCGAGGCGCAGGTGGCAGGCCATCGCCAGCTCCAGCCCGCCGCCGAGCGCGAAGCCGTGCAGCATCGCCACCACCGGCTTGCCCAGGGTCTCGATGGTGCGCATCACGCGCTGCCCGGCGAGCGAGAACGCGCGCCCTTCGATCGGGGTGAGGCCGGCCATCTCGGCGATGTCGGCGCCGGCGACGAAGGCCTTGGGCCCCGCGCCGCGCAGCACCACCACGCGCACGCCGGCGTCCTCGCGCGCGGCGTCGAACGCCTGCTGCAGCTCGGCGAGCACCTGGCGGTTGAGCGCGTTGAGCTTCTCGGGCCGATGGACGGTGATCACGCGGACCGCGCCGCGGTCCTCCAGGACGAGGGTGTCGAAGGGCATGGGGGCGGGAACTCCGGGGGCGCTGGGCGGTCGTGGCGGGGCTGTCCGCGGTTGGTGGCGGTTCAGCCGGGTGGCCGCTATGCTAGCGCGGCCTTGGGGGCGGGACGACCGCCCTTTTTCATGTCCACGTTGCTACTGACTCCTCCGGAGAACACCTTGATGAAGTTGCGCCTCCTGGCCGCTGCCGTCGCGGCCCTCAGCCTGGCCGGGTTCGCCCATGCCCAGGACGTCTCCACCGAGCGCGGCAAGCTGAGCTACGCCATCGGCTTCCAGATCGGCAGCGATTTCGCGGACCGCGAAGTCGACGTGGACATCAACACCGTCATCCGCGGCATCCAGGACGGCCAGGCCGAGCGCGAGCCGGCCGTGCCGGCCGAGCAGATGCAGGCCGCGATCACCGCGATGCGCGAGCGCATGGAGACCGAGGCGCGCACCGCGTTCGAGACCGCGCGCAACACCAACATGGCGCGCTCCACCGCGTTCCTCAACGAGAACCGCGCCAAGCAGGGCGTCGTCACGCTGCCCTCGGGCGTGCAGTACCGCATCATCGAGACCGGCACCGGCGCGCGCGCCTCGGCCACCGGCCAGGTGCAGGCGCTGTGGCGCATTTCGCTGGCCACCGGCCAGGAGATCGCCAACACCTACGCCGGCGCCGAGCCGACCCCGGTCACGCTGCAGGTGGCCCAGGCCCCGATGCGCGGCCTGCAGGAAGTGATCCCGATGATGCCGGCCGGCTCGCGCTGGGAAGTCTTCCTGCCGCCGGACCAGGCCTACGGCGACGATCCGCGTTCGCCGATCGGCCCGGGCCAGGCCGTCGTCTTCGACCTGAAGATCGTCTCCGCCCAGTAAGCGCTGTACCCCGCGGCGCGCCGGATCCCGGCGCGCCGCGCTCCTTTCCGGGCCCGCGAACGCGCGCGCCCGATGCGATGCGACCACCCCCCATGATCCTGCCGTCCGCCCCCATCCCCACGCCCTGCGTCGGCATCTGCGAGCTCGACGACGCCGGCCTGTGCCTGGGCTGCCTGCGCACCGGCGACGAGATCGCCCGCTGGGGCGCGATGGCCAACGCCGAGCGCCTGCACGTGATCGAGGTGGTCCTGCCGGTCCGCGCGGCCGCGCAATGAGCCGCGCGGACTGGGACCGGCTGCGCCGCGCCCTGCATCCGCTGGACGCCGGCGTTCCCGCCGGCGAGGCCTGGAACGCCCGCGAGATCGCCGCGCTGCTGCCGCCCGGCACGCCGCGCCGTCCCGCCGCCGTGCTGGTGGCGCTGGTGGACCGCGTCGACGACGCCCATGTGCTGCTGACCCGCCGCACCGACTCGCTGCGCCACCACGCGGGCCAGGTGGCCTTCCCCGGCGGCGGCATCGAGGACGGCGACGCCGATCCGGTGGCCGCCGCGCTGCGCGAGGCCGAGGAGGAGGTCGGCCTGATGGGGCGCTGGGTCGAGCCGCTGGGCTACCTCGACGCGTTCGAGACCATCAGCGCCTTCCACGTCTGGCCGGTGGTGGCCCGGGTCGAGCCGACCTATGCCGCCGTGCTCGATCCCACCGAGGTGGCCGAGGCGTTCGAGGTGCCGCTGCGCTTCCTGCTCGACCCCGCGTCGATGCGCGAGGGCGAGCTGGAGTTCGCCGGACGCCGCCGCCTGTATCCCGAGTTCCACTGGGCCGGGCACCGCATCTGGGGCGCGACCGCCGCGATGCTGCTGAACCTGCGCGCCCGCCTGGCCGCGGTGGCGTCGTGAGCGTCACGGGCGCGCCGATGGGCGCGCAGGCCTTCGCGCCGATGATCGAGCCGGACGCGCTCGCCGCGCGCCTGGCCGACCCCGCCGATCCGCCGGTGCTGCTGGATGCGCGCTTCGTGCTCGCCGATCCCGGCGCCGGCGACCGCGCCTACGCCGAGGCCCGGCTGCCAGGCGCGCTGCGCGCCGACCTCGACCGCGACCTGTCCGACCACGCCCGCCCCGCCACCGAGGGGCGGCATCCGCTGCCTGGCGTGGACGCGTGGCGCGCCCGCGTCGGCGCGTGGGGCGTCGCGCCCGGCGTCGAGGTGGTGGCCTACGACGCCGCCGGCGGCGCGCTCGCCGCGGCGCGGGCGTGGATGCTGCTGCGGCTGCTCGGGCATGCGCGGGTGCGCGTGCTGGCCGGCGGCCTCGCCGCCTGGGAGGCCGCGGGCCTTCCGCTGGAGCGCGGCGCGCCGCGCGTGCCGCGCGACGCCGGCGCGTATCCCGTGCCGGGCGGGGCCTCGCCGGCGGTGGCGTGGCCGGGCGGCGCGGGCGCGCGCCTGGCCGACGCCGCCGCGCT
>JBHYGK010000051.1:0-3571 GCA_051859045.1 Lysobacteraceae bacterium | reverse complement strand
CTGCTGCCTCTGCTGCTGCCTCTGCTGCTGCCTCTGCTGCTGCCTCTGCTGCTGCTTCTGGCTGTGGCTGGTGGCTGCTGGAGGGGCGGCGGCGGGGGTGCTTCATCGGGCCGCGCGGATGGCGGGTGTTGGAACGCGGGGGTGGTGGCTGGGGCGAGGGTTGGGGGTGTCGGCGCCAGGCGGGCAGGACAGCCCGCCGCGACCGTCGCGGGCAGGAGCCCGCGTCGGTCGAAGAGCCGACACCCCCGACCCTCGCCCCGGCCGGCGCGCGGCACCGGGCTAGCCCCCCCCGCCACGCAGCTCAGCCAGCGCGGTAGATCCGAGCCCGCTGCCCCCAGCTCCAGCGCAACGTGCGAGCCAAGACGAAGCGCGGATGCTCCAGCATCGCGTGGTCGAAGCGCGCGTTGGCATACAGCAGGTGGAAGGTCCGCGGCGCACGCTCGAGCGAGGCATCGAGCTGCGACAGGAACCCACGCAGCACCTCGATCGAGAACGGGTTGTAGAGGTAGGCGTGGCTGTAGCCGTCGAGCGCGTCGAAGTCGGCCGCGTCGCCGGTGTGCACCTGGCAGCGCGTGTAGGGCACCTCGAGCCGGGCGAAGTTGCGCCTCGCGGTCTCGGCGATCGCCGCGCCCAGCTCCACGCCGTCCACCCGGGCGAAGGGATGCTCGAGCATCACCCGCATCGCGCTGCCCTTGCCGCAGCCCACGTCGAGGATGGCGTCGGTGGCGCGGATCGGCACCGCGGCCAGCAGCGCGCGCAGGTGGCGATGGCTCGAGGGCGTGCAGCGCACGGCGTGGCGCGGGTCGAGGCCGGCGTCCTCGGGCAGCACGGCGCCGTCGAAGTCCAGCCGCGGGTCGGCCTCGGCCTGGCCGTAGAGGTGGTGCTCCCAGCTTGAGGGCGCCCAGCGCCGCGCCCAGGCGCGCAGCCGCCGCGTCGCCCCCACCGCATCCGCGTTCCCGTCGCGCTGTCGCATGGCCCCGCCCCGTCCCGCGCCCCGGCGGCGCGGCGCCACGCTGGGCGCGCTGCGTGTCGGGCGCATGACCGCGGGATGGCGGCGCCGCCACGCCGCGGTCAAGCGCCTGTCATCGCCGCGCGATGCGATGGCGCCCCAACCGGGCCGCTCCGCGCCCGCACGGGAAGCCACATGCGCACCAAGGGCCTGATCGACGCCGCGGTCATCAATTCGACCACCACCGGGAACAAGGGCTGGGCCGACCAGCTGTTCGCGCACTGGTTCAACCGGCTGGTGTACGCGCAGATCTGGGAGGACCCGCGGCTGGACCTCGAGGCGCTGGCGCTGGCGCCCGGCGCGCGCGTGCTGACGATCAGCTCCGGCGGCTGCAACGCGCTGGCCTACCTCTCGGCCGATCCGGCCAGCGTGCACGTGGTGGACCTCAACGAGGCCCACCTGGCGATGCTCGAGCTCAAGCGCGCCGCGCTGCGCGGCCTGCCCGCGCGCGCCGACCTGCTGGCCTTCCTGGCCGAAGCCGACCGCCCCGACAACCTCGCGCGCTTCCGCGCGCACGTGGCCCCGCGCCTGCCCGCCGAGGCCGCGCGCTGGTGGGCGCGGCGCGACCTGCTGGGCCGCCCGCGCGCCGCGATGTTCACCCGCCACGCCTACCGCCACGGCCTGCTGGGCCGCTTCATCGGCCTCGGCCACGGCCTGGTGCGCCTGCTCGGCGGCGACCTCTCGGCGATCGCGCGCGCCACCTCGCTCGCCGAGCAGCGCAGCCTGTTCCAGCAGCACGTGGCCCCGGCCCTGCGCCATCCGCTGGTGCGCTGGCTGAGCCGCTGGCCGGCCGCGGTGTACAGCCTGGGCATCCCGCCGGCGCAGTACCAGGCGCTGCAGGCCGACGCCGCCGCCGAGGGCGTGACCCTGCCGCAGCTGTTCGAGGAGCGCATGCGCCACCTGGCCTGCGACTTCCCCTACGGCGAGAACTGCTTCGCGGCCCAGGCCTTCGCGCGCCGCTACGACCCCGCGCGCGACGCGCAGCTGCCGATGTACCTGCAGGCCGCGCACCACGAGGCCATCACCTCGCGGCTCGATCGCCTGCATCCGCGCCACGAGACCCTCACCGGCTTCCTGCGCAGCCGCCCGGCCGGCTCGATGGACGCCTACGTCTTCCTCGACGCGCAGGACTGGATGGACGACGTCCAGCTGCGCGAGCTCTGGGAGGAGGTCAACCGCACCGCCGCCCCCGGCGCGCGGGTGCTGTTCCGCAGCGGCGGCAGCGCCTCGCCGCTCGAGGCCCGGCTGCCCGCCGAGGTGCTGGCGCCGTGGCGCACCGATCCCGCGCGCAACCGCCGCTTCTACGCGCGCGACCGCTCGGCGATCTACGGCGGCGTCCACCTCTACGAGCGCGTCGGCTGAACGCGCCCTCCTCGGCCTGGATCGACGCCGGCGGCGAGCGCGAGGCGCGCCACTGGGTCGCGAACGTCGACGCCGCGGTGCGCCGACTGGACGCCGGCGGCGCCAGCGTGCCGCTGCTGCTCGACGGCCCGCGCGCCGGCGCCAGCAGCTACGTCGCCGGCGCCCGCGCGGCCTGGCTGGACTACGCCGCGCACGAGGCGCGCCGCGGCCTCGGCGGCGCGGCGGGCGTGGCCGCGGGCGCGGCGCTGGCGCTCGGCCTGCCGCCGCTGCGCGCGGCGTTCGCGCTCGCCGGCCTGACCCGCGCGGCCTGGATCGACGCGCCGCTGGTCTCGACCCAGCTGCCCGACCCCGCGCTGGCCGACGCCGCCCCGGCGCTGGCCGCCGCGGCGCGCGCGGCGGCGCCCGGCCGCCTGCTGCTGTGGCGCAACCTCTGCCCCGAGGCCGAGCCGCGCCTGCCGGCGGCGCTGCGCGCGGACGGCTGGCGCCTGCTGCCGGCGCGCCAGGTGTACCTGTGCGATCCGGCCGACGCGGCGCTGTGGAAGCGCGGCCACGTCAAGCGCGACCAGGCCCTGCTGCGCGACGGCGCGGTGGACTGGGTGGAGGCGGGCGACGTGCGCGAGGCCGACCTGCCGGCGCTGCGGGCCTGCTTCCGCGCGGTGTTCATCGACAAGCACTCCGCGCTCAACCCCGACTACACCGACGCGTTCTTCCTCGAGGCGCTGCGCGCGGGCGGGCCGCTGGAGCTGCTGGGCCTGCGCTGGGAGGGGCGGATCGTGGGCGTGCTGGGGCTGTACGCGCACCACGGCTGGCTGACCACGCCGCTGATCGGCTACGACACCGCCGCGCCGGCCGCCCTGGGCCTGTACCGCCGGCTGATGGCCAGGCTGCTGCGCGAGGCCCGCGAGCGCGGGCTGCGGCTGCATTACTCCTCGGGCGCCGGCGACTTCAAGCGGCATCGCGGCGGCGTTCCCGCGCTGGAGTACACCGCCGCGGACCCGCGCGGGCTGGCCGCGCCGCGGCGGGCGTTGTTCGCGCCGATCGCCGCGGCCCTCGAACATGCCGCGCCTCGGCTGCTCGCCAAGCATGGTTGATGCCGCGCGCCGGGTGAGGCGAGGGCCAGCACGATGGCGCGCGCCGGGTGAGGCGAGGGCGTGGGGTGTCGGCTCTTCGACCGACGCGGGCCTCCTGCCCGCGACGGTC
>JBHYGK010000050.1:0-4185 GCA_051859045.1 Lysobacteraceae bacterium | reverse complement strand
GCGGCCGCCCACGCCGCCGCCGAGCGCGCCGCCGTCGCCGCCGAGCGCGCCGCCGCCCGCTCCGGCACCGCCCCGTTCCGCGAGCCGGCCGCCGCCCCGGCGCTGGCCGCGGTGCCGGTGCGCGTCTCGCCCTGGGACGAGGACCCGAGCCTGGTCCAGGTGCGCGACGAGCTCAGCCAGATGCGCGCGATGATCGAGCGCGAGATGCAGCGCATGAACGACGAGCGCATGCGCGGCAGCGCGGTGCGCGCCGCCGCCCTCGACGCGCTGGCCAGCTACGGCTGCGACGAGCAGCTCGCCCGCGCCGTGGCCCTGAAGATCCCGCCCGACGCCGAGCCCGGCCGCGGCCGCGGCCTGATGCTGGGCCTGCTGTCGAAGATGCTGCCGATCACCGACGTCGACCCGCTGCACGAAGGCGGCGTGATCGCCCTCGTCGGCCCGACCGGCGCCGGCAAGACCACCACCATCGCCAAGCTGGCCGCGCGCTTCGCCGCCGAGCACGGCCCGCGCGAGGTGGCCCTGGTCACCACCGACATCCACCGCCCCGGCGGCCGCGAGCAGCTGCACACCTACGGCCGCATGCTGGGCCTGACCGTGGTCGAGGCCGGCACCGAGGAGGCGCTCAAGCAGACCCTCGACCGCCTCGCCGCCTACCGCCTGGTGCTGATCGACACCGCCGGCCTCGGCCAGCGCGACCGCACCCTGGTCGGCCAGCTGGGCTGGCTGCGCAACGCCCGCCGCGTGAAGCCGCTGCTGTGCATGCCCGCCAACGCGCAGGCCGGCGACCTCGACGAAGTCGTCCGCCGCTTCCGCGGGGTGGCCCCGGAGGGCGTCGTGCTGACCAAGCTCGACGAGACCGGCCGCCTCGGCGGCGCCCTGAGCGTCCTCGTCCGCCACGGCCTGCCGTTGGCGTGGACGACCGACGGCCAGCAGGTGCCCGAGGACCTCGCCCGCGCCGACGCCACCCGCCTCGTCCTCCGCCTCGAGGAGCTGCGCCGGGCCGCCGAGCGCCCCACCGACGACGCGGAGGATGCCCATGTCGCCGCCTGAGCCCGCCCAGGCCACGCCGGTCCGCGTCATCGCCATCAGCTCCGGCAAGGGCGGCGTCGGCAAGACCAACGTCTCGGTCAACCTGGCGGTCAGCCTGGCCGCGCTCGGCGAGGCCACCCTGCTGCTCGACGCCGACCTCGGCCTGGCCAACTGCGACGTCATGCTGGGCCTGACCCCGAAGTTCACCCTCGCCGACGTCATGGCCGGCCGCTGCGAGCTGGCCGACACCATCCTCGAGGGCCCCCGCGGCCTGGCCGTGGTGCCGGCGGCCTCGGGCAAGCGGCACATGGCCGAGCTCACCCCGGCCGAGCACGTGGGCCTGATCCGCGCCTTCTCGGCGCTGGAGCGCCCGCTCGGCACCCTGCTGGTGGACACCGCCGCGGGCATCAACGACGCCGTGCTGACCTTCTGCCAGGCCGCCCAGGACGTGGTGGTGGTGGTCTGCGACGAGCCGGCCTCGATCACCGACGCCTACGCGCTCATCAAGGTCATGTCCAAGGAGCGCGGGGTCACCCGGGTCCAGGTCCTGGCCAACCAGACCCGCACCCCCACCGAGGGCCGGCAGCTGTTCGAGAAGCTCTCCCGCGTCTGCGACCGCTTCCTCGACGTCACTTTGGTTTACCTTGGCGCCGTCCCCCACGACGACTGGCTGCGGCGGGCGGTGCAGAAGCAGGTGCCGGTGGTGGAGGCCTACCCGGGCTCCCCGTCGGCCCAGGCCTTCCGCGAGATCGCGTCGCGCATCCAGCGCTGGGCGGCACCCGACGGCCCGCGAGGGAACGTCGAGTTCTTCGTGGAACGCATGCTCAAACCGGGAGGGTTGCCCGCATGATCGCCCCCGTCGCCCAGTACCGGGCCGTGCAGCGCACGGCCTCGGCCGAGACCGTCGAGAAGCACACCGACCTGGTCCGCCGCATCGCCCACCACCTGGCCGCGCGCCTGCCGCCCAGCGTCGAGGTCGACGACCTCGTGCAGGCCGGCATGCTCGGCCTGATCGAGGCCAGCCGGAACTACGACCCCGAGCAGGGCGCCAGCTTCGAGACCTACGCCTCCATCCGCATCCGCGGCGCCATGATCGACGAGATCCGGCGCGGCGACTGGACCCCGCGCTCGGTGCACCGCCGCGCCCGCGAGGCCGCCGAGGTCACCCGCGCCATCGAGCAGCGCACCGGCCGGGCCGCCACCGCCCAGCAGGTGGCCGGCGCCCTCAACATGAGCCCCGAGGAATACAACCGCCTGCTCGAGGACGCCGCCTGCGGCCAGGTCCTGAGCCTGGAGTCGCACATCGAGGACAACGGCGAGCCCCGGCTGGCCGTGCGCGGCGGGCCCACCCCGCAGCGCGAGCTCGAGCAGGGCCAGTTCCAGGCCGCGCTGGGCGACGCCATCGGCCTGCTGCCCGAGCGCGAGCAGCTGGTGCTCAGCCTGTACTACGAGCAGGAGCTCAACCTGCGCGAGATCGGCGCGGTGCTGGGGGTCAGCGAGAGCCGGGTCTGCCAGATCCACGGCCAGGCCATGCTGCGCCTGCGCGGCCGCCTGGGCGACTTCCGCCCGGGGGCCGAGCCGGGCGAGGACGACTGACGCCCTCAAGTTCCGCCTGCCGCGGCCGATCACACCGGCGCCCCATTCCAGTTAAAGAAAGCGAGCGTGCAGCGTGGACAAGAACATGCGGATCCTGATCGTGGACGACTTCTCGACGATGCGCCGCATCGTCAAGAACCTCCTCAGCGACCTCGGCTTCACCAACACCGCCGAAGCCGACGACGGGGCCACGGCGCTGCCGATGCTGAAGAACGAGAAGTTCGACTTCGTGGTCACCGACTGGAACATGCCCGGGGTCACCGGCATCGACCTGCTCAAGCAGATCCGCGCCGACGAGAAGCTGCGCCACCTGCCGGTGCTGATGGTCACCGCCGAGGCCAAGCGCGAGCAGATCATCGAGGCCGCCCAGGCCGGCGTGAACGGCTACATCATCAAGCCCTTCACCGCCGCCACCCTGCAGGAGAAGCTCGGCAAGATCTTCGAGCGGCTCGGGTCGGCCGCATGAGCCTGCCCGCCGACAACGCCGAGATCGCGCAGCACCTGCGCCTGGCGCTGGAGGCGATCGGCCGCGCCGACGGCGAGGCCCTGCGCGGCGAGCTCTCGCACATCGTCACCTGGCAGGAGCAGCCGCTGCTGGCGGGCCTCTCGCGGCTCTCGCGCGAGCTCGGCCAGGCCCTCGGCGAGCTGCCGCCGGTGGACGCCGCAGTCGGCGAACTGCCCGACGCCTGCGCGCGCCTGGACAAGGTGGTCGAGATGACCGAGCAGGCCGCCGGCCAGACCCTCGACCTGGTCGAGGACAGCCAGCGCCTGATGGCCCGCATCGCCGCCGGCGACGCCGACCCCGAGGCCATCGCCAAGCTGCGCGCCAACCTCTCCGAGATGGCCCTGGCCCAGAGCTACCAGGACCTCACCGGCCAGATCATCCGCAAGGTCGCGGGCATCGTCCGCCGCGTCCACGACCAGCTCACCGCCCTCGGCCTGCCCCCGGGCGTCGAGACGCCCGCCGCCGACGCCGACGCCAAGGGCCATGGCCCGGCCGTCCCCGGGGTCGACCGTCCCGCCGTCAGCCAGGACGACGCCGACGCGCTGCTGTCGAACCTGGGCTTCTGAGCCGGAGCCCCCCATGTCCGCCGTCACCCCCGATATCGCCGCCGACTTCCTGGTCGAGGCGCAGGAGATCGTCGAGCGCCTCGGCGACCAGCTGGTCAACCTCGAGAACGCGCCCGACGACGCGCAGATCCTCAACGCGGTCTTCCGCGGCTTCCACACCATCAAGGGCGGCGCCGGCTTCCTCGGCCTGGTGCCGATGGTCGACGCCTGCCACGCGGTCGAGGAGGCCTTCGATGCCGCGCGCCAGGGCAAGGTGGTGCTGGTCAGCGAGGCCTTCGACGCCGCCCAGCAGGCGCTGGACCTGATCGCGGGCCAGCTCGCGGCGGTCGGCGCCGGCGCCGAGCTCGAGCTGCCCTCGCCGCAGATGATCGCGGTGCTGCACCGCTATGCCGCCGGCGGCGGCGGTGGCGGCCACGCCCCGGCGCCGGCCGCGCATGCGCCCGTCCCCGCGCCCGCGGCCCCCGCCGCGCCGCTCGCCACGCCCGCGGC
>JBHYGK010000049.1:0-4710 GCA_051859045.1 Lysobacteraceae bacterium | reverse complement strand
CCCCGCCGCGCGCGCGCCCGCCCTGCCGGCCGCCGATCCCGCGGCCGAGGCGGCGCTGCTCGAGGCGCTCGACGCCGCGGCCGAGCGCTGGCGCGACGGCCTGGCGGCCGGCTCGCGCGGCGAGCCCGAGGCCGCCTCGGCGGTGCGCGAGGCGCAGGCCGAGATCGCCCGCCTCGGCGCCGACTGCCTCGCCCGCCCGGGCTGCGAGCACGCCCGCGTGCTCGCGCTCTACGACGGCCTGCTGGCCGCCGAGGCCCGCGCCCACGGCCTCGAGGGCCAGGCCAATGCCGGCGAGGGCGACGCGCCCTCGCCGCTGCTCGACGCGATGCCCGCCGCCGCCGACACCATCACCCTGCTCAATGGCCGCGAGCTCAGCGAGCTGATCGCCGTCAACCAGCCGGTGCAGGCGGCGATGACCGAATGGCTGACCTGGATGCGCCCCCAGCTGATGGACACCTGGGAGAACTACCAGCACATGCGCGACCTGATGTGGCCGGAGTACCAGCGCGCGGGCCTGCCCGAGGCGCTGCTGTTCGGCATCCTGGCCAAGGAGTCCAACGGCCGCGTGCATGCCATCTCGCGCGCCGGCGCCACCGGGCCGCTGCAGTTCATGCCGGCCACCGGCCGGCGCTTCGGGCTGAACTGGGTCGACGGCTTCGACCAGCGCTTCGACCCGCAGCTCTCCGCGCGCGCCAACGTCGCCTACCTCGACGAGCAGTTCCAGGCCTTCAACCACGACCTCGGCCTGGCGCTGGCCGCCTACAACGGCGGCGAGGGGCGGGTGGGCCGGCTGTATGCGCGCACCGGCGGCGCCGGCTTCTGGGATCCGCGCGTGTACGCCGAGCTGCCGCAGGAGACCCGCGACTACGTGCCCTTCGTGCTGGCCGCGGCCTGGCTGTTCCTGCATCCCGAGGACTACGGCCTGCGCTTCCCGCGGGTGAACGCCGGCGAGCCGGTGCAGCTGGAGCTCACCCGCGCGATGACCCTCAACGAGGTGGCGATCTGCCTCGGTGACACCGGCTCGCGCGAGGGCTGGTTCCGCGCGCTGCGCAACCTCAACCCGCGCTGGCAGGTGGGCGACGTGCTGCAGCCCGGCACCTCGCTGCGGGTGCCGCCGATGGTGCGCCGGATCTACCGCCGGCAGTGCGCCGAGGGCACGCCGTTGGCGGCCACCGCGCAGCAGCTGGTGACCGCGAGCCGGCTGGCCGCCGCGGCCGCGCCGGCGGGCTCGGCGCTGGCGCCGGGCGGCACCTCGGCGCCGGCCCCGTCGGGCGGCGCGGCGCGCACCTACACCGTGCGCAGCGGCGACACCCTGCAGGGCATCGCCCGCGCGCAGCGCTGCGGCGTGCGCGCGATCGCGGCGGCGAACGGGCTGCGCGCGCCGCGCTACCTGCTGCGCGTCGGCCAGGTGCTGCGCATCGAGGGCTGCTGAGCGCGGCCCCGAACGCGACGCCCCCGCGCGGGGCGGGGGCGTCGGTGGCCTAGGCGGCGGCGGTGGGTCAGAGCTGGTCCCAGCCCGGGCGCGGCGCGAAGCGCGGGCCGTAGGTGGCCGCGAGCTGCTCCAGCCTCGCCTTGAGCTTGGCCGGGCCGGCCGCGCGGGCGTACTGGATCGGGCCGCCGCGGAACGGCGCGAAGCCGGTGCCGAAGATCACGCCGGCGTCGAGCAGGTCGGCATCGGCCACGGTGCCGTCGTGCAGGCAGGCCACGGCCTCGTTGACCATCGCCAGGACCAGCCGGTCCTCGAGGTCCTCGGGGGCGCGGTAGTCCTTGGGCAGCGCGGGCTTCACCGGCTTGCCCTCGGGCGTCCAGGCGTACAGGCCCTGGCCGTCCTTCTTGCCGCGCCGGCCGGGCTCGACCACGAACGCGTCCGGGAAGGGCTGGCCGTGGAAGGCGGCCATGATCCGGCCCACGCTGGCGGCCACGTCCAGGCCCACGGTGTCGACCAGCTCGATCGGGCCCATCGGCATGCCGAAGGCCAGCGCGGCCTTGTCGATCGCCAGGCCCGGGATGCCCTCGGCGTGGGCCAGGATGGCCTCCTGCATGTAGGGCGCCAGGATGCGGTTGACCAGGAAGCCCGGGGTGCCGGCGACCGGCACCGGCAGCTTGTCGATCGCGCGGCAGAACGCGGCCAGGCGGCGCTCGGTCTCGGCGGCCATGCCGTCGTGGCGGACGATCTCCACCAGCGGCATCAGCGCCACGGGATTGAAGTAGTGCAGGCCGGCGAAGCGCTCCGGGTGCTTCAGGCCGGTGCGCAGCTGCTCGAGCGCGATGGAGGAGGTGTTGGTGGCGAGGATGGCGTCGGGCCGCAGCTCGGCCTCGAGCGTGGCGTACAGCGCCTGCTTGGCCTCGAGGTTCTCGAAGATGGCCTCGATCACCAGGTCGGCGCCGGCCACGCCCGCGCCCTCGGGGTCGGCCTTCAGGCGGGCCAGGGTGGCGGCGCGCTTGGCCTCGTCCTTGACCTTCTTGGCGAACAGCGCGCCGGCGCGGTCCATGGCCGGCTGGATGTACTCCATGCCGCGGTCCTGCAGGGTGACCTCGAAGCCGCGCAGCGCGCACCAGGCCGCGATGTCGCCGCCCATCACGCCCGCGCCCACCACGTGCACCGTGCGGATGCCGTGCTCCTTGCCGCCCAGGCCCTTGAGCCGGTCCTGCAGGAAGAAGATCCGGATGAGGTTGCGCGCGGTGGGGCTGTTGGCCAGCTTGACCACCGAGCGCGCCTCGTTGAGCAGCGCCTGCTGGGTGCCGCCGCCCTTGGCCCAGGTGTCGATCAGCGCGTAGGGCGCGGGATAGTGGGCCTTGCGCGCCTTGCGGGCGACCTGGTTGGTGAGCACGCCGCGCAGCACCTGGCGCGCCGGCCAGGTGTTGGTGGCCCAGGCGGTGGCGCGCTGCTTGAACGGGCGCACCACGCCGCGCTTGAGCAGCTCGAGCGCCGCGTCGAGCAGCACCGCGTTCGGCGCGACCTTGTCGACCAGGCCGATGGCGCGCGCGGCCGAGGCCGACAGCGCGCGGCCGGTGAGCATCATGTCCATCGCCGCCGGGGTGCCGACCAGGCGCGGCAGGCGGACGCTGCCGCCCCAGCCCGGGTAGATGCCCAGCTTCACTTCCGGCAGGCCGATGCGGGTGGAGGCGTCGTCGCTGGCCACGCGGTAGCGGCAGGCCAGCGCCATCTCGGTGCCGCCGCCCATGCAGAAGCCGTGGATCGCGGCGACGGTCGGGCAGGGCAGCTCGCTGAGCTTCTGGAACACGCCCTGGCCGTGGCGGATGGCGTCCATGATCCCGGTCTCGGGATTGAACGTGGCCCATTCCTTGAGGTCGGCGCCGGGGATGAAGCTGGTGGGCTTGCCCGAGCGGATCACCACGCCCTTGGGCTTGCCGATGGCGAGGCGCTCGACCGCGAGCTCGAGCTCGTCGAGCACCGCCCGGCACAGCGCGTTGACGCCCTGGTCGGCGCGGTCGAGGGTCAGGACGACGACGCCGTCGGGGCGCAGCTCGGGCTGCCAGTGCTGGAAACGGAGACCATCGAACATGCGGCACCATGCGTAGCGGTATGGGAGCCGTATCATCCGCGCCGCGGTCGGCGCGGGTCAAACATCCGTTGGAGCCCGCGCCGGGCGGGCCGCGGCGCCCGCTTGGCGCGGCCGGGAACTTTCCGCCGGCAGGCCGGTCATGCTCCCGCCCGCATGGCCATGGAAGCGAGGACACCGGCCCGGATGGGCGACACCGACCCCCGCGTGACGACCGCCCCCGAGGCGCCCGCCGACGCCAGCCCCGAGCACGCCCTCGACGCCTTCCTCGTCGAGCGCGCCCGCGCGGGCGACCAGGTGGCCTTCGCCGCGCTGGTGCGCAAGTACCAGCACCGCGTCGCCGCGGTGGTCTCGCGCTTCGTGCGCGGGGACTGGGCCGAGGCCGAGGACGTCAGCCAGGACGTCTTCGTCCGCGCCTGGCGCGCGCTGCCGGAGTTCCGCGGCGACGCGCGCTTCTTCACCTGGCTCTACCGGATCGCCGTGAACACCGCCAAGAACCACCTCGTCGCCCGCGCCCGCCGCCCGCCCACCGACGACGTCGACGTGGCCGACGCCGAGCACCTCTCGATGGCCGGCGCGCTGCACGACGTCGCCACGCCCGAGCGCGAGTTGCTGCGCGACGAGCTCGAGGCCCAGGTGATGGCCGCCGTCGACGCGCTGCCGCCCGAGCTGCGCCGCGCGCTGACCCTGCGCGAGGTCGACGGCCTCGACTACCACGCCATCGCCGCCGCGATGGACTGCCCGATCGGCACCGTGCGCTCGCGCATCCATCGCGCCCGCGAGGCCATCGACGCCCGACTCCGCCCGCTCCTCGACGCCTCCGGACGCGTCCGCCCATGACCCGCACGCCCCGCGACGACACCCCCGCCCCGACCCCGCCGCCCGCGATCGCCCCCGGCGACGACGCCCTCCACGAGGCCCTCTCGGCCTGGATGGACGGCGAACTCGACCCCGACGGCCAGCGCTTCGTGCTGCGCCGGCTCGGCCATGACGCGGCCCTGGCCGCGCGCTTCGAGCGCTGGCAGCGGGCGTCGCTGGCGCTGCGCGGCGAGCCCGCCGGCGCGCTGTCGCCCGGCTTCGCCGGCCGCGTGCAGCGTGCGTTGGCGGACGGGGTGGACGGGCGCGCCGCGCCCGCCGACACCGCCCCGGCCGCGCCGGCGCCCGGGCCGTCGCCCGCCGCGGCCAG
>JBHYGK010000048.1:2802-8639 GCA_051859045.1 Lysobacteraceae bacterium | reverse complement strand
GGCCTCGGCGCGCTGGGCGAGGGCGGCCAGCATGGCGTCGGCGCGGCTCGGGGCCGGGGCGGCGGCCTGGGCGTCGGCGAGCTGGCGCGCGAAGGAGGGCACCGGGGCGCGCTCGGCGGCCGCGGTGGCGGCCGGGCGCGCGGCGGGCGTCGGGATTCCGGCGCCGTGCGTGTCGTGGCCGCGCAGGGCGCCGGCGAGGCGGGCGGGCAGGCCGGGATCGGCGTCGGGGGCGTCGTCGAGGGCGGTGGCCGGGCGGCGCGGCGGCGGCATCGCCGAGCGCAGCGCCTGCTGGACCAGGGCCTCGTCGTAGTCGGTGGCGGCGACGACCTCGATGCCGCCCTCGACCGCGCGGTTGGACAGGATGACCGCGTCCGCGCCCTGCTCCTCGCGCACCATGCGGAAGACGGTCCGCATATCCGGCGCCACGAAACGCTTGATCCTCATCTGCCTTCTCCCGCCCTGTACCTGTCGAATGCGGGGTTCAGCCCCGCCCTGCGTCAACCTGTCGTCGCCCCGGTCGCCCGATCAACCGATCGATCCGACCAGCTTCAGCCGCTTGTCCTCCGGCACCTCGCTGTAGGCCAGCACCGACAGCGCGGGGACGCTGTGCCGCACCAGCCTCGCGAGCACCGGCCTGACCTGGCCCGGGACCAGCAGGACCGCGGGTTCCCCGCGGGCCTCCTGGCGCTGGACCATGTCGCCGAGGCTCTGGTGCAGACGCTCGGCGAGGCCGGGCTCCAGGGCGGACGACTGGCCGCTGACCGAATCCTGCAAGACGCGTTCCAGCGCCGGGTTCAGGGTGAACACCGGCAGCTCGGGCGCCATGCCGTTGATCTCCTGGACGATGAAGCGGCCCAGCGCGGTGCGGACCGCGGCCGTCAGCGCGGCGGGGTCCTGGGTCTGGGCGCCGTGCTCGACCAGCGCCTCGGCGATCTGGCGCATCTGCCGCACCGGGACCTTCTCGCCCAGCAGGCTCTGCAGCACGCGGACCACGGTCGACAGCGGCAGGGTCTTGGGGGTGAGGTCCTCGACCAGCTTCGGCGCGGCCTTCTTCAGGGCGTCCAGCAGCTGCTGGGCCTCCTCGTGGCCGAGCAGCTCGGGGGCGTGCTCGCGGACCAGGTGGCTGACGTGGGTGGCGACGACGGTAGCCGGGTCGACCACGGTGTAGCCCACCGCCTCGGCCTGGGCGCGCTGGGCGGCCTGGATCCAGACCGCGTCGAGCCCGAAGGCCGGGTCCTTGCCCGGGATGCCGGCGACATCGCCGAACACCTGGCCGGGGTTGAGCGCCATCTCGCGGTCGGGATGGATCTCGCCGCCGGCCACCGGCACGCCGTGCACGAGGATGCGGTAGTGGTTGGCCGGCAGCTCGAGGTTGTCGCGGATGTGCACCGGGGGCACCAGGAAGCCCAGCTCCTGGGTGAGCTTGCGGCGGATCGCCTTGATCCGCGCCATCAGTTCGCCGCCCTGGGCCACGTCGACCAGCGGGATGAGCTTGAAGCCCACCTCCAGGCCCAGCGCGTCGACCGGGCGCAGCTCCTCCCAGCCCAGCTCGGCCGGGGCGCCGCCGGGCGCCTGGCCCGGCAGCGCGGGCAGGCCCGGCGCGCCACCGGCGCCGGCGGGCAGGTCGGGGCCGTCGCGCAGCAGCTGCTGCTCGCGCTGGTACAGGCGCCACGCCAGGTAGGCCACGGCGCCGCCCAGCAGCAGGAAGGCCAGGTTGGGCATGCCGGGCACCAGGCCGACGAGGATCATCACCGCCGCCGAGATCGCCACGGCCTTCCACTGCCCGAACACCTGGGTGGCCACGGCCTTGCCCATGTCCTGCGAGCGCGAGACCCGGGTGACCAGGATCGCCACCGCGGTCGACACCAGCAGGGCCGGCAGCTGGGCGACGAGGCCGTCGCCGATGGTCAGCAGCACGTACACGCCGGCCGCGTCGGCCAGGCTCATGTCGTGGCTCATCACGCCGATCGCGAGGCCGCCGATGATGTTGATGAACAGGATCAGCAGGCCGGCGATCGCGTCGCCCTTGATGAACTTCGAGGAGCCGTCCATGGAGCCGTAGAAGTCGGCCTCCTCGCGCACCTCCTCGCGGCGCAGCTTGGCCTCCTCGCGGCTCAGCAGGCCGGCGTTGAGGTCGGCGTCGATCGCCATCTGCTTGCCGGGCATCGCGTCGAGGGTGAAGCGCGCCGAGACCTCGGTGATGCGGCCGGCGCCCTTGGTGATGACGATGAAGTTGATGATGGTGAGGATGGCGAAGACGATGATGCCGACGGCGTAGTTGCCGCCGATCACGAATTCGCCGAAGGACTCGATGACGTGGCCGGCGGCGTCCGTGCCCTCGTGGCCGTGCAGCAGCACCACGCGGGTCGAGGCGACGTTCAGCGCCAGCCGCAGCAGGGTGGTGATCAGCAGGATGCTGGGGAACACCGAGAAGTCCAGCGGCCGGCCGACGTACACCACCGCCATCAGCACCACCAGCGACAGCGCGATGTTGAAGGTGAACAGCGCGTCCAGCGCCAGCGGCGGCAGCGGGACGACGATCATCGCCAGCATCGCCATGACCACCAGCGGGGCGCCGAGGCCCTGCTGGAGCATGGCGCCCCAGCGGATGCCGCCGGGCGGGCCGAACGGGAGGGGGGTGCTCATGCGTCAAGCCTCCGGCGCGCCGGGCACGTCGAGCGCCGGCAGCTGGGGCATGGGATCGCGGCCCGGCCGCCAGGTGCGCAGCTGGAACACGTAGGAGAGGACCTGGGCGACGGCGGCATACAGCTTCACGGGGATCTCCCGACCGAGTTCCACCTCCCGATACAAGGCGCGTGCCAACGGCGGGGCGGCGACGATCGGCACCTTCGCGGTGTCGGCCAGCTGGCGGATGATCAGGGCGATCTCGTCGACGCCCTTGGCCACCACCACCGGGGCCTTGCCGGCCTGGCCGTCGTACTTCAGGGCCACCGCGTAGTGGGTCGGGTTGACCACGATGACGTCGGCGGTCGGCACGGCCTCCATCATGCGGCGCTGGCTCATGGCCATCTGGGCGCGCCGGATGGCGCCCTTCACCTCCGGGCGGCCCTCGGTCTCCTTGTATTCGTCGAGCAGCTCCTGGCGGGTCATCATCAGCCGCCGGCGCCAGGTCCACTTCTGGAACGGCACGTCGAGCGCGGCCAGCAGCACCAGGCCCGAGCCCATCGCCAGCATCGTGCCCATCGCCATCCGCAGGCCCAGCACCACCGCCTGCTCCAGCGGCTGGTGGACCAGCGCCATCAGCTCGTCGACGTGGGTCTGGAAGTAGACCGTCGCCGCGCCGCCGACGACCAGCACGCGCAGGATCGACTTCACCAGCTCGCCCAGGCCCTGCGGGCCCCAGATGCGCTTGAGGCCCGCGACCGGGCTGAGCTTGGACAGGGTCGGCGTGAGCGCCTGCAGGTTCAGGCCGAGGCTGCCCATCGCCGCGGGCGCGACCAGGCCGGCCAGCACGCCCACCACCAGCAGCGGCACCGCCACCCACATCAGCTCCAGCAGCTGCAGGCCGACCCGCGGCAGCAGGTCCATGCCGAGCCCGCCGGCCTCGCCGATCCCCGACAGGCTGCGCCGCATCCAGCCCACCGCGCCGATCGCCATCGCCCCGCCGAAGACCATCAGCGCGGCGGTGGAGGCGAGGAAGCCGGCGGCGGTGTTGAGCTCCTGGGAGCGCGGGTAGTCGCCCTTCTCGCGGGATTCGCGCAGGCGCTTTTCGGTGGGTTCTTCGGTTTTCTCCGCGCCGTTCTCGTTCTCGGCCATGGCGGCTCAGCCCGCGACCGCGGCCG
Organism: Lysobacteraceae bacterium; assembly: GCA_051859045.1. Classification (GTDB taxonomy): domain Bacteria; phylum Pseudomonadota; class Gammaproteobacteria; order Xanthomonadales; family Xanthomonadaceae; genus JBHYGK01. The sequence goes on along the minus strand of JBHYGK010000048.1, from coordinate 4,836 downwards.
CGGCCTCGAAGGCCACGCGGAAGAGCTGCTCGGCGATGGGCAGCAGCTCGCCCATCAGCGCCGCCAGCAGCACCAGGCCGATCAGCAGCGAGGCCGGCAGGCCGAGCTGGATCGGGTTGAGCGCGGGCGAGGCGCGGCTGAGCACGCCGAAGGCCAGGTTGACCACCAGCAGCGCCAGCATCACCGGCAGCGCGAGCTGCACGCCGAAGCGCATCGCCAGCGCGAAGAAGGCCGGCACGCTGGTGGTCAGCGCCATCGCGTCGCCCCACTCGCCCTGCAGCGGCACCGCGCGGTAGCTGTGGGCGAGCAGCTCGACCAGGCCGAGGTGCCCGTCCATCGCCAGGAACAGCAGCGAGAACGCCAGGTAGAACCAGGTGCCGATGACGCCGGCGTTCACGCCGCGCAGCGGGTCGGCCAGGGTCGCGAAGCTCAGGCCGGTGCCCTGGGCGATCAGCTCGCCGGCCAGCGCGCCGGCCTCGAAGGCCAGCCGCAGCATGAAGCCCATCGCCACGCCGATCGCCAACTCGCGCGCCACCAGCAGCACCGTGGCGGGGTCGAGGCCCACCACCTCGGGCGGCGGCCCGGCGACCACGCTGATCGCCAGCGACAGGGTCAGCGTGAGCATCACCTTGACCCGGTTGGGGACCGCGCGGGTGCCCACCAGCGGCGCCGCCATCAGCAGCCCGCCGGTGCGCAGCGAGGTCCACAGCACCGCCGAGATCACCGCCAGCATCTGCTGGCCGTCGACGACGATGGCGGAGACGGGATCCATGTCAGCCGATCAGGTGCGGGATCCGCTGGAACAGCGCGATCGTGTACTCCACCATGCTGCCGATCAGGAACGCGCCCATCGCCGCCAGCGCGGCGGTGAGCGCGACCACCTTGGCCACGAAGGCCACGGTGGGCTCGTTGACCTGTGTGGCGGCCTGCAGCACGCCGACCACCACGCCGACCACCAGCACCACCACCAGCAGCGGGCCTCCCACCACCAGCGCGGCCTCCAGGCCCTTGCGCAGCTCGTCGAGCGCGGTCTCGGGGCTCATGGCTAGGCCGCCGCGTTGAAGCTGGCCGCCAGCGCGCCGACGATCAGCACCCAGCCGTCGACCAGCACGAACAGCAGGATCTTGAACGGCGCCGACACCAGCATCGGCGAGAGCATCATCATGCCCATCGACATCAGCACGCTGGCGATCACCAGGTCGATGATCACGAACGGGATGAACACCAGGAAGCCGATCTCGAACGCGGTCTTGAGCTCGGAGGTGATGAACGACGCCACCAGCACGCCGAAGGGCACGTCGGCCGGGGACTCGAAGCCCTCGGGGTGGCCGGCGAGGCCGGCGAAGGTCATCAGGTCGGTCTCGCGGATCTGCGCCAGCATGAAGGCGCGGAACGGCGCCGAGCTGGCCTCCCAGGCGGTGGCCAGGTCGACCTGGCCGCTGAGGTAGGGCGACATGCCCTCGACCCAGGCCTTGTCGGCCACCGGCGCCATGACCATCGCGGTGAGGAACAGCGCCAGGCCCACCAGCACCTGGTTGGACGGGGTCTGGCCGGTGCCCAGCGCCTGCCGCAGCAAGGCCAGGACGACAATGATCCGGGTGAAGGCGGTCAGCGACAGCAGCATCGCCGGCAGCAGCGTCAGCGCGGTCATGCCCAGCAGGATCGCGAGCGGCATCGACACGCTGTCGCCGCCGACGTTGGCGACGGTCACCTCGGGCAGCGCGGGGACGCCGGCGGCCGGCGCGGCGAAGGCCAGCGCGGCGGGGGCGAGGCCGGCGAGCGCGCCGGCGAGGCGGAGGGCGAGGCGCGGCATCTCAGGGCTCCTGGGCGTGGGCGGGCGCGCCGACGGGCGCGCCGCGGCCGCGGCCGCGCGCCTGCGCGAGCAGGTCGGCGAAGCGCGGGGCCGGCGCCGGCTCGGGCAGCGGGGCGGCGAGGGTGTGCAGGGCGTGGACGCCGGCGGCCGAGACGCCGAGCAGCAGCTGCTCGCCGCCGACCTCGACCACCACCACCCGCTCGCGGGTGCCCAGCGCGAGG
>JBHYGK010000048.1:0-2702 GCA_051859045.1 Lysobacteraceae bacterium | reverse complement strand
CCAGCGCGAGGATCAGCGCGATGACCGCGACCAGCGCCAGCACGCTGGCGCCGAAGCCCGGCATCGCCGGGGCCTCGGCGCCGACGCTCGCGCCGGCGCGGCCGGCCAGCGCGCCGGCCGGGGCCGCGGCGGCGGCGAGGGTGGCGAGGAGCGCGCCCGCGGCCATCTCAGCGCAGCCGGCGGATGCGTTCGCTGGGGCTCACCACGTCGGTGAGGCGGACGCCGAAGCGGTCGTTGACGACCACCACCTCGCCCTGGGCCACCAGCGTGCCGTTGACGTAGACGTCGAGCGGCTCGCCGGCGCCGCGCTCGAGCTCCACCACCGAGCCCTGGTTGAGCTGCAGCAGGTTGCGGATCGGGATGCGCGCGCGGCCGACCTCGAGGGTGATCGTCACCGGGACGTCGAGCAGCACGTCGAGGTTGAGGTCGTGGCCGCCGCCGCCGGTGGACTGGAGGTCGCCGAACTCGGCGCGGCTGGGGTCGGGGCTGTTCATGCGGGTGGCCTCAGTGGGACGCGGTCTTGCCGCCGGCGGGCGGGCGGATGCGGGTGATCTTCACGGCGTTGCAGCCCTTGGACTGGCCGAACTCGCCGTCGAACACGGGCACCTGCTCCACCAGCACGGGGATCTGCTTGGGCACGTCGATGGGCAGGATGTCGCCCACCTTCAGCGCGGTGAGCTGGCGCAGCGAGATGGTGCGGGTGGCGAGGACGCCGGAGAGCTCGACCTCGGCGATGTTGAGCTGCTCGCGCATGTGCAGGCCGAAGCTCTCGTCGCGCTCGACGCGGTCGGACGCGATGCCGGCGTCGAGCAGCTCGCGCAGCGGCTCGAGCATCGAGTACGGCAGGGTGACGTGCATCTCGCCGCCGCCGCCCTCGAGCTCGACGTGGAACTTCGACACCACCACGTACTCGCGCGGGCTGACGATGCTGGCGAAGTGCGGGTTGACCTCGGAGTTGATGTACTCGAACTCCATCGCCATCACCGGGCTCCAGGCCTCCTGCAGGTCGTGGAAGGCCTGCTTGAGCATCAGCTGGATCACGCGCATCTCGGTGGGCGTGAACTCGCGGCCCTCGATCTTGGCCGGGTACTTGCCGGCGCCGCCGAAGAAGTTGTCGAGCACGGTGAACACCAGGGTCGGCTCGAACACCACCAGGCCGGTGCCGCGCAGCGGCTTGACCTTGATGAGGTTGAGGTTGGTGGGCACGTACAGGCTGTGGATGTAGTCCTGGAACTTGACCATCTCCACGCCGCGCACCGAGAGGTCGGCCGAGCGGCGCAGCAGGTTGAACAGGCCGACCCGCCACATGCGCGCGAAGCGCTCGTTGACCATCTCGAGCGTGGGCATGCGCCCGCGCACGATCTTGTCCTGGGTGGCGAAGTCGAAGGAGCGGGCCACCCCCGGGTCCGGGGGCGGTTCGGTATCGACCGCGCCGGAGTCGACGCCGTGCAGCAGGGCGTCGATCTCGTCCTGGGAGAGGAGGTCGCTCACTGGGTGACGAAGCTGGTGAAGAGGAGGGCGTCGATCTGCGGATCGCCGGTCTCGGTCTCGAGCACGCGCTGGACCTCGGCCAGCGCGGCGGCCTGCAGGGCCTCCTTGCCGGCGCGGTCCATGACCTGGGCCTGGGTCTGCTGCGAGAACAGCATCAGCAGCGCGTTGCGGATCGCCGGCTGCTGCGCCTCGACGGCGGCGGCGGCGGTGGACTTGCGGGACACCAGCTGCACGTCGACCTGCAGGTAGCGGGCCGGGCCGGGGTCGGCGAGGTTGACCACGAAGGCCGGGGCCAGCTCGATGTACTGGGCCTGGGTCAGCGGGGCGGCAGCGGGCGCGGCGCCCTCGGCGCCCTCCGCGGCGGCCTCGCCCTCGGGGTGCGGGGCATCGCCCTTCATGAAGAACATCGCGCCGCCGCCGGCGGCACCGGCCGCGACGACCGCCGCGATGATGATCGGGATCAGCGGGAGGCCCTTCTTGGCGGGGGCATCGGCGGCGGGAGCGGGCTTCGCGGACATGCGCGGGTTCCTTGGCGGGTGGGCGACGGACTCGGCCTGTCCATGCAAGCCGCGTGCCGCGCCACCGCCCCCGCCGCACCGCGGGGGTGCGTCCGTCGCGCGTCGGGAAACCGACGCCTACCGGCCAGGCCCGCCCTGGGGCGGGGCCGGCCGGCCTCAGGCCCAGGCGTCGACCAGGCCGCGCGCGACCCGGACCGGCATCGCCGCCAGCGCGCCGTCGCCCTCGCCCGCCTCGCCGCCCTCGCCGTCGAAGCGGAAGGCCGGGGCGCCGGGGCGCTGTTCGCCGGCCTGCTGGCCGACATCCGCGTTGGCCAGCGTGAAGCCCTGCCCCGCCAGCATCTCGCGCAGCCGCGGCAGGCCCTGCTCGAGGGCCTGGCGGACCTCGGCGTGGGGCGAGAGGAAGTCGGCCGAGACGCGGTCGCCGTCCAGGCGCAGGCGCACCTCGACCGGGCCGAGGCCCTCGGGGCTGACCCGGATCTCGGCGTGGCCGATCTGCTGGCCGGCGAGCCAGCCCACGCGCGCGCCGACGTCCTCGGCGAAGCGGCCGGACGCGAACGGCACCGGGGCCTGCAGCGCGGGCGGTGGGGTCGGGGGCGCGGCCGGCGGCGCGGCCGCCTGCAGCAGGCCCTGGAAGCTGGGGGCCGCGCCCTCGCCGGCGCCGGCGCCGGCCGCGGCCAGGGCGCTGGCGGCGCC
>JBHYGK010000047.1:0-9188 GCA_051859045.1 Lysobacteraceae bacterium | reverse complement strand
CCCCGCCCCGGTGAGCCGCCGCCGGCCCGTCCGCCGGCCCGTGCCGGTGCCCGCGCTGCTGGCGCTGGCGCTGGCCGCCTGCGCGCCGGTGGCCGGCACGCTGGCTGCGCCTGCGCCTGCGCCTGCGCCGGCCCGGGAGGCCGCCGCCGCCGACGAGACCGAGGCCGCCGAGGCCGCCGAGGCCGACGCCTGGCTGGCGCGGATGGTCGACGCCATCCACGGCCTCGACTACCGCGGGCGCCTGGTGTGGCTCGACGGCGAGGGCCTCGACGTCATCGAGCTCGCCCACGCCGCGGGCCCGGGCGGCGAGCGCGAACGCCTGCGCGTGCTGCCCGCCGACGGTGCCGCCGACGCCGTCACCGAGCTGGTCTTCGCCGGCGGCACGCTGCGCGGCCGCGGGCCTGGCGCGCCGCCGCGCCTGCTCGCCCCGCGGCCGCAGCCGGGCCTCGGTGGGCTGCTCGGCGGCTGGCATCCCGGCCTGCGCGCGCACTACGCCCCGCACCTGCTCGGCCGGGCCCGCATCGCCGGCCGCCCCGCCCGGGTGGTCGCGCTGGTCCCGCGCGACGCCCTGCGCTACGGCCTGCGCGTCTGGCTCGACGAGGCCACCGCGTTGCCGCTGCGGGTGGCGGTGCACGAGGGCGTCGAGGTGCTCGAACAGGTCGCCGTCAGCGCGCTGCAGCTCGGCCCGGTGCCCGCCGAGGCGCTGGCCCCGGGCCCCGGGCTGGCGCCGATCGCGCTCCCGCCGCCCGGTCCCGTGGACGACATCGGCTGGCGCGTGGACGCGCCCCCGCCGGGCTTCGCGCTGCGCGCGGCCGGCCGCGACGGCGACGCGCGCTGGCTGGTGTACGACGACGGACTGGCCAGCGTCAGCGTGCTCGTCGAGCCGGCCGGCCCGGACGCGGCCGGCCGCGGCGAGGCCGCCACCCGGCGCGGCGCGCTGACCGGCCTGGCCCGCGACCACGGCGCCTGGCGGGTGTTCGTCATCGGCAAGGTGCCGCCCGCCGCGGCGCGCCGCTTCGCCGAGGGCCTGCGCCCCGGCCCCGGCGGGCCTTGATCGCCCCGCCCGCACCCCGCATACATGAGTCCCCGCGACGCCTTCCTTCCTCGCCACCCACAGGCACCCCCCATGACGCCGACCCGCCCCGTCCTCCGCCCGCTGGCCTTCGCGCTCGCCACCGTCCTCCTGCTGGCCGCCTGCGGCGACGAGGCCGCGGCGCCCGCGGAGCGCGCCGCCGCCGACGCCGACGCCGAGGCCCCGGCGGCGCCCGCCACGCCGGTGACGACCGCGGCCGAGCCGGCCGCCGAGCCGCTGGTGGTCGGCCTGCCGGACTTCACCGCGCTGGTCGAGCGCGCCACCCCGGCGGTGGTCAACATCGAGGCCACCCGCCGCGCCGACCGCAAGGCCGGCGGCCGGGCCCAGGCCGAGGAACTGCCCGAGATCTTCCGCCGCATGCTGCCCCCGGGCGCGCAGATCGGCCCGATGCCCGAGGGCGACGCCACCTCGATGGGCTCGGGCTTCCTGACCTCGGCGGACGGCTACGTGCTGACCAACCACCACGTGATCGAGGGCGCCGACGAGGTGATCGTGCGCCTGTCCGACCGCCGCGAGCTGGTGGCCGAGGTGGTCGGCTCCGACGCCCAGTCCGACGTGGCCCTGCTCAAGATCGAGGGCGAGGACCTGCCGTTCCTGGCCATGGGCGAGTCCGACGACGTCCGCCCGGGCCAGTGGGTGGTGGCGATCGGCTCGCCGTTCGGCTTCGACTACTCGGTCACCGCCGGCGTGGTCTCGGCGCTGGGCCGGCCCAGCGTCGACCGCAGCCAGCAGTACGTGCCCTTCATCCAGAGCGACGTCGCGATCAACCGCGGCAACTCCGGCGGCCCGCTGCTCAACGTCCGCGGCGAGGTCGTGGGCATCAATTCGCAGATCTTCTCCAACACCGGCGGCTTCATCGGCGTGAGCTTCGCGATCCCGGCCGAGCTGGCCGCCGGCGTGGCCGCGCAGCTGCGCGAGACCGGCGGCGTGGAGCGCGGCGCGCTCGGCGTGGTGGTGCAGGAGATCGACCGCGACGCCGCCCGCGCGCTGGGCCTGGAGCGCCCGGCCGGCGCCCTGGTCAGCGAGGTCGTGCCGGGCTCGGCGGCCGAGGAGGCCGGCCTGCAGCCGGGCGACGTGCTGCTGGCGTTCAACGGCCGGCCGATCGTGCGCTCCTCCGACCTGCCGCCGGCCGTGGGCGCGCTGCGCCCCGGCACCGAGGCCGAGGTGCGGATCCTGCGCGAGGGCGAGGAGCGCGACATCGGGGTGACCCTGCGCTCGCTGTCGGAGGCCTCGGGCGAGGCGCCGGCGCGGCGCGCGCCGGCGGCCGAGCCGGCCCGCGGCGACGCCCTCGGGATCGCCGTGGTCGACCTCACCGCGACCCAGCGCCGCTCCGCCGGGGTCGCCGAGGGCGAGGGCGTGCTGGTCCGCGAGGTCACCGGGGCGGCCGCCCGCCGCGCCGGGCTGGCCCCGGGCGACGTGATCCTGCGCGTCGGCCAGCGCCCGGTGGGCGACGTCGACGCCTTCAAGGACGCGCTGGACGGGGTGGAGGACGGCCAGACCGTGCTGCTGCTGGTCCGCCGTGGCCAGAACAACACCTTCATCACCCTGACCCCGCGCGCCGACGACTGAGCCCGCGGGCCCCGCGCCCCCTGCCGCGCCCCGCCCCCGGCGGGGGGCGGCGGCCGGGGGCCGCCGCTGTGCGATAATCCGCCGTTCGCCAGCGCGCTCCCCGCGCCGCCGCCTTCCGGTCGCCCCCCATGTCCATGCACCTCATCCGCAACTTCTCGATCATCGCCCACGTCGACCACGGCAAGTCCACGCTCGCCGACCGGATCATCCAGCTCTGCGGCGGCCTGCAGGCCCGCGAGATGGAGGCCCAGGTGCTCGACTCGAACCCGATCGAGCGCGAGCGCGGCATCACCATCAAGGCCCAGTCGGTCTCGCTGCCCTACACCGCGAAGGACGGCCAGACCTACCAGCTCAACTTCATCGACACCCCCGGCCACGTCGACTTCAGCTACGAGGTCAGCCGCTCGCTGGCCGCCTGCGAGGGCGCGCTGCTGGTGGTCGACGCCGCCCAGGGCGTCGAGGCGCAGTCGGTGGCCAACTGCTACACCGCGGTCGAGCAGGGCCTCGAGGTGGTGCCGGTCCTGAACAAGATCGACCTGCCCACCGCCGACATCGAGAAGGTCAAGAAGGAGATCGAGGCCGTGATCGGCATCGACGCCGAGGACGCGGTGGCGATCTCGGCCAAGACCGGCCTGAACGTCGTCGACGTGCTGGAGGCCATCGTGGCCCGCATCCCGCCGCCGGCCCCGCGCGGCAGCGACCAGCTGCAGGCGCTGATCATCGACTCGTGGTTCGACAACTACCTCGGCGTGGTCAGCCTGGTGCGCGTGATGCAGGGCGAGATCAAGGCCGGCGACAAGATCCTGGTCATGTCCACCGGCCGTACCCACATGGTCGAGGGCGTCGGCGTGTTCACCCCCAAGCGCAAGGTGCGCGACCGCCTGGCGCCGGGCGAAGTGGGCTGGATCACCGCCTCCATCAAGGACGTCCACGGCGCCCCGGTCGGCGACACCCTCACCCTGGCCCAGAACCCGTCCAAGGAAGCCCTGCCGGGCTTCCAGACCATGCAGCCGCGCGTGTTCGCCGGCCTGTTCCCGGTGATGGCCGACGACTACCCGGCGCTGCGCGAGTCGCTCGAGAAGCTGCGCCTCAACGACGCCGCGCTGCAGTTCGAGCCCGAGAGCTCCGAGGCCATGGGCTTCGGCTTCCGCTGCGGCTTCCTCGGCATGCTGCACATGGAGATCGTGCAGGAGCGCCTGGAGCGCGAGTACGACATCAACCTCATCACCACCGCGCCCACCGTGGTGTACGAGGTGGCCCTGACCGATGGCACGGTCATGAGCCTCGACAACCCCGCCAAACTGCCGCCGGTCAACAAGATCGACGAGGTGCGCGAGCCCATCATCCGGGCCAACATCCTCACGCCGCCGGACTACGTGGGCAACGTGATCACGCTGTGCGAGGAGAAGCGCGGCAGCCAGATCGGCATCAGCTACCTCGGTTCGCAGGTGCAGATCAGCTACGAGCTGCCGATGGCCGAGGTGGTGCTCGACTTCTTCGACCGCCTGAAGTCGGTCAGCCGCGGCTACGCCTCGCTCGACTACCACTTCCTGCGCTTCGACGGCGGCCCGTTCGTGCGCCTGGACGTGCTGATCAACGGCGACAAGGTCGACGCGCTGAGCCTGATCGTGCACCGCAGCCACGCCGACCGCCGCGGCCGCGACCTGTGCGAGCGCATGAAGGACCTGATCCCGCGGCAGATGTTCGACGTGGCCATCCAGGCCGCGATCGGCGCCCAGGTGATCGCGCGCTCCACGGTCAAGGCGATGCGCAAGAACGTGCTGGCGAAGTGCTACGGCGGCGACATCTCGCGCAAGAAGAAGCTGCTGGAGAAGCAGAAGGAAGGCAAGAAGCGCATGAAGCAGGTCGGCCGGGTGGAGATCCCGCAGGAGGCCTTCCTCGCCGTGCTGCAGGTGGACAACAAGTGATGCCGTCGGCGCGGGCCTGGCCCGCGCCGCCCCCCGCGCCCGGGCGCGCGACCCAGCAAGTACGGCCTTAAGGACGAGAGATGCGGAGCTTCGAACTGATCCTGGTGGTGCTCACGCTCGTGATGGGCGTGGTGTGGCTGGTGGACGCGCTGTTCTTCGCGAAGGCGCGCAACGCCGCCGTCGAGCGCGCCGCCGCGGGCGACGCCGGCCCGAAGGAGCCGATGATCGTCGACTACTCGCGCGCGCTGTTCCCGGTGCTGCTGTTCGTGGTGGTGCTGCGCAGCTTCATCGCCGAGCCCTTCAAGATCCCGTCGAACTCGATGATGCCGACCCTGCTGACCGGCGACTTCATCCTGGTCAACAAGTTCAGCTACGGCCTGCGCCTGCCCGTGCTGCGCACCAAGATCCTCGACACCGGCGCGCCCGAGCGCGGCGACGTGGTGGTGTTCCGCTACCCGGTCGACCCCAGCCAGGACTACATCAAGCGCGTGGTCGGCCTGCCCGGCGACGAGATCAGCTACTACGGCCACGAGCTGCGGGTGAACGGCGAGCTCGTCGCCACCGTGCCCACCGGCACCTACGCCGGCCAGGGCAGCGGCCGCGAGATGACCGGGGCCGAAGTGCTCACCGAGTCGCTGGGCGACGTCCAGCACCGTGTCCTGCAGTGGCCGCTGGCGCCGTACGCACGCAGGCAGGGCGACGGCACCTGGCGGGTGCCCGAGGGCCAGTACTTCATGATGGGCGACAACCGCGACAATTCGCAGGACAGCCGGTTCTGGGGCTTCGTCCCCGAGGACCACCTGGTCGGCAAGGCCTTCATGGTCTGGCTGCACGTCGACGGGGGCATGGATTTCAGCCGCATCGGCGATACCATCGAATAACCAACGGGGGAGGCGAGGTCACCATGGTCACCAGCATCGGCAAGCAGCAGCGCGGCATCACCCTGATCGGGTTCCTCATCGTCCTGGCGGTGGCGGGGTTCTTCCTGTTCATCGGCGCGAAGCTGATGCCGGTCTACCTCGACCACTACGCGGTGATGAAGGCGATGCAGAGCGTCGCCGACGAGCCGGGCGTGGCCAGCCGCGATCCGGGCGCGATCCGCGAGATGTTCCGGCGCAAGTTCGACATCGGCTACGTCAAGAACGTCCGCCCCGAGCAGATCCGCGTCCTGCGCGACGGCACCGGCCCGCGCCTCGAGGTCACCTACGAGGTGCGCGAGCCGCTGATGTTCAACCTGGACTTCGTCGCGAAGTTCCAGCACACCGAGGACATGGGCGGGCGTGTCCCGGAGTGACGGCTTCGGCCATGCCTTCGGCGATCCGGGCCTGCTCGCGCAGGCCCTGACCCACCGCAGCGCGGGCCCCCGCAACAACGAACGCCTGGAGTTCCTGGGCGATGCGCTGGTGAACCTGCTCATCGCCGAGGCGCTGTACCAGCGCTGGCCCAAGGCCGACGAAGGCGCGCTCACCCGCGCCCGCGCCGAGCTGGTGCGCGAATCCTCGCTGGCCACGATCGCCCGGGCGCTCGAGCTCGGCCAGGCCCTGACGCTCGGCCCCGGCGAGATGAAGTCCGGCGGCCACCGCCGCGATTCCATCCTCGCCGACGCCCTCGAGGCGCTGGTGGCCTCGGTCTACCTCGATGGCGGCTTCGAGGCCTGCCGCCGGCGCGTGCTGCCGTGGTTCGAGCAGGCCATCGACGCCCTGCCGCCCACCGGCCGGCTCGAGAAGGACCCCAAGACCCGGCTGCAGGAGTGGCTGCAGGCCCGCCAATTCCCGCTCCCGCACTACGAGCTCGTGGCCACCACCGGCGACGAGCATGACAAGACCTTCCGCGTCCGCTGCCACGCCACCCATCCCGCCTGCGAGGCGGAGGGCGAGGGTGGCAGCCGGCGCGCGGCGGAGCAGCAGGCCGCGGCCGCGCTGCTCGACCACCTCAGGACCCTCGCATGAACGCTCCCACGCCCCACGCCGCGCCCTTCCGCGCCGGCTTCGTCGCCGTCGTCGGCCGCCCCAACGTCGGCAAGTCGACCCTGGTCAACGCGCTGGTCGGCGCCAAGGTCAGCATCACCTCGCCCAAGCCGCAGACCACCCGCCACCGCATGCTGGGCATCTGCACGACGCCCGCCGCGCAGGTGGTGCTGGTGGACACCCCCGGCATCCACCGGGTCGAGAAGAACGCGATGAACCGCATGATGAACCGCGCCGCGCGCGGTTCGCTCGCCGACGTCCACGCCGCGCTGCTGGTGACCGAGGGCGTGCGCTGGACCGACGAGGACGGCCTGGCCTACGCCGCGCTTGCCGACGCCGGCGTGCCGGTGGTGTGGGTGATCAACAAGGTCGACGTGGTCAAGGACAAGGGCGCCCTGCTGCCCTTCATCGGCGAGCACACCCGCGAGCGCACGTTCGCCGCGGTGCTGCCGCTGAGCGCGCTCAAGCGCAAGGGCCTCGAGCGGCTGCTCGACGAGCTGGCCAAGCTGCTGCCCGAGGGCGAGCCGCTGTTCGGCGAGGACGAGATCACCGACCGCTCCGAGCGCTTCCTGGCCGGCGAGCTGGTGCGCGAGCAGCTGATGCTGCGCCTCGGCGAGGAAGTGCCGTACTCGACCACCGTCGAGATCGAGCGCTTCGAGGAGGACGGCGCCATGGCGCGCATCGGCGCCGTGGTCTGGGTGGAGCGCGAGAGCCAGAAGCCCATCGTCATCGGCAAGGGCGGCGAGCGCATGAAGGCCATCGGCCAGGGCGCGCGCGAGGGCATGGAGCGCCTGTTCGGGCGCAAGGTGTTCCTCGAGGTCTGGGTGCGCGTGCGCGAGGGCTGGTCGGACGACGAGGCCGCGCTGGCGCGCTTCGGCTACGCCGACTGAGCCCCGTGCGGGTCGAGCGCCAGCCGGCCTGGGTGCTGCACGCGCGGCCCTGGCGCGAGACCAGCCTGCTGGTCGAGGTGTTCACCCGCGAGCACGGCCGCGTGGGCCTGGTGGCGCGCGGCGTGCGCGGCCCGCGCAGCCAGCCGCTGCGCGCGGCGCTGCAGCCGCTGCAGGCGATCACGCTCGACTTCCAGCTGCGCGGCGAACTGGCCCAGCTGCGCCAGGCCGAGGCGCTGGGCCCCGGCGCGGGCCTGCACGGCGACGCGCTGATGGCCGGCTTCTACCTCGGCGAGCTGGTGCTGCGGCTGGCGCCGCGGCTCGATCCGCTGCCGGGCCTGTTCGACGCGTATGGCGCCGCGGTGGCCGGCCTGGCCGGGGCCGCCGGCGGCGCCGAGCTGGGCTGGGTGCTGCGCGGCTTCGAGCGGCGCCTGCTCGAGGAGCTGGGCATCGGCCTGGACTGGGCGATCGACGCCGTCGGCGAGCCGGTGGACCCGGCCGCGCGCTACCGCCTGGACCCCGAGGACGGCGCCGTGCGCGACCGCGGCGCGGCCCGCGGCGGCACGCTGCGCGGCGCGACCCTGCTGGCGTTCGCCGACGGCACCCGCCCCGACGCCGAGGGCCTGCGCGAGCTGCGCGACGGGCTGCGCGGCCTGCTGGCGCACCACCTCGGGCCGCGGGGCCTGGCGTCGTGGGGGATGCTCGGCGAGCTGGCGCGGGTGGCACCGACGAGCGCGCCCGGGCCGACGCCCGCGACGGCTCAGGGGACCGGCAGCGCCAGCAGCTCGTCCGCGGCCGCGCGCCACGACGCCAGCGCCTCGGACGACAGCGGCGCCTGATGCAGGCGGCGGGTCTCGGCGAGCAGCCGGGTCGCGCCGACGAAGCCGCAGGAGGCCTTCATCCGGTGCAGGGCGCCGCGGGCGCGCTGCGGGTCCTGGCCGTCGACCGCGCGCAGCACCTCGCCGTAGAGCTCGGGCAGCTCGCGCAGGAACAGCACGCGCAGCGCGTCGCGGGTGGACACCCGGCCGCCGGCGGTGGCCAGCGAGGCGGCGTCGTCCCAGGGCTCGGCGCGGCCGTCCGCGGCGGCCGCCGGGGCCGGCGCGGCATCGCTCGCGGTGGGCGCCGGGTCGTGGCGCTCGGCCACGCGCAGCACGTCGAGGTCGCTGCCCACCACCCGCACCACGGCGCCCTGCAGCTCGGCGACGCCGATCGGCTTGCCGAGCACGGCCAGGAAGCCGGCCTCGCGCAGCCGCGCGTGCAGCGCCGGGTCGGTGGAGGCCGTGAGCGCCAGCGCGGGCGCGTCGCCGCCGGCGGCACGCAGCGCGGCGAGCACGCCGGGGCCGCTGGCGTCGGGCAGGTGCACGTCCACCAGCCACAGCGCGTGCGGATGCCCGACGATGTGCCGGCGCGCCTCGGCGATGCTGCCGGCGCAGTCGACGATGGCCGGCAGCGCTTCGAGCGCGGCCGCGAGGAAGTCCTGGCTGACCGGCTCGTCCTCCACCAGCAGCAGGCGGGGCGTCGTCGTCATGGCCGGCGGCGGGGAGGGAAGGGTAGGCTGGTGCGCATGGAGAGCGACATGGTGGCGCGCGAGGCGGATCCCGGCAAGGCGGGCGAGGGCGCGGCGCGCCGCGTCGGTGGTGCGCGCGTCCGCGGCGCCGCGCTGGCGATGGCCGCATGCGCGATCGCCGCGGTGCTGGGGACGCCGGCCGCCGCGGCCGCCCCGGGGCGGCCGGCCGCGCTGGCC
>JBHYGK010000046.1:0-9548 GCA_051859045.1 Lysobacteraceae bacterium | reverse complement strand
TACCGACACAAAAACGGCGCCCCCAGGGGCGCCGTTTCCATGTCCAGCATCGGGGGTCGCCGCGGCGACGCGCGACGCACCGGCATCAAGGCATGGCTTTCCACGCCGCATGGAACAGCAGACCGACGACGATCACCCCGCCGAACCAGGCGAGGCTCCGCAGGGCCGCGAGGTTCATCACGTAGAACACGCCATGCGCGATGCGCGCGGCGATGAACGCGAGACCGAGCCAGCCGAGGCGATCGATGTCCGCGTTCGCCCACAGGCCAAGCAGCATGGCCACCGCAAACGGCGGGTACGCCTCGAAGGCGTTGAGCTGCGCCGCATTCGCGCGCAGCGTGACGCCGCCCTGGCGGGCGATCCAACCGCGCGGATCACGGTTGTCATATCCGCGGGCGCTGGCCTTGGCGACGCCGACCCACACGTAGGGCAGGACGGCGCCGATGATCAGGCTGGTGATGGCGATCGACATGGCGTTCGGGTCCTTTCAGGCGGCGGCGCCTGCTGGCGCCGCGGAAGCAGGTGGGCTGGTTCGGCATCGCGCCGGAGCGGCCAAGGGCCGCCCCGGCACGGTCTCACTGCGCGGCGCGCGACGCGTCCCGGGCCGCCTTGAACGGGTGGCCCTCGTACCAGTTAGGCCAGCGCCCGGCGGCCGACAGGTCGCGGCCGACGCCATGCAGCGCCTCGAGGTCCTGCACCACCCCGCGCAGGTCCCACTCGGGATCCCAGTGGTCGGCAGGCTTGTGGTAGCGGACCCCGGTGTAATCCGCGGCGACCTGCTGCCCGTAAGCCTCGCCGAGCTCGATGTGGTCGTCGCCACCCTTCGCGTACAGGGCCGGCACGCCGGCCTTCGCGAAGTTGAAGTGGTCGGAGCGGAAGTAGAAGCCCTTCTCCGGCGCGCTCTCCGATTCCAGCGTGCGGCCCTGCAGCGCCGCGATCGGCGCAAGGATGTCCTCGAGCTCCGAGCTGCCCATGCCGATCACCACGAGGTCGCGCGTGGGGCCGACCACCGGCATCGCATCGAGGTTGATCACGCCCGCGATGTCGGCCAGAGGCACCGGCGGGTGCTGCATCAGGTACTTCGAGCCCAGCAGGCCGGACTCCTCGAGCGTGACCATCGCGAAGTAGATCGAGCGATCCGGCGGCGTCCCGGCGGTGACGAAGCGCTCGGCGATCTCGAGCACGCCCGCGACGCCGGTCGCGTTGTCGATCGCGCCGTTGTAGATGTGGTCCTCGCCCGCGGGGCCCTCGTGTGCGCCCAGGTGGTCCCAGTGCGCCATGTACAGCACCGCCTCGTCCGGTGCGGTCGCGCCGGGCAGCCGCGCCACGACGTTCGCCGAGGTCTTCGCGGTGACCGTGCTGCGCAGCTGCGCCGACGCCGTCACCGGCAGCTCGACGGCCCGGAAGCCCGCCTGGTTGGCGGCCGCCCGCAGCGCCATGAAGTCCTGGCCCGCGGCGGCGAACAGCGACGTGGCCTGCTCGCCCGACAGCCAACCCTGCATCGGGAGCCGCGGCTCGGGGTCGCCGGCGGCCGGCAGGTCGAACTGCGGCCCGGACCAGCTGTTCTGCACCACCTCCCAGCCGTAGCCCGCGCCTTCGGTGTCATGGACGATCAGCGCCGCCGCGGCGCCCTGCCGGGCGGCCTCCTCGAACTTGTAGGTCCAGCGGCCGTAGTAGGTCATGCGGCGGCCCTCGAACAGCGTCTCGTCGCCGGCATGGAAGCCCGGGTCGTTGACGAGGATCACGACGGTCTTGCCGCGGACGTCCACGCCCTCGTAGTCGTTCCAGCCCGCTTCCGGCGCATGCACGCCGTAGCCCACGAAGACCAGCGGACTGTCGGCCAGCGCCACCTCGGCCTCGCCAGTCCGGGTGCCGATGACCATGTCGGTGCCGAAGGGCAGGGTGCGGATCTCGCCGCCCACCGCCAGGCTGAGCGTGGTCGACGGGTCGGCGGTCGTCTCGACCATCGAGACCTGCTGCAGGTAGCTGCCGTCGATGCCCGGCTCGAGGCCGAGGCGGCGGAACTCGCCCTCGAGGTACTCGATCGTCAGGCGCTCGCCGTCGCTGCCGGGGGCGCGGCCGAGGAACGCGTCGGAGGCCAGCACGGAGACGTGGGCGGCGAAGTCCTCGGCCGAGATCTCGGGACCGAAGCCGTGCCCGCCGATCGGCGGCGGAGCGCCGGGGGCCGCGGTGACGCTGGCCTCCGGGGGCGCGGCCGCCGGGGCCTCGGGCGGGGTGTCGGCGCCGCAGCCGACGAGGGCGACGCCGGCCGCGAGGCCGGCGCACAGGAACAGGGACTGACGCATGGTGCTGACGCTCCCATCGAGGAAAGCCCGATGGTAGCGCGCCCCGGCCGGGTCATCCCGGCCGGGGCGGATCGCTCAGCGGGTGCAGGCGGCCGGTGCGGTGCCGGTCGGGGTCGGCGCCACGGCGCCGTCCTCCTTGCAGAACTCCACCTCGCGCTCGAACCGGATCTCGCCCTCGACGGTGCTCCCCGCGGCGAGGGTGACGCGCGGCGGCCGGCTGCGGCCCCAGCTCCAGCCCGACGGACGCTCGACGGTGATCCCGCCGCTGACGCGGCTGCCGGCGCCGACGCTGATGTCGCCGTTGACGGTGGCCAGGCCGCCGCCGATGGTCGCCTCCGCGAGGACGATCCCGCCGTTGACCGTCTCGACGTCGCCGCCGACGCGGCCGCCGGTGCCGATGTTGATGCCGCCGTTGACGGTCTCGAGGCCGCGGTCGACGACGACGCCGGTGCCCAGCGTGATCGCGCCGTTGACCGTCGAGGCCTCGCCCAGGCGGCCTTCGTCCTCGACCCGGATCGCGCCGTTGACGGTGGAGGCTTCGTTGGCAGAGCCGCCGCGGGCGATCCGGATGGCGCCGTTGACGGTCTCGACCTCGTCGAAGGCCTCGCCTTCGGCGACCGAGATGGCGCCGTTGACCTTGCTCTGCGACGGGAGCGACTGGGCGGAAGCCGTGGCCGCGCCGAGCGTGGCGAGCAGGGCGATGGCCAGCAGGGAGGGCTTGGAGGGCATGCGCATGGGAGTGTCCTGGGTCCGTTGGAGGGAAGAACGATGGCGGCGCCATCGCGACAGCGGTGCTCGGATGCAGGCGACCCGCGCGGGGTTTAGGCGCTTCGCTACACTATGACTTCCTGCCTACGACCCGGGGCCACCGTGAGCCGACCCACGCCCAAGCCCGTGCTGCTGCTGATCCTCGATGGCTGGGGCCATCGCGAGGAGCGCGAGGACAACGCCATCGCCCAGGCCCACGCGCCGCACTGGCGCCGCCTGCTCGCCGACTGCCCGCACACCCTCGTGCACACCGAAGGCCGCCACGTCGGCCTGCCCGACGGGCAGATGGGCAACTCCGAGGTGGGCCACATGAACCTCGGTGCCGGTCGCGTCGTCTACCAGGACCTCACCCGGGTCGACGCGGCGATCGAGGACGGCAGCCTGCAGGCCAACCCGGTGCTGCTGGCGGCCATGGACGGCGTGATCGCCAGCGGCGGCACGCTGCACCTGCTCGGCCTGCTCTCGCCCGGCGGCGTGCACAGCCACGAGCAGCATCTGTTCGCGCTGCTGCGGATGGCGAAGGCGCGCGGCGTGCCGCGCGTCGCCGTGCATGCGCTGCTCGACGGCCGCGACATGCCGCCGCGCAGCGCGGCCCCGAGCCTCGCGGCGCTGCGCGCGGAGTGCGAGGCCGTCGGCAACGCCCGGCTCGCGAGCGTCGGCGGCCGCTATTTCGCGATGGACCGCGACCAGCGCTGGGACCGCGTCGAGCGCGCTTGGAACGCGATCGTGGAGGCCCGCGGCGAGCACGTCGCCGCCGATGGCGCGAGCGCGCTGGCCGCGGCCTATGCCCGCGAGGAGAACGACGAGTTCGTGGCCCCGACCGTCATCGACGGCGCCAGCCCGATGGCCGACGGCGACGCCGTGGTGTGCTTCAACTTCCGGGCCGACCGCGCCCGCCAGATCTCGGCGGCCTTCGTGCAGCCGGGCTTCGCCGGCTTCGCCGCGCGCCGCCCGGCGCTGGCCGCCTACGTCGGCCTCGCGGAGTACGACGCGCGCCTGCCGATGCAGGTGGCGTTCCCGCCCGAGGACCTGCGCGACACCCTCGGCGAGGTCCTGGCGCGCGCGGGGCTCACCCAGCTGCGCATCGCCGAGACCGAGAAGTACGCGCACGTGACCTTCTTCTTCAGCGGCGGCCGCGAGGAGCCCTGGCCCGGCGAGGAGCGCATCCTCGTGCCCAGCCCCAAGGTGGCCACCTACGACCTGCAGCCCGAGATGAGCTGCCCCGAGCTCACCGCGAAGCTGGTGGAGGCCATCGGCAGCGGCCGCTTCGACGCGATCATCTGCAACATCGCCAACCCCGACATGGTCGGCCATACCGGCAGCCTGCCGGCCGCGATCCAGGCCGTGGAGGCGGTGGACACAGCGCTCGGCGCGCTGCGCGCGGCGATCGAGGCCGCCGGCGGCGAGATGCTGGTCACCGCAGACCACGGCAACCTCGAGATGATGCGCGACGCCAGCACGGGCCAGGCGCACACCGCGCACACCGTCGGCCCGGTGCCGCTGGTCTACCTGGGCCGTCCGGCGACGCTGCGCGCCGGCGGCGCCCTGCGCGACCTCGCGCCGACGGTGCTGGCCCTGCTCGGCCAGCCGATCCCGGCGGCGATGACCGGGCGCTCGCTGGTCGAGCCGACCTGAGCGCGATGCGCGCGCCGGCCCGGTCGCTCGCGCTGCTGCTGGTGCTGGCCGTCGCCGGCGCGGCGGCGACGCCGGTGGCGCGGGCCCAGGACGCGTCGCCCCCGGCGGGCGACGACGCCACCCGCGCCCGCGACGAGGCCGAGGCCCTGCGCCGCCTGGCCGACGTCCGCGCCCGCCTCGACGCGTTGGCGGAGGAGCAGCGCGCGATCGCGGTCGAGCGCGACGCCGCGGCGGAGGGCCTGCGCGAGGCCGACGCGACCGTCGCCGCGGCGGTGCGCGAGCTGCGCGACACCGAGTCGGCGATCGCCACCGGCGAGCGCGAGCTCGCGCGGCTGGAGGCCGAGCAGGTCGCGCTGGAGGCCTCGCTCTCGACCCAGCGCGAGGCGCTGGCGGAGCTCGTGCGCGCCGCCTACGCGCTGGGGCGCCACGAGCAGCTGAAGCTGCTGCTCGCCCAGGACCGCGTGGCCGACCTCGCCCGCGTCCTCACCTACCAGCGCTTCCTGCAGCGCGACCGCAGCGCACGCATCGAGGGCCTGCTGGCCGAACTGCGCAGCCTCGCCGACGTGGCCGCGCAGGTGGACGCCCAGCGCGGCGACCTGGCCGCGCGCCGCGATGCCCAGGCCGTGGCCATCGCGGCGCTCGACGCCGGCCGCGCGGAGCGACGCGCGCTGCTCGACGCGCTCGAGCAGCGCCATCGCGATGCCGACGCCCGCCGCGCCGCGCTGGCGCGCGACGAGCGCGCGCTCGCCTCGCTGCTCGAGCGCCTGCGCGACGTCCTCGCCGACATCCCCGACCAGCCCGAGGAGGCGCGCGCGTTCGCCACCCGCCGCGGCGCGCTGCCCTGGCCGCTCAGCGGCGCGGTGCTGGCCGGCTTCGGCGGCACCCTGCCCGATGGCCGCCGCAGCACCGGGATGCTCGTCGCCGGCACCGCCGGCGCCGAGGTGCGCGTGGTGTCGCCCGGCCGCGTGGCCTTCGCGGAATGGCTGAAGGGCTACGGCCTGCTGCTGATCGTCGACCACGGCGACGGCTGGATGAGCCTGTACGCGCACAACGACGCGCTGCTCAAGGACGCCGGCGACTGGGTGCGCGCCGGCGAGCCGGTGGCCACCGTGGGCAGCTCGGGCGGCCAGGGCCGGGCGGCGCTGTACTTCGAGCTGCGCCAGGGCGCGCGGCCGGTCGATCCGCGGCCCTGGCTGCAGCGCCGCTGAGCGCGCGCGGCGGCGCGTTCCGCCGCTGGCTGCGGTCCACGCCGCCGCCTATGATCGACGCGTCGCCCACGCCCCCCAAGGCCACCGCATGCGCTCCATCCCCCGACTGCTCCCCGTCGCCCTGCTGCTGGCGATGGCCGGTGCCGCCCAGGCCCAGCAGGCCCCCGCGGGCCCGGCCGCGCCCGCCGCGCCCGCCGCCCCGGCACCGGCACCGGCACCGGCCGCCGCCGCGCCGGCGCCCGAGGGCGTGCCGATCGAGGAGATCCGTCGCTACGTCGCCGTCTACCGCACGATCCAGCAGGCCTACGTCGACGAGGTCGACGACCGCGCGCTGATGCGCGCGGCGATCCGCGGCCTGCTCGCCGACCTCGACCCGCACAGCGCCTACCTCGACGCCGAGCAGTCGCGCTCGCTCGACGAGTCCGCCGAGGGCGCCTACGAAGGCATCGGCGTCGAGCTGGTGCAGCTGCCCGACCGCAGCCTGCGCGTGATCGCGCCGATCGACGGCTCGCCCGCGCAGCGCGCCGGCCTGCGCGCCGGCGACGTGATCACCGCGATCGACGGCCAGCCGATCGAGGTCGACGGCGTCGACGGCGCCATCCTCGGCCTGCGCGGCCTGCCGGGCACCGAGGTGCGCCTGACCGTGCTGCGCGACGGCGAGGCCGCGCCGCGCGAGATGGTGGTGGTGCGCGAGGTGATCCGCATCGCCAGCGTGCGTGGCCGCCTGCTCGAGCCGGGCTATGCCTACCTGCGCATCGCCACCTTCCAGGGCGACACCGGGCTGGAGGCGGCGCGCATCGTGCGCGAGCTCAAGGCCTCGTCCGGCGGCGCGCTGCGCGGCCTCGTGCTCGACCTGCGCTCCAACCCCGGCGGCCTGCTGACCGCGGCGGTCGAGGCCGCCGACGGCTTCCTCGAGGACGGCCTGATCGTCAGCACCCGCGGCCGGCTGGGCTTCTCCGACGGCGAGTTCAACGCCACCCCGGGCGACCTGCTCGACGGCGCCCCGATCATCGTGCTGCAGGACGCGGGCTCGGCGAGCGCCAGCGAGGTGCTCGCCGGCGCGCTGCGCGACCACGGCCGCGCGCGGGTGATGGGCGCGCGCAGCTTCGGCAAGGGCTCGGTGCAGACGGTGCTCCCGCTCGACAACGGCGACGCGATCAAGCTCACCACCGCGCGCTACTACACCCCCAGCGGGCGCTCGATCCAGGGTGCGGGCATCGCGCCGGACATCGTGCTCGACCCCGAGGGCGAGGGCGCCTCGCGCGGCCTGCGCGAGAGCGACCTGCCGGGCCACCTGCGCGGCGACGAGGAGGTCGACGACGGCCAGTACGCGATCGGCGTGGTGCTCGAGGGCGATGGCCCGGTCGACGCCGCGCTCGCCGAACTCAAGGCCGAGGCCGCCCTGTCGGCGCCGCCCCCGGCCGCGGCCGCCACGCCGGCCGCCGACTGAGGCCGCGCGGCCTCAGTCGGCCCCGCCGCGCCGGCGCAGCGGGCGCCGCCACGCGAGGCCGGCCACCAGGCCGAGCACGAAGCCGGTCACGTGCGCCCACCAGGCCACCGCGCCGAACGCGGGGCCGACGAAGGTGAACAGCAGCTGCAGCAGCGCCCACACCGCGATCAGCAGGGCCGCGGGCGCGCGCACCCATTCCAGGAACAGCCCCAGCGGCAGCACGATGCCCACGTTCGCGCGCGGGAACAGCGCCAGCCAGGCGCCGGCGAGCGCGGCCACGCCGCCGCTGGCGCCGACGATCATCCGCTCCGGGCTCGCCACCGCCGCGGCCGCGGCGAGGTTCGCCAGCGCGCCGCCGATGCCGAACAGCAGCAGCAGTCGCCACGGACCGAGCGTGCGCTCCGCCGGCAGGCCGAGGATCAGCAGGAACACCAGGTTGCCGAGCAGGTGGCCGGCATCCGCGTGCACGAACAGGGCGGTGAGCAGGGAGGCGATCCGGCCGCCGGCGAACGCGGCGTGCCAGCCCTCGGCGCTGTCGGGGAGCGCATCGGCCAGCGTGCCCCAGCGCGCCATCAGCGCGCCGCGGTCGTCGACCAGCAGCATCGCGGCGAAGCCGCCCGCGAGCAGCGCGGCGAGCGCGTAGGTCGCCCAGCGCCGGCGCTCGCGTCGCCGGGACGGGATGTTCACGAACACCGGCGCGGGCCCCGGCTCATGCGACGCCCAGCCACCAGCGGCGGCCGTCGATCTCGAGGATGCAGCCGCCGCGCACGATCGCCACCAGGCGCACGTCGGCCGCGACCCAGTCGCCTTCGACCCGGCGCTCGCCGTCGATGACCACGCGGCGGCGCGCGGGCGCCTCGTCCCACACGTGCAGGCCGAGGCGCAGCGGCGGCAGCGCGGCGCGGCGGGCGGGATCGAGCGCGGCGAGCGACGGGGGACGCGCGTCCTCGGCGCTGGCGCCGGGCACCGGCGGCGTGGCGTCGGCGGGCGAGGGCAGGGGCGTCGGCGCCGCGGTCGCCGCCGCCGCCATCGTTTCGACGGGCGGCGACGGCGGCGGCGCCACGGGCGCGACCGGCACCGGCGGCGACGGGATCGCGACCGCGGGCGATGTCGGCCACGCCCCGGCGGGAGGCGCCACCGCCGGCGCGGCGACGTCCGCGGCGGCGACGTCCGGGGCGGGGGCCGCGTCGACCGGGGCCACGTCCGCCTCGGCGGGCGTCGCCGCCTCGGGGGCGACCGCCGACGGCGCCACGTCCGCGCGCGGCCACCACGCGCCGGCGGCCGCGGCCAGGGCCGCGGTGACCGCCAGCGCGAGCAGCCACCAGGGCCAGGCCGGGCGCTCGCGGCCGCCGCTGCGCGCCGGCAGCGCGCGCCAGGCGTCGGCCGCGTGCAGGCCGGGCGCTTCGCCGAGCCGGCGCTCGGCTTCCGAGCGCCGCAGCGCCTCGAGGATCAGCGACATCCGCGCGCCCTCCCGCCCGGCCGGCTCACGGCAGGCTCCGGCTCAGGCGCGGGCCTGGGCCGTCCTCGGCCATCAGCGCCAGCAGGGTCGCCGGGCCGACGACGCCGTCGCGCTCCAGGCCGTAGCGCGCCTGCAGGCGCCGCACCTGCTCCGCGAGCGCGTCGTCGTAGGTGCGAGGGCCGGCGGCGCCGGCGGCGAGGCCGTCGCGGGCGTCCAGCCGCGCGGCGAGCCAGTCCACGGCCGGGCCGCTGGCGCCGGGCAGCAGCGGCAGGTCGAGGAAGCCGGGCGCGCGCCAGATCGCGGCGTACTCGCCCGGCCAGGCGGCTTCCAGCGCGGTGCGGTCGACGTCGATCCGCTCGCCGCCGAGCTGCACCCGCACCCGCAGCGCGTCCATGCCCAGCAGCAGCGCCCAGGCCTCGCCGCCGCCGTCGCGCAGGCGCAGCAGCGCGGGGCGGTCGAGCGCCGCGAGGGTGCTCAGGCTGGCCCGCCCGCGCACGCAGTACAGCGCGGCCGCGGCGGCCGCGTCGCCCGCCGGCGCGAAGCGCAGCGGGCAGCGGGCCGCGCCGGCCAGGTCGGCCTCGTCGGGGGCGACGCCCCACTGGGCGAACAGCGCGCTCCAGGCCGGCGCCTGGCGTCGCCCCGCCGCGCGGATCGCCGCGCCGAGCGCCGGCCCGTCGAGGCTGGCCGGCCCGGTCGCGGGGCGCGCGTCCGCGTCCGCGGCC
>JBHYGK010000045.1:0-156796 GCA_051859045.1 Lysobacteraceae bacterium | reverse complement strand
CCCCGCGCCGCCGGTGCGCGCGCCCGCCGCGTCGCCCGCCGCGCCCGCCCCGCGCGGCGCCCGCCCGCCGCAGCGCATCTACCACCTCACCGACGCCGGCGAGCTCTCGATCGAGCTCGACCAGCGCCTCGAGACCGCCGGCTTCGAGGTCGAGCTGCTGATGGACGCCGAGGAGCTGCAGGAGCTGCTGCAGGCCCTGCCGCCCGACCTCGTGCTGGTCGACCCGGGCTTCCTCGACGTGCTCGAGACGCTCGGCGACGTGCTGCGCTCCACCCGCCAGCGCGCGGGCAAGCCGGTGCCGCTGGTGGCGATCGCCCAGCGCGACGACGTGGCCCTGCGCCTGTCGGCCCGCCGCGCCGGCGCCGACGCCCTGCTGATCTCGCCGCCCGGCGCGGCCGACGTGCTCAAGCGCCTGCAGGACCTGCTCGACCCGTCCGCCGAGGCGCCCTACCGCATCCTGATCGTCGAGGACGACCGCGCCCAGGCGCTGTTCGCCGAGAGCGTGCTGCGCAACGCCGCGATGGAGGCCATGGTCGTCTCCGAGCCGCTCGACGTGCTGCCCACGATGGAGAGCTTCCAGCCCGACCTCGTGCTGATGGACCTGCACATGCCGCAGGCCAACGGCATGGAGCTCACCGCGCTGATCCGCGAGCGCGAGGCCTTCCTCAACACGCCCATCGTCTTCCTCTCGGGCGAGGCCGACCCCGACAAGCAGTTCGAGGCGCTCGACGCCGGCGGCGACGACTTCCTCGCCAAGCCCGTGCGCCCGCGCCACCTGATCTCGGCGGTGCAGAACCGCGTGCGCCGCGCCCGCGCCGCCGCGCTGCGCCAGGGCGGCGGACGCCCCGCGCGCGACGCCGGCACCGGCCTGTACGACCGGGCCTGGGTGCTCGACCGGCTCAACACCCTGGTCGACCAGCGCGACGCCACCGGCGCGGTCGCCTTCATCGAGCTCGAGGGCATCGCGCCGATGCGCGAGCGGCTGGGCATCGGCGCCATCGAGCAGCTGCTCGGCGCGGTCGGCGCGCGCTTCGCCGGCCAGCTCGGCGAGCACCCGGTGGCGCGCTTCGGCGACGCCAGCTACCTCGCGGTGATCGCCGGCGAGACCGAGGGCGAGATCGAGTCGATGGCCCAGGCCCTGCGCGCGGCGCTGGCGGTCGAGGCCTTCGAGGTCGGCGGCATGCCGGTGCGCCTGCGCGCCTCGGTGGGCCTGGTGCCGCTGGGCCTGGTGTTCGCGGATGCCGGCGCGCTGCTCAACGCCGCCGAGCGCGCCGCGCGCGACGCCCGCGCCAGCGAGCGCGGCGTCATCCGCTACGAGCCGCCGAAGCGCCCCGAGGAGGCCCGCGAGGCCGAGATGGTGCAGCGCATCCGCGACGCGACGGCGGGGACCGGCTTCGAGCTGCTCTACCAACCGATCGTGGCGGTGGCCGGCGGCGAGGACGCCCAGTACCAGTGCCTGCTGCGCCTGCGCGGCGACGACGGCCGCCTGTTCCCGGCCGGCGAGGTGATCCCGATCGCCGAGCGCGCCGGCCTGATCCACGAGGTCGACCGCTGGGTCGTGCGCGCGGCGCTGCAGCAGATCGTCGCGGCCGCCAGCACCGGCACGGTGCTGCGCCTGTTCGTCACCCAGTCCTCCAAGACCGTCGCCCACCCCGGCCAGGCCGCCTGGCTGCGGTCGCAGCTGGCCGAGCGCGGCGTCGCCGGCAGCCAGCTGGTGATCGAGGTGCGCCTCGAGGACGCGCTGGTGCATTCGGCGTCGGTGGGCCAGTTCTTCGAGGCCCTGGTGCCCGACGGCGTGCAGTGCTGCCTCGGCCAGTTCGAGTCGGGGCTGGACTCCGACCCGCTGATCGAGCGGCTGCCGCTGAGCTACGTGAAGCTCGCCTACAAGTACGCCGGCAACGAGGGCGTGCGCGACGAGCTGCGCATGCTCATCGACCGCTGCCACCGCCGCAACGTCATGGTCATCGGCCACCGGGTCGAGAACGCGCAGTCCGCGGCCTCGCTGTGGATGAGCGGCATCGACTTCATCCAGGGCAACCTGGTCCAGCAGGCGGCCTCCGGCCTCGACTTCGACTTCCAAAGCGCGGTGCTCTGACCCATGTCCAGCCCGACCCAGCCGTCGCGCGTGAACACCCTGCTCGTGCGCTGGCTGGCGATCGCCGGCGCCGGCGGCGCCGCGCTGGCCTCGGGCATCGCCACCTACTCCTCGGGCGACCGCACCTGGCCGCTGGTGGCGCTGGTGCTGGCGCTGCTGGCGGTCGCGGGCCTGGCCGGCGTGCTGCGCCAGGTGCATGCGCGCTCGCGCGAGCTGGCCGAGGTGGTCGAGCAGCAGACCGGCCATCGCCAGGCCGAGATGCGCTCGCTGCAGGAAGAGCTCGAGGTGCACCGCAAGCTCGAGCGCGAGCTCACCGAGGCCAAGCAGACCGCCGAGTCGGCGATGATGGCCAAGGGCGAGTTCCTGGCCACCATGAGCCACGAGATCCGCACGCCGCTCAACGGCATCATCCCGATGCTCGACCTGCTGATGAACTCGCGCCTGCAGCCCGACCAGCACGAGATGCTGCGCACGGCCTTCGGCTCGGCGCGCCAGCTGCTGCGCATCGTCGACGACATCCTCGACTACTCCAAGCTCGAGGCCAACAAGCTCGAGCTCGAGTCCACCGGCCTGAACCTGCGCGAGCTGCTGGAGTCGGTGATGCGGCTGATGGAGAAGCCCGCCGAGTCCAAGGGCCTGCGCCTGGGCCTGTCGATCGACCCCGCGGTGCGCCTCGCGGTGCGCGGCGACCCGGTGCGCATGCGCCAGGTGCTGACCAACCTGCTCAGCAACGCGGTGAAGTTCACCGAGCGCGGCTCGGTCACGCTCAACGTGGTGCGCAAGGGCGAGACCCGCACCCACCACGAGCTGCGCTTCGAAGTGCGCGACACCGGCATCGGCATCCCGTCGGAGAAGGCGCAGCGCCTGTTCGCCGCGTTCTCCCAGGCCGATGCCTCCACCACCCGCCTCTACGGCGGCACCGGCCTCGGGCTGGCGATCTCCAAGCGCATCGTCGAGCTGATGGGCGGCAGGATCGGGGTGGAGTCCGAGCCGGGCCGCGGCTCGCTGTTCTGGTTCGAAGTCCCGGTGCTCAAGGCCCCGGGCGACATCGAGGGCACCCGCACCGAGCTCAGCGGCTCGCGCGTGCTGCTGCTCACCGCCGACCCCCTGCTGCAGCGACGCCTGATGACCGTGATGCCCAACTGGGGCGTGGTGCCGAGCCACGTCGAGACCACCCAGGAGGCGCTCAACCGCCTGCGCGGCGCGCTCTCGCGCGGCCCGAACTGGGCCTTCAACGTGCTCGTCGCCGACCTCGGCACGATGCGCAACACCGCGGTGGCCCTGCACCGCAACATCCTGCGCAGCCCCGCGTTCGAGGGCCTGCGCGTGGTCTGGCTGCGCGGCGAGGATGCGCCGCCGGCCGAGCTGGGCGAGGCCACCGCCGACCGCGCGCTGCTGATCGGCCGCCAGTCCACCGACGCCGAGCTGCGGATGGGCGTGAGCAAATTGCTGGCCGCCTCCGCGCCGGCGCCGGCCTCCGCGCCGATCCACAGCATGGCCGAGGCCGTGGCGGCGATGGCCGCCTCCGAGCCCGCGTCCGCCCCGGGCGGCGCCGCGGCGCCCGCCGCGCCGGGCGCCCTGCCCGGCCGCGCGCGCGGCCCGGGCCAGCTCAGCGGCAAGGTGCTGCTGGTCGAGGACAACCCGGTCAACCTGATGGTCGCCCAGCGCCTGCTGAGCCTGCTGGGCCTGCGCTGCGACACCGCCGAGAACGGCGAGCAGGCGCTCGAGAAGATGACCCTCGAGCGCTACGACCTGATCCTGATGGACTGCCAGATGCCGGTGCTCGACGGCTACTCGGCCACCCGCCAGTGGCGCCGCCGCGAGGCCGCCGAGGGCGGCCGCCGCCTGCCGATCATCGCCATGACCGCCAACGCCATGGCCGGCGACCGCCAGAAGTGCCTCGACGCCGGCATGGACGACTACCTGTCCAAGCCGGTCACCCGCGGCCAGCTCGAGGAGACCCTGTCGCGCTGGCTGGAGATCTCGCGCAGCCAGCCGCCGGGCCCGGCCAACGCCGGCCGCCTCGCCCCGGCCGAGCCCGCGTCGATCGATCCGCTGGACGCCTTCACCGCCTCCGCCGCGCCGCTGCCGGCGCTCGCCGCCAGCGGCATCGGCCCCGACACCAGCGTCGAGGAGGCCGTGGCCAAGCTGTTCGGCCCCTCGCTGGCCGCGCGCGCGCCGGCCCCGCCGTCGCCGGCCGCCCCCGCGCCCACGCGCCCGGCCGTGCCGGCCGAGTCCGAGTCCGCGCCGCTCGCGCAGGACGCGCCGCCGGTGCTGTCGGAGGACGTGGTCGAGGAGCTGCGCTCGGTGATGGGCGAGGAGTACCTCACCCTGGTGCGCGTGTTCCTCGAGGACGCCCCCACCCACGTGCAGCGCCTCGAGCAGGCCGCCGGCAACGGCGACTTCGCGGCCATGGTCGCGCCCGCGCACACGCTGAAGTCCTCCAGCGCCAACCTCGGCGCGATGGCGCTCTCGGCGGTGGCCAAGCGGATCGAGGCCGGCGCCCGCCAGCGCCTGCTGCAGAAGCCGGTGGTGGCCGTGGCCGTGCTGGGCGCGGAGTACCGCCGCGCCGAGGCCGCGCTGCGCGCGCTGCTCGACTGAGCGCGCCCCCCGCCTCCGGGGCATGAAAAAGGGCGCGCCAATGGCGCGCCCTTTTCGTTACGGCTGCCTGGCCCGCGGGCTCAGCTGCCGATCTTGGTCTGCAGGTAGGGACCGACGCCGAGGCGCTCGATCAGGCCGAGCTGGGTGTCGATCCAGTCCAGGTGCTCCTCCTCGCTGGCGAGGATCTTCGCGAACAGGTCGCGGCTGACGAAGTCGGCCACCTGCTCGCAGTGCGCGATGGCCGCGCGCAGGTCGGGGATCGCGATCTGCTCGAGCTTGAGGTCGCACTCCAGCACTTCCTTCGGGTCCTCGCCGATCATCAGCTTGCCGAGGTTCTGCAGGTTCGGCAGGCCCTCGAGGAAGAGGATGCGCTCGATCAGCCAGTCGGCGTGCTTCATCTCGTCGATCGACTCGTGGTACTCGTGCTCGGCGAGTTCCTTGAAGCCCCAGTTGCGGTACATCCTGGCGTGCAGGAAGTACTGGTTGATCGCGGTGAGCTCGTTGTAGAGCACCTTGTTGAGGTGCTCGATGACCTTGGGGTCGCCCTTCATCGCCATGGCGCGGCTCCGTGTTCGGTGGGGTGGCGCGCAGGGTACCCGCTGCGACCGGGCCACGGCGGAATCGGAACCGCTCGCGCTTGCGGGCGGCGCGGCGCCTCAGGCCGCGACGAGCAGCGGCAGCGGGAAGGCGAGCTCGCGCCGGGCCTGGTCGAGGATCTCGGCGGCGAGGGTGCTGCAGGTGCCGCAGGTCAGGCCGGCGCCGGTGCGCATGGACAGCTCCGACAGGTCGCGGCAGCCATCGGCGGCGGCGCGGCGGATGTCGCGATCGGTCACACCAGTGCAGACGCAGACGTACATCGGGGCACCCGTCCAAGCGAGAATGGATTGCATTGGACAGGCGTTGCGAACGGTTGTCAACGGCGATCGGCTCGCGGCCGACAGCCGGCGCTCAGCTCCCGGGGCCGGCGCCGCCCCCGCCCTCGCGGCGGCCCGGCGCGGCGCCGGCCGGACGGCGGCGCGGTCCGGCGCCCGCCCCCGCCGGGCGGCGCGGCCCCCCGGGCGGCGGCGGCGGACTGCGCGGCGGCACGGCGCCGTGGCCGGCGATGCCGCGCGCGATCGGGGCCAGGTGGTGCAGCGCCCGGGTGTAGACCTCGCGCTTGAACACCACCACGTTCTCCATCGGGTACCAGAAGTCGACCCAGCGCCAGGCGTCGAACTCGGGCTTGTCGGTGGCGTCCAGGCGCACGGCGTGCTCCTCGCCCACCAGCCTCAGCAGGAACCACACCTGCTTCTGGCCGATGCAGACCGGGCGGGAGCTGTCGCGGATGCAGCGCTTGGGCAGGCGGTAGCGCAGCCAGCCGGGCGTGGAGCCGAGCACGTCGACGTGCTCCGGCAGCAGGCCGGTCTCCTCCCGGAGCTCGCGGTACATGGCCTCGAGCGGGGTCTCGTCGCTGTTCATCCCGCCCTGCGGGAACTGCCAGCCATCGCGATGCACGCGCCTGGCCCAGAACAGTCGCCCGTCCTGGTGCATGAGCACGATGCCGACGTTGGGCCGGTAACCGTCCGGGTCGATCAAGGGACGGAACTCCGAATGCACTGCGCCCGACTCTGCCACAGGGCCCCGGGGCCGCCAAGCGCGGCCGCGATTGACGCGGGGCGCCCCGCCGTGGAGAATGCTCGACCCCGTGGCTATGTAGCTCAGCCGGTTAGAGCACAGCACTCATAATGCTGGGGTCGGTGGTTCGAGTCCACCCATAGCCACCACGCCTAAGCCCGCGATTTCGCGGGCTTTTTCGTGTCTGGCGTTTGCGATGCCGGCGCTCCGAAGAAGCCCCGTGCCCACGCCGTGCCCATTCCGTGCCCAACTTCGAGGGCGCTTTTCAAGCGCGCGATTGAAAGTAACCCAAGCACGCAGAGTGGCCTCACGCCACTTACGGCGCGCGCTTCTCGCTAGCAGCGAGATCGGACGGCGACTCTGGGACGTACTCCACGACCTGCTCGATGCGGCACCCGAAGTACGCGCACAGACGATCGAGGTTCTCGGTACGGACGCTCACACCGTGCTGGTTGAGCATCTTGGACAGGGTGTTCCGGGTGATGCCGGTGGACTCGGCGATCTCCTGGATCGTCACGCGTCGACGCTCGTGGAATTCCTTGTCGGCGATGCGTTCTTTGAGCTTGTAGCGGAGCATCGGGCGGCCTTGGCTGTCGCGGTTCAGTGCATTTCGCACAAAAAATTTGACAAGCGCAAACCTTGTGCTACAAATGCACTCGAATGCACAAAAAACAGTGCGTTCGCCCTGCAAAGCCAACAAGGAGTGCGCTATGAGTGCGACGTACCTCACCACCGAACAGCTGTCCGAGCGCATCCACTACGACCCGCGGACCATCCGCACCCGCCTCAAGGATGCGGTGCTGCTTGAGGGGGTGCACTACATCCGCCCCTTCGGCGGGCGGAAGCTTCTCTTTATCTGGGAGACCATCGAGCGCGACATCGGGAAGGCGTCCGCCCGGCCGGTGATGGGCATCCCCATGGCCAACGGCGGGGTGGCCCATGGTTAACGTTCGCGCCCGACCCGACACCCAGCAGCTGTTCCTGGACTTCCGCTATCGCGGCAGCCGCTGCCGCGAGCAGACCGCCCTCGCGGATACCCCCGAGAACCGCAAGCGCCTGCAGGTCTTGGCCTCGCGGATCCAGAAGGAGCTCGAGCGCGGCACGTTCGACTACGCCGCCCACTTCCCCAACAGCCCCAAGGCGGCTCGCTTCAAGGCTGGTCTCGAGGCCGACGCTCCGGCAACGGCGGCCGCGCCTCCGGCTCAGCTGACGACGCCCGCCCCCCAGCACGACACGCCGTCTTTCGCCGAGTTCGCGGAGCTGTGGTTCCTCGAGATGTCCCCCCAGTGGCGGCGCCTGCATCGCCAGGGCGTGCGCGAGGTGATGGACAAGAACCTGCTGCCGATCTTCGGCAGCCGATGCCTGCACGAGATCACCAAGGCCCACGTCCTGAGCTTCCGCGCCGACCTGGCCAAGATGCCCGGCCGCAAGGGCGCGACGCTGGGCGCCGGTCGGATCAACAAGATCATGTGCTTCCTCCGGCAGATCCTGAACGAGGCGGCCGACCGCTTCGAGTTCACCCCGGCCTTCCGTGGCATCAAGCCCCTCAAGCAGAAGCGCACCGACGTCGAGCCCTTCAGCCTCGAGGAGGTGCAGCGCCTGATCGACACCGTGCGGCCGGATTTCCGGGACTACCTGACGGTCCGCTTCTTCACCGGGCTACGCACGGGCGAGGTCAACGGCCTGAAGTGGAAGCACGTCGACCTCGAGCGCAACCTGATCCTCGTGCGCGAGACGGTGGTCAACGGCCAGGAGGAGGACGGGGTCAAGACCGACCAGTCCATCCGCGACATCACCATGCTGCCGCTGGTCCGGCAGGCGATCGAGAACCGGCTCAAGGCCCGGGCGCCTGGTTGCCAGTGGGTGTTCGCCTCGGCCGAGGGAAACCCCATCGACGCGCACAACTTCACCAACCGGGTCTGGAACCCGCTCCTGCGCTACCTCGGCCTCGAGCCCCGTCGCCCCTACCAGACACGACATACGGCAGCGACGCTGATGCTCGCGTCCGGCGAGAACCCGGAGTGGATCGCCCAGACCATGGGGCACTCCACGACGACGATGCTCTTCAAGGTCTATTCGCGCTACGTCCCGAACCTGACCCGCCAGGACGGCCAGGCCTTCGCGGGCCTGATGCACAGCCGGATCGGCGCCGAGCCCACGACTCATAAGCCTCGCGAAAGCACCAAGCACGCGACGTCACTCCCGTCGCCTGCCGACACCGACGCCGCACTCGCCGGCCTCTCCCCCGCCCAGCTGGCTGCCCTCATCCAGCTGGTCAAGAACGTTGCCTGACGCTCAAGGACGAGCCCCATGACCGACACCACGCCACCCCCGCTCACCTGGGACCTCGATGCCGCCATCGAGATCGTCACCGCGCCCACCGATGGCTCCGCTGCCCGCTGCATGGCCCACTGCCGACACGGCTCGTTCGAGGCTTGGGCATGGATGGATTTCGCCGTGGAGGACCCCGGCGTTGTCCACCCCGGCAAGGCCACCATCATGCCGCTGGGCCCTACGGGCGGCACCGCGGTCGTGGTTGCGTTCCAAGAGGCGGCCACTCCCTGCATCGGCGAACTGGTGCCGACCACTTTCTGCCCACTGCCAGGTGTCATCGAGCAGACGGCAGAACTGATCGCATCGCTCGACATCCTGCCGCTGCGGCACTTCGTCACGCGTGCGCTGATGAGCCCGGCCGCCTTCAGGCGCTTCTGGTCCTGCCCGGCATCCCGGTACTACCACCACGCCTTCGCTGGCGGCCTTGCGCTTCACTCGCTCGAGGTGGCGGTTCCAGTGGCCGTTTCGCCGAAGCTGCCGCGGTTCGAGCGGGAGCTCGGCATCGTGTATGCGCTCCTCCACGACTACGGAAAGCTCTGGTGGCTCGAGCCTGACCTGTTCGACCCTCAAGAGCGCAGGGGGCACGAGCCAATCGGCCGGGCGAAGCTGGGGCCCGCACTGGCGGCCCTGGCCGAGGCCGACACCGGGCTGGCTGCGGTGATGACCGAACTGCTTGGCGGCCCGCCTGCGCCGCGCCAGAGCCCCTATCCGCTGGCGATCAAGAAGATCGTCCACGCCTTCGACCAGATGAGCTGCGAGGCGCCCAAGCGCCTGTTCCACGAGATGCGGCTGTCCTACCAGGACGAACCCACCCCATAAGGCACGGGATGGGCACCCCCTGGCCCGCCGTGCGTGCGCCACAGAATCGACTTCTCGGGCAACTTCGGCCCGATCAGACATCGACTACAACTCAACACGAGCCCCGTAGCGGTGACTCATCCCGACCTCGCCCTTGGAGCCCACCCATGCAGATCCTCAGCTTCAACCCTCCAGACAGCATCGGTGGCCGCCCCCTCCGGCCACGCGGAGCCTGGTTCATCGCGACGCTGGAGCAGCCCCCTCGCTACTGCGCCTTCACCGTTGACGCCGTCGAGGGCGAAGGCCCTCTCCCCTACTCCCTCGTCGCGGAAATCGATACCGCATCGATGGTCGGCTGCGCAGACCGAGGCACCGTCGCGCAGGTCGCGAAGCGCATGGGGCTTGAGGCGTGGACTGCAGTCTTCGTCGAGTGGCGCTGAGCAGGGCTTGGCCTGTCGATCGCTGTCCGCCAAGCAGGCCCAGCACGATCGGTACCGCCTCCGCACGCCTGCTTGTCGGTAGGAACCGGTACCGGATTGACGAGTTCGCCCCAAAAGGTTAAGTGTCGCCCTGCCCAGAGGCAGATGCCCCTGGCCCGGCCCCGGCGCGCCCTTAAGCGCCGCTTATATGCTGTCAAACAGAGAGGCGATAGAGCGCATCTGGCACGCGGTAAATCCCGCGCACGATGCTCCTCTAGCGGACGCCCACCGCAGGCAAGTCCTGCACCGGGCATGGACTCACCCGCCAGTGCCCGAGCGCTGGCAGGACGCTACTTCCGGGCCCTTCTGGGTCCGAAAGCGGCGAGAGTCCAAGTTCTGCGCGCTTCAACGAACACCCCGCCAGGGAGCTCGTACAGGCACGCGCCAATGCAGCAGAGCCCCTCGGCCGGCTCTCACATCCGGGCGCCACGCAGGTCAATGACACCCGTTGCAGAGGTGTCGTGGCGAAGCTTTGCCTAAGCGCCGCCAGCCCAGCGTAATCACGCGAATCAGGATCTCCCCGCCCTAGTCAGTTGTTCTGCGCTGCAGGACTTCCAAGGACAAGCGGCTGGACCGTGCGCAAATCGTGCCTCACCAAGGCACCAGCGCCATCGCTGATTCATCTCCCCGTCTATTCGATCGGATCGCCCGTGGGCGGCCCTGGTTGCGGCATTCCTGATGGAGCCCGCGCCAATGCCCGCCCCTGCGTCCGGCTGATCGACCGCCGCCGCCATTTGGCGGGCCCACGCCGGTCAACGCATCGAGAGACGCCCCTTCGAAACCGCACACGACGCCAGGAGCTAGGCGCGTCGCGCTCACGCATGTCGTCAGCGCGCAAAGCATCCGCAGATGCGGCTTCAAGTGTTCAGGCCAAGCACGCCCACCGTGGCGCACACGACCAACCATAAAAACCTTGAGGATAGAACGTTGAACAACTCGACCAACAACCGCATCACCCTGCTGACACTCTGCATCCTGAGTTGCTTCCCGCGAGACGCGAAATACGCATCTCAGTTGGTCAGGTGCAAGGTTTCTGATGACGATCTCGATCGTTCCTTGGTATCGAAGGATCTTTTCAGAAAAGCGTTCAACGCATGCGACACGCCAACATGCGAGACCGAGTTTCTCGCTGGAGACATGATCCTGTCGTGTGTCGACACTCCCGACCTCTTCGACCACCCAGGTGACAGGCTCATGGGCGCACTCCTGCACTGCGAGAATCAGCTCACACTGAACTCGCAAAAGGATGAGCCCCTGTCCCCCGAAAGGGCTGTGGACGCTCCGGCAATCATGGAACTTCTCAAGTTCTTCGCACTGCTTCCGGCTGCAGCTGCCGCGGGAGTCCGAATTCATACCGCGGAAGGCCATCACGCGCCTCCGATCGTACCCGTAGGTTTGTTCGCTGAGCCTGCGACGAAGGAGACCAAGAAGCGGAAAGGTCCGTTCACAATCATGGGACTGGAGTCCGTCGCATGGGACGGCAATCGCGCCCTGTACGTAACCGACAGCCGCGTCAGGGTGGCCGTGCCGGACGACATGCCCGGATTTGGGCTTGATCGTCTTGTCGAGACCCTCAGCAGCCAGACCTATCTCCACGGGACGATCGTCAAGAGCGACGATTCGAAGATCTGGACGATTCAGCCGGGCGCGTTC
Source organism: Lysobacteraceae bacterium (assembly GCA_051859045.1). GTDB lineage: Bacteria > Pseudomonadota > Gammaproteobacteria > Xanthomonadales > Xanthomonadaceae > JBHYGK01. The sequence continues at coordinate 145,222 of JBHYGK010000045.1, read as the reverse complement.
ATCTCGACCCAGCGCTCCATTGACTTTGGAACGGACGACTGATCAACCATGCTGAAAATCGACCGGGCTGCTACAGCGCAGCCCGGTCACTGAGTGTCTACGAAAAACTGGGCGGTCCAACCAGCACCAATTCACCTAGCAACTTAGCAAGGTATACATCAACCAAAGCGCGCGCGTCGTTAACCGTCTCACAGGCCAAACGACCCTCAACAGAGCACACCCGAAAGAGCGGGCCGGAGCCTTCTGCATCAATAACAAGGGCCTCATTTACACCTGACTCAACCCAAACTTTCGGCCCCTTTAAGCCTAGCCGCCTAATCAAATCAAGGCAGTCTCGCCTCGCAGTTCCGCGCAGCGACGCCCAACGAGGAAGATCCAAAGCCAGCGGGAGATGAACCGGAAGCCTGGCGTCGGGAAGACGCCCCCCATCCTCGCTTGACGAGCTAACGACAAATTCAAACGTCTCAAAATAGTGAAACAAGGGTCCGAGCCCTTGAGGGACAAATGAATAAATGAGCACTTCATCTTCGGGTTCGAAAAAAGTACCCCCGCCGCCAAGGCGGAGAACTAAAGTTCCAGAACCACACGGATATCCGACATATGCAACACTGCTATATGGCATATCCTTCAACCGAAGAAGCAACGGCTCCCCCAGCGAACTCAGCACTGATGAAAACTCAGGGAAGCCTTCCGCTAGCTGCGGGAAAAGTACAGCCTCGCTGTCGCTCCAACGCTGGATAAAATCCTCGGTAAGCCTGAGGCCCAAGCCCGAAATTACCGAGCCACGGTGCGCGGCAAATTGCAAATCACCATACATACTATCCACCCCTTCGCTGGGCACGAACAAGATCCGAAATCTTCGCTTGAATGAGCGCTTGAAGCTCTTCCTGTCGACGAGACAACGAAGACAGGTAGCCACGATCTATGGCCCGGCCGTTCTGATCAAAATCCCAGCTTGTGCGCCCATGGTGATCACGAACGCCAGCCATAATTGTTCCCTTCGACTGATTGTATCCTGAGACCATTGGCTGAAGGTTACCAAGCTCGAAAGAGTCTCTAATAATTGCGATTTTATTTTCAGGTGAAAGCTGCGCGAAACCGGGCATTGACCTAATATGTCGAACAGGAACTATGTGATCAACATCAACGCGATTTCCTGCGTACGACTCAAGGCGATTTGTCAGCGGATTTAGCCACCCGCCACCCTCTGGAGCATACCTTGCACGCATTCCGGACGTAACCGTCCGATAGAAGCGGAAATCAACTCTCTTCATCTCCTCAAAGACAGCAGCAGGACCTGCCGGAGCCATTGAGAAAGGCTCTGCTGGACGGATCGTCACCTCAAAGTTGACATTCCTGATCTGCCGACCAAGATCAGTCAGAATCGGCCGCGCCAACTCTGCCGCATCAGCTACCGCGCGGCTAGCAACGCCTGGAGCTTTTGATGCTGCAGGCGCCAGCGCCGCAGCAGCGCCCACGATAGCTATGTCACGGACGTTTTCTTCCAACGACATATCCATGCGCCGACTAGTCGCATCGACCGCCGCCGCATGAACCTCAAGTGGATTATTTACCACATATGCCAGGCTGTTGTATGCCTCAACTCTGCTATTCGGATCATAGAAAACTGCGGCGGTCTGGGCATAGCCACTGGCTATTTCGACCACGACACTTCCAGACACGAGGTAACCCTCGCGCTGCAGGTCATTTAGAATAGAGCCACCGGGCATCTGTCGATATCGCCTTTCGATCTGATCCAATGCGCCGGCACGCGCAGCCATAGCGCGAGTCGACATCGATCCATTCTGAATCGCTCGCGCTTCATTCAGACCTGCATCAAAAGCAAAAACCCGATCAACCGGCGGCAACTCAATCGGCGGGCCGGCACCCTCAATGTCAGAAACTCCATGTGTAGTGACAACCGTGTATCGCCACGGCAGGCCCGAATTCCTGTTGATCAGGTATGGATCAACGAGCTCTTGCTCATAGAGGCTCAACTCCATAAGCGACTCTAGTTCCCGCCCATTTAATTCTCTGAGTTCAAGCTCAATTTCATCACCTGGCTGCAACCTGTAGAGATACCTAGGCAGGACACCCTCACCTTGCTGCGCGTACCTCAATGCCGTCTCTCGAGGAATTCCTGTAGCAACCATTCGATCAACTTCAGCGCTAACCCCCTCTGCAAAGGCTTTCTGCACAAGCTCACCGCTGCCGAACTTGTTCATCGCCAATCCGACGCCCGCGCTAATCGCGCCAAATGGATCAATTTTGCTGTGTCCACGCAGTCCGCTCGACACGGCCTGCGCTATTGCGTCATGCACGATTCCGCCCGCCATCGCGGCAGCAAATTGTCCGGGAACTGAAACTTTCCCTTGCGCAAGACGGTCGCCAATACCACCGCCGATATAGCTACCCACGAGACTGCCTACGGCGTCCGTCGCGACCTTCTTCCAGCTGAAGCCACCGTTGACGCCAGACACCACCGTGGTGCTGCCGAAGCCTGCCAAAGCATTTGCATAGCGCACATTCTCAGACTGGGCCAAGAACGTGCCGAACTTGCCGGCTTGAGCAAAAACGCCGATCCCGGCCCCCAGGCCTGCACTGAGCGCTGCCGTGCCAACAGCGCTCCAACTGAACTTCTGGACGTCCCCCGTGACAAGACCAACCACCTGTCCGGCAGCACTGCCTAGGGCGGCGCTAGTAGCAGCACTTGCGGCGCCAGCCACAGCGTTGCCGATGACGATTGCGGTTGCCTCAGTGAAGCCAATGCTCATCGCGGCATTGGTTACAGGGCCCGAAACTGGCCCCATCAAACCGAATGTGAAGTAGCTAACAACCAGCACCGCAACGATCATGAGCACCGTGCCAATCGTCCCGCAGCCCGCCTCCGGGATGAACGGCACGTTCGGCGCCGTCGAGCCCACGATCTCGGAGGGGTTGTAGGGCTTGAAGGTCTCCGCATCGTTCGACGCCGTGCGCGCGCCGGGGGCGGTCAGCGTGGTGCCCGCCGTCAGCGTGGCGTCCGCGCTGCCCAGGGCGTTGGCCTCGGCGATCAGGTACCACATGTCCGCGTCGCCGTAGACGCGCTGCGCGACGCTGCGCAGCGTGTCACCGGCCTGCACCAGCACCTCGATGCTGCCCGACGGGCCCGAGAAGCCGGCATGCCGGCCGATCGCGTCCATCGTGCCGTCGCGCCGCAGCGTGGCCACCTGCTGGCCGTTGGCGTGCACGAAGGCCTGGGTGGCTTTGTCGCGCTTCTCGTCGGTGTCGCCCTGGGTGAAGGCGTTGTCCTTGAGCTCGCCAGTGCGCAGCGAGATCACTCGGCCCTCGCCGTCGAAGGCCATGCTGCGCACGCCCTCGGGGATCGCACCGTTGCCGTAGTGCACCACCTCGCGCACTTCGGTGTTGCGGCCCATGGCGTCGTAGTCGAGGTAGCTCGACGAGGCCTTGAAGCCGGAGTTCGAGCTCGTGCCCAGCACCTCGATCTCGTTGTAGCCCGTGCGGCCCTCGTAGGTGGTGCGGTACTGCAGCACCACGCCTTCCTGGGTGACCTTGTAGCCAAGCAGGCGGCCCGCGGCGTCGTAGCCCATGCCCGCGCCTGCGCTGGCGCGGTAGTCCACCAGGGACTCGTCCATCTGCGCCAGGATGACATCGGGATCGTTGATCGCGAGCGGCGGATCGTCGCTGCCGGGCGTGTTGCCCGTGTCCGGACGCGGCCTGGTCCGAGTGAGATGCAGCTCCAGCAGGCCCGTCTGCGCGGAGTAGGTGAACTCCTCCATGCTGGCGAGCAGGTCCAGCATCATGGGGGGCGGGTTCCAGCCCGGCGGCGGATTGGTAACGCTGGAGCGGCTGTACGTACGCCGATCCGTCACACGGCCAAGCGCGTCATAGGCCACGCGCTCGACGATGTCGCCACCAACGGTACGCGCGACGAGTCGACCGCGCTCGTCATAAATGTTGGCCATCGTCGTGTTGGGCGCATCGGCGGGATCGATCCCGGCGCGCGGCGCCGTGACCACGACGCTCTCCCGGCCCGCGGCGTCGTACAGATAGGACTTGGCGCCCTCGGAACCGTCCAGCACTACCTGACCGTTGACCAGCCGCCCACCCGACACCGCGACGCGGTTCTCGGCATCGTAGGTGTACCAGGACTCGACCACTCGCCCTTCGAGGCCGCTGGCATCGGGGAGCGTCGTCACCGGCTGGCCGACATAGCCGCCGCCCTCCACCGGGTCGCCCGGCTGAGTGATCGGCGCGGACTGGGTAGCTGGCACCTGCATCGGGTTTGTCGTTGCCAGGCTCGCCATCATCGGCGTGGCCGAGCGCGCCGAGAGGGTGGTCGCGGACAAGGGCGCCTGATTCTGGATCATTCCGCCGCCACCGCCACCGCCACCACCGCCACCACCGCCACCCGTGGTCTCCCACGGCTCCACGTCCAGCGCGAAGCTGTCGCTCACACTGCCGCCGCGCCCATCGCTGGCGCTGACGGTGATGGTGTAGCGGAAGCCCTGGGTCGAGCGCGGGGTGTAGAAGCTGAAGGTCCGCGTCGCGGCGTTGAACGTCATGCCCGACGGCATGCCCGAGGCACTGAGCGTCAGCGGATCGCCATTCGGGTCGATGAAGGCGTTCGCCGGCACCGTGAAGGTCCAGGTGCGATGCCACATCGACCACTGGTCGGCGATGGGATTGGCCACCACCGGCGCCACGTTGGCCGGCGGCGCCGCGCTGAAGCTCAGCGTGGTGCTCGCGCTGCCGCCGAAGCCGTCGGACACCGACACGGTGATCGTCGAGGTGCCCTGCGCGGGCGTGCCCGACAGCGTGCGCGTGGTCGGGTCGAAGCTCACGCCCGCCGGCAGGTTCGACGCGCTCCAGGTCAGGCCATGACCGTTGGCATCGCTGAAGGTCCCCACCGGGATGATGTAGCTGAAGGCCTGCCCCGCAGGGACGCTCAAGCCCGGCAGCGTGTTCATCACCACCGGCACCGCATTGGTGGCCGTCAGGGTGAGGGTGCGGGTGCTTGAGAGGCCCGTGGGGTCGGTGACCCGCACGACGATCGGGTACGACCCCACCTCCGGGACCGTGCCCGACAGCAAGCCCGAGGCGCTGAGCTGCATGCCGGCCGGCAGGCCGGAGACGGCTGCGAACACCAGGGTGCCGCCGTCGGCGTCAGTGGCCACCAGCTGCTGGCTACCCGGCTGTCGAGCCACCATCGACACTGCGGTGGTGCTCAGCTGCGGGCGTGCAGAGGACGTCAGAACGAAGCTGGCTGCGGCACTCGTCGACTGCGCGTCGGACGCCATGACCTGGATGGTGTAGATGCCTCGCTGGGGTGCGCCCGTGATGGTGCCAGTCGATGCATTGATGGACAGTCCAATCGCGGACAGCGCCACCCATCGCCACGGCAGTTCGACAGGCTCGGCCGGGTTGCTCCAATCAAAGCCACCCGGCATCCAGACTTGGCCGACGTACGTCAGACCGTCACCATTGGGATCCGAGAACGCACCCGCCGTGGGGAGGGAGACTGCCTCAGCGGCAACGACGGAGACCGCGGCGAGGCTGTCAACGACGCGCGGGACGTCATTGACGACCTGCAGGGGCAGCGAGAGCGTCGTTTCGACGGTGCCATCGAAGGCCACCAGCACGAGCGGAGAGGACGGCTGGGATGCGAGCGTTCCGCTCAGCGTGCGCGTCGTCGCGTTGAACGTGAGCCCCGGCGGGAGGTTGCGCATCGAATAGGTGATCGGCGCGCCATTGGGATCGGCGAACAGCCCGGGCGGGACCGTCCACGACCCGAACACATTGCGCGACCACGGCGGGAGCTGGACGGGTCCGGTCACCACCGGCGCCTGGTCCTGCACCACGACGTCGAAGGTATTCGTGGCCTGGGCGCGACCATCGCTGGCCGTCACGGTGACCGTCCAGCGACCATGGGACGTCAGGGTCCCGGAGATGGAGCGGGTCGCAGGATCGTACTGCAGGCCCGGCGGCAGGCCGGTGACCGTGATGGTCAGGGCGTCGCCGTTGGCATCGTTGAAGGCCGTCAAGGGAATCTCGAAGCTGCGATGCACGCCAGGCGTCCACGGCTGCTGGCCGATTCCGTTGGCTACAGGCCCGACGTTAACGATGCGCAGGGTGAAGGCGGGCGCGAAAACCTCACCGCCCTTGCCATCGGACGCCTTGAGCGTCACTTGGAAGTCACCCTCGGCGCTGGGCGTGCCGACGAAGCGCCGCGTGGCCGAGTCCACCGACATGCCCGGCGGGAGGCCGGTGGCGGTGAAGGTCAGCGTGTCGCCGTTGGGGTCGGTGAAGACCGCGGTGCCGAAGTCCTGCGCGGCCGACTGCCCGCGGGCCAGCGTGATCACGCCCGGCGTCGGGCCGTCGAGCGGCGCGACCTGCCCCGAGACCGTGGGACGCCGGTTGGCGCTCGGCCCCAGGAAGCCGGTCTGGGCGCGCACGAAGCGGCGGTTGCCCTGGGCGTCGTAGCCGTAGACCAGGTTGAAGAACACCTCGCCGCTCACGACGTCGCGCTGGACCACCTGCTCCATGCGGTTGTGGGCGTCGTACGCGATGAAGGTCTCGCGGCGCACCACGCCCGCGCGGGAATCGACGGTCTCGGTGTACTCGTAGGTGCGATTGCCGGCGGCGTCGTACTCGTAGCGGTAGATGCTGCCGTTGAAGCGGACCTCGCGGATGCGGCCGTTGGCGTAGTAGAAGGTCTCGCGCGACTTCGCGTCGTCCCAGGTGTTGTTTTCGGTCACCAGCGCGCCGGAGCCAGCGTCGTAGGTGTAGTTGTAGTCCTGCCCGCTGAGGTCGTTGTAGTCGACCACCCGGCCGAAGAAGTCGTACTCCCATGACTGCTCGTGCCTGACAACCAAGTCGCCATCACGATCTATGGCTTCGACAACGATTGTCGGAGGCGGGGTAGTCCCGTTCTCCACAGGCTCGGAGTTGTCGACGAACACCACCTCGCGCAGGGCATTGGCCTCGCGCACCTTGCGGCCACCGGCGTCGTAGGCGTAGGTCATCACCACGCCGGCCGGCGTCTGGCTGCGGATCACCAGACCGCGGCTGTCGTAGTCGTAGCGGCTCACCAGGCCCATGGCGTCGGTGCCCTGGCGACGCTGGCCCATGGCGTCAAGCACATAGCTCTCGAGCACGGCCCTGGCGCGCGTGGTGGCATTGGTGTTGCGCAGGTAGTCGCCATGCGCCACCACCTGCCCCGCCGTGTCGAAGGCGCGGAAGGTGAGGTAGCCCGTGCCGTCCTGGGTCAGTTGCTGGTTGCCCAGCACGTCGTAGCCGTAGCGGGTGACGTCGCCCACGGCGTTGCGGGTGGAAAGCACCCGACCGAGCTCGTCGAGAGTGACGATACGGTGGTTGCCGTTGGCGTCGCGCGTGCCCACCACGCGACCGAACACGTCGCGATAGGTGTGCAGCTCGGGGCGCTCGGAGGTGACGGTGCCGGTGGCGCTGATGACATCGACGTCCGGGCGGCTCTCGCGGATGACCTGGTTGGTGGCGTCGTAGGCGTAGCGGGTGCTGCCGCCCCGGGCGTCCTGCACCTCGATGGTGTTGCCCCAGCGGTCGTGGAACACCCGGACGATGGCGCGGTCGCCGGCGGCGTTGTAGCCCGCCTCGTGGACTTCGATGCTGCGGCCCAGCGCGTCGGTCCTGAAGCGGGTCAGCGCCTGCACTGGCGTGCCGTTGCCGTTCGCGTCGATGCCACGCACGCTGAAGCTCAGGCTCTGCTGGTGGCCGGCCAGGTTGTAGGCGTAGGAACGCATCGCGCCGGTGTCGGCGTTGCTGCCGATCAGGCGGCCGGCGCCGTCGTAGAGGTACTGGGCAGGGAACACGCCGGCGGCGTGGCCCTTGCCGGTGACCTCGCCATGGGCGTTGTACTGCACGTGCTCGGCGGCGTCGGTGGCCTCGCCGACAACCGCCCCGTTCAGCAGGCTGGTGCGCTCGACCCAGGCAGCCGTGGTGCGGCCGAGGCCGTCGTAGCTGGTCTTGCGGGTGATCTTGGCGCTGCGGCCGTCATAGCCGGGGAGCGCCTCGTTGGCGGGCAGGGTGGCCCGCTCGACGCGCTCGACCAGCTGGTCGGCGGCGTTGTAATACATCAGCGCGATCGCGCCGGTGGGGCCACGCTCCCACACCGCCCGCCCCTGCAGGTCGTAGCGGGTCTGCATCACCTGGTCGTCAGCCGAGGCGACAGCAGCCTGCTGGTCCTCGGCACCCAGCGCATGGCGGCGCACCTCCACCAGGTTGCCGAAGGCGTCGTAGGCCATCGAGGTGTGCGCCCGCACCTGGCGGTACAGCGCGGCGCTCGAGAGGTTGGCGGTGCCGGCCAGGATCCCGGCCTCGGCGTCGGCCACCAGCACGCTGCGGGCGGACTCGCGGACGCCCAGCTGGCGGCCCAGCGCGTCGAACTGCAGCTGCGTGGCCACGCCGCCCACGGTGACGGTGCGCTTGCGCGCGGCATCGTCGTACAGCGTGTCGGTGACGACACTGGTGGCGGTGCTGGCGGTGGCGCCGGCGGCCATCTGGGTGGCGGTCGGGTTGGTGGGGCCGAACACCCAGCGGAACGACTCCTCGCGGGTCACGCGGCCCAGCGCGTCGTAGCCGTAGGTGGTGCGCCGATCGCGACCGATGACATCGTCACCGGCGGCCGGGGCGCCCGGGGGCGAGCCCGTCGCGGCGGTGGTCGTCAGCGCGCGCGCGTACTCGATGGTCTCGGACACGCGGCCGAGGGCGTCATAGCGCCATTCGCTCAGGTAGCGGTTGGCGTCGACGGTATGCGTGCGGCGGCCGAGCACGTCGAAGCTGTGGCGGGTCTCGGCCCAGATCGCGTCGGCAGTGTCGGGCGTGCCCTGCAGCAGCACCGACTCGCGCACGAGCTGGCCCATGGCGTCATAGTGGAAGCGGGTGGTCGGGCGGCCCGAGGCGGTCGCGCCATCGGCGCGCTCGTAGGCCACCTGCGGCAGCTGGGTCTCGATGCGGCGCCCCAGCGCGTCGTAGCGGTTGCTGATCTCGCGGAAGGTGGCGCCCGCGCCGAGGCGGCTGGTGACGGTGGCGGCCGTGAGCGGCGCACCGGCGACGAGGCCGGTGCGGTCCATCCGGGCGTCGTAGCGGCGCAGAATCGCCTGCTCGCCGAAGCCGGTGTAGCGGGTCTCGGTGACGTAGCCCTCGGCATCGACCTCGAGCACCGGGCGCTGCAGCGCGTCGAACACCCGGTAGAGGTGGTTGCCGCGCACGTCGCGCTCGACCACCGCGTTGCCGAAGGCGTCATAGGCGGTCTCCATCCAAGGCCGGTTCGCCTCGTCGCCGACGAGCGCGATGCTGCCGTCGGCCAGGACGCGGCCCGCGGCCGGGAACGTGGTGCGCACCAGGCGCTGGCGCGCGTCGTAGGCGTACTCGGTGGTGCGCTGCTGGTGGGTGGCGTCCTCGATGCGCTTGCTGGTGTTGCCGAAGGCGTCGTACTCGAAGCGCACTTCCACCGCGCGCAGCACGGTGGTGGCGGTGCCGTTGGCGGCCACCTCGGTCACCGGCACCGGCGGGGAGCGCTCGCTCAGCACGCGGCCGGCGGCGTCGTAGGTCCAGGTGACGGTGTCGTTGGCGACGTTGCGGTGGCTGGTCTTGCGGCCCAGCGCGTCGAAGGTGAAGTGCTCCACCTGGCCGAGCGCATTGGTGACGGTGGTGGCGCGGCCGACGGCGTCGAGACCGTAGCTGGTGGTGTTGGCGGACAGGCCCGAGAGCTGCGAGCGCACGCCGGCCGAGGTGAGCGGCACGTCGCGGTTGCCGCGGCTGATCGGCGCGGTGTAGACCTTGGTGGCCGTGACCTGGCCGATGGCGTCGTAGACGGTCTCGACCACGTGGCCCAGCTGGTCCACCGCGAACACCTGGCGGCCGGCGGCATCGTAGACCCGGTCGCTGCTGCGGCGGGTGGCGTGCTGCGGGGCCAGCAGGCCGTCCATGGCGGCCAAGGTCTGCGTGCCGGCCTCGAGGGCCGTGCGCTGGCTGGCCGTCAGCGTGAGCGCCTGTGCATAGACCTCGCTGGTGACGATGCGCCCGGCCGCGTCCAGGCGGCTGCGGGTGACCCCGCCGAGGGCATCGATCGCCAGCACGGCGCGGCCGGCGGCATCGTGCACGGTGTACGAGGTACGGCGGCTGCCGGCCTGCGGCGCCAGCGCCGCGGCCAGCGTGGCCGCATCGAGGGTGCCGGCGAAGGCGGCGGCCCGCGGCGTGGCCGCGAGCGCGGTGCCGTAGCTGTGGCGGGCGGTGACCCGGCCCGCGGCGTCGAGCACCTGCTCGCTGACCTCGCCGCCGGCGGCGACGGTGTAGCGCAGGCGGCCGGCGGTGTCGTAGACCATCCCGCTCGAGACGCGGGTGGCCGCACCGGGCGCCACCAGCGCGGCGAGCGCCGCGGTGCTGGTGGTGCCGGCCCGCAGGCCGGCCAGCGCGGTGCTGGAGAGCAGGTCGCGATAGCCGTGGGTGGCACGCACGCGGCCGGCGGCGTCGTACACCTGCTCGGTGACCGCGCCGACCTCGTCCACGCTGAAGCGCAGCTGCCCGGCGGCGTCGTAGCGCAGGTAGCGGCTGACCGCGGCGCCCGCGCCGGCGCTGATCCAGCCCAGCGCCACGGACTCGTCGCTGGCGCCCGCCAGCAGCGCGTCGCGCTGGGATGCGCTCAGCGCGAGGCGGGTGGCGTGGCGGTGCTCGGCCGAGACGCGGCCGGCGGCGTCGTACTCGACTCGCGACACGGAATACAGCGCGTGCGCAGGGGTGTCACCCACCGCAGGCACCCAGGCGGAGGCGACGAAGCTCGCCCGCACGCGGCCGTCGCCGTCGAGCACGCGGTAGACCATGGCGTCGCGGCTGGCGTCGGCGCTGACCCGCGCGGTGATCTGCGCCAGGGTCGGCGCCGCGCCCAGGCCGTCGAGGCTGATGGCCGTGGCGTAGGCCACGCTGGCCACCTCGCGGCCGTTGGCGTCGTACCACGAGCGGGTCACGCCGCCGGCGGCGTCCACGCTGGCCACCAGGCGGTTGGCCTCGTCGTAGGCGTAGCGGGTCTGGCGGCCCAGCGCGTCAGTGCGGGTGACCACGTTGCCGTTGGCGTCGTAGGCGTACGACGTGGTCCCCGCGGCCGTGGTTTCGCCGGTGCGGCGGCCCAGGCGGTCGTAGGCGTAGGTGACGGTGGTGGCAGCGGCGGTGCCGGCGCCGATGGTCACCGACAGCTCGCGGCCGGCCTCGTCCCAGGCGGTGACGGTGCGCAGGGCCAGGCCAGTGGGGTCGGCGATGGTCTCGACCAGCTGGCCGAGGTCGTCGTAGACCATCCGGGTGACGCGGCCGCTGGGGTCGCGGACCTCGATCGCGCGGCCCTCGGCGTCGTAGGTCCAGCGCGTCTGCAGGGCCAGGCCGCCCGGGTTCTCGGTGCGGGTGAGCTGGCGGCCGCGGGCGTCGTAGGTGTAGGCCACGCGCACGCCGGTGGCGTCGTTGGTCTCGATCAGCAGGCCGTGGTCGTCGTAGCTGGCCAGGCTGGTGGCGCCGTTGGCGTCGGTGCTGGCCACGCGCTGGCCGTCGCGGTCGTAGGCGAAGGTCTGCACGGCGCCGGCGGCGTCGCGCACCTCGATGGTGTCGCCGTGGCGGTTGCGCAGCGAGGTGACGCTGAGGCCCTCAGGCGAGGTCATCACCACCGAGCGCAGCGTGTCGCTGTAGGCGTAGGTGGTGCTGCGGCCCAGCGCGTCGGTGCTGGTGAGCACGCGGCCGAAGGCGTCCCAGGTGCTGGAGCCGGCCTCGACGCGACCGCCCACCGTGCGCGAGACGCCCACCTGGCGCCCCAGACGGTCGTAGCTGATCGTGGTGGTGGTGCCGCGGGCGTCGGTGCTGCTGATGGGCCGCCCGAAGGCGTCGTAGGTGGTGGTGGCGGTGAGTCGCGCACCGCCGGCCACGTCGTCGGCGATCGTGCCGATGCGCTGGCCGCGGGCGTCGTACTGGAAGGTGGTGCGCAGCGTCTGGCCGGCCGAGGCCGGGCGGGTCTCGCTGGCCAGCTCGCCGAAGGCGTTGTAGGCGAAGGACGTGGTGCGGCCCAGCGCGTCGGTGCGCGCCACCAGCAGGCCGCGGGCGTCGTAGGCGTGGGTGTCGCGGTGGTTGGCCACGCTGCTGGTGGCCGAGAGGATCGAGCCGATCAGGCGGTCCAGGCCCGCGGTCGCGATGCGCTGCTCGTAGGTCACCACCTCGGCCACCTGGCCGAAGCTCGAGTACACCACCTCGCGCACCTCGGCCTCGGCGTTCACCACTCCGCCGCTGCCCACCACGCCGGCGACAACGAAGCGCTGTCGGCCGAGGGCGTCGTGGTAGTACCAGGTGGCGTGTCCGTCCTGGTCGAGGGTCTGCACGCGGCGGCCGTTGGCGTCATAGACGTGGCGCAGGCCCAGCTCGGCGAACGCGGCGTCCAGCGTCGCGGCCGGCAGGGTGCCGGCGAGCGCGCCGTCCACGAGGCCATCCACGCCCTCGCCCGACATCTCGGCCAGCACCTCGCCGAAGGCGCTGTAGCGCAGCAGCGTGGCGCGCGCTTCGGCCTGCACGCCCCAGGCGCTGATGCTGGCCACCATGCGGCCCATCGCGTCGTAGCGGTACAGGGTGTCGCTGCCCTCGGCGTTGCGCGAAAGCTCCAGCTGGCCGGCGGCGTTGTACAACCGCACCTCGCTGCGGTACGCGCTGGCCGGCGCGGTCTCGAGCTGGGCCAGGATCTGGGCGAAGGTGGCGTTGGCGGCCAGCCCGGTGAGCTGGCGCTCGTAGCGGCGCTCCTCCTGGCGCAGGCCCAGGCCCGTGCCCACCGCGCGGGCCACGCCGCGCTGGTCGACTAGGTAGCGGGTCACGTAGCCCTCGGCGTCGAGGCGGCCGATCAGCGCGCCGCTGGCGTCGTGGAACAGGCGCTCGCGCTGGTCGGCGGCGTCGGTGGCGGGGATCAGCGCGGCCAGCGTGCCCGTGGCGCGGGCGGCCACCGGCGTGGGCTTGCCGTAGCGGATCACCTCCACCAGCCGGCCCGCGGCGTCGTACACCTGGCGCACCAGATAGCCCGCGGCGTCCAGCGTGGCCTCGAGGCGGCCGGAGGCATCGAAGAACTGGCGGCTCACGCGCGCCTCCGCGCCCTCGCCCACCTGCACGCGCACCAGGCGGCCCGTGCCGTCGTAGGCATGGCGGGTGACGGTGCCGGCGGCGTCGGTGCTGGTGGCCAGGCGGCCCGCGGCGTCGTAGGTGCGGGTGGTGATGCGGTCGGCGGCGGCATTCACGATGCCGGCGGTGGCCGGCACCTCGGCGCTCACCACCCAGATCGGCTCCTCGGCGCTGCCGGTGTTGACGAGCCAGCCGGCGGTGTTGATGCGCTGCGCGTGCTGGCGGGTGGCGATCACCCGGCCGTCGGCGTCGTAGCTGTAGCTGGTGGCCTCGCCCAGCGGATTGACGCTGGCGACCAGCGTGAACACGCCATTGCCGTCCGGGTCCTCCAGCCGCGCCACGGTGTCGCCCACCTGCGCGGTGACGCGGCCGATGGCGTCGTAGAAGAAATAGCTCAGCCCGCCCGTCGCATCGCGGGTGGCGCGCAGGCGGCCGGTGGCGTCGTAGATGTTCTCGCTGATACGGGTGCCCTGCCCCGCCGCCGACTCGGTCACCGCCAGCAGCTTGCCGGCCGCGTCGCGGACCTCGGTGCGGACCAGGCCGTTGGCGAAGTCGGTGCGCAACGTGCCCTGGGCGTCGAGGTGGGTCCACGTGGTGATGGCGCCGTCGCCGCCGATGCGGCTCAGGACCCGGCCCAGGCCGTCGTAGGTGTAGCGCGCGGACTCCACCACCTGGTCGCGGGCGGCGCCGCGCAGGCTGTCCTCGCGCAGCAGGCGGCCCTGCGCGTCGTGGACGTAGGCGGTGACAGTGGCGCCCGCATCCAGCACGCCGGCGCCCGCGGCATCCAGCGTGGCGAAGGTCGTGCTGCGCGACAGCCGGCCCGCGGCGTCGTAGGCGTAGTCGGTGCGCCCGGCCTGGGCCAGGCGCGTGGACGCCCAGGTCTGCATCGTGGCCAGGCTCGGCGCGGCGGTCGCGCCGAGGCCGGCGATGGCATAACGCTCGCCAAGATAGGTGCGGCTGGTCACCAGCTGGCCGGTGGCACCGCCGCTGCTGCCGTACACCCGCTCCTGCACCTCGCCGCTGGCGCCGATCGCGAAGCGCAGGCGCTGGTTGGCGTCATAGACGTAGCGCGCGGTCTCGCGGCCGCTCTCGGCCGTCACCAGCTGGCCGTCGGAGGCCCGCACGACGCGGGCGCCGGCGTAGCGGCTCTCGGTCAGCAGCTGGTTGGCCGCGTTCCAGGTGCGGGTGACGACCATCACGTCGATCACCTCGACGCCCAGCGTGGCGTCCATCCGGCGCTGCGCCCAGGTCTCCGCGCGGGTCACGTTGCCGTTGATGTCGTAGGTGTAGCGGGTCTCCTGGCCCCGGGCGTCCACGCTGGCCAGCAGATCGCCGGTGGCGGCATCATGGCGGTAGCGCGTGACCTGGCGCTGGCCGTCCACGGCCGGCGAGTGGACCTCGGCCAATCGGCCCTGGGCGTCGTAGACGTAGCTCCAGGTGCGGCCCGCGCCGTCGGCGACGTGGGTGGTGCGGTTGGCGGCGTCGTAGGTAAACACCAGCGTGTGGCCGACGCCGTCGGCGTCGTTGGCGTTGAGGTCGCCCACCGTCAGCGAGGCCATGCGGCCGCTGGCGTCGTAGGCGTAGCTCACGCGGCGGCCGTCGCTGTCGCTGATCGAGCTGATCCGAAGCGACGCGCCTTCGTAGCCGTAGGTGGTGACGAAGACCCGGCCGTCCTCGGCCTCGAACTCCCAGGCATCCCCGGCGTTGGCCGGGGTGAGGTCGTGCGAGACCTGCTCCAGGCGGCCCTGCGCGTCGTAGGCGTACTTGACCTGCCCGCGCAGCACCCCGCCCTCGCGGCTCGACACCAGGGCCAGGCGGCCGTTGGCGTCGTAGCCGAACACCAGCGCGTCGCCGCCCGTGCCGCTGATCTCGGTGACCCGGTCGGCGCTCCAGGTGTAGGTGTAGGTCGCGCCGCTGATGGCGTCGCGCGCGCTCTTCAGGCGCAGGCCGTTGGCGCCGCCGTACACCTCCTGCGCGCGGCTGGAGCCCTCCGTCCACACCCAGTCGCCGCCCGAGGCGGCGATGGTGTCGTGGGCGCCGCCGCCCTCGGTGCTGAGATAGGCGCTGCGCGAGGCGTCCCAGGCGTACACCGTGGCCGAGCCGTCGGCCGCGTACCGGGTGAGCGTGCTGCCAGCCTGACCGGCGGTGCCGGTGAGCACCAGGTGGCGTTCCCAGCCCGAGATCCAGCCATCCGCACCGGCGTCGGTGAGCGAGCCCTGGCTGTTGTAGGTGCGCAGCTGGGTGGCGAGGAAGCCGCGGACCGCGAGGCGCTCGTCCTCGGCCTGCAGCACCAGGTTGCCCGAGCGGATGTTGACGTACTGGCTGTCGCGGACCGCCCCCTGGGTGGTGGCGCCCCCCAGCATGTTGGAGGAAGCACCGAACAGACCAAGGGTGTTGCCCGAGATGACAGACAGCATGACGTCCACTCCGCGTTGTGCGAGTCACGACCCGGGGCGTCATGCCCGAGGCCGAAACAGGGACTAATCGCGGAAGGGCGGAACGTGTTTAGGGGGTACGGCGGAGAAACTCGGCAAGGGCGCGCCAGCGCTGGGCCATATCGGGGCCAGAGAGGTCGCGATCGAGGGTGGCCACGAGGCTGGGCAGCTCCGGATGGTCGCGGACCATGCCGCCCAGCTCGGCCAACAACATGGCCCGGATCAGCTGGGGCCGGGCCCGGGCGAAGGCGTCCGCATCATTGGGGTCGATCGACTCGAGCATGCCAGCCAGTTCGCGGCGCAGGCCTTCGAGCGGCACCAGGGGCCCAGCGCTGCCAGCCTCCGACGCACGCCCCTGCTCGCGACCCGTCTTGGCCGCACGCTCGCCCCGACGCGCCGGTTCGGTGCGCTGCAAATGGGTGGGGCCGAGCCCGGGCGGAAGCTTGTCGATCATGCGGCGACGCCGTGGTCAGTGCGGCAGCTGGTGTCGGGCGTACTGGCCAAGGTAGGGGCCAATGGCTTCCTCGGCCGCCGGCGCCGTCGGAGCGGGCGGCTCGCCGCCCCCCATCCGCCCGGCACGCAGGTCCTCCACCAGCCGGCGCATGTCCGACTGCATCGCGTCGGGCGCCTGAGGCATGGCGAGGCCCGCCTCGATCAGCGCAACGCCCCCCTCGACGTCCTCGGCGGCCAGTCGGGCCAGGCCGGCGGCGTACTGGCCGAGCGCGCTGCCCTCGCCCGCCATGGCCTGCAGCTCCACGGCCGCCTCGCCGAGACGCCCACGCGTGAGCAGCAGCTGGCCGAGCTGGAAGCGCGCCATCGGCGGCGCCCCGCCGATGGCAAGTGACTGGCGGAAGCCGGCCTCCGCCTCGTCCCACATCCCCAGCTGGGCGTGCATAGCCCCAAGCAGGTAGTGGCCGATGGGCTCGTCGGCATGCTTCACCACCAGCCACTTGAGCAACAGCAGGGCATCGGCGTCGCGCGAGTGCTGCATCGCCTCCACCGAGAGGCGGATGAGTTCTTCGCGCGAGAGGGTGGTGCGGGGGTCGATGTCGGTCATGGGGTCACGAAGTCGGGAATGCAGGTGGACGGCGCGTCACATCGTACGAGAAATGCGCGAAAGGAAAGGCTCGATGTCCTCGACGAGCGCCTTGAGCGGTGGATCGTCCGCGACACCTGGCCACGCATCGACGCGCAAAACGTCCACGCACGGCATACCCGTCGGGGCACCAGCGAGGCAAACGCCGGCGACCGACAGCAGGCTCACGATCTCGAGCGGCAGGAGGGCGGCCAAGGCACTCGAGAAGAACCAACGGTCACCCCGGAGGTTGCCCCATGCCGCGGAGGAGAACTCCAACCGGTCGGCCAGCATGCGCGGGACATCTGCGTCGCTCCAAGCACTGCTGGCTACGCTGCGGAAGAGCAGCCCATAGACGTCGGGGAGAAGCGCCGGCTCGGGCAACGAGGTCGGCGCACGGCCCTCGATCATCTCGACGAGTCGACGCGTGCATGCCGTCACTTCCGGCTCGGCGTCGATCTCTTCCAGCACCGCGGCATGCTCGCTCAGGACCGTCTGCCGGGCCATGAGCACCGCATCATCGCGCAGACCAACGATGGCACACAGGTGACCCATCGCCAGATGAAGCGGTGCACCCCTTCCGTAGATGGGCATCTCCACCTGCTCCTGAGCTCGAGCCGTCCGGAGCCGGGTGTCCAAGGCATAACACCAGGCCGCCCGGACGAGGTGGCGACGACAGGCAACCAGGTCGCCCTCCTTGGCCAGAATCGCGAGCGCAGCCGTCGAGGCCTCATGAGCGGCGAGGAAGAGCCTCTGACCAAGCATCGTGATGGTGTCGTCGGAGCCGTCCCGCCACAAGGGCGGGCAGGCAAGCATCGCGGCTTCCGCCCGCGACTCCAGCATGGCGACGTCCCAACCACCGTAGTCGGCGACGAACGCGCTCCACCCTCGGTTACCCGATTGGGAAGCCCCTTTGCGGGCGGCGGCTTTGGTGGCCATCAGATCAATCCTCCAGGCTTCCGGTTCTTTGGATTGGTCGACTTGCCGCCCTTGCTCCACGGCTGCAGCGAGAACTCGACCTTCGACCCCGCGCTGTAGGTGTTTCGCCCGGTGATGATATAGCCAGTCCACGGCCCGCCAGTCGCCAGTCGGCTCTTCGCCAGGTCCGAGAGCGGATTGCCGGCCTCACCGGCCACTCGACCGAGCCTGTCCGGCACGAAGAATCCAGCGCCCTTCGCCTGCGGGCCAGACAGGTCGGGCCAGCGCGGGTTCTTCGTCACTTTCAACTCGAAGTCGATGAATTTGCCGGCATTGGTCTCCAGCGTCCGATCAATGCCTCCGTTCCGGCCGTACTTGAACTCGAGCGATCGTTTGAAGAGACCCGTACCGTCGGCCTTGACCATCGGCGAGAACAGGAGGTCGAACGCGAGCTCACCCTCGTTGCCACGGATGGCGGAAAGACGGCCCTCGAACCTTTCGATCGTCTTGCCGGCGACCAGCTTGAAGCGTCGCAGCAGGGCATTACCAGCCGTCGCGCCCATCGCGACGAGAGAACGCTCGGCACGCATCGCGATGCCCATGCCCTCCTCGACCAGCGTGGCGAAGCCCGGAACCGAGAACGGATTGTCCGTGCCGGCGTCGAACTGGAAGCTCGACATCCTGTCGATGACAGGCTGCAGGCTGGTCATCGAGGCGTACAGCCCCACCGCTGCCGCCGCGCCGCCGATCAGGACCTCATAGCCGGACTGGACTGGATTGAAGTCGGTCGCGACCTCGCGGATACGCCCAGGCACGGTGTGCTGGGCGAACAGGGCATTGCCCTCCGCCGGCGTGATCAGCCCGGCCCGCATGGACAGGTCGATCGCGACTGTCGCCTGCTGGCCCGTCAAGCCACGAAGGTCTCCGGTCGCCAAGGCCCGGTCGAGGGGCGTATCGGTACCCGCGCGGATGACTCGCTCGAGGTAACTCGCGCTGGCATCCAACCGATCCGCCCGCATGCGCAGGCTGGCGGCCATGTCCTCGGCCGAGTAGCCGGTGCCAAAGCCGAGCGTCCGCGCGAGGGGGCCAAAGACGGGCATCTCCGTGAAGATCGCGCCCAGCAGGGACTGGTCGCCATTTTCCCTGTGCTCCCGGAGCAGTTCAGCCGACTTGACCGGATCCTCCAGGGCATTGGCCAGCAAGCGGTTGTCCTTGGCCAGCTGGCGATAGCGCTCATCGACCACGGCCAGCAGGGGCGACTCGAGGACGTTGCCATCCTCGTCCACCTGCAGCCCGACCTTGGCGAAGCCAGCGGCCCCGGCGTTCTCTCCCGCGAGGACCTCACCGGCGACTGCAGCCGCCAGCGCGGACACATGCGACAGGCCAGCCGAACGGGCGGCGCGGTAGGCCTCGACCTGGCCAGGTGCGAGGCCCGCAAGGGCGGCGCGCTCGGCCTTGGCCGTTTCGATGCCCTCGACCACCGCGGAGCCCAAGGCGTTGCCGAAGGCGTCGACCGCGATCGATCCGTAGTTGACGGGATCATCGAAGCCGAACTGGCGGCGGACGTGCAGGCTCACGATGCTGCCCGCCATGTTGCCGAGGGTCCCGCCGACGATGCCGCTCGCATCCGGGATCCGGCCCAGCACGGGCGAGAGCTCGTTGGAGAGCGCGCCGTTGGCGACCGCGGAGACGGCGGACGCCGCCACCGCGCGCCAGCTGAAGCTCGCCTGCTGTCCGGCGATACGGTTCGCCGCATAGCTGCCAACGCCGGCCAGCGCACCCTGCGCAGCCGCGGCACCCCAGCGGCCATCGGCGACCAGCCGCGCTGCACCGCCGCCAAATGCCGCGCCGAGCCCGGCGGTGAAGCCGGCGGTCAGACCGCTCGCCACGGCGCCCCGGAGGCTGAAGCTGTCGACGACGCCCAGCGCCTTACCGACCAGCTGCGAGGCCACCGACCCGACGAAGGCGCCTGCACCTGCCGCGATCGCCGAGGTCAGGCCAATGCCGGCCGTCGCGGCGAAGCTGCCGGCGACCGCGGTCAGGCCGGCGCCACCCGCCAGCACCGCGCCACCCGATACGCCAGCGGCGGTCGCGGCCGTAGCCGTGGCGGTCGCCGCCGTCGCGGTGCCCGCCGCTGCCGTACCCGCGGCAGCGGTGCCAGCGCCCGCACCGGCACCCGCCGTGGTCAGGCCCATCGAGCTGGCCGCCGCGCCCGCGGTGTAGATCGTCACCACCACCGCCACCACGATCATGATGATCTGCAGCGGGTTGCAGCCCGCCTTCGGCGGCGGCGGGATGAACGGGATCCCCGGCGCGGTCGGCCCGGTGATCTCGCTAGCGCTGTAGGGCTTGAAGGTGCCCGCGTCGTTGCGGTTGGTGCGGACCTCGGGAACGGTCAGCGTGGTGCCGGCCGGCGGCGCGTCCTCGGGCCCGGTGAGTCCGTTGGCCGCCGCGAGGATGTACCACAGGCTCGCGTTGCCGTAGACGCGCTGCGCCACGCCCTGCAGGGTCTCGCCCGCCAGCACCTGGACCTGGCCGCGGCCCGCGTTGCTGTTGCTGAAGCCGGTGAGGCGGCTGAGCACGTCGATCTTTCCGGCGTGATCAAGGCTGGCCACCTGCTGGCCTGCGGCGTAGATGAACGCATGGTTGTTCATCAACGCCACTTCGCCGCTGCCCTGGTCGAAGCCCGGCGGCATCAGCTGCTGCCCGTCGTTGATCACCGTGTTGCGATCGATGCTGCCGTCGCGGCGAGTGAGGATCTGGCCGTCGCCGTTGTAGGCGAACGCGCGCAGCTGGTCCTTCACATCGCCGTACTCGATGCGCTCGCGCAGCAGCATCTGCCGACCCGCCGCGTCGTAGCTCAGCGTGGTCGAGGCCGGCTTGTAGCGGGTATCGCTGCTAGTGCCCGACACCCGCTTCTCGAGATAGCTGTCGCGGGCCTCGTACTCGTAGCGGTAGGTGTGGGTGTAGCCCGGCGCGGTGTAGGTGTAGCCGCGGACGCGGCCCGCCGCGTCATAGCCCGTGGTGGCACTCGCCTCGTAGCTCACCGTGGCACGCCGGGTGAGCACGGCCAAGTCGGTGCGCTGGTCGGCCGCGTTGCCCCAGTCCTCGCCGCGCCCCACCAGCCAGACCGGGATGTCCACCGGGGTGCTGGAACCCACCGGATAGCGGCGCACGGTCTCCTCGGGTCGGGACATCGAGACCTGTCGAAGCAGGCGCCCATCTGCGTCGTAGGCGTAGGTCTCGGCCGACTCGAGCCAGCCCCCGACGTTGATCGAATAGCTGGTGCCTTCGCGATCCACGTACTGGAAGTTGACCTGCGAGCCGAAGTAGCTTCGGCGCTCGATCAGGCGGCCCGCATCGTCGTAGGTGCGGGCTTCGCTGACGCCGACGGTGGTGGCGTCGATGGCGCGGGGCTCGAACACCGACTGCAGCTCGCCGCGCAGCGTGTAGGTCGACTGCGTGACCTGCAGGGTCCACGTGTTGGCCGCGGTCTGCACCCAGCTCTGCTTGGCGATCTGGTTGCCGACCGCGTCGTAGGACAGCGCGAACGAGCGGTAGTCACCCTGCTCGACCACGATCTGGCCGTTGCGCAGCTGGCCGTTGGAGACCTGCACCCGGTTCTCACGGTCGTAGGTGAACCAGCTCTCTGTGCGGCGCACGGTCGTGCCGGACGCGGGCTCGATCGGCGTGACGGGATCGATCGGCGTGATCTCTTCCCAGTCGCGCACGGCCGGTGCCGGCATGGGGAGCGGCTCGACGATCACGCTGCGCTCGAGCTTCGATGCCGGCGCCGCCGCCGGCGCGGCAGTGGAGGCCAGCGTGAAGACCTGGCGCTTGGAGGCCAGCGCCGGCGCCTGCTGCTCCACCGGAGCGGCGGGGGCAGCCGCGACGACCTCGCCGCCGCCCACCCGCTGGAGGAAGCGCGGGATATCGCCGTCGCCTTCGACGTAGATCTCGAACGCGCTGCTCGCGGAGAGTCCGCCGGGATCGGTCGCGGTGATCGTCACGTAGAACGAGCGCCACGCGGCGAACTGCGGCACCGTGCCGTGGAAGCGACCGGTCGCAGGCGTGAACGTCAGCCAGCCGGGCTTGCCGGACTGGCCAAAGGTCAGCGTTTGTCCGTCGGGATCGCTGAAGATGCCCGCGATGGTGAAGTCGAGGTAGTCACCGACGGTGGCCCCGAAGGTCCCCCAGGGGTTGACGACCACCGGCGGACGGTCGGTCGGCGCAGCGGCCACGGTCACGGTGAACGTGGTGCTGACGCTGCCTCCGCGGCCATCGCTGGCGGTCACGGTGACGGTCGAGGTGCCCGCCACCGTCGGCGTGCCGCCGAAGGCGCGGGTGGAGCCGTTGAAGCTCATCCACACCGGCATGCCCGACGCCGTGTACGTCAGGGCGTCGCCGTCGGGATCGCCGAACGTGCCAGCCGGAAGCGTCCAGCTCCAAGGCTGGCCAACCGTGGCCGACTGCGCCGGCGGCGGCGTCACCACCACCGGCTGCTGGTTGGCCGCGGCCCCGACCGTCAGGGTGAACGACGCTGAGGCCGTGCCACCGCGGCCGTCGGACACCGACAGCGTGACCGTCCAGCTGCCCTGCGTCGTCGGCACGCCCGAGATCACGCGCGTCGACGGCGAGAACGTCAGGCCCGGGGGCAGGTTCGTTGCCGACCACGTCAGCGGATCGCCATCGCCATCCGCGAACGTGTCCGCCGGCACCTGCCAGCTGAAGAAGCTGCCCTGGGTCGCGGTCCGGTTGGGCGGCGGCGTCACCACCACCGGCGCCTGGTTGGCCGGCGCGCCCACCGACAGGGTGAACGTCGTGGACGCCGTGCCACCGCGGCCGTCGGACACCGACAGCGTGACCGTCCAGCTGCCCTGCGTCGTCGGCACGCCCGAGATCACGCGCGTCGACGGCGAGAACGTCAGGCCCGGGGGCAGGTTCGTTGCCGACCACGTCAGCGGATCGCCATCGCCATCCGCGAACGTGTCCGCCGGCACCTGCCAGCTGTACGAGGCCCCGCGCGTCGCGCTCTGGTTCGACGGCGGCGTCACCACCACCGGCGCGCCGTTCGACGGTGCCAGCAGCACCTCGCGCGACGTCGACAGCCCCGCCGGGTCACTCGCGATCACCTGCAGCCGCAGCGTCGTCATGTCCGGCGGCGTGCCCGTCAGCGTCCGCGTCGAGGCGTTGAAGCTCAGCCATGCCGGCAGAGGACGCTCCTCGACGTAGGTCCACCACTGCCCGGTCTCCTGATCCCAGATCGGGGTCTCCACCAGCTGGTTCATCGAGTAGGTCAGCGGATCGCCGTTCGGATCCGAGAATGCGCCGGCCGGCACCTGCCAGCTGAAAGGCGCGCCAAAGGCCGGCGCGAGGCTCGACGGCAGACCGCCCACGTACGTCGGCGCCGTGTTGCCCGTGGTCAGCGTCATCGTCGCGCTGGCCGTCAGGCCGCCCGTGTCGGTCACCGTCACCGTGAACGTGCGGTTGCCCGGCGTCGTCAGGCGGCCGCTCAGCACGCCCGACGGGCTCAGGCTCACGCCCGACGGCAGACCCACCGCCGACCACGTCAGCGCCTGGCCGTCCGGATCGCTGAAGCCGTAGAGCTGCACGCTGAAGTTCGCGTTCACTCCGACCATCTGCGACAGCGTCGCCGGGCCCACCGGCGGCCGGTTCAGGCCCACGGTGAATACGCCCTGTGCGCTCGCGCCAGCCGGATCGCGCGCCACCACCCGCATGCGGTAGGTGCTCACCGTGTCGTATCCGCCCTCCGAGCCATTGGGCACCCACATCAGGCCCGGCGTTCCGGTGATCCGGCCCGTCGTCGCGTTCACCGCCAGGCCCACCGACGACGCGGCTTCCCACGCCGCCGGCACCCAGCGCGCGTCCGGCTCGCCCGGACGGATCTCGTAGTACTCCCAGTAGCCCGGACGCTCCACCTCGAGCGCATAGCTCAGCGGATCGCCGTTGGGGTCGGTGAACGCCCCCGCCGGCAGGTCCCAGGCCACCGCCACGCCCTGGCCGCCGGAGCGGTTGGGCAGCGCTACGGCGTTCACCGGCGCACTGTTGCTGACCGTGATCGTGAACGTGCCGCTGGCGCTGCTCGCGCCGTCGCTCGCGCTCACCTGAACCGTCCAGCTGCCTGCCACGCCGGGCGTACCGCTGAAGGTCCGCGTGCCCGCGTTGAACGACAGCCACCCCGGCAGCGCCGCGCCGCCGGAGAGCGTCGCGGTGTAGGTCAGCGGATCGCCATTCGGGTCGGTGAACGCCCCCGCAGGAACCTGATAGCTGAAGGCCTGGCCGGGCGTCGCCGCCTGCGGCGAGAGCCCGCCGGCGTAGACCGGCGGCTGATTGGCCGCCACGAGGGTAAGCAGGCTGGTGCTGGTCAGTCCGGAGGCGTCGGTGACGGTCAGCTCGATGACGACCGTGCCCGGGACGGTGGCCCGCCCGGTCAGCACGCCGTCGGCGCTGAGGGCGAGCCAGGACGGCAGGGGGCCGCCACCCTGCAGGCGGGCCGAGAAGGCGAGCGCGCCGCCCTCGGGATCAACGAATCCTGGGATGCGATAGCTGAAGGTCTCGCCGATGGCGATGGTGTGCGAGGACGACGTCGGCCCGCGCGGACGCAGGTCGACCGTCGCGGTGAACACCGAGAACGCCGCCAGGCCGGCCGTGTCGGCCGCACGCACCTGGATCAGCAGGCTTCCGCTGAAGGCCGGCTGGCCCGCATCCTCGAACTCGAGGCCGCGGACGGCGCCGCTGATCGCGCCCGTGGACGCGTTGATGGACAGGCCGGCGGTGGACAGGGCCACCCACTGCGCCGGCACGTCGACCGGCATCTGGACGCCGTTGACCCACTGCAGGCGGCGGTGCGCAGGCATCAGCACCTGCGCCGAGTAGGCCAGCGGATCACCATCAGGGTCGCTGAATGCCCCTTCAGGCAGCGCCCAGGAGACACTGGAGCCCTCGAGCGCGGCGCGCGGCGCCAGCGGGAACTCGGCTACCGGTCCCGAGTTGGCGGCCTGCACGATGGAGATCGTGAAGCCCGCCTCCGCTTCGTTGATGCCGTCCAAGGCCCGCACGCGGATGCGAATGGGCTCGGCCGTGGTCTGCAGCGGCGCCACGCCGCTGAAGGTCCGGGTGGCGCTGTTGAACTGCAGCCAGCTGGGCAGCGGCACGTAGGTGTCGACCCAGGTCGGCGGCACCGTCTCGGCACGCTCGCGGACCACCATCTGGGCGCGGTAGGTCAGTGTGTCGCCGTCCGCGTCGGTCGCGGCCGGGATCGCGAACGAGAAGCTCCGGCCCGTACCGATGTTGCGATCGGGCGGGGCCATCGGGAACGTCGGCGCGGTATCGCCGCGCACCTGCAGCGTGAGCGGAAGCAGCACCTGCAGCCCGTCGGCGTCGCGGGCGCGGATCTCCACCGTTCTCGCGCCGGCGTGGTTGGCGTTGCTGGTGGGACGGCCCGCCAGCACGATCGTGCCTGCGGCCTGGTCGACGGTCATGCGCAGCCAGCCGGTGGCCGCGAAGCCACCGGGATGCAGCAGGTCGAGCAGCAACGCATCACCGTCGGGATCCCGGAAGAGCGAGCTGATCGGGAGCTCCACCCGGTAGTCGACATTGACCCGCGGGGCCGGCACCACCGGCGTGGCGACGACCACGGGCGCGCGGTTGGCGAACAGGGCGAGCGACACGACCACCGAGCGCGAGGCGCCATCGCTGTCGGTCGCCAGCAGGCGGATCCGGTAGGTCCGCCCCGCCACCTCGTCGGCCGGCACGCGGCCACCGAGGCGCAGCAGCGGGTCGGCGCGATCATTGAGGAACTGGAACGCCAGCCACGCCGGCAGGGCCGAGCCGTCCTCGAGGCTGGCCGTGACCTGCATGGCGTCGCCATCGGGGTCGACGAACAGCGACGACAGCGGCATCGCCAGCTCGTAGGCGCGCTCGAGGGTCGCCTCCTGGGCGGGCGGGGTCGCCACGACCGTCGGGGCACCGTTCGCGCGGACGTTGAGCGTGACGGTGCGGGTGGCACCATCGCCCTCCTCGTCACGCGCGCGCAGCGTCACGGTGTAGGTGCCCGCCTGGGCCGCGGACGGCGTGCCGGAGATGCGGGCGACGGAGGTGTTGTCGTTGTCGATCGACAGCCACGGCGCCGGCGGGAACACCGCCAGCACGTCGATGCGCAGTCGATCGCCCACGTCGAGGTCGCGGAAGTACAGCTCCGCCGGGAACTCGGCGGTGAACGGTCGGCCGGTCTTCACCACGAACTGGGCGGGGCCCTGCTGGCTCGACTGGGGCGCCGAGTTGAAGACCACGCGCAGCGAGAACTCGACCGAGGCGCTCTGCTGGGCGCTGTCGGTGGCGGTGAGGCGCAGCGTGAGCTGCTGGCCGAGCGCGGCGCTGGAGCCCGGGCCGGCGGTGAACACGAGCTCGCCGGTGGCCGGATCGATCGCATGCGACAACCAGGCCGGGAGCCCCGACGCCTGGCCGCCGACGATCTGGGCCACACCGATCTGCAGCACGTCGTACTCGGGGTCGAGGAAGACGTCGGTGAGGCGGATGCGGAACTCGGCGGGTCGCCCGGCGCGCAGGGTGCGGCCCTCCGGCACGGCGATGACCTCGGGCGCGCGGTAGGCCACGGGAATCGGCGAGGTGCCGGTGCCATAGCCCGTCTGGGCCACCACCCGGCGACGGTTGCCCACCGCGTCGTAGTCATAGGACAGGTCGAAGACGCGCTTGCCCGTCACCAGGTCGTCCTGCACCACCCGCACCAAGCGGTTGTGGCTGTCGTAGTAGGACTGGGTGCGGATCCGGACCTCGGTGCCGATGCCGTCGCGGGTGGCGGACTCCTCGAGGGTGCGGTTGCCCGCGGCGTCGTACTCGTAGCGGAATCGGTTGGCGCCCTCGACGATCTGGGCGACGCGGCCGTTGGCGTACCAGCTGGTGCTGCGGTCGAGCGATGCGGCGCCGGCCAGCTGGGTGGTCTCGCGGAGGCGCTGGCCCGACTGGGGATCGTAGGTGTAGTCGTAGTCGCGGCCGGCGAGGTCGTTGTGGTCGATGAGGCGACCGAAGTAGTCGAAGTCCCAGGTCTGCTCGTCGCGCCACACGGTCTCGCCGTCGCGATCGACCAGCGAGGACGCGGTGAGGGCGCGCAGGCCGTTGGTCTCGCGGGTGCGCTGGCCCTGGCTGTCGTAGGCCTGGGTCATCACGACGCCGGCGGCGGTCTGGCTGCGCAGCACCAGTCCGCGGCTGTCGTAGACGTAACGGTGGGTCTGCGACAGCGCGTTGGTGACGCCGATGCGATCGCCGTTCTGGTTGAGCTGGTAGCTCTCGAGCACGGTCCGGCGGCGGCTGGTGCCCGACGCCGTGGCCACCAGGTCGCCGTGGCCGACGACCCGGCCCACGGCGTCGAAGTCGCGGAAGGTGATGTAGCCGCGGGCGTCCTGGGTCAGGCGTGCCTGCCCCAGCGCGTCATAGGCGGTGCGGGTGGGGTTGCCGTAGGCGTCGAACGCGATGGTGGCGCGACCGGCGGCATCGTGGGTCATGCGCCGCACGTTGCCGTTGGCGTCGCGCGTGCCGACCAGGCGCCCGAGCGCGTCGTAGTACCAGCGCTGCTCCGGCCGCTGCCAGGACTCCACGCCGTCCTCGCCCAGCACCTTCACCAGCGGCTTGGTCTCGCGGACGACCTGGTTGTCCTCGTTGTAAGCG
Source organism: Lysobacteraceae bacterium (assembly GCA_051859045.1). Lineage (GTDB taxonomy): Bacteria > Pseudomonadota > Gammaproteobacteria > Xanthomonadales > Xanthomonadaceae > JBHYGK01. Next base: position 117,919 of record JBHYGK010000045.1, on the reverse strand, counting down.
AAGCGCGTCTCGTAGCCGCGCGCGTCGACCAGCAGCACCACGTTGCCCCATCGGTCGAAGCGCCGGAGCACCGAGGCCCTCGGCCCATTGATGTCGGCGTGCGGCGCGAGCTCCTCGCGCAGCGTGCGGCCGAGGCGGTCGAGGTCCTGGGCGAGGACAATCTGGCGCTGCCCCGCGCCCACGTTGACCCACACCTCCCGGGTGCGCTGGCGACCCGCCAGGTCGTAGCCGTAGTTGCGCCAGGAGCCGCCCTCGGCGTTGCTGGACACCAGGCGACCCGCGCCGTCGTACACGTAGGTGGCGCCCGCGGCGGGCGTCCCGCGCGGACGTCCATCACCGCGGTAGACGATCTCGCCGAAGGCGTTGTGCTCGGCGCTGACGACCTGGTCGAACTCCACCGTGCCGTTCGACAGACGCCTCGACACCTCGACGCGCTCCTGGCGGCCGAGCGCGTCGTAGCTCGCGCGCGACTCCACCCAGGCGCCGGCATTCGCGACGGTGTCGCCCGCACCCGCCAGCTGGTAGGTGGTCAGGGTGCGGCGATCGGCCGCGTCGTACTCGTGGAACTGCGCGATGCCGGCGGCATTGCGCTCGGCCACCACGCGCCCCTGCCAGTCGAGGCGGTAGCTCATCACCTGGTCGCCAGCGGCCGCGGCCGGCGGCGAGGCCTGGCCCTGCAGCCAGCCCGTCGCCGAGCGCCGGACCTCCAGCACGTTGCCGAAGGCGTCGTAGCGCATCGAGGTGAAGGGCGAGGACTGCCGATAAAGGCTGGCACTGGCCAGGTCGAGGCCGGGCGAGGCCTGCAGCAGGGCCTGCGCGTCGTCGCGCAGCACCGCGCGCTCGGACTCGCGCAGCGACACCGAGCGCCCGAGGGCGTCGTAGGCGGTGCGGGTGAGCTGGCCGTCCACGATCTGCTCGATCACGCGACCCTCGCCGTCGTAACGCTGCTCGGTGAGCACCTCGCGCACGCCGCTGCTGCCGTCGGTGTTCTCGAAGCGGCGATCGACGCGCTGGAAGACCACGCGCCCGAGGGCGTCATGCTCGAAGCGCTGGATGCGGTCGAAGCCCGTCTGGGCGTCGCCCGAGGGCGGCGGCGCAGGACGCACGCCGGGCAGCACCGATTCCACCGCGATCGCACGCGCGTACTCGACCTGGCGGGCGAGCTCGCCGTTGGCGGTGTACTCGAACTCGGTGACGTGGCCCTCGGCGTCCACCGTCATCACGAGGCGGCCGAGCTCGTCATAGGCGCGGTGGGTATGGGCCCAGCGCGCGCTGGCCTGGCCGGGCGCGCCCTCCAGCAGCACCGACTCCCGGATCACTTCGCCATGGACGTTGTAGAGGAACTCGGTGCGCGGCGAACCGACCGCGCTGGAGCCGTCCGCGCGGACGTAGGTGACGGCCGACTCCTCGACGCTGGTGCGGCGACCCGCACCGTCGTAGCGGGTGGTGATGGTGCGATCGCCGGCATCGGGCACCAGGCGCGCCGCGACCCAGGCCGCGTCCTTGGGCAGGCCCCGCTCGCCGGCGGGGACGGTGATGGCCCGCGCGTAGCGGACCATGCCCTCGCGGTCGCCGAAGGCGTTGTAGGTGTGCCGGCTGACGTAGCCACCCTCGTCGATCTCGTAGACGAGGCGGCCGGCGGCGTCGAACATCCGGTAGGCGTGCTGGCCGAGGGTTTCGGTCTGCACCACGGCTCGATCCAGGGCGTCGTAGGTGACGGTGACCGCAGGCGCCTGCCCGGTGGCCACCAGCGCGCCGGTAGCGCGGTCGTAGCGGCCCGGGTCCGGGAACACGGTGCGCACCTGGCGGCCGCGCGCGTCGTACTCGTAGCGGGTGGTGCGGGCCTCGCTGGTGCCCGCGTTCTCGGTCCGCGCCACGACGTTGCCGACGCGGTCGTAGCCGATCGTCGTGCGAATGCGCAGGACGCTCTCGCGCAGCACCCCGGCTGCGTCGTAGCGGGCCACGGCCACGGCGGGGGAGTCCTCGTGTTCGAGGCGGCCGGCGGCGTCGTAGTGGTAGTTCCAGGTGGCGTTGTTGCGATCGGTGTAGGACGTGCGCTTGCCGCTGGCGTCATAGCCGAAGCGCTCGCGCCTGCCCAGCGCATCCACCACGTCGGTCTGGCGGCCTGCGTTGTCGTACTCGTAGCGGGTGGTGCGGCGCCCCAGCCCGGCGAGGGCCGCCTCGACCGCGGCGGCATCCGCTGCGGCAGGATTGGAGATCGGCGCGGTGTAGGCGTGGGTCGCCTCGATCCGGCCCGCCGCGTCGTACTCGACGGCGGTCACCACGCCGGCATCGTCGACGGTGTAGCGCACCCGGCCGACGCCGTCGTGGTGCATCCGCGTCACGCGCTGCTGCGACGCGGCGTTGCCGCCCGCGGCGGTGATCGCCTGCTGCAGCGCCGCGGTGTCCAGCGACGGCGTCCACGCCACCGTGGTGGCATGGGCGATGTTGGCGACGACGCGGCCCGCGGCGTCATAGCGCCGCTCGGTGACCACGCCGACGCTGCCCTGGCCGAGATCCTGCCGGACGACCTCGAAGCGCACCCGGCCGACCGCGTCGAAGATGGAGAAGCGCGCGCGGGCCGTCGCCACCTGCCCGGCGAGGCGGGTGGCGAGGGTGTCGGGCGCCAGCTCGCCCGCGCGGAGGGCCTGCTGGTCGGCCGTGGACAGCGCCAGCGGCAGCGCGTAGGCGATCTGCTGGTGCGCACGGCCCAGCGCGTCGTAGCTGATCTCGGTGACGTGGCCGAGGGCGTCGATCGCGAAGCGCAGGCGGCCGTCGCGGTCATGGATCCGGTAGCCGACCGGGTCGGCGGCGGACGCCGTCGTCGGCAGCAGCGCGTCGATGTCGCCGACGGTGGGCGCCTCGAGCTTGGGACCGACGCTCACGGCGGCATAGGTGCGGCTGGCGACCTCGCGCCCGACCGCGTCATACCAGCGCCGGGTGACGGTGCCGGCCGGGTCGATGGTGTGCACGAGGCGGCCGGCCTCGTCGTAGGTGTAGCGGGTGGCGCGGCCCTCGGCATCGATGCTGCGCCGCAGCTGGCCGGCGTCGTCGTACTCGTAGCGCGTGGTCAGGCCCAGCACGCCAGGCGCGACGACTTCGCTGGTGCGGCGGCCGAGCACGTCATAACCGTAGGCCACGGTGCGGGCCGCGGCGGTGCCGAAGCCCTCGGTCATCGTCAGCTGGCGACCCTCGGCATCCCAGGTGAAGCGGGTCCGCAGGTTCAGGCCAGACGGATCCAGCGCCTGCTCGACGAGCTGGCCCGCCTGGTCGTAGGTGAAGCGGGTCAGGCGGCCGCTGGCGTCGCGCACCTCGACCTGGCGGCCAGCGGTGTCGTAGCGGTAGCGGGTGGCAAGCGCGAGGCCGTCGGGGTCCTCGATGCGCTGCAGGGTGCGGCCGAGAGCGTCGTAGCGGTACTCGACGGCGCGACCGCTGGCGTCGGTCTCGCGCAGCAGCAGGCCGCGGTCGTCGTAGGTGCGCGCCTCGCGGCCCTGGTCGGCGGCGGTGACGGCCACGACCTGGCCGCGGGCGTTGTACTCGTAGCGGGTGGCCTGGCCGGCGGCGTCGGTGAGGCTCACCGTCTCGCCATGCCGGTTGCGCTCGGTGGTCATGGTGACGCCTTCCGGCGTCAGCACCGTGACCGTGCGCAGGGCATCGTCGTAGAGGTACTCGGTGCGACGCCCCATGGCGTCGACCTGCTCGAGGGTCCGGCCCCACGCGTCATAGGCCTGGGAGACGACCTCGCCGCGGCCACCGACCACGAGGGTCGAGCTGACCTGGCGACCCAGCCGGTCGTAGGCGAACGTGGTGCTGGCGCCCAGGGCATCGGTGCGGACGCGCACGCGCCCGAAGGCGTCGAGCTGGAGCAGCTCGGACGCCTCGATGCCCGCGCGGTCGAGCACGGTGGAAGTGCGCAGGCCACGGCGGTCGTAGCCGTGCTCGATCAGCAGCGCGCGCTCGCCGGCCGGCGGCCGGGTCTCGGTGAGCACGTCGCCGAAGGCGCTGTAGGTCCAGCGCGTGGTGTGCCCGAGCGGGCCCGTCTCGGTGGCGACGCGTCCCTGGGCGGTGTAGGTGCGCGAGATCGTGGCGTCCTGCTCGGCGCTGGCGATCGCGGCCAGGGCCTGGGCCAGGGTGGCGAGCTGGCTGGTGGCGATCCGCCCCGCGTAGCGGGTGCTGGCCACCGCCTCGCCGAAGGCGTTGTAGTCGGTGCGCTCGACCTCGCCCAGCGCGTTGAGCACGCCGGCGTCGGAGACCACGCCCCGGATGGTGTGGGTGAGGCGCCCGGACGCGTCGTGGACGTACCAGGTCTTGTGCCCGTCGGGATCGGTCGACTCCACCCGCCTGCCGAGCGCGTCGTAGCGGTGCACCGTGCCCCACTGGGCGTAGATCTGGTCGAGCTGGGCCTCGCTCATGCCCGGCAGCACCCGGGTGGCCGCCATGGCGTCGAGCTCACCGATCAGCTGGCCCAGCGCGTTGTAGCGCAGCCGGTTCTCGCGGATCTCGCTGGTGCCGACGGCGCGCTCGGTGCGCACCAGCCGGCCCGCGATGTCGTAGGTGTAGCGGGTGGTGGTGCCCTCGTGGTCCAGCGAGGTGGCGAGTCGGCCCATCGCGTCGTGGGCGTGGCGAAGCTCGCGCACGCCACCGCCCAAGGCGGCATCGACCAGGTTCGACAGCGACTCACCGCCGGCCAGCCCGGTCAGGCGCCGGGCGTAGGCGCGCTCGGTGCGCAGGCGACCCGCATCGTCGTGCAGATACTCGACCAGGTAGCCCTCGGCATCGAGGGTGGCGATCTGGCGCCCGCGGCCATCGAAGAAGAAGCGCTCGCGCTTGTCGCCGGCAGCCGCCTGGGGCCGCAGAGCGGCCAGGTCGCCCTCCGCGAGCGCCGAGGCCGGCGATCGGGTGGCGTAGCGCACCGAGAGCACCATCCGGCCCGCGGCGTCGTAGGTCCACTCCTGCAGGTAGCCCTCGGCGTCGAGCTGGCCCACGCGGCGGCCGTCGGCATCCAGCAGGATCCGGGTGGTCCGCGTCGGCGCCCCCGCGGCCGCGGTATCGACCTGGGTGGTCTGCAGCAGGCGGCCGGCCGCGTCGTAGCGGTAGCGGGTTTCCAGCCCCACGGCGTCGCGCTCGATCGCCAGGCGCCCGGCGCCGTCATAGGAATAGGTGACCCGGCGGATCGTCGCGGCGTCGCCCGTGGCCGCCGCGCGGACGCTGGCGAGCGTCGGCAGCACGACGGCGCCACCGACCACCCAGCCGGCGGTCGTCACGCTGCGGTCGTAGGCGCGGCGCTCCACCAGCTGGCCGGCCGCGTCGTAGACGCGCTCGACGAAGGCGCCAGTGGCATCGACCTCGCCCACCACCCGGCCGGCGGCGTCATGGAAGGTGTAGTGGCGACCGCCAGACGCATCCTCCACCGCGACCAGTCGGCCCTGGGTGTCGTAGTAGTGCTGCATCACGCGGCCCTGCAGGCCGCCGGTCGTGGATTCGGTGGTGGTCAGCAGTTCACCGGCGGCGTTGCGGACCTCGGTGCGCACGAGGCCGCCGGCGGTGGTGACCACCAGGCGCCGCCCGGCGTCGTCCCAGGCATATGTGGTCATCGCGCCGGAGGCGTCGACGGTGGACAGCAGGCGACCCAGGCCGTCATAGGCGAAGCTGGTGCGGTCCACGACCTGGCGGTTCTCGCCGCGCAGGGTGTCCTGGCGACGCAGCAGCCCCTGGGCGTCGTACAGGTAGGTGGTGGCCTCGGTGGCCGCGTCGAAGATGCCGGCGCCGCTGGCGTCGACGCGCGCATAGGCGGTCCGGCCGGCGAGGCGGCCCGCCACGTCGTAGGCGAGGTCTACGCGCGTGGACGCCGCGCGCTGCCCGGAGGCCCAGCCCTCCACCGTCGCCAGCGCCGGCGCGGCGTTCGCGGCCAGGCCGGCGATGGCGTAGCGCGCCGCCGTGTAGTCATGGGTGCTCGCGAGCTGGCCGATCCCGCTGCCGCTGCTGGCGTAGCGCATCTCCTGGACGCCACCGGTGGCGTCGATGATGAAGCGCAGCCGGGCCTGCGTGTCGTAGACGTAGCGGGTGGTCAGGGCGCCGGAGGGCTGCCCGGGACCGACGCCGTCGGGGTCCGCGACGGTGAAGCGGGTCTCGGCGAGCACCTGCTGGCGGGCATCGAAGGTGCGCTGCACGGTGCCGCCGGCGGCATCGCGCTCGAGGATGCGGTTGCCCCAGGCGTCATAGCCGAACACGGTGCGGCGACCCGCGGCATCGGTGACGGCGGAGAGGTTGCCCTGGGTGTCGTACTCATAGCGCGTGGCCGCCCGCTGGCCATCGACCGCCGGGGCCAGCACGCGGCCGAGCTGGCCATCGGCATTCCATTCGTAGGACCAGGTGCGGCCCGCGGAGTCCGCCACGTGGGTGGTGCGACCCGCCGCGTCGTAGGTGAAGAACGTGGTGCGGCCGGTGCCGTCGCCGTCGTTGTCGTTGATGTCGCCGACGGTCACGCTGCGCACCCGCCCGTCCGCGTGCCAGGTGTAGGACGCGACCGTGCCGTCGCCCTGCTCCATCCGCAGCACCCGCAGGCTGGAGCCCTCGTAGGTGTAGCGCGTGGTCGACCAGCGGGCGTCGCCCGCGTCGTCCGGGGTCAGGTCCGCATGCACGTGGGTCAGGCGGCCCAGCGCGTCGTAGTCGTAGCGCACCTGCGAGCGCAGCACGCCGCCCTCACGGGTCGAGATCCTGGCGAGGCGGCCCGATCCGTCATAGCCGAACACCAGGGCATCACCGCCATCGATCTGCACTTCGGCCAGCCGCCCGCTGCCGTCCTTGGCGTAGACCATCGCGGCGGTGGTGCCCGTGCGGCCGTCGCGCAGCGACACCAGCCGGCCCTCGGCATCGAAGCGCGACTCGCCGCGCGTGCTGCCCTCGACCAGCACCCAGCCGCCGTTGGTGGCTTCGATGGTGTCATGTGCGCCGGCGCCGTCGGTGGAGACGTAAAGGCCGCGCGTGGCGTCCCACTGGAAGGCGGTGTTCGAGCCGTCGCCCCGGAACACCCGGACCACCGGCGCGCTCTTGGAGGCGCCCTCGAACACCAGCGTCTGCTCGAATCCGTGCATCCAGCCGTCGGCCCCGGCCTGCAGACCCTGGCTGTTGTAGGTGCGCAGCAGCGACAGGGGCATGCCGCGCCCCAGCAGGCTTTCGTCATGTCCCTGCAGCACGAGGTTGCCGGTGGCGGCGTTGACGAAATGTGCGCCCGCGCCGGCACCGAGCCGGTCGCGGCCTCCCATCGCGACGCCGAGGCGGTCGAAGGACGAATCGAAAAGACCCAAGCCGTTGCCGGACACCACTGCGACCATGACTGAACGCTCCTGCGTGGGAAGCCCCGGACGTGGGAGGGGCCTCGATCACCACGCAGTCGCGGGGGGCGCGTCGGAGGTTTAGGGGATTCGGTGCACGAGTCGTCGGACGCCCCGCGCTCAGGACTCCGGGCGGAGCGCCCCGAGCGCCGGGCGCATGCGCTCCAGGCCTCGGCGGTGCAGCTGCGCAATCCGGCCCCGGGTCACCCCCTCCATCACGGCGATGTCCTGGAACGGCACGTGGTGGAGATAGTGCAGGCGCAGGATCCGCGCCTCCCTGGCCGGCAGGGTCTCGAGGGCCGTCATCAGCGCACGCCGTCGATCGCGCTCGGCGAGGGCTCCGTAGGCGGGACAGGTGGCCTCCTCCGGGACCGGCATGGCCTGGGCCTCGAGGAGATGGCCGAGGCCGAGGCCGGCGACGATGCCCAGCATCGCCGACAGGGGATCGGCGTCGCCCGCCTCGGCCAGCGACTCGCGCCGCTCGAAGGCCGCGACGCTCCGGCGCTCGTTGGCCTGGGAATCGCGCAGGAAGCCGCGGACCATGTCGAACACTTCGCCGCGGACGCGGCGCAGCGCGTAGCCCTGGAACGGCACGCCCCGCTCGGGGCGGAAGCGCTGGGCGGCCTCCATCAGCCCGAGGGTCGCGGCCTGGACGTAGTCCCCGAACTCCAGCGCGGGAGCCCGCACGCGCATGAAGATGCGCTTGGCGAGCATCCTGGCCCAGTCGAGGTGCGCGAGCACGAGGTCGTCGCGCGGCGACGGCGACGCGCCTCCACCTCCACCCTCCGCTCGCTCACGGGGCCCCGGCGCATCCACGGCGCTATCCCGAGAAACTGCCGAGCAGGGCCTGCGAGATCAGCAGCCAGCCATCGACGAGCAGGAACACCAGCACCTTCAGCGGGAGGCTGACCGTGATCGGCGGCACCATGATCATGCCGAGCGCCATCAGGATCGCCGCGACCACGAGGTCGATCAGCAGGAACGGCAGGAAGATGACGAAGCTGATCTGGAAGGCGGTGCGCAGCTCGCTGAGCATGAACGCCGGCACCAGGTGGCGGGCCTGGATGTCCTCGATGCGCTCAGGCGGCGGGGCGCCCGCCATCTCCAGCACCGCGGCGAGGTCCTTCTCGCGCGTCTGCCGGACCATGAACTCGCGCAGTGGCGCATAGCCCAGCTCCAGCGCGCTGCCCGCCTCTACCTGCTGGGCGATGTAGGGCTGCAGGGCCTCGGTGTTCACCCGCTCGATCACAGGCGCCATCGTGAACAGGGTCAGGAACATCGCCAGGGTCACCAGGACGCTGTTGGGCGGGGTCTGCTGCAGGCCCAGGGCGTGCCGCACCATCGCCAGGACGATGATGATCCGGGTGAAGGCGGTCATGCCGACCATCAGCGCCGGGACGAACGACAGCATGGTGAGGAACACGAACGACTTCACCGCCGGCGTGTAGTCGCCGTCGGCGAGCTGGGCGAGGCTGGCCTGCAGGGGGTCGGCGGCGGCTGGCGCTGCGGCGAGCGCGACCACCGGGGCCAGCGCGAGGCCGCAGGCAGCCAGCCAACGCCACGCGTGGCGACGGCTCATGCCTGGCCCTCCCGCGCGTCGCCGGGCGGCCGGGCCTCGACGGGGTACAGGCTGACGTGGCGGGAGGACTCGACGAGCAGGTACTCGCGCCCGGCGTGCGCGATGACGATCACGCTCGAGGCCGCGCTCACGCGGCGCCGCGACACGACAACGGGCGCGTCCGCAGGCGCACCGGCGACCGGGCCGAGTCCGAGCCGGGCGCGCAGCTTGGCGAACGCGGGCACGCGGAGCAGCGCGACCAGCGCGGCCAACCCGAGCAGGGCCAGCAGGCCCAGCGTCATCGCCAGGTCGGGCGCGCCGGCGATCGCGTCCTCGCGGAAGGGGATGGGGGCCGCGACCTCGCCGGTGGCGGCGTCGCGCGGTGCGGGCTCAGGCACTCACAGCACCTCGAGGATGTGCACGCCGAACTGGTCGTCGACCGCGACGAGCTCGCCGCGCGCGACGGCCTTGCCGTTGAGCGTGAGGGTGACGGGCTCGTCGACGCCCTCGCGCATCGCAACCACGTCGCCCGGCTTGAGCGACATCAGCTGCGCGAGCGGCAGCTGCATCGAGCCGACGTGGACGTCGATGGCGACCTCGACGTGGCCGACCAGGTCGAGGTCGATCGCGGTCGCGCTGCGTGCGGCATCCGCCGTGGCATCAAGGCGGTCGAGCTCGAGGCGCTCGACCTTGGGGGACTGGCTCATGGGGCGGGATTCCTGGAATCGACGGACACGGGGGAGGGCTGGGCGGAAGAGGACGGGGGAAGGGCGCAGAAGGCCTTGCGGCCGTCGCCGGTGCGCGCGAGGCGACCCGCCACGGCGCCGCGGCGCCCCTCGGCGCGCAGTTCGAGCGCTGCGTCGAGGCCCGCGCGGGAGACCACGACGTCGCCGGGGCGAAGGCCGAGCATGTCGGCCAGTGGAAGCCTGCCCAGCGGCAGCACGCACTCCACCCCGACCACCAGGCCGCCGACGGCCTGCGAACGCGGCGCGAGCGTCGCGCGGGTGGGACTCGAGGCTCGTGGATGCAGGCCGAGGGCGCGCATGCCGTCGAGGCGCACCGCGATGCTGGCGCCGGGTGTCCGCACCACGGCCTCGATCGCACCGGCGCGCGGCGCGAACCGCCTCGGCGCGAGCGCCGCCGGCTCAGCCTGGCGCACGCCGAGCAGCCGCGCGGCGAGGTCGGCCAGCGCCGCGTCCACGACGCGAGCGGCCGCACCGGTCGGCGCGCTCGCGCTCGCCGGCAGCAGCCAGCGCGCGAGCGCCGGCGCATCGGCGCACAGCGCGACCTGGCCGGACTCCGCGCCGAAGCACGCGACGTCGGCGGGCAGGACCCCCTGGTCGGCAGCGGGCTCGGCCAGGACCACGTCGAGGCCACCGGGCCGCTGCGCCCACGCACGCTCCCAGGCCGAGGCGGCCTCGCGCACGGCGTCGAGCACGGCCTCGCGCCGGGCCTTCGAGGCCGGATGCAGGCGGATCGCGGGCATCAGCCGCCCCGGGTGCTGTTGTAGAGGTTCTCGATCATCTCGTTGGTCACCGACATGACCCGCGAGCTGGCCTGGTAGCCGCGCTGGATGATGATCATGTCCGCGAACTCCTGGGTCAGGTCGATGTTCGACATCTCGAGGCTGCTGCCGGCGATGCGGCCGAAGGCCCCCTCCTGCGCACGGCCGAGCTGGCGACCCTGCACGTTGATGCCGGAGAACAGGCGGCCGCCATCGGCCTTGAGGTCGGACTCGTTGCTCAGGAACGCCAGCGCGATCTGCTGGCCATCGCGGGTCTCGCCGTTGCTGTAGGTCAGCTTCAGCACGCCGCGCGCGTCGAAGCTGAGATTGCTCAGGCCCAGCACCGCGTTGCCGTCGATCTGGCGCGCGCCGAGGCTGGTCGGGATGCCCGGGAACTGGGTCGAGCCCGAGAGCACGCCGGGCGTGCCGAAGTCGAAGGTGATGGCCTGCGGCTGCCCGAGCGCGGTGATGGTGGCCGTGACACTGCTGAAGCCGGCGACCAGCGAGCCATCGGCGCCGAAGCGCAGCTCGCCGCTGCCGACCACGGCGCCCGCCTCGTTGCGGATGCTCACCAGCCAGCTGTTCGGCGTGACCGCGCCGTTGTTGGTGAACACCACGTTGAGCACCTGGGGGTTGCCCTGCGCGTCGAACACGCGGATCGAGGGAATCGTGTGGGTGGTGGCGGTGCTGGCGAGGTTGCCCGCGAGGTCGACCCGCGTGGTGGCCACGGCCGGCAGCGTGCGCGCGTTCTCGATGGTGATCGGGGAGAGCGCGCCGCTGGCGTCGATCGCCATCACCTGGTGGCGGGTGACGGTGTCGACCAGGCGACCCTCCTCGTCGAAGCGGAACTGGCCGGCGCGGGTGTAGTGCAGGTTGCCCTCGGCGTCGCGCAGCACGAAGAAGCCGGCGCCCTCGATCGCCAGGTCGCTGTTGTTGCCGGTCTGGCGGATGTCGCCCTGAGACGTGCGCAGACCCTCGCCCGCGATCCGGGAGCCGCGGCCGCCGATGAGGTTCTCGAAGAACGAGTCGCTGCCACGGAAGCCGGGCGTGTTCATGTTCGAGACGTTGTTGGACACGGTGTCCAGGCTGCGGCTGAAGCTGAAGAGCCCCGAGAGGCTGTTGAAGAGCGACTGGAACATGGTGGTCTCCGGGTCAGGGCTGGACGAGGGTGATCTGGGACAGGCGCACGCCGGTGAGGACGTCGCCGCTGGCAGGGCGGACGGTGAGCTCCGGGCCCGCGGTGGTGAACTGCACGGCGATGACGTTCCCGGTGACCGCGCCGGTGGCGGTGGTCACCTCGACCGGACGGTCGAGCAGGGTCAGGGCCTGGCCGCCGGACGCGATGAACTGCAGGTTGTCGACGCTCTGGCCGATCTGGCGGCTCTGCTCGAGTCCCGAGAACTGGGCGAGCTGGGCCAGGAACTCGCGGTTGTCGAGCGGCTCGAGCGGGTCCTGGAACTGCAGCTGGGCCAGGAACAGGCGGATGAACTCGTCCTGGGTGATCGTGCTGGTCGTCGTGCCCGACGCCGCCTGCCCGCTGTTGAGGGTGCTGCCGATCGCATCGATGGTCATGGGTCAGTCCTGGGGACGCTGCCACGCCAGCACGCCGTTGATCACGACGCGCTGGAGCGACTGGCCGCGGCTGGCGGCCTCAGCCACGAGGCCGAGGGCGAGGCCCTCGCGCTCGTGCTCGGAAAGGGTGTAGTCGCGGGCCCAGCAGCGCAGGCTGCCGTCCTCGTCGACCTGGGTGTGCAGCGCGCGTCGCGCATAGCTCGACGACGCGAGGGCCTCGCGGGCCGGCGGCGCATCGGGGCCGCCGATGCGCGACTCGCGCCGGGCGGCGTCCTGCGCACGCAGGGCCTGCGCTTGGGCGATGGGCGCGCCCGCCCCTGACGTCGGCAGCGCGAAGGCACCCGACGCCACCGTCGGCGCGCCCGCCGCGATCGTTGCACCGGCCGCGGCGCGCCCCCGCTCCGTCGCGGGCGCCGACGCGCCATGCGGCGCGGCCGCGTCGCCGCGCTGCAGGTACGACAGGCGGCCATGGGCAAGCAGCCCCTGCGGCAGGAGCAGCGACGGCAGGCCCGCGGGCGCCGTGGCCACGTCAGGCGCGCCGGGCGCCGCCATCGCCGGGGCGACGATGAGCGCGGATGCGGGAGCGGCCGTCGGAGCCGTCGCGAGCATCGCAAGCAGCGGCGGCTCCCCCGGTCGTCCGCCCAGCATCGAGTCGACGCCCGGCGATGGCCCCGCAAGCCGGGCGAGAGGCCCGACTCCCTGCGCAGGCAAAGCGGCTGGCGTCCCGATTGCATCCGCCATCGCCAGCGCGGAGATGGGCCCATGCGTCGGAGCCCGGGCCCCGGGATCAGGCATGGGGTGCAGGGACGCGCCGATCGCGGGAAGAGGCACGGGGATGTCGCGCGACGACCCGTCGGACGCGGGCGTCCGTCGATCGACCGACGGCGCGTGCGGGCCCGCCAGCGGGATGCCCGGCGCGAGGACGCCCACGGATCCATCCGCGGCGCCAGACGCGGGCGTCGCGGGGTCGCGGTCGCCCTCGCCCGGACGGTTGCGGACAGCGAGGCCCAGCGCGCCCAGGAAGTCGGCCTGCGTGCCGGACGCCGGGTCGCGGGGCGCGGACGCCATCGGCGGTACCGCGCCGGGAAGGATGCGCATCATCGGGTGGACTCCTGCGGCACGGGGCGAAGGTCGGCGAGGCGATCGAGATCGCGCAGCTCGCGGGCGCGCAGGGCCTCGCCGGCCATGGCGTCCACCCGCTCGCCGAGGCGGTCCTCGAAGCGGCGGGCGCCAGCGAGCACCGAGCCCGCCTCGCGCTCGTCGGCCTGCGCGCGATGGCTGGCCTCGGTGGCGGCGACCAGGCGATCGACGCCGGCCGCCTGGACGTGCAGCGAGAGCTCGTAGCGCCCGAGGTCCAGACGCTGCCCCTCGCCAAGGCGACGACCGCCATCGAGGCGGTCCAGGGCGTCGCGGGCCTCGTGTTCGCGGCGATCGGCCTCGGCGCGGGCGTGCGCGGCGCGCAGCGCCTGCATCTCGGCCTCGCGCGCGCGCACCTTCGCCAACCGCAGCACCTTGCCTAGGGCCCCGCCCTGCCCGGCGCTCATCGCACGCCCTCCGGCTGCATCGCCGCGGCGAGCGCGCGCAGGGTGTCGGCGCGCGCGTCACGCTCGCCCGGGGTCTGGCGCAGCACCTGCTGGACCGCGGGCAGCACCGCCAGCGCGCTGTCGAGCGCGGGGTGCGTCCCGGCCTGGTAGGCGCCCATCTCGACGAGGTCTCGCGAGGCTTCCCACGTCGCCAGCATGGATCGCGTGGCATCGGCCATCGCGCGCTCGGGCGCGTCGGCGACCGCGCCCATCAGGCGGCTCGCGCTCTGCAGGACGTCAATCGCCGGGTGGTGCGCGCGGGCGGCGAGCGAGCGGCTGAGCACGATGTGGCCATCGAGGATCGAGCGCATGTGGTCGGTCACCGGTTCGTTCATGTCGTCGCCTTCCACGAGCACGCTGTAGATCGCGGTGATGCTGCCCTTGCCGGCGATCCGGCCGCAGCGCTCGAGCAGCTGCGGCAGCTGGGCGAACACCGAGGGCGTGTAGCCGCGGTAGGTGGGCGGCTCGCCGACCGCGAGGCCGACCTCGCGCTGGGCCATCGCGAAGCGGGTCATCGAGTCGAGGATCAGCAGCACCGAGCGGCCGCGCTCGCGGAAGAACTCGGCCACCGCGTGCGCCGCGCGCACCGCATGGGTGCGCACCAGCGCTGGCTGGTCGGCGGTGGCGACCATCACCACAGCGCGCGAGAGGCCGTCATCGCCCAGCGACTCGCGCAGGAAGTCGTTCACCTCGCGGCCGCGCTCGCCGATCATCGCCACCACCACCACGTCCACCTCGACGTGGCGCGCGAGCATGCCCAGCAGGGTGCTCTTGCCCACGCCGCTGCCGGCGAAGATGCCCACGCGCTGGCCCACCCCCAGGGTCAGCAGCGCGTCGATGGCGCGGATGCCCGTCTCGAGCACCTCGTCGATCGGTTCGCGCGCGACGGGGTTGATCGGTGGGCGCACCAGCGGGAACTCGGCCTCGACCTTCCACGCGCCGCGGCCATCCAGCGGCTGGCCGAACGCGTCGAGCACCCGCCCGCACATGGCCTCGCCCACCGGGATGCCCAGGGTGCGGCCCGTGGCGCGCACCTGGCTGCCGAGCGACAGGCCGCGCAGGTCGCCATAGGGCATCAGCAGCACGCGGCCGTCGCGATAGCCAACGACCTCGGCGGGCACCGGTGCGCCGACCTTGAGGCTGATCTCGCACATCTCGCCGATCCGCGCGTCCGGCCCGTGGGCCTCGATGACCAGGCCATTGAAGGCGTGCACGCGCCCCAGCCGCTCGCGCATGGCGGCGGCGTCGATGGCGTGCAGGGCGCGCTCGCGCAGGGCGTTCATGCGTGGTCCCGGGCCAGGGACTGCAGCAGCGCCTGGGCGATCGCCTCGAGGCGGACGGCGAGGCCGGCCTCAATCTCCCCTGCGGGGGTCTCGAGCCGCAGCTGGCCCGGCTGCAGGGCCGGGTCCTCGACAAGCTCGATGCCGTCGACGTCGCGCGGCAGGGCGCTGCGCGCGGGGACACGCACGCGCAGCACCATCGCCCCGGACTCGCGCAGCGCCTGCGCCACGATCGCCGGCGCGAGGGTGCCGTCGGCCTCGCGCTGGCCCAGCACCTTGGCCAACGCCGCGTAGGCCACGGCCAGCGCGACGCCCTCGGCCTCCTCGCGGACCTCCTCATGCAGCATCGCCAGCGCCTGCAGCTCGCGGCTCGCGACGCGACGCTGTTCCTCGAGCTGCCGTGCCAGCGCGGCCTCGCGCTCGGCGAACGCCTCCTCGCGGCGCGCGCGCTCGGCCTCGAGGGCGGCCTCGGCGGCCTCCAGGCCGGCCTCGCGGCCGGCGCGCTCCGCCTCGGCGAAGCGATGCTCGAGCTCGGCCTGCAGGCGGGCGGCGTGATCGATGCGCGGATCGCCCTCGACCGGCGCCGGACCCGGAGCCTGCTCGGAGAGGGCACTCCCCCCGCCCGCCTGCAGGCGGCGGGCGGGAAGCGACTGGTCGGGCGCGAGGGTCAGCCTGCTCACGCACCGCCCTCCTGTTCACCGGCGACGCGCCGCCATTCAGCCACCAATGCCTGGGCCAGCGCGACCGGCAGCTGGCCTTCGGGCCCCTCCACCAGCGCGGTGAGCACGCCGGCTTCGGTCGGCGCAAGGCGCGCCAGCAGGGCCTCGCGATCCTCGGGCGGACAGGCGGCGAGCATCGCGGCGGCCCACGCGGGCTCCCAGCCGCGCAGGGCCTCGGCACGGGCGGCCACAGGCAGATCGATCGTGGTCGCGAGCGCGGCGCGGCCGTCGGCCTCGGCCAGGCCCTCCTCCACGCTGGCGTGGTCGAGGGCGAGTCCGTGGCGCTCGGCCTCGCGCAGCAGCGGCGCGAGCGCCGAGCGGGTGGCGCGCGGCAGCTGGCCCAGCAGCCAGCGCTGGTCGGCGCGATGCAGCGTCGCCAGCAGCAGGGCGGCGTGGCGGGTGCTCACGGCTGCGCTCCGGACGCGTCGAGCCAGGCGCGCACGCGCTGCAGGGCCTGATCGCGCTCGGCGGGGGTCAGGCGCGTGCGGCGGTCTCCGCCGCGCAGCGCGATCGCGAGCACGGCAAGCAGGAGCACCATGCCCAGCCCGCCAGCCCACGGCCAGAGGCCGCCGGGGAGGGTCCATGGGGCGGGCTCCGCACGCCGCGCGGCGGCCGGGAGGCCCGCCGGCGTCGCAGGCTCGGCGTCATCGTGGGCGATCGCGGCGTCCACAGGCGCCTCGGCGCCATCGGCCTCGTCGGTGAAAACGGCGTCGCCCTCCGGCATCACGGCCGCACGGGGCACCTCGCCGGCCAGGCTGACGATCTCGAGCCGGTCGCCGCGCTCCGCGCGCAGGCCCACGGCGGCCTCGATCAGCTGGCGCAGGCGCTCGGCCTCGCCCTCGGCGAGCGGCGTCGACAGCAGCAGCGCCACGGTGATGCGCTCGATCCGGCCCGGCGCGCGGGTGACTTCCTCGCTGTCGCGGCCGAGCGCGTACTCGACGTCCTCGCCCTCCTGGCCACGCTCGGGCGCGGCGGCGACGCCGTTGCCGCCGCCCATCCGGGTGGCGTTGGTGCGCTGGCGAAGCACCAGCGAGGCGCCGTCGGCGCCCGTGGCCACCGGCATCTCGCGCACTTCGCGCACGCTGTCGAAGTTCAACTGCACGTCGACGGCGAGCCGCCACGCGTCCGCGGGATAGCCCTGCGCCAGCAGGTCGGCCACGCGGGCGCGCACCCGGGATTCGATCGCGGCCTGTTCGTCGAGCTGGTAGGCCAGCTGGAGGCCGCCACCGGCCGCGCCCGAGCCGCCGATCGACTGGCCCTGCTGGTCCACCACCACCACCTGCTCGGGCGGCAGGCCGTCGACCGCCGCGGCGACCAGGCGCTGGATGCCCAGAACCTGGCGGGTGCCGAGACTGGCGCCGGGCGTGACGCGCAGCGCCACCGACGCCTTCGACGGATCGCGGTCGCGCAGCAGGCCGGAGCTCCGGCTGAGGGTGAGGTGCACGCGCACCGCCTCGACGCCCTCGAGCGTGCCGATGGTGCGCTCGAGCTCGCCCTGCAGCGCGCGCTGGAGGTTCACGTGCTGGGCGAACTCGGTGACGCCGAAGTCCGACTCGTCGAACAGCTCCAGCCCGACGTGACCGCCGCTCGGCACGCCATCACCGACCAGGCGCATGCGGGTGCGGTGCACCTGCGCGGCCGGCACCTCGATCAGGCGGCCGTCGTCGCTGATGCGATACGGCACCGCGGCCTCGTCGAGCGCGGCGGCCACCTCGGCGGCGTCGGCATCGGCCAGGTCACTGAACAGCGGCGCGTAGTCCTCGCGCATCGCCCACCACAGCAGGCCCGCGCCCAGCGCGAGGATCAGCACGCCGCCGGCTGCGAGGCCGACGAGGCTGGAGGGCGCCATCCCGGCGCGCCATTCGTTGAACGCATTCATGGTCATCGTCACAGCTGCATCCGCAGCATGTCCTGGTAGGCCTCGACGAGGCGGTTGCGGACTTCGACGGCGGTCTGCAGCGACAGCCGCGCCTCTTCGAAGGCGATCATCAGTTCATGGGTGGGCACGTCCTCGCCGGCCGCGACCGCGCGCAGCAGGCCCTCGGCGCGTCCGATGCGGCCGTCGACGTCGACGACCGCGCCCTGCACGGCGCCGAGGAAGCTGCCGGCGATGCCCTGGGCCGCGCCCGCCGGCCCGACGCCGCCGGCGGCGCCGATCGGCGCCAGCGGCTGGACGATGCCCTGGCCGAGGCCGGCCTGGATCCCCGCGATCGGCTCGATCATGCGTTGCGCCCCCCGATCTCGAGCGACTTCACGATCATCTGGCGCAGCGTGTTGAACGACTTGACGTTGGCCTCGTAGGCGCGGCTCGCCGACATCAGCGTGCCCATCTGCTCGACCATGTCGATCGCCGGGTAGTGCACCCGGCCCTCGGCGTCGGCCCAGGGGTGGCCGGGATCGTGGACGGTGCGGGTGCCGACGGGCGCGCGCTGCAGCAGGCCGGCGGCCTCGCCGGACGCGTCGGCCGGCGTGGCCTGCAGCACGCCGAAGAACGCCTGCGGCGAGACCTGGTGCAGCTGCGCGCTGGCGCCGGGGGCCAGCGGCTGGTTGGCCATGGCGATGTTGTGGCCCACCGCCTCGAGGCGGGCGCGCTCGAAGCCGAGCGCCTGGCGGTGAAGCGCGAGGACGTTGTCGATGGCCATGCTCAGCTCCTCGCCGCCACGGCCAGGCGCAGCAGGCCGAAGTGGCGGTTGAGGCCCTCGGCGAGCTGCTGGAACTCGGTGCTGGCCGACACCATCTCGGCGACCTCGAGGTCGGGGCTCACCGCCAGGCCGGTGTCGAGCGCGGGCAGCGCGGCGACCACGTCGGCGCCGGCCACCAGGCCGTTGCGGGAGGCGTCGAGCAGCGAAGCGGTCGCGGCGAAGTCCAGCCGCTGCGCGGTCGCGCCGGGCTGGGTGGCGAGCGCGATGTTGCGGCCGGCCACGTCGGCGCGGCGCATCGCCAGGTCGAGGCCCAGCCGGACCATGTCGACGGGGGAGGCGGACTCAAAGGGCATGGCACTTCCTCGGGAGCGGGGGCATGGGGGCGATCACTGGATGACGAGCTCGCCGTGCAGGGCGCCGGCGGCCTTCACGGACTGCAGGATGGTGATGACGTCGCGGGTGGACAGGCGCACGCCGTACAGTGCGTCCACCAGCTCGTCGACGGTGGCGCCGGCGGGCACGCCCACGCTGCGCGGGGCCTCCTCCTCGACGCGCAGCTGCGGCTGCGGGACCACCGCGGTGCGCACGCCGGGGCCCGGCTCGATCAGCAGGCCGTTGGGCTGCGACACCTGGTACTCGGTGCGGATCTCCACGCGCAGGTTGCCGTGCGAGACGCTGACCGCGCCCAGGCGCACGTCGCCGCCGGCGACGATGGTGCCGGTGCGCTCGTTGATGACCACGCGCGCCAGGCCGTCGGGCACCACGATGGTGTTCTCGAGCCGGGCGATGAGCTCCATCGCGCCGTCCTCGGCCACGTCCCCGGCGGCCACCCGCACCTTGCCGGCGTGCACGACGCGGGCGTCGACGCCCAGCTCGCGGCGCAGCGCCTCGGCGATGCGCGCGGCCGAGGTGAAGTCGGGCTCGCCCAGCAGCACGTCGAGCCCGCCGTCGGGGCCGCTGGCCAGCAGCGGCGCGGCACGCTCGATGGTGGCGCCGTTGGGCACGCGCCCGGCGGTGGGATGGTTGCGCTGCTCGAGCTGCCCGGGGGCCTCGAACTGGTAGCCGCCCACCGAGATCGCGCCCTGCGCCAGCGCGTACAGGCGCTCGTCCGGGCCGTACAGCGGGGTCACGATCAGCGTGCCGCCCGAGAGGCTGCGCGCGTCGCCCAGCGACGCCACCTGCACGTCGATCACCTGGCCCGGCTCGGCGAAGGCGTTCAGCGTGCCGGTCACCATCACCGCCGCGACGTTGCGGCTGGCCAGGTCCTCGGCACCGATGTTCACCCCGAAGCGCTGCAGGGTGTTGGCGATCGACTGCTTGGTGGCCTCGGAGCGCTGGCTGTCACCGGTGCCGGCGAGGCCCACCACCAGGCCGTAGCCGGTGAGCGGGTTGTCGCGCACGCCGGCGACGCGGGCGACGTCCTTCAGGCGCACGCCGGCGGCCTGCTGGGCGGCGGCGGGAGGCGAGGCGGCCAGCAGCAGCGCCAGCGCGCCGGCCGCGATCAGGGAGAGGGTCGCGCGCATCAGATCAGCCTCAGCCAGTTGAACAGGCGGTAGAGCAGGCTGCGGCGGCTGGCCTCCGAGACCACGCCCTCGCCCGTGAATTCGATGGAGGCGTCGGCGATCCGGCTCGACACCACGGTGTTGTCGGCGGTGATGTCCTGCGGACGCACCAGACCGGTGAGGCGGATGCGCTGGGACTCGCCGTTGACCAGCAGCTGCTGCTCGCCGGAGACGCGCAGCAGCGGGCCGTCGTGGCCCACCACGCGCACGGTGAGCTGGGCGCGCACCTCGCCCTCGCGGCTGGTGCCGCCGGCGCCGCGGTTGCGGCCGCCGATGTTGGCGCCGGCGCTCCAGGTGTTTGCCGGGTCGGCCAGGCGGATGTCCACGCCCACCTCGCCGGCCGCCTCGGTGCCGGCGCGCGAGCTGGCGCGGGTGCTCTCGAGCACCAGCACGGTGAGGGTGTCGCCCTCGCGGTGCGCGCGCACGTCGGCCGCCAGCGGCTGGTAGCGGTCGGGATCGATCAGGCTGCCGTCGCCGCGCCCGTCCTGGGCCCAGGCGGCGGAGGGGACCAGCAGGCAGGCCAGCAGCAGGGCCCGGCGGGCGTGCTCAACGTTCGACATCCACCACTCCCTTCGCGGTGACGACGCCCTCGACCGGGCCTTCGCCGTGCTCCACCAGCACCTGAAGGCGCTGGCCGATATGTGCTTCGCCGAGCGCGCGGCCCGGCACCTGCAGCGAGACGCGCCCCGCGACCATCCGCACCAGCACCGGCTCGTCGCGCGCGACGTCGGGCAGCGGCTCGAGGTCGGCGGCGCGCAGCGGCGCGCCCGCGCGGCGGGCGACGGCCAGGCGGCGGCCCTCCAGCGCCCCGGGCGCCAGCGGCTCGCCCTCGTGGCCGAGGCGCGCGGCGTCGTAGTCGGCCAGCACCAGCGCGGCGGCGTCCGGACGGGCGTGGCGCGGCAGGTCGCGCGCCAGCACCCAGCCATGCCGCGGCAGGCGCAGCGAGAACCACACCACCACGCGGGCCACGCGCTCGCCGTCCACGCGGTACTCCACCGGCACCGCCACGCGCTCGCGCGGCCAGCGACCGGCCACGGGCGCCGGCACCAGCGCCACCTCGCCGGCCGGTGGCGGCGGCAGGCGCGGCGTGCCCATCGCCGAGAGCTCCGCCTCGAACCCCTCGGCCTGCAGGCGCGCGCGCAGCGACGCCTCCGCCGCCCCGACCACGTCGGCGGCGGTGTGCGGCGGCGCGGCGGCGGCGAGCGCCGTGGCCAGTAGGAGCGCGAGGGCAGGCATCGGTCAGCGGCGCAGGTTGTTGATGGTCTCGAGGATCTGGTCGCTGGCCTGCAGCACGCGGGCGTTGAGCTGGTAGGCGCGCTGGGCCAGCACGAGGGTGCTCATCTCGTCGATCAGGTCGACGTTGCCCATCTCGAGGAAGCCCTGCAGCAGGCGACCCATGCCGGCCTCTCCCGGGGCGCCGAGGGTGGCCTCGCCAGAGGCGGCGGTGGCCGCGAACAGGTTCCCGCCCACCGCCTGCAGCGCATCGGGCGCGGCGAAGCTGGCCAGCTCGATGCGGCCGAGCTCGGTCTCGACGGTGTCGCCGCCCAGCGTGGCGAACACCACGCCGTCGGGGCTGATGCGCAGGCCGGTGGCGTCCGGCGGCACCTGCAGGCCCGACGCCAGGCGCTGGCCGCCGGCGATGGCCAGATGCCCCTCGTCGTCCACGCGCAGCTGGCCGGCGCGGGTGTAGAACAGCGTGCCGTTGGCGTCCACCACCTCGAGGAACCCGCCGCCGTTGATGCCGAGATCCAGCGGGTTGCGGGTCATGCGCATCTCGCCCATCTCCATCACCGGCAGAGTCGCGAGCACGCTAGTGCCCGCGCCCTGGGCCTGGGGCAGGCCCTCGGCCTCGCCGGCCATCGGGGTGAGCGCCATCTCGGCGAACGCGATGCGCGAGCGCTTGAAGCCCGGCGTCTGCAGGTTGGCGACGTTGTTGGAGATCACGTCGATCTGCTGCTGCTGGGCGCGAAGGCCGGTGGCGGAGATGTACAGGGCGTCGAGCATGGTGGGTCCTCGGGAGGGCGCGCGTTGGAACGAGGTGGGGCGGTCAGGCGTCGCCGATGCGGTTGATGCCGATGTCGAGCACGCGGTCGTAGGCGGAGATGGCGCGCTGCAGCGACTCGGCGTGGCGGCCGAGCTCGACGAGCGCGATCATTTCGCGCGCCGCGTCGACGTTCGCGCCCTCGAGCGCACCCTGCTCTACCCGCGCGGTCGCCGCGACCGCGTCGCCGACGAGGCGCTGGCCGCCCGCGGCGGGCTCGAGGCGGCTGGTGGCGGTGGGCTGGAGGATCAACAGGCGGGCGATGACCTCGTCGTCCACGCGCACCTGGCCATCGGCGTCGACGGCCACCTCGGCGCCCTCCGGCAGGTCGATGGCCCCCGCGTGCGAAAGCACAGGCCGGTCGAGCGCGTCGGCGAGCTGGCCGGCGGCGTTGCGGCGGAACTCGCCGGCGCGCGTGAGCACCAGGCCCTCGGCGCTGCCGAGCACAAAGTAGCCCTCGCCGCGCAGCGCGAGGTCGAGGCCGCGCCCGGTCGGCATCAGCCGGCCTTCGCTCGCGTCGTGGTGCAGGCGGGCCTCGGCGGCAGCACCGAGGTGCGCGTCGAAGGCGGGCAGCGCGCGGACCGCGCGGTAGCCCGGCGTCGAGGCGTTGGCCACGTTCTGGCTCAGGGCCGAGAGGGCCTGCATGTCGAATCCGAGCTGGCGGGTGAGCGAGGTGATGGCGTCGGTCATGGGATCGGTTCGCGAGAGGCTCAGGCCGCGGCGGCGGCGGGTTGGAGGCTGCCGAAGGTGCGCACGACGGTGGAGGTGGGAACTTCGTTGACGCCCACCACCGACACGTAGGGGAAGGACCGCGCCACCAGCTGGCGCAGCGAACGCCGCAGCGGCGCGGGCGCCAGCACCACGGGAGTGAGATTGCGGGCGATCATCGCGTCGGCCTGCTTGGCCATGGCCTTGAGGAAGCCGTCGAGCTGGGCGAGGTCGTTGATCAGCGCGCCGCGGCCCTCGCTGGCGCGCAGCTGGGTGAGCAGCTGGCGCTCGAACTCGGGGGCCAGAGTCAGCACATGGAGCTCGCCCTGGCCGTCGGCCAGCCGCTGGCAGATGCCCGCGCCTAGGCGCTCGCGCACGCGCTCCACCAGGTCGTCGGTGGCCTTCAGGCCCTTGCCGGCATCCACCAGCACCTCGAGGATCGTGTCCATCGCGCGCAGGCTGACCTGCTCGCGCAGCAGCTGCTGCAGCACCTTCTGGATGTCGCTCAGCGACAGCACCCCGGGCACCAGCTCGTCCACCAGCGAGGGCTGGGTGGCCCGCACGCGCTGGACCAGCTTCTCGACCTCGGCGCGGGTCAGCAGTTCGGGCGCGTGGCGCTTGAACAGCTCGCCCAGGTGCGTCATCAGCACCGTCTCGGCGTCCACCAAGGTGTAGCCGGCGCCGCGGGCGAAGCTGCGCTGGTCCTGGGTGATCCACAGGGCCGGCAGCCCGAAGGCCGGATCGCGGGTCTCGCGGCCGTCGAGCTTGGGACGCTGGCCGCCTGGGTTGATCGCGAGGATGCCATCGGGCACGAGCTCGCCATGGCCGGCGCGGTGCCCCTGCACCCACAGCTCGTAGCGCTCGCCGGCCGCGCCCATCAGCTCGGAGACCTGCAGCTTCGGCAGGACGACGCCCCAGTCCTGGGCGAACTGGCGGCGCAACGCATCCGCGCGCTCGCGCACGTCCAACCCCGGCGTCGCCAAGGCCTCGAGCAGCGCACGACCCAGCCGCAGTTCCAGTGGGTCGATCCGGAGCAGTGCCTGGATGTCGTCGGCAGGCGGCGCCTTCGGGCCCTGCGCGGTGGCCTCGGCCTCCGCGACGTCCTTGGCCACGTCCTCCGCCGACTTGCGCAGCGCCATCACCAGCAGCGCCACCGTGCCCGCGAGTACCAGCGCGACAGGCCACTTCGGCATGCCGGGCATCAGCAGCATCAGCACCAGGGTGAACGCCACGATGCCGAGCGTGCGCGGCATGCCCAGCACCTGGCGGGAAATCTCGCGCCCCAGCTGGGCGTCGGTGGCCGCGCGCGTGATGATGATGCCGGTGGCCACGGCGATCACCAGCGACGGGATCTGGGTGACGATGCCGTCGCCCACGGTCAGCAGGGTGAAGCGCTGCACGGCCTCGGTCCAGCCCATGCCGAGCTGGATCATGCCCACCGCCAGGCCGCCGACGATGTTGATCAGGATGATCACGATGCCGGCGATGGCGTCGCCCTTGACGAACTTCGTCGCGCCGTCCATCGCGCCGTAGAAGTTGGCTTCCTTCTCGATCAGCGCGCGACGCCGGCGCGCCTCGTGCTCGTCGATCAGCCCCATGTTCATGTCGGCGTCGATGGCCATCTGCTTGCCGGGCATCGAGTCCAGCGTGAAGCGCGCCGCCACCTCGGCCACGCGCTGCGCGCCGTTGGTGACCACCACGTACTGCACCACCACCAGGATCAGGAACACCACGAAGCCGACGATGTAGTTGCCGCCGACCACCTGCTCGCCGATCGCACCGATCACTTCGCCGGCATAGCCGTGCTCGAGGATCAGGCGGGTGGAGCTGATGTTGAGCGCCAGCCGGAACAGCGTGGCGATCAGCAGCAGCGAGGGGAACGTCGAGAAGTTCAGCGGGGTGACGGTGTAGAAAGTGATCAGCAGGATCAGCAGCGAGGTGCTCAGGTTGAGCACCAGCAGCACGTCGAGCAGCTGCGGCGGGATGGGGGCGAACAGGATCACCAGGATGGCGATCACGCCCGCCACCAGCGCCAGCTCGCGGCGGCCGGCCAGGAATTCGGTCCACAGGGCCTTCACGACAGGATCCTTTGCCGGGGCAGCCCGATCAGCCAGCGGTACACCGGCGCCAGCCGGCGGTAGAGGTCCTCGGGCACCGGCGCGTCGATCGCCACCTCGCGGTACAGCGCGCGGGCCAGTTCGGGATCGCGGGTCATCGGCACGCCGTGACGCGAGGCCTGTGCGCGGATCAGTGCCGCCATGGCGCCCGCGCCCTTCGCCAGTACGATCGGCGCGCGCATCCGGGCGGGTCGATACTGCAAGGCGACCGCGTAGTGGGTGGGATTGGTCAGCACGACGTCCGCGTCGCCGACGCGGCCGATCGCCTTGACCTTCTTCAGCATGTCGCGCTGCATGCGCTTGCGGCGCGAGCGCATCTCGGGATCGCCCTCGCGCTGCTTGATCTCGTCCTTGAGCTCGCGGCGGCTCATGCGCATCTGCTGGTGGTGCTCACGGCGCATAAACAGCAGGTCCACGATCGCGGCCACGACGAGCACGGCCAGCACCAGCAGCGAGGTCCGGACGAACAGGTGGTGCAGGTGCTCGGGCAGCGCCAGCGCGGGGCTGGTGGCCACGGCCATCACCATCGCGTCCACGCCGCCCCAGGCCATCCAGGCCAGGCCCGCCAGCGCCAGCCACTTCACCAGCACCTTGCCCAGCTCCCAGACCGTGCGCATCGAGAACAGCTTCTTGATGACCCGCATCGGGTTGAGGCGCTGCACGTCGGGGGTGATGGGATGGGTGGTGAAGATCAGGCCGGTCTGCAGCACCGAGCCGGCCACGCCCACCACGAGCAGCGCCATCACCAGCGGGAGAAGCGACTGCCCGACCGGGCGGATGGCCTCGCCGATCCACGCCGCGGCGCCCGCGCCGAGCACGGGCTGGCTGCCAGCCAGCGCCAGCAGGCGTCGGGTGGCGCCCATCAGCGCCTCGGCCGTCCAGCCCGCGGTCAGCGCGGCCACGGCGGCGAAGGCGACCATCACCAACACGCCCGAGAGCTCGGGGCTGCGCGCCATCTCGCCGCGCTCGCGCGCCTGCTCGAGGCGGTGCTGGGTCGGCTCTTCGGTCTTGTCCTGGTCGCCCTGGCTCATCTCAGGCCCCCAGCACGGCGGGGACGCGCGCGAGCACGTCCTCGAACAGCCGCTGCATCAGCATTGGCGCCCAGCGCAGGCTGATTGCCAGCAGCGCCATGGCCAGCGCGATCTTCAGCGGCAGCGACAGGAAGTACACGTTGGCCTGCGGCATCGAGCGGGTGGCGTAGGCCACGCCCACCTCGACCACGAACAGGCCCAGCACCACGGGTGCCACCACCATGAACGCCAGCAGGAACTGCGCCCCCATCAGTGGCAGCAGCGCCTCGCGCGAGACCACCATGCCGGCAGCGCCCAGCGGGATGAGATCGACGCTGGCGACCAGCAAGGCCAGCAGCTCGTGGTGGAGGTCCAGCAGGAAGAACAGGACCGTCGCGGCCATCATCAGCGCCGCGCCCAGCAGCGACTCGCTCTCCTGCATGCCGCCCGGATTCAGCACGCTGCCGGCGCTCAGGCCCGCCTGCATGTCCAGCACACGGCCGGCGAATCCGAGGGCGGCCTGGGGCACGAGCACGGCCAGCCCCACCACGACGCCCACCAGGGCCTCCCCTGCGAGGGCCAGGACGAAGCGCAACGGCTCTTCGGTGGCCGGCATCGGTGCGACCGCCGGCAGCAGGGCCATCGGCAGGGCCGCCGCCATCAGCACCACCATGCGCACCGTCTGCGGCGCCCAGGCCAGCGGCGAGAACGCGGGCATCGCGATGACCGGCGCCAGCCGGACGCCTGCGTAGGCGATGCGCTGGGCGAAGAGCTCGAGCTCGTTCATCGGCTCACAGCCCCGCCGCCGAACTGATCAAGCGCCTGGTGAACTCGACCACCGTCGCCAGCATCCAGCCACCCAGCAGGATGAAGGTCACCAGCAGCGCCACCAGCTTGGGCACGAAGGTGAGCGTCATCTCCTGGATCTGGGTGACCACCTGCACGATCGAGATCAGCAGGCCCACAACCAGAATCACCGCCAGAGCGGGCGCGGCTACCAGCAGGGCCGTGTAGAGGGTCTCGGAGAGCAGGCGCAGCGCGCCGTCGGCGTCCATGGTCGTGCTGGCCTCATGCCTGGCCGGCGAGACGCGCGCGCAGCGCGGTGGCGAAGGCCCGGATGTCGGCGGGCGCGCCCTGAGGCAGCTGGCCGAGCAGCGCCTGCAGGCGGCGATCCGCCTCGTCCTGGCGACCCGCGTCGTCCAGCAGCACGCACTCGGCGTAGACCGCTAGCGCGTTGCCGGGTGCGAGGCGCAGGCTGCGCTTGGCCGCCTCGCCGGCCTCGGCCGCCTCGCCACGCAGCGCGTGCACCAGTGCGAAACCGCCGTGGGTGTCGCCGAACGTGCGATCCAGCGCGAGGGCGGATTCGTAGCAGCGCTGCGCCTCGTCGAGGCGGCCCGCGAGTAGCGCGCACCACGCGTAGGCATGCCAGGTACCGATATGGCCGGGCAGCGCGCGCACCGCGCGCTCGAGCATCGCCTCGGCCGCCGCCATTTCGCCGCGGGCCAGGAAGGCTTGGCCCGCGCCACTCAGGGCTCGGCCGGAGGTGGGGAAGCGCTGCAGGGCCAGGAGGAACAGGGGCTCGGCGTCAGCCGTGCGCCCCTGCAGCAGGGCCAGCGTGCCCAGCGCCAGCAGCGCTTCATGCTGCTGAGGATCGAGCGCCAGGGCGTCGCGCGCAGGCTCCACCACGGCGTCGATGCGCTGCGCGTCGAAGCGCAGCAGGGCCAGCAGCCCGAGCGCATCTGCAGCGACCGGGCCCGCGGACTCTCGGTCGGAGAGCACAGCCGCCAAGGCGTCCTGCGCCTCGTCCAGGCGGCCGAGCATGTGCAGGCAGCGGGCGGCCAGCAGCGCCGCGGCGGGTAAAGGCTTCTCAGGCGAGGAGGTCGCGTCCTTGCCGCTGCCGGCCGCCAGCGGACGAATCCGCGCGAGCGCGCCCTCCGCGTCGCCCGCGCACAGCTCTGCGAAGGCGAGATCGTGGATCACCGCCGGGACACCATGACCTGCAGCGAGGAGCGCGCCGAGCTCGGCGATGGCATCGGCGTAGCGACCTTCAGCAAGCGCCGTGCGCGCCACTCGAAATCCGTAGCCAGGCTGGCCGGCGTGATGCGGACGCGTCATGGCCAGCATCTCGGCCGCCGCGGACGGCTGACCCTCGTCGAGCAGGGCGTCGACGCAGTCCAGCACGAGCGACAGGTTCCCCGGATCGCTCGTCGCGAAACGCTGCAGGGAGGCGGCGCGGCTCACGCGAAGCTCCGGGCGTCATGCCCGCGCAGTCGATCCCGCGGGGTGAAGCAGGGGCGCAGAAGCGTGGGGCGAGGCATGGAGCGGCACATCCTGGGCAGGTGCAAACGGAGACGTCACTGTCAGGACAAGCCTGACGTGAAGGCCCTAGAGTCAACAGTCAACTTGGGGACAGAGTGGCGCTCCGTTTTAACGATCGGCGGTCTGACAAGGCCTTTGCGGTGCCAGTGTGCCGCGGCCGCCCTACCCTCCCGGCGCGCTTCACGGGCACAGGCGCATTGGTCAACCGCCCCTGTGCCGGTTCGGCGGGCCCCTTCTCAGCTTGGCCCCATCAAGTCGGCGTGCCCTGCCACCTTACGTCCTGGCTGATGACCTGGTCCGCCTCGGCCTTATCCAAGGAACAAAGGCTTTAGGGGCTAGGAGCTCAAAAAAGCTGACGAGGTGCGCACCCATTTTGTATGACCGGGCGGCCATGAGGGTGCTCGACCACTAGGCCGAGCATGAGCGATCGCGGGAATTGCGATGACGAAGCGCTGGCGGAGAGCCTTCTCCGCGTGCTCAATATGGAGCGAAATGCGCTAACTAGCCACTGAGTGTCTACAGGAGGTTGGGCGGTCCACCATGAGGCGAAGCAAGGCGATTTATCCCGCAATAAAGGACGCCCAGTGCGGATCGGCGACGATGCGGAGTGGTGAACCGGCATCACGGATCATGACCGCCGCCTCGATCTTGCGGCCGTACGAACTGTGCTTCCACGCCTGGGAGCCGATCTCACCAATAACGAGGAAGTCAGTCTTTTTGGTGACGCTAGGGCGAACCTCACCGCCGCGCTGCTCGATGGTGGCAACCACTGATGCCCGGGGACCGTAGGCGAATGTGCCGGTGACCACGAAGAGCGCACCTGAGAAGGCGATCTCGGGCGCTGGGGAGCAGAGAGGGAGTGTAGAGGACAGACTCGCGATCACCTGGTCGCGGGCTTGGACGTAGGTTTCACCGCCGACGAGGGCGGTAAGCGTGCCCAAAAGGTCGGATTCCTCTTCGGGATCGATTACGCCGTCAGAGAGTGCGACGTGGAGGCGCTGATAGAGGTAGTTCAAGGGGTAGTCGGTAGCCAGATGGGCATTACGTTCGATCCAGTCCTTGATGAACCGGGCCTCCTGGGAGGAAACAACGCCATCGGCGAGGACGCCGCGGCAAAGGCCCACCAGCTCATTGGCTGCGCGATCGCGCGCTGGCGGATTGTGAACTGCGCAGCAGGTTCGACAGACGAACGGGGAAAGACCGACATAGGCGTCCTCCGGGTGATCAGCGCCAGCGGCGCTTGAATCGGCGCTTTGGGGTGGATGTCGACGGCGCTGCAGAGGGGGTCTTGCAGGACATGCAGATGCGACCGAAACCACCGGCGCCACTTTTCAGGGCTGGATCGAAGAATGCCGCCTGATCCTTGATTTCGGCGCACTTGGGGCAGGCCTTCAGATCCCTGCTGGCCAGGCCGGAGGCCTGCGCTTGAACCGCGTCGACGGCGTTCGATGCGGGCTCGCCAAGAGCGAGCTCGACGAGGTCGAAGAGCCGCTGCGAAATTGTCTGGACAGGATCGTTGCCGAGATTGAAGCGATTCAACCTCATGAAGCGGTAGCCGTACCCCTCAAGCGTAAGCTGCCTCTCGACATCGGCTTCGTTGAGATAACGGTCGTAGTTGCCGGCATTGATGTTCTTCCGCTGACTGAAGTGGAACTCAAGGCCGTCGTACTCAATGACGATCTGAACAGGCCCCTTGTCCGACTGATAGATGATGAGAAAATCAACGCGCCAAGCGGGGTGCTGGTAGAGCGGATCCAGCTGCTTCAGATAGGCACCAAGCTCGAACTGGGGGAAAACTTCGATAGCCTCCATGTTCGCCTGATAGAACGGGGTCTGATAGAACCACTCCAAGACCTTTGCTTCCATTGGACTGTTGGGGTCGACCTCATCCGAGCCGGCGCGGCGCACCGCGTCAGCGAGGATGTTGGAGTAGTGGCTCATCGCTTGGCCAATGGATCCCTTGAACTCTCCGACAGGCTTGGAAGTCACGAACCAGATGGTGTGCTTGGCTCTACTAAAGCCGACATTGAGCCTCTGCGCTTTCAACTTGTCCTCAACGGCTTGCTGCGCATCAGCCATCTGCACCGGAAAGACGTAGTTCAGGGCGTCATGCTGCCGTGTCGCGACCATGCTGTAGAAGATGATGTCGCGCTCGTCACCCTGGCAGGTGTCGAAGGTCCACACACGGAGCCTAAGCTTCTTTTCGAAGTCCACGCCACGAGGATGGTTGAAGAGCAGCTTCGAGAGAAGCACCTGCTGCTCGCGGAAGGGCGTGATCACACCCACGGTCGGCGGCTCCTCCTCCTCGAGCAGCTCAAGGAGGCGCTCGCTGATGAAGTTGGCTTCGGCCTCGTTGGTGCCTCGCGTGGCCTTGCCGATGCTGGCATCCACCTCATCGAACCGGATGACCTCGTCCACCGGGACACCGCGGATCTTCAAGGCTTGGAGAAGACCGTTATAGAAAGTCGACGAGGAGTAGCTGATGATCTCGGGGAAGCTGCGGAAGTGGGCGCGAAGCATGATGGTGTAGGAAGCGGCGCTGTTGCAGAACTCCAGAATCGAACGCTTGATGTCGAACATGGAAAGGCGAGCAAGATCCGCAGCGGCATCACTCACGTTGCTCCGGAAGTAGGTGGTGAGCTCGGCGCGATACTTCTCGTTGATTTCGATCGACGAGTTGAGCGCCTTGACATTTCCAAACTGCTTTTCGTCGCCCAGCACAACGACCTTCTTGGCGCGAAGCAGCGCAGGGAGAGCCTGAGCGACGGAAACCTGAGAGGCCTCGTCGATGACGACGACGTCGAACATCTCAGGGGCAAGGGGCATGAACTCCGCATACTCGCGGATGTTGGCAATGATGACGGGAAAGGAGTCCTTCAGAGCCTCGAATTTTTCCTCCGGAAACTTCTGCCGATCGGAGATCACCGTTGCGAGGGCCTTCGCGTCCGCACGGCTGTTTTGCATGAAGCTGAGCAACCGCGAATCGACATGCGAATTCAGGACCGAGGTATTGAGGCGTTCGAGCTGGGTCTTCACCCCAACGTAGTCGATGACGGGCACGGACTCGAAGGCGTTCCGAGTCTTCACCCAGTGGATCAGGAAACGGACGACGAGGGGCCAAAGGCCCGAATCGTCACGTTCGTCTGCCAGCAGCGCGTCGAGGATGGATGGATTAATGCTGCGAAGGAGAAGAACCAAGCGCCGAGCGTCGGTGGCAACTTGTAGCGGGCGCTTGCCCAAGGCAAGCGCGCGGTAGGCCGCGTCGAACTCCGACTCAAAGCCGGCCGCGGCGAGCTTCATACGGAGCGCCGTGGCCGCCTGGGCGACGGAGGCAAGGTCTGCAGCCGCAGTCGTCAGTGTGAGCGGCTGGGTGACCGGAAGGGCGTTGAGCTGGCGATCGAGGTCACGAACGGCCGAACCGCGGAATAGGTACCCGAACACAGGCATCCGCAGTTCGCTGTGGACATGGAGAAGACTCGAGAGGGTCCTCAGACCGTCGGCGTCCATTTGCTCGAAGAGAGCCCAGGGAACGGCGCGGGCGGTGCCGGGGAGCTCGAGGAGCACTGCATCGCGGTTGACGCGGGCGACGAGGGAAAGACGATCGAAGTCGCCCTCCTCGAAGAGGCCCCGCAGGTAGCCCTCCACGGACTCAAGGGCCGGCAGGCAGGCCTCAAGCTCGGGTATGGACCTTAGGTCCCGGCAGTCGTAGAGATGCTGCAGTACGGCTGGTGCGCGCTGACGCAGCGCGGCCTCATCCTCGTGCATGGCTTTGACAGAAGAAAGCTCGATGCTGCCCAGGGTCGCCACGGTGGCGTTGAGGCGTTCCTTGAGCTCGGCGGCCTTGCCCTTACGCTCCGCCTCGACGCGGTCGCGGTTAGCCGCCATAGCCTTGGAGAAGGCGGTGATCTGAGTCAACGCGCTGTTTGATGTGAGCTTCTTGAAGTTGGCCGCCTGCTGGCCGAGTCGAAGGATGGGGTTAGGGAAGTCGGAGTCATGGCGGACCCGGGACATCGCCTCGCTGAGTTTGTCCGAGACGACATCGAGCGCTTCGTTCTTGTCGGAGAGGATCAGGCAGCTGCGCTGACGGAAGGCGCAGTCGGCGGCGATGGCGGTGATCGTGTGGGACTTGCCGGTGCCGGGCGGTCCACTGACGACAATAATCTTGCCTTCGGGATGGCGAATCGCCATCAGCACTTTCCGCTGCTGCTCGTTCAGGGGGATAGGGCTCTCGAACACCATCCGATCCACCATCGGCAAGCCGTCCCACTCCCGCTCAATGTCGGGAGCAATGGAAACAGGGTTGCTGCGCAACACGCCGCCCACGATTCCTTCGAACAGTTCGACGACCTTGCCACCGTTCGTTTCCAACGCTGACAGGATGGCCTCGTAGTCGTTGAGCAAGGCCTCGTCCGCACGATCGAAGGCAGCGAGGTATAGGCCACTGGAGAGCCCAACGGCCGCAGTTGAGGCATCTGTGGCACGGGAAGACAGCTCAATCTGACCAGCGAGATCGAAGGCGTTGGCGATGCGCTGGAACAGGATCCGGGCTTCCTCGAAGAGGCTCTGCTCGGGCTTGAGGTAGGTGATGCGCTCGGGTACCGGGGAGGACCAGGTGCGACCACGGGCCTGCGCGAGTTGCTCGAGCGCGAAGTCGATGGCCTTTCGGTTGGCGAAGATCTGATTCCCGATCTTGAAGGCATAGCTCCCGTCGTCGTCGCGCTTGACCTCAAGCGGCATGAAGAACAGGGGATACTGGCTCCCGCCGTAGCGCATGGCTCCAACGTACAGATAGAGCGTCATCCCGTCGTTTGTCGAAACGTACGTCTCGAGATCTCGGAATTCGAGGTACGCATCGCTTGTCACGAAGCCATCGAAGAACGCCATCAAGGCGCGCTGGGTGCCTTCGAGCGTCAGGAACTGGGGAACGGCTTCGGTGACCGAAGAGAGGTCGCCCGTGGCTGCAAGCTTGGCCAAGGCGTCCGGCAGAACACCGGCAAGATCCGAGCAAACCGCGTCGACCATGTCGCGAAGCGCGGCGTGGAGGCTGTCGACCACCGCATAGGCCTGTGTGCGGAGCGGGCCGTCGAGCTGGGTGATCAGAGGTCGAACGATCGCATCGGCGACCTGCTCGGCCAGATGACTCTGCGCGCCATCCACCCATCTTTCAGGGTTATTCGAGGCCTGCGGCAGCGTGTCCCTCGCGTGGTCGATGACCGACAGTTGGACGCGATGGACATCGGCATCGCGGATCGCCAAGACGTGTTCTTGGATCAGCTTCCGGAGAACGTTGCTGATAGGCCGAGTGTACTTGCGCGGCTTGATAGCCAGCGCCCGGGTATCCTCGATCCGCTGACTGAGCATGGACCAGAGATCGCGGTCCAGTTCGGGGTAGTTGGACACCCGCATGCCAGAACGGAAGCCGGTCTCGCTGGAAAGCTGGATGCGGCGGCGAGGGGCCTGAGCCTTCTTGAAGTCAGACGAAATGAAGTCCGCGAAGTACTGGGAGATTCGTTTCGCAATGGGGCGCACGTCCATGGGCGTACCTAGAAGGGTGGTTCAGAGGCCCGAGGATCGCACGATACGCGTTGAACTGGACCGCTCAGGCTTCTGTCGTAAATCAGCGGACAGTCAGCGCGCAGCGCCATTTGAGTTCAGAAGGTGACAAGTTGTCGCCAGAGCCATGCCGGCAGTCCGGGTTGTAGATGAACTCGCCCGACCTAGACAAATTCCGCGTTGGATAGCTCCGGCACTCGATCCGCCGAGGATGGACGGAAGTCGTCACCATCACCACAGACTTATCGATTGTTTGGCCACGAGGTCAACAATCAGGGCACGTCGACTCAGATTGAAGTGTTTCCTGAGGACGGCGCTGTAATTCAACGAACTGCATGTCTGCTGGCGGGATGAACTGCCGGCCACGACATGGGAGCGGGACGGCACCGCTCAAGGCCTCACGAGCGCTGGCGTGATTTGGCTAAGCCCATGATCTACAGAGGAATCTGGAATCACAAAAGCGCATCAAAAGTCAAGGCGGATAGTGTTGCTATCTGACGCCTCCGCCATTAGGTTTGGAGACGCGCCTCACTCAGCAGATACAAGAAGCCCCCGGAGTGCTGGAACACTCCGGGGGCCGAAGCAGAGGGAGGTGCGGGATGCTGCCTGGGACATCGTCGTGCACCCAGACAGCCCGAAACGCGACCCTTGAGGACTCTGCCGGCCCAATTTACACCACAGCCGGCTGCGGATCGCAATCGGAGCTATCCCCTACCCTGCGCGGCGCATCCGCTCTCGAGAGGAGATCCTTCGATGAGCAGTAGCAACGAAAGCAGCAAGGGCAAGAAGCTGATCTTCCGCCACTGGTTCAAGCACCCCACCAGCGGCGCGATCATCAGGTCTAAGACCGGGAAGCCCTTCCCGATCTGGGTAGATGAGTCCGTCGAGGACGTGATCGGCGGGTAAGCAGCACCAGCGTGGGGCCCCTCGTGGGCCCCACGCTTCTTTCAGGCAGACAGGAGGTCGCATGAGGAAGGTGGTCTACGGGTTCGCTGGAGCACTGCTGATGGGCCTGAGCAGCGGACATGCGATCCCTGCGGTTGCGGCGGAGAGCCCCAACTACACGGCCAGGGAAGTGCGGATCGGCGCCACGATGTTGCGCGTGCCGGTACCAGGCGACTTGGTGCTCGCGACGAAGGAGCATGGGGAGTACTGGGATCGACTTCAGGTCGGGTATCCCAATGCGACGGAGGTGGTCTCCTGGATCACGAGGGCTGACGCTGAGGCGCTACGAGCGAACCAGCACACGCCCCTTTCTTCATGGTGCATCTTGCCGCTTGAGGCGCCGCTTAGGCCGCGATTCACGCCCGGGCAAATGCGCGAGCTAGCGGACGTCATCAGAGAGGAAGGAGTGCGATTGGCGGCAGAGTCGCTTGAAGGGATCAGGAGGGAGGGCCCTGCATTCGCTCAAGCCGCGGAGCCCTTCTCGGTTCAGGATCCGCATCTGGTGGAGGACGATCGAGTGGCCTACTCGACAGTAGGCAGCGAGAACGGGGAAAGACTCGACGCAACCAACACCTTCATGGCGCTCAACGGTCGAATGATCACGCTGTTTTGCTACGTGCGGGGAGGGAGCACTGCAGACGCAAGACGCCTTTCTGATCGAATGGTCGGGCTGATCCTAGAAGCGAATGTCGGCGGGCGCTGATCTCAACCGGATAGAACTGAAGGGAGTCTCGAATGCTGCTGGAAGCACTCTACAAGGGTCTGGTAGGCCTCACCGCCGCATTCCTCGTCACGATGATCTTCTATGGACCGGTGTTGCTCTACCGATTCGGGAAGTGGGGCATCGGCAAGCTCAAGGAGCAACCGGGGAAAGCGCCTATGTCTGAGGTTGCACCTGTCGAGGCACAGGCCGACTCGGTTAGCACGAGGGTTGCCGAGAAAACGCCGCTCAGGCCAAAGGGAGGGAGTGGAACCTACGGTCTTGGCGCAGTCGTAGCCGCGGCGATCGTAGGCGTCGCAGTTGGCGGAGGCGGTGGATGGTTCGGGGGGAGCGCGTACACCAAGGCGAAGCACGATGCACAGGAAGCACTGCTTGCCGAGGCGGCTGCCAGCATAAGGACTGCGGCTCCACCTCCTCCAACACCAGAACAGGTGGCAGCGATCAGGGTGGATGGTCCCAGCCGGGTATCGGGGAATACCTGCTCAATTCCTATCTGGAACGGATCTGACTACGCGTTCAACAAGCTTCGCGCGAGGATGGAGTGGACGATCAGGCATCGAAGCGATCGTAGAGTCGAGAGGAGAGTAACTGAGGCCTTCATTGCTGGATCAAGCTTTGGTTGGTTCGAACCTGGCATGGGTAGTTCCCTCGTGTCAGATGACCTCTTCCAAAGCGGTAGCGCAGTCGACTTCACGGTGGTGAGCTGCAGGCCTGCATCCTTCCAAGGGATCGCCTATCCGAGCGGGGACGACGCGGGATGATGGCCTCTTAGGAGGTTGGTTCACGCCAGCAACCAAGAAAGGCGACGTCGCCAGCGACGTGCCTTGCTCGGGCACCAGGATCAGACAGCGCCTCGTCAAGGGCAGTGATGAGCTCCCAGTGATCGGCATCAAAGCCGTGCTGGCGCAGCCCGCGGTGGAAGCCGTCGATGACCCCGAGCGATGTGATCTCCCACAGGAGGTTGGCCGGACGCTGAGCGGTGTCGCCGGACGGGTCTGCGAAGGTCTCCTCGCACGGCCCACGATCGAGGCTGTGGTGCCGGCGGCACATCAGGGGGCGGACGGTGTAGGCGGTGCACTGGCCATCGGCCAGGAGAGGACAGGGGGTTGAGAGGTGGAGCCTTGCGCCCTCTCCTGCGGCGCGCACTAGGGAGCAGCGTCCCGGATGAGGAAATGGACAGCGTCACGCGGGCTTGCAAGCATGCCACTCGATGCAGCCTAAGCTCCCCTAGCCCCTCGCCCCCCTAGAATTGACAGAACCTTCCCTTCTGCAATGCGCTTCTTGATGGGTTCTCGTCGCATTGCTATCAGTAGACATTTCAATATCTTAAGTTGCTGCATCGTCCGTAGCGGGCCACGCTCAACCGCCTCGAAGCAACCTACCATCCGGTTTGGCGGCATGTCCCTGGAGGCAACTTGGTGACAATAGGAATTGAGTGATGGCATTCACTAAGAAGGCACTGAGTCTCCACTGAATCAATGCTGCTCTTGGACAGTCGCGCGACCGAAGACATCAACATCAAAAATCAACTTACCCCCCCCCGGAATCCCATCCTGAGCCGCAAAGATAATTCGGAGCAACCAATGGATCGCTCTTCGTCCACACTCGTGACCCTCGGAATCCTCATTGGAGTTATCGCAGGCTTGGCGGTTGGCTACCGCGCATTCAGCCCCGACAAGCCGTCTAACTACGCCGAATGCTTGCTGATTTACGGTAAGCAAAACGGAATATCCAGCGGCGTCTATTCCGCGTGCTCGACACTGTTCCCTGGCCCCGGCTTGGTCAATGAATTCAACCCCAGGATTCCCAACCCTGCCGCTCGCCCTCGCTAATTTATAACTGGGGCGCCTGTCTTGGCAGAAAGCCAGGCTGGCGCTTCTAGCGAACCTGCCCCTCAGAGCCGTTTTATCTCCTGAAGGCAGGGTTTTGGTTCGAGAGGGGAGCGTCCGAACTGACAAACTGGAGAGCAAGCATCCATCGCAACGCAGCACCATGGCTCCGCGATGCCGCCACGTTGATCGGCAACACGAGTGCCAGTGCTCCCGTGACGGGCTCGATCGTCAGATCGAGCTTCGTCTGACTCAGCAGCCATGAGGCCGCCTCGCGCTCACGCGGCCCCGTCAGCTCGAGAATCATCCGCCCGCCTCGGACCTGGGCGTTGAACGGCTGGCTCGCCCACGCCTCCGCCAAGACGGCAAGCTCCTCGCTCGGGGGCTGGCCCAGCAACGCATAGAGGCGCTCGGTCCCCGCCATAGCCCGCGGAATTGCCATGACGCTGCCCCGGTGTCGAATCCCGGGACACGCCCATGGCGTCTTGTTTTTCGCCAGCGCGAGCTTCAGGGCTGCGGCGTCCAGGGCGTCTGCCTGCTGGTTGGTCA
The DNA here is from genome assembly GCA_051859045.1 of Lysobacteraceae bacterium. Taxonomy (GTDB): domain Bacteria; phylum Pseudomonadota; class Gammaproteobacteria; order Xanthomonadales; family Xanthomonadaceae; genus JBHYGK01. The sequence continues at coordinate 80,373 of JBHYGK010000045.1, read as the reverse complement.
GCCCCGCCCTGAGGATGGCCAGCTCGCGCGTCGGCTCGCTGGCCATCGCGCGAGCGAAGTCAGCGACGTGCCTCAGCGTGAGGGTCTTGGGCTTGCCGAGCGGTGGCGGAGCGGTCAGACGCTCGGCTGGCATCTCAGCAGGGACAGCCTTCAGGCGATCCAACACGACCTGCAGGCGCTCGGGGGCATCGGGCCCACCCGCTCGCTGCCAGGCCATGTCGAGCTGCGCACCGGTCATCCCGGTCAGATCGAGAATCGCCGACCGGGGCACGGCCAGCCCGCCATGGAGGTCGTGGCTGTAGATGATCCCGGGGTCCGAGATGTAGTGCGCCATCGGGGTGTCGATGGACGCATGACCGGAGGACCGCAGGGCGGCATAGACCGCGCGCGCCGGAGTCAACGGTGCGGCAACAGCGGCTTCGTGCCGGGCAGTGACCCGGTTCTTCCGGAGCCAGTAGGTCCGAGCCTTCGCGTCGCTAGTGGCCCACTTCATCAGGGCATCGACACGCCTGAGCATCATCTGCCGTGAGAAGCGGAGTCGGCTCCCTACCCGGTCGGCGAAGAGCGGCGCACGGAGGGGCGACAGGTCGCCGAGCAGGCGCCGCTCGTTGCTGATCCACGCCAGCACCTCCTCCCGAGCGTTCGCCCACAGGCTCCCCTCCAGGGGCACGAAGCCCAGCGAAGTGACGGACTTGGCCCGGCCGTAGCCGCCGGTTGTCCGGATCCGGATGTAGTCCTCTCCCGACCCCAGCAGGACCAGATCGCCCACTGTCAGACCGTAGACCGAGGACGGGCGAGCGCCGCTCGCCTCGAGCAGCACGAACATCAGGTGGCTCAGGGCCAGCAGGCGCAGCGATTCTGGTGGAGCACCTAGTCGCGCTCGCTCCTCCTCGATATCGCGCTTGAGGACTTGGTGCACGAGCTCGACCTCGATCGGGGTCGCCATGCCCGGAGCACCGTGGTGGCTGCGCGGCCCTGCAGCCCGTCGCAGTGCGACGGTTTCGATCTCGGGTGCAAGGTGGACCACCCGCAGGTAGTCATGGAAGACCATCAGCCCATCGAAGGCCTGCTTGCGCGCCGTCTCGGGCTTGGCCATCAGGACGGCGAGGTAGTGCTCCTCGTAGGCGTCATCGCCCCAGTCGAGGATGCGCTCCCCGCCTGCGACGGCCAGAAGATCCGCCGAGAAGCGGGTGAGGTCGGAGCCCAGGGTGGCATGGGAGAGCACGGCCTTGCGCTTGCCGCCGTGGTTCAGGCGGTGCTGCACTAAGCCCACGAGCAGGCCGAGGTTCGAGGTTCGGCCGTAGCGGAGCAGCAGTGCATCGAGGGCCTCGTTGAGGCGCGCCCGCCAGTCGCGCATGTCCTGCGCTTCATCCGACTTGGCCGGGCGCGCGCGCCTGCCAGCCGTCTCCCCAACGACTCCCCAGAAGGACTCCGGGTCGAGCAGTCGGGTGAGCCGGGCATAGCCCGCGCGCGCTTCGTGGCTGAGGCCCGAATCCGGGTCGACGTCATCGGTACTGGGCTCGGACTCGATGATGGCCCCGACGATGGGCTCAGGCTCGGCGCTGACTACCAAGGTACGCGCGGGCCAGCCGTCGTCCCGGGCCAGCGTCCGCTCGACCCGGACAGGGGCGATCGAGGCATCGCCCATCAGCATCAGCCGCTCGGGCCCCGAGAGCTCGAGGCGCCCCACCGCCTGAAGCAGCGCCATGAGCCGCGCGGCTGCGTCTGCAGGAGCGTCGTCGAGGCGATAGGGCAGCTCAAGCGAACCGGCCGCCCATGTGCCAAGTTGTTCCGGCGTCGGGGCCCTGGCCGTGGGCGCCCGCAGGGCGCGCTGGGCGAGAGCCAGCGCAGGCAGGCCGCCAAAGACCATCGGCAGGACCTGACGCTGCTGGCCGCCCTGCTCTCCCGACGCATCGATCACCGCCGGCACGCGGATGAGGTCCGCGCGCGAGGCAGGGCGCTGAAGCCGGGAGGACGCGCTGACGGCCGCCAACACATGGCCGAGGGCGCGCGTGGCGGAGAAGGCCGCGACCGTCCACGCCGTCAGCGGCCCCTGGTCGTGGGCCCGCTGCTGCTCCGCGCGCGCGAGCAGCGCACTGCGGAACGCCTCCGCCTGACGGACCGCCAGCCCGAGTCCGGGCAGGAAGGGCGACGGCACCGAGGTCTCGCTGAAGAACGGTCGGCCCGGCTTGGGGCCGCTGACCACGCCCCGGGGGGAGGAAGCGACATTGGAGGCGAGGATGATCCGGCGCAGCAGCACGCGCGCGATGATCGATTCGAGGGCATCGCCGGGCCTGGCGTCCCCTGCCCTCACGTGGTCGCACAGCAGCTCGTAGTGCTCAGGCGTCAGGGCGACCGGCGGGAGTCCGGCGAGGCCACTGGCGTGCACCAGATGCAGGCGCTTGCCCGTCATCAGCTGAAGCGAGGGCAGGTAGCGGGCCACGGCCTCGGCGAGGCGCTGGATCACGCCGGGCTCCAGCTCCTGCCAAGCCTCACGCAGGCGGGCACGGAGCTTGCGGAGGTCCGCCTCATGGCGCGCGGCCTCCTTCGAGGCGATGGCCTGCCAGTCGGGAAGCGGCCGCTCGGTCACCCCGCGCCAGCTCCACTGCAGCATCCGCTGCGATGCCGGGAACCAGCCGTCGAGCAGCATCACCTCGTCCAGCACGGCTCCCATCTCGCGGCCGAAGTCGCGCGCGCTCCAGTGCGAGAGGTCCGCGAGGGTATGCGCCGGCATCACCACCCAGCCCATCTGGCAATGCCGGAGCTCGGGCGAGACGCCCTTGGCGACCAGCGCCTGGTTGAGCCGGTGGCGCGTGTGGTTGGCCACGCCCCGCAGGGGCTCCGGCATGCTGGCCTTGATGGTGGCCAGATCCAGATCGTGGGTGATGCCTGAGCCGTCGACCACGGAGAAGAGCGGCGCCTCGGCGCGCAGGATCGCCGCCGCCAACCGGGGCGCCGGCTCGCTCAGGCCGCCCGCGGCGATCTCGGCCAGCCGGTCGAGGTACTCGCGCAACGCGCTCAGCCAGCGCCGGCCCACCGCGACCACGCGGGTCTCGCGCAGCAGGTCGGCGGCCTTGTCGCGGATCAGCACGATCCCGTACTCGGCCACCACCTGGTCGAGATCGAGCGCGCCCAGCCAGTGGCTCGGGCGCGCGCCCGTCACGGCCAGCAGGGCGGCAGCCAGGTGGTCGCGCTGGGCGGCCCAGACCTCGAAGGGCGCCTCGGGCCCGCGGCGATGGGCGACCGAGCGCATCCGCTCGCGCAGCTGCTCGGGCCACAGGCGCGCGGCCTCCGGTTTAAGCGCGAGGCGCGAGCCGAACCACCCCTCGGAGATCGAAGCCTCGACGGGCTCCCCGAACCAGCCGGCCTGCTGGCGGGCGATCGCGGCAGCCACGGGCGCCGCAGGCGTCGCCATGTAGTACGAGGGGCCAGGCGACATCGAGAACGAGTCCCCGAAGGTCATCTGGACGACCTCGGGTCCGAACGTCTCGGCCAGGGCGCTGGCCATGGCCTGCCGGATCTGACCGGCCGACACGCCCGCATCGGGCACCACGGACTTGATGACGTCCCACAGGCGGTAGGGCGCGCGCGCAAGGCTGGCGGCCGCCGGGAGGACCGGGGCCGCCCTGGCGGCGCCGATCCGTCCTGCGACAGGCCGAGCGGCCGGCGACGTCACCGAGCCGGCGCGGAGCTCGAGCAGCAGGGCGTGCAGCGAGGCCGGCAGCGGCCAGGCCATCGCGTCCTCGACAGCGATCAGCAGCCCCTCGAGGTCCTGTCCGGGCTTCACCGCATTGGGCGGACGCATCACCGGCCGGTAGAGGACTGGGCGATCGGGGTCGATCGCAGGAACCCCGTCCTCACACGCGCGCGCCCACACCAGCTGCGGCAGATCGGACTCACGGATGCCACTCGCCACCGCCAGCAGCAGCGCGAGGACGGGCTCGGCCTCGTCCAGGTCCGCGCGCGCGATGGCCGCGCGCGCGGACTGCAAGGCGGACTCCACCAGCGCCCGGACGACACCGGCGGGCGCGAACTGGGCCGCCGGGGCACAGAGGTCGCCTTGGCTGGCGCGCGAGAACGCGGCCGCGCGCGCCTTGGCCACGACGATCGTGCTCGAGACCCCGTGCTCGTAGGGCACCGGCGGCACCAGCACCACCTCGACGCTGGGCTCCTCGTCCGGCGCCGCGTCCGGGACCAGGCCCAAGGTGACGGCGGGATCCTCGAGCGAGGCCATCAGCAGTCTGGGGCGAAGGGCGTACCGGAGGCTGGTCGGCTCACCCAGCAGCCAGCGCTCGACGCAGGGCCGGATCCACCCCTCCCACGCCTTGGCGAAGCCTTGGTGGCCGTCCTTGCCGCCGATCTCCGCCTGCGCGGGCATGGCGTGCAGCATCTTCAGGATCGAGGCGGCGTCCTTGAGGATCAGCCTCAGGACGGAGCCCTGGTCAGCGGCGGCGCCACGGATGATCTGGCACAGCAGTTCCACCTGCCGGCGCTCCGGGCCGGACGAGACCTCGAGCGCGCGCGCGACCGCGATGGACGCCAGGCGCTCGAGGCCGGGAAAGGCCTCCGCGCTGTCGACCGCCAACAGCATCGTCACCACCGGGTACTCGTCGACGAGCCCCTGCGTGCCCATCCGGACACTGGAGCCACCGCCCCGGATCCGGTCGAGGCCCGCCTTCTCGGCCTGGAGGAAGTTCGCCAGCGGACGGAGCAGGCCCCGGTCCTCGTCGGGACACCTCTGCCAGAGGTGGTCGAGCGCGCGCAGCGCGCTCGCGGACAGGGCGGGCGTCATCGGCTGCCCGTCCAGCCTGGTCAGCGGGTTGGCGTGCTCTTCGCGAGGGGCCGTTGCCGCTGACGCGTCCATGCCCGCACAGTAGTGCTTGGGTCAGAGGCTCCGCAACGTCCGTGACAGTGATCTATCGGCGCCAAGTGCCCTCAGTGCACATCAAGCGCAGATGCGACCCGCAGAGGACAGATTGAGCGCCGCGCGCGAGACATTGGCCGATAGATCTCTGATCGACTGGATTGTTATCTAGAAACAATCGCTTGCAGTCATTTAAGACGATATGCAGGCAGGCTTGTTCATCCGCCTGTTGTGCATTGATGTCAAACGAGGTCGTTCGGGCCTCAAGGACTCATAATGGAGTCCACCCATAGCCACCACGCCTAAGCCCGCGATTTCGCGGGCTTTTTTGTGTCTGGCGTCCGCGAAACGCCGCCCCGTGTCCATCGTCCGGGGGGTTCCAGGCGCGATCCGCTGCGAGGTCCATCCAGAGCCCGTCGCGGCCCGGCGCACCTCGTTCGCAGGGCTGACTGTCCATCCCGGCCGGCGTTCGGCCGATCCGCCGATCCGCACGCACGGCGTCCATCGCGCGAGGAATTGACGCGCCTGCTTGGGCTGAGGCGAGCCATCCGGGGCGACCGCGGATCCAGACATTTTTGCAGACATCGACGTCCGCGATTCCGGGCCAACACGCTGATCCTGCTTGGCTTTCTTGCGACAGAACATGCGACATTCCGGGTGACACGCGCACGCCACATGTCACGCGGATGACACCCGCGGCGGGCACGCTGGCGCGCCCGCGCGCCGCGTCGCGCCTCCCCGGTCCGCTCCCATGCCCCGACACCTGCTGCTGCTCGCCCTCGCCGCGTCGCCCGCCCTCGCCCAGGACGCCGCGCGCGACGCCTCGGCGGCCGGCGAGCCGGGCTTCCGCGTGCGCGCCGACGTGGCGGCGGCGCTGGACGCCGACGCGGGCTGGGCCGCGGGCCCGGACGAGGCGGCCACGGTGCTGGCCGACCGGCCGTTCCGGCTGCGCATGGAGCTGGAGCCCGCCGCGGCCGGCGCGCCTCCGCGCGCGATGGCGCTCGAGATGCGCCGCAATGATGGCGCATGGACCCGCGTGGAGGCGCACGACTTCCCGTATCCGCAGCGCGCGCTGGAGCTCGGCTTCGACGACGCGGCCCCGGGCAGCACGCCCGCGGGCTGGCGCGTGGCGGCCGACGAGCCGGCGGGCCTGGCGGTGGTGGCCGACGACGACGGCCACGCGCTGCGGCTGCAGGCCGGCGACGCCGAGGCCATCGCGCTGCTCGCGCTGCCCTGGGCCACCGAGGCCGTCTCGTTCTCCACCGAGCTGCGCCTGCCGGAGCGCGGCCAGGGCCCGGCGGGCCTGGTGGTCGGCTTCGTCGATGCGCGGAACCACTGGCGGCTGGTGCTCGACGCCGATGCGGGCGCGGTGCAGGTCTCGCGCTTCGTCGACGGCGTCGAGACGGTGCTGGACCGCCGCTCCGCCGGCCTGATGCCCGGCGCGTGGGAAGAGGTGGAAGTGGCGGTCGAGGACGGCCAGCTGCTGGTGGGCGTCGGCGACGACGCGCTGGCCTTCGCGCTGCCGGTCGGCGACGCGGTGCCGATGCGCGACGTGGGCCTGGTCGTGGCCACGGGCGGCACGCTGCTCCTGCGCGAGGGCGAGCTCGAGGCGCCGCCCAGCTCGCCGCGCGCGAGCATCATCGCCAGCGCGGCGTTCGAGGATGGCGACGCCAGCGCCGACCTGCTGCGCGGGCCGCGCACGCCCTTCGCCGGCGGCGCGGGCGTCAGCCTCGCCGAGCGCGTCGCCCTGCCCGCCTGGCGCGCGGCCGGCACGCATGTCGAGGTGGAGTGGCCGCTGGTGATCCGCCGCTTCGCCGACGGCGCGCTGACCAGCGAGGACGGCGACGCCTTCGCCTTCCGCGCCGTCGACGCCGACACCGGCGCGCCGCTGCGCGGCCCCGTCGCCACGCTCACGCTGGACGTGCCCGACGGCCACCTCGGCGGCACCTTCGTCGAGACCGCGGGCCGCATCGGCCCGTGGCAGGCGCGCAACGGCGACCTGTACGTGGTGATGGAGCCCGCCGAGAGCGACAACAAGTTCATGGTGGCCAAGTCGAGCGACGGCGGCCGCACCTGGCGCGAAGTGGACGGCGCGCACCGCCCGGTCACCGGCGACCTCGAGTCCGTCGACGGGCGCCTGGTGGGCGACACGCTGCACCTCGTCCACCAGGTCAGCGAGGCGACGTTCCACCACGCCTTCCGCACGTCCGACCACCCCACCCAGCCCGACACCTGGGCGGTCACCGACGCGCCGGTCAACGCGACCGTCGCCCGCACGCAGATGGCCTCGCTGGTCGCGCGGCCGGACGGCAGCCTGGTGGCCTTCCACCTCGGCGACACCATCGGCTACGCGATCCGCACGCCCGCCGGCGCATGGGGCGCGGAAACCGTGATCGGCGGCAACGACGGCAGCCCGCGCCTCGCCGGCCCGCAGGCCGTGCTGGGCGCGCGCGGCGAGGTGCACCTGGCCTACACCCGAGAGGACGGCACCGCCTGGCATCGCCGCCTGCTCACCGACGGCACGCTGACCGCGCCGCAGCTGCTGGCCAGCGGCATGGACACCAGCGAAGAGGGCTTCGGCGCCGTGCTGCCGCTGGCTTACCTGGCGGGCAGCGACACCGTGGTGATCGTGTTCCAGCACGCCGACGGCACGCTGTGGGAGCGCCGCGTGCGCGGCGACGCGCTGCCGACCCCGGCGGTGCAGGTGGCGCCGCGCGCGGTGGTGCGCAGCCCGGTGGACTCGCAGCAGCCCGGCGCCGACGTCGTGGCCGACGGCGACACCGTGCGCGTGCTGTACATCGACGCCGAGGACCGCGACATCTACGCGACGTCGCACGACGCAGGCGGCTGGCAGCCGGCGGAGCGCGTGGTGCCCGACGTCGACGCCGCCTGGGTGCGCGGCGCGATGCTGCGCCGTGCCGATGGCGCGCGCGTGCACGGCTTCGTCTACGACGCGGGCTCGAACGGCGGCGCGGGGTTCAATCGCTACGGCGAGATCGTGCTCGGGGACTGACGCTCAAGGCGAGGATCACTCGCCCTGCGCCTGCGACCAGCCGCGCTCGCCGTCGAAGCTGAAGAGCGACTCGGTCTTCACCGCGTCGAAGCCGGCCTCGGCGAGGCGCTGCAGCAGGGCCGACACCGCGCGGCCGTCGGCGGTGCGCGCGGCCTCGGGCGTGGCGCCCTCGCCCGCCGGCGCGGCGCGCAGGAAGCGGCAGCGCCAGTGGTCCACGCACAGCGTGTGGGCGAGGCCGCCGGGCCAGACCTTCACGCCGCGGTTGGTGATCAGCGCCAGCCGGAACTCCGGGCCCGCCAGCGCGGCGAGGCGCGGGCCGAGGGCCTCGGGGTCGCGGCCGTCGGCGTCCCAGTCGAGGAAGACGTCGACGCCGTCGAAGGTCTTCACCGCCTTGGGGGCGGCAGCGGCGGTGGCGGGCGACGCCGCGGCGGCCGGGAACACCGGCGCGCTCGCCTCGGCCTCCGGGTAGTCCACCGCCGCCAGCTGCCGCGGCCGCTCGCCCAGCCGCTCGATCACCGCGCGCGCGAAGTCGCGGGTGCCGACGCTGCGCGCGGCCTCGCCGCTGGCACCGCGCGCGAGGTCGATCGTGCGCACGCCGTCCTCCAGCGTCCGCAGCCAGGCGTTATGGATCGCCGTGGCCGCGGCCGGGCGTCCCAGATGCACCAGCATCATCACCGCCGACAGCAGCAGCCCGGACGGATTCGCGATGTCGCGCCCCGCGATGTCCGGCGCCGAGCCGTGCACCGCCTCGAACATCGCCACGCCGTGGCCCAGGTTGGCCGAGGGCGCCAGGCCGATCGCGCCTGCCACCTCGGCGGCCACGTCGGAGAGGATGTCGCCGTAGAGGTTGGGCGTCACCACCACGTCGAAGCGGCCCGGATCCACCGCCATCTTGGCGGTGCCGATGTCGATGATCATGTGCTCGGTGGCCAGTTCGGGATACTCGCGCGCCACCTCGTCGAAGACCCGATGGAACAGGCCATCGGTGAGCTTCATGATGTTGTCCTTGGTCATGCAGGTCAGCTTGCGGCGGCCGTGCTGGCGCGCGTACTCGAAGGCGTAGCGCACGATGCGCTCGCAGCCCGGGCGGCTGATCAGCTTCAGGCACTGCACCACCTCATGGGTCTGGCGGTGCTCGATGCCGGCGTAGGTGTCCTCCTCGTTCTCGCGCACGATCACGACGTCCATGCCCGGGTGCAGGCTGGGCACGATCGGCGCGTAGGCCACGCAGGGGCGCAGGTTGGCGTACAGCCCGAAGGTCTTGCGCAGCGAGACGTTGACGCTCTTGTAGCCGCCGCCCTGGGGCGTGGTGATGGGGCCCTTGAGGATCACGCCGTGCTCGGCGATGGCCTCGACCACCTCGCGGCCGAAGCCGGCCGGCTGGCCGGAGCGGTAGGCGTCGAGGCCGACGGTGACCGGGCGGGTGACCAGGCCCGGGTCGGCGGCGCGCAGGACGGCCAGCACGGCGTCCATCAGCTCGGGGCCGATGCCGTCGCCCTGGGCGACGGCGATGGTGCGGGACGGCAGCCGCAGGGACGAGGCGGAAGCGGAGGCGTGGCGCGGGGCGAGGACGGCGGACATACGATCTCCAATGCACGAACTATGTGTCGTGTATTATGGTTCGCGCATTGCCGTTCGTGTCAACCCGTGGCGGAATGCCGCCATGAGCGACCCGACCAGCGGCTGGACCTTTCTCAGCAACCACACCCACGTGCTGGTCTGCCTCGCGGCGGACGGCGACCTGACCCTGCGCGAGATCGCCGCGCGCGTCGGAGTCACCGAGCGCGCCGTGCAGCGCATCGTGGCCGAGCTCGAGGAGGGCGGCGTGCTGGAGCGCCGCCGCGACGGCCGGCGCAACCTCTACCGCATCAACACCGATGCCCGGCTGCGCCATCCGCTGGAGGCGCACTGCCGGATCGGCGAGCTGCTCGCGATGATCGTGGCGCGGGCGCCAGCGAAGGGCGGCGGCTAGCGCTCCGGGGTGACGCTTGCGAGCCTGGCGCGCAGCAGGGCCCGCACCTCTGGATCGGTGGCGTAGACGAGGCAGCCCTTCATTCCGCGGGTCATCAACGTGCGGTAGGTGTTGCGAATGATCCGGTCGACTCGGCCCACCACAGTCGGATCACTCCGCGCCTGTGACTTCCAGCCGCGGATCGACCGGTCCTGTTTCGAGCGCGCGTTGGCATCGGTCGCAAGGCGCCCCTCCCGGACCACGAGATCGGGCCCGATGACCACTCCGACGTGGTCTACCTCGAGGCCCTGGCAGGTGTGGATGCAGCCCACCTCCTCGACCGAGTCCTTGGCCATGATCCACAGGCTTCCGTCACGGTCGAGATTCCACTGGCGGCGATACGGGCCGATCTCGATGTCGAAGGCATCCGGATCCTTCTTGCTCTTCCAGTCCCAGCAGTAGCCCGCGACGACGCGGGCCCGGTTGGCGGCCTCGTTGAGCGCACGGATCCGCGCGTGCAGTTCCTCGGGCGAATCGACGACCTCGAAGCCGAAGGCGCCCGGCCCGACATCGGCATTCGCCGTCTCGCGGATGCCCAGCACGTCATCCAGCCAAGCGAGGTAGCCATCCGAGCCCGCGCAGCGGAACTGCGACGGCAGCTCGAGCTCGGTCACCGTCGCGCCGGCGGCCTCGGCCTCGAGGCGGATCTCGCCGGAGTGACCGATGTCGGCCAGCGTCACGACCTGGTCGTCGTCGACGAAGAACACCGTGCAGCGCCCCGAGCGCACCAGTTCACGCACCTGGTGCTCGCCGAGGTTGCCGTAGAGACCTGACTTCAGGTTGAGCCGATGCGCCTCGTCGACCACGAGGACATCGAAGCGATCCGGCGTCTCGTCGAAGAAGGTGCCCGAGCCACCGAACAGCCCCGCCACCTTCGCGCGCGGGAGGTGGCCGCGCAGCTTCTCCGCGTAGACCGAGCGGGGGGCGGCGTTCTTGCTGACGTACTTCGCCAGCCGCCGCCGCGCGGTCAGCGTGGCCATCAGGTTCACGGCCACCACCGACTTGCCAGTGCCGGGCCCGCCCCGGACGATCAGCACCTGCTTCGGACCCACCTGCGCGAGGTCGGCCTTGGCCAACGCCGTCTCGTAGACCAGCTTCTGCTCGTCGACCAGCACGAACTCGGGCTGGCCTTTCAGCATGCCGGCGACCGCATCGGCCAGCGGCTTGGATGGACGGATCCGGCCGTGCTCGATGCGGTACAGAAGCTCGCCACGATCGCCACTGCGGATGTGGCGACGGATGAAGGCACGCAGGCGCTCCTGCTCGTCGACGCCGTGCAGGAACAGCGGTGCCTTCGCCATCCAGCGGTCATAGCGCGGATCGTCGATGACGCCGTCACGAGGGTGGTTATGAAGATAGGCACAGGGCTCGAGGCCGATCTCGCCCTCGTAGACGGCTTCGTTGAAGTCCTGCAGCAGCGAGGCATACGACCAAGCCTGATAGCAGGGGTGAGGCCCCTCGCGCTCGACGCCACCGCCGCGGTTGGCAACGATGATGCCGTCCAGGTCGGAGAGGCGCGTCCTCGACCACTGCTTGAGCTCGACCACGACCAGCCGGGGAGCGCCCGCTTCGTCCTGGCCGGTCAGCAGCATGTCGATGCGCTTGGAGCTCTGCGGGATCGTGTACTCGACCCCGACGCCCATCTCGTCGGGGAGGTCAGCCCCGCGGAGGATCTTGGCCATCTCCCCCAGGGACTCCTTCCATGCGCGCGACTCTCCATGGCTCACGTATCGACCCGTCGCCCGCAGGTAGGCGGCGGCGATCACCTGCTCGATGTAAGTATCGGCGTGGCGGAGGAACTCGGCTCTGGTGGCGCTGTAGACGATCATGGCAGGGTCCCTTGCCTCGCGCGGCGATCCCGCGGCGACGGCGCGAGGATACGATGCGATCGGAGTCGACGCAGCGAGCCGCCATGGACACCACACGCTTCCCCGCCCTCGTCGGCGAGCTCTACCGCCTGGTCGCCGAGTTCGAGGCGATGTTCCCCGGCCGCCACTTCACGCCCGACGGCCACATGGTCGGCAGCCTGGGCGAGGCGGTCGCGGCGCATCACTACGACCTCGAGCTGCTGACCGCCTCGAACAAGGGCTTCGACGCGGTGCGCCGCGGACAGCTGGTGGACGGCACGCCCGTGACGGGCGCGCTGCAGGTCGAGATCAAAGCCACGCAGGGTCGCTCGGTGGCGTTCCGCTCGGCGCCGCAGCATGCGCTGGTGCTGCAGCTGCACCGCGACGGCTCGTTCACCGAGATCTACAACGGCCCTGGCGCGCTGGTCTGGGCGCTGTTCGCGGGCAAGCCGATGCCGCCCAACGGGCAGCACCAGGTGAGCCTCGCGCGGCTTCGGCGACTGGCCGCGAAAGTCCCGGCCAACGCGCGTCTAACACGCCGGACGACGGCCGGTCCCGGATAGCGCACCGCGCCGACCCCAGCCCCACGCCTGCCCCGCTCGCCCCCTCCCGCGCCCCGCGGCCCCCCGGCTACCATCGCGCCGACTCCGGCCCCTCCGGCCGGCCCGCCGCCACCCACCCCGGGTCCACCGCATGCAGATCGTGTTCGGCTTCCTCCTCCGCTGGCTCGTCGCCACCCTCATCGTCGGCCTCGTGCTGCAGGCCCTGTTCACCACGTCGCCGAGCCTGCGCTGGCTGCCCACCTTCATCCTCGGCAACCTGTTCATCGTCGCCGGGCTGGCGTTCCCGCTGGGCTTCCTGCGCTGGAGCTGGCTGCTGATGACCGGCGCGGTGATCGGCGCGGGCGTGGTCGGCGCGCCGGTGCTGGGCGTGCCGACGTGGACGGCGGCGATCGGCGGCGCGCTGATGGCGCTGGTGGGGATGGTCGCGTGGCGCCAGAAGGAGCGCCGCGCGCCGGCGGTGCGGGTGCGCGACCAGCAGGGCCGGCACGTGGAGCTGTCGGTGATCCGCCGCGAGGGCGGCCACCTGCTGCAGCTGGTCAGCGCCGAGTCGCGCCCGGCGCTGGCCACCGCCGCGCCGTCGGTGCTGCCGATCGGCGCGCTCAAGCTCACCGAGACCGCGGTGCTCGACGACAAGCTCGTGGTCTTCCCGGGCTACATCAACACCCAGACCGGCTACTTCTCGCAGGGCGGCTCCTACACCAAGAAGGTCGACACCGGCCGTCGCCTGGTGCGCATCGCCGACGAGGGCGGCGTGGTGCTGCCGCCCGACCACCTGCTCGATCCCGACACGCGCCGCGTGGCGCCGGCCGCGCGCGCGACGCAGCGCCCCACCTCGATCGGCTTCGTGGTGTCCAAGCGCGAGTCCGCGCGCCTCAAGCGCTGGTGGGCCGGCCACCGCCGCGAGCTGGCGCTGGGCGGCAAGGACGCGGCGGAGCGTGCGCTCAAGGCGCGGATGGCGTCCGAGGTGGCGGCGGCGAAGAAGGCCGCGCGCATCGACGGCGTGGCGGAGTACCGGGTGGACGAGCAGGGTCGCGTCACCCACTACCTCGAGCTCAACCGCCGCGGCGACGCCTATGCCCGCGTGAAGGGCGAGGAGACCCGCGTGCCCGGGCCGGCCGGCGCCGACCTGGTGCTGGCCCTGCTCGACCCGCGCAGCGCGCCGCCCGGCACGCCCGCCTGGGACGGCGGCGTGGCGCTGGGCGCCGGCAGCGAGCTGGTGAAGATGGCGCGCTACGTCCAGCAGACGCGCTGAGCCCGCGCCGGCCGCACCGGCGCCCCGCGGGCCCGGCCCACGCATCGGGACGCCGGGCGGCGGTATCCTTGCGCCCCCACGTCGCCCGAGGCGCCCGCCATGGCCAAGGCCAACCCCCTCCAGGAACAGCTGCTCAAGGCCGGCCTGGTCAAGAAGTCCAAGGTCGCCGAGGTCGCGCGCGAGCAGAACAAGGCGCGCCACGCGAAGGGGCCGACGGGCCCGAGCGAGGCGCAGGTCGAGGCCGAGCGGGCGCGCGCCGAGAAGGCCGAGCGCGACCGCGCCATCGAGGCCGAGCGCAAAGCCGAGGCCCGCGCGAAGGAGCTGCGCGCGCAGGCCCGCCAGATCATCCACGACAAGCGCGTGCCGCGCGCCGGCGAGAGCGAGTACCGCTTCACCGCCGACGGCGCGATCCGCACGCTGCTGGTCAACGACGCGCTGCGCCGCCAGCTGGCCTCGGGCGCGCTGGTGATCGCGCGCCAGGGCGAGGGCTACGAGCTGCTGCCGCGCGCGGCCGCCGAGCAGGTGCGCGCGCGGGTGCCCGAGCTGATCGTGCTCGACCACGGCCAGGCCGCCGGGACGCCCGTCGACGCGCCGACCACCGAGGACGACGCCTACTACGCGCAGTTCGTGGTGCCCGACGACCTGGTCTGGTGACCCCGCCCCGCGGCGCGCCCCTCGCCCGCCGCCCCGTTCCGCCCCGGAGCCCCGCCATGCCCGCGATCGCCCGCCTCCTCCCCGCCCTCCTCGCCGCGCTCGCGCTGGCCGTCGCCGCGCCGGCGCGCGCCCAGGACCACGACCACGCCGCGCACGACCACGCCCACCCCGCCCCGGCCGAGGCCACCGCGCCCGCCGCCGCGCCGGATCCGGACGCCCCGCTGCTCGCCGTGCACAAGAGCCCCAGCTGCGGCTGCTGCCTGGTCTGGATGGCGCACCTGCGCACCGCGGGCTTGCGCACCGAGGCGCGCGACACCGATGCGCTGGCCGCGTTCAAGCGCGAGGCCGGCGTGCCCGACAACATGACCGCCTGCCACACCGCCATCGTCGACGGCTACTTCATCGAGGGCCACGTGCCCGCGGCCGACATCCAGCGCCTGCTGCGCGAGCGTCCCGATGCGCGCGGCCTCGCGGTGCCGGGCATGCCGCTGGGCTCGCCGGGCATGGAGGTCCCCTCCGGCCAGGCGATGCCCTACACGGTGTTCCTGGTGGCCCGCGATGGCTCGCAGACCCCGTGGTCGACCTACGGCGAGTGAGGCCTCGCCTCAGCCGATCCAGCGCCTGAGCGGCGTGCGCCGCACGCCCAGTTCGTACGCCAGCAGGCAGGCCGCCAACGTGCCGCCCAGCGCGATCGCGAACGCCGCCGGGCCGGACAGGCGCAGGTCCATCAGCGCGTACTGGATCGCGAACAGCACCGGCAGGTGCAGCAGGTAGACGGTGTAGGCGCTGCCGGCCAGCCAGCGCATCGCGCGGCTCGGCCGATCGAGCCAGTGCAGGCCCGCGAGCAGGCAGGCCAGCGTGCCCCAGGCGGCGATCGCGGCCTCGAGCGCGGCGGTGGGCCAGGCCGCGTGGGGGTACAGCGCCTCCACCGGGCCGGCGCGCAGGCGCAGCAGGAAGCCGAGGTGCAGCAGCAGCACCAGCCCGAGGCCCGGCCACAGCCAGCGCCGCAGCGGCGCCAGCCAGTCCAGACGGCCGTGCAGGCCCACGCCCAGCGCGAAGAACGGCCCGTAGAACCCGATCGCCCACAGCTGCGGCAGCAGGCCCTCGGGCGCGGGGTGCGGCGCGCTGGTGAGCATCAGCGGCCCCGCCAGCAGCAGCGGCAGCGCCAGCGCCACGGCCACCGGCCCGCGCGCCATCGCGGCGGCCAGCCAGGCGCCAGCGCCGAGCACGCGCCCGATCCACATCAGCACGCCGAGCAGCAGCAGCCAGTACAGGAACCACAGGTGCCCCGTGGACAGCGGCGCCGGCGGCGGGTCGGGCAGCGCGCTCCACGCGCGCACCATGTCGAGGAAGGCGTTGGGCTGCGCGACGTGCTCCAGCGCCCAGCCGACGCTGGCGGCGTTGGCCAGCGTCACCAGCGGCAGCGCGACGAGCAGCGGCACGAGGATCCGGCGCGCGCGCTGGCGCCACAGCCCGCCCATCCCGCGCGCAGCCAGCAGCCACGCGGCGAAGAAGCCCGCGACCACGAAGAACAGCGGCATCCGCACCAGGTGCGCCAGCCAGGCCACGGCGTCCACCCACGGCGAGGTGGTGCCCAGCGCGGTGGGCCAGAACGGCTGCATCAGCGGGCTGTGCGCCAGCGCGGCGTGGAAGGCCACGCCGGCCAGCATCGCCAGCGCGCGCAGGTGGTCCATCGCGTGCAGGCGGGTGGCGGGCGGCGCCTCGGCCGCCGGCGCGGGCGCGACGGTCCCGGCGCTCATCGCCGGCTCACTCGAACGCGGCCTTGCGGCCGTGCCACCACGCGGTGCCGCCGAGCGCGAGCAGCGTGCCGCCGACCTGCACGGCGAGGATCAGCAGCGCCTCGGGGCTCCAGGTGATCACGTCGCCGCGGGTGACTCCGTTGATCGACTCGGTCTGGCCGAGCAGCATGATGAACGGGTTCACCAGCAGCATCGAGCCGATCATCGCGAAGATGTTCCAACCCTCCGAGCGCACCGCCATCGCGACCGCCAGCGACACCGCGTACGCCAGCAGGATGTGCCCGAACAGCAGCACCGAGAACACCACCAGCCCGTCGGGCAGCGGCGTGCGCAGCACCACGCCCAGCGTGCCCAGCAGCAGCACAGCGAACGGCACGCCGAAGGTCAGCAGGTTGCCGCCCAGCTTGGCCAGCGTGAACTCCAGCGGCGAGACCGGCAGGCTCATCACGAAGGCCAGCGTCTGCTCCTTGCGCTCCACCAGCAGCGAGGTGGAGATCGCGAAGCACGCGCCGGCCACCAGCACGATGATCAGCAGCAGCGAGCCCAGGTAGAACGCCCAGGGCTTGGCCAGGCCGAGCAGGCCCAGCGCGACGATGCCCGCCAGCACGTGGGCGGCGAGCGGGCGCTGGAAGAGCTGCCAGTCCTTGACGACCAGTCGGCGGATCAGGGCGGTGTCGATGCGGGCGCGGGGCGCGGCGGGCGGGGCGTGGGTGGTGGCGGCGGCGGTCATGGCGGTGGCCTCGAGGGGCGGCGGAATTGGGGGTGGCGAGCGCAGGCGCGCGGGCTCAGGCCGCGCGCGGCGCCGCCGCGAGGGCGGCCTGCTGGCGCACGCGGGTCACGAAGATGTCCTCCAGCGACATCGCGTCCACCCGCTGCACGGCGAGGCCGGCGGCCGCGAGCTTCGCGGGCAGGTCGTCGCGCCAGGCGCAGGCCTTGAGCTCGAGCTGCGAGCCGGCCTGGCGCACCTGCGCCAGTTCCGGCCACGCGTCCAGCCCGGCCGGCGCGGCGCCCTGGCACAGCACGCGCCGCCAGCCGTCGAGGAAGGCCTCCTTGCCGTCGCTGGCGACGATCGTGCCGGCGTGCAGCATCGTGATCGTGTCGGCGAGCTGCTCGACGTCGTGGGTGTTGTGCGAGGAGAACAGCACGCTGCGGCGCTCGTCGCGCAGCACGTCGGCCAGCGCCTCGAGCACCTCCGCGCGCGCCACCGGGTCGAGGCCCGTGGTCGGCTCGTCGAGCAGCAGCAGCCGCGGCCGGCGCGCGAAGCACAGCAGCAGCAGCGCCTTCACGCGCTGGCCGTGCGAGAGCCCGCCGATGGGCTGGTCGGCGCGCAGGTCGAAGCGGCGCATCAGCGTGGCGGCGTAGTCCGCGTCCCAGCTCGGCACCACCGCGCGCACGAAGTCGATGTGCCAGGCCAGGGTCTGGCCGCGGTACAGGCGCATGTCGTCGGAGGCGAAGGCGATCTCGCGCTTCGCCAGCACCTGCGCGCCCGGCAGGCGGTGGCCCAGCACCTCGACGCTGCCGGCGTCGGGCGCGGCGAGGCCAGTGAGCAGGCGCAGCAGGGTGGTCTTGCCGGCGCCGTTGACGCCGACCAGGCCCATCACCTGCCCTTCGGGCAGCGCGAGGTCGATCGGGCCGAGCCGGAAGTGCGGGTAGGCCTTGGCGAGCTGGGAGACGACGAAGGCAGCGGTCATGGCGTGGGTCCGGTGGTGGTCGGCGGGGTGGAGGGAAGCCCGGCCGCATCGAGCGCGGCGTCGAGCTGGGCGTGGACGGCGGCGCGGTCGAGGCCGAGGCGCGCGGCGCTGGCCGCGGCGTCGGCGAGCTGCCGGGCCAGCGCCGCGGCGTGCTGCGCGCGGGCCTGGTCGGCGCGCTCGGCCACGACCGAGCCCTTGCCGTGCCGGGTGGCGATCACGCCGGCCCGCTCGAGCTCCTCGTAGGCGCGCTTGACCGTGATGACGCTGACCCCGCTGGCCGCCGCGAGCTCGCGGATCGAGGGCAGCGGCTGCCCGGGCGGCCAGTCGCCGGCCAGCACCCGCGCGGTGAGCTGGTCGACGATCTGCTGGTACATGGGCCGCGGGTCGGCGGCCGAGAGGAAGAGCTGGGGGTCCACGGCATCACTGTGTATCTGTGTCTATGCACAGTATGCACAGTGGAACATGGACCCCGTCAAGCGCCGCCGGTCGGCGGCGGGGCGGGCTCAGCGCCGGCGGCGGGGGCGCGGGGTCTCGGCCTCGTCCACCACCGGCCCCTCGTCGGCGGGCGCGTCGCGCTCCATACCTTCGTCCAGGCCGAGCTTGCGCTCGTAGACCAGGCGTTGCTCGAGCCAGGCCTGGAACACGGGGTCCGCCGCGAGCTCGACCATCGCCGCGTCCTCCACCAGCTTCGGCACGTTCACCCAGCGCTCGAACTGGCGCTCGTAACCCTCGACCGCGTCCATGAAGGTCGGCGTCGCGACGGCATGCCCACTGGCTTGCATCAGTCCGAACCAGCCGACGGACTCGTCGGGCAGCGCGACGGCCACGTGGCCGCAGGCGACCATGGCCTCCGGCCAGCGCGCCACGTTCCCCGCCAAGCGGCAGGCATGCGCGTCGAGCAGGGGATCGGCCGCGATCGCACGGCGGAACGCCTCGAGGTGGGCGAGCTCGTCGGCGGCGTCGCCGCGGGCTTCCGCCTCCTGGGCGAACAGCATCTGCAGCCCCGGATCGTCCGGGAAGCGGGCCTCGAGCTGCGCCAGCATGGCGTCGACGCCGGCCGCGTCATCGCGACGACTGGCGACGAGGCCGCGCTCGAGCAACCACAGGCGGGTCCCCCGCACCGCGGGATCCATCGCGTCGAGGAGCGTCGCGACGGCCGCGTGGTCGCCGTCGGCGTCATTGGCGGCGAGCACCTCCAGCCATCGACGTGCGTCATCCCGCGAGACCCGGGCCACGCCGAGCAGACCCGCGAGCCGGCGGGCATCCCGCCTGGCGAGCATCGCGAACACCTCCAACCGGACGCTCTCGGAGAGCATCACGCCCCGCCAATGCGGGTACATGTCCAGGAGCTGGCCGCTCGGCGAGATCCTCGCTTCGGCATACAGCGGACGGCCGGACGACACGCCGCCTCCCAGCCGGAAGACGCCCACCCAGCCGTCGTCCTGCTGCAGCAGCCTCACGAGGCTGGCCCCGCCCTCCTCCGCCCGGATCCTGCTCGCCAAGGCCGACATGTACGCCTCGCTCAGCTGGGGCCCCCAGCCGAGGACGTCCATCCGGTCATCGGGATGCAGGTCGACGCCCTCGATGGCCTCGAGCGGAATCCGACCGAGGCCCGAGATCGCCATCAGGCCCGCCTCGTCGCCCGTCTCCAGCGCGCGGATCAGGCGCTGGGTGACGAGCGGCGGGCTGGCCGTGACGTCCTCGCCGCCCGCCGCCGCGAAGCTCACGCTGGCCGGCGCCCGGGGCGCGGCCGCGGCGCCCGGCGCGGCGTCCTGGCCGGCGGCCTCGGACGACAGGAACACGAGTGCCAGCGCAATGGCGAGGGCGCGACGCAGGGCCATGAAGCATCCATCCGTGGAGTCGAGGCGGAAGGCTACCAGCGTTGCGGGCCGGCGCGCCCGCGTCCTCCGGGCGCTAGGCCCCGAGGGCCGCCAGCGCCGCATCGACGCGCCGCTCCAGCGGGCCCTCGAGCACCCGATGCGCGATGCCGGCCTCCTCGAGCAGCGCCAGCGTCCGCGCCTGCTGGGCGGCGCGGAACGCCGGCGGCCGGCGGGTGCCGTCCTGGTCCCAGGGGATGTCGATGCCGCAGACGAAGGTGTGCGCGTAGGGCCGGCGCGCGAGCGCGTCCAGCACCGGCGGCACGCGGCCGAGCATCGCCTCGGCGTAGACCTTCGTCGTCAGCGGCGTGGTGTCGCAGACCAGCCAGCGGCGCGCCTCGCGGCCGGCCGCACGCTCGCGCTCCACCTGGGTGGACGCGATCAGCACCAGGTCGTCCTCGTCGAGCACCCCGCCGCGCGCGAACCAGTGCTCGCGGCCGAACTCCGGCACCCAGGGCTCGCCGAGCCGCGCCGCCAGCGCGGCGGCCAGCGTGGTCTTGCCGCTGGACTCGCCGCCCAGCAGCGCGATCCGCGGCGCCAGGTCGGCCCACACCCCGGGCGCGAGCTGGTGCCGCCAGGCCGCGGGATCGGCCCGCACCTGCCGCCCCGACACCGGGACGCGGACGCGCGCGCGGTCGAGCTCGACGTGGCGCACCGGCGCCCCACCCTGGGCGAGCGACAGCGCGGCGGCGAAGCCCTCGCCGTAGGCCTCGCTGGTGAACACCGCGTCCACCCGCTCGCCCAGCATCGCGCGCAGCACCCAGGCCGCGAACGCGCGCTGGAGCTCGTCCGGCGCGTCGTCCGGCGGCAGCCGCACCAGCGGGTGGCCGTGCCCGGCGCACCACGCCGCCAGGCGGGCGTCGTCGAGCACCAGGCGCCGCGCCGCCGGGGCCTGCTCCGCCAGCCAGCGCTCGCGCGTCGCGGCCTCGCAGCCCGGCGGTTCGGGCTTGGCCCAGCTCAGCACCACCAGCCGCTCGCAGGCCGCGGCGGCCACCTCCAGCAGCCAGGCGTGGCCGCGGTGCAGCGGCGCGAACTTGCCCACCACCAGGCCGGTGGCGATGCGGCTCACGACGCGGCCAGGCGCCGCCGCCACAGCCGCCAGCCCACCCAGGCGTTCACCCAGTACGCGGCGTACAGCACCGCGGTGAGCTCCAGCCCGCGCGAGGCGTACAGCGGCACGGCCAGCGTGTTCACGACGATCCACACCGGCCAGGTCTCGACCCGGCGCTGCATCAGCAGCACCTGGGCGAACACGCTGAAGGCCAGCACCGCGGAGTCGATGAAGGGCGCATAGGCGTCGGTGAAGCGGTGCAGCAGCGCGCCGTAGCCGCCGGCCGCCAGCGCCGACACCAGGCCCGCGGCCAGCAGCACGTCGGCACTGGTGCGGCGCACCGGGGCCTCGCGCCCCGCGTCGCCGCGGGTCCAGTGCCACCAGCCGTAGACGCTGGCCGCGATGAAGAAGCCCTGCAGCAGCACGTCCGCGTACAGCCTGGCATCGAAGAACAGCCAGGCGAACAGCGCGCAGCCGATCATCCCGGTCCACCAGGTGTGCACGCTGTTGCGCGCCGCGAGCACGATCGACGCCGCGACGACCACGTTGGCCGCGATCTCCAGCGCGGTCATCGCGGGCGCCTCACAGCCGCTCCGCGTCCGCGCGGGCGCGGACCTCGTCGAAGGTCCACTCGCGCACCAGCGCGCCGTCCTCCCACACCGTCACCATCGCGTCCTCGAAGCCCAGCGGCGCGGCCTCGCCCTGGGCCAGCGTGCGCCAGGTGCCGTACTCGCGGTGGCGCACCAGGGCCACGCGGCCGCGCTTGCTCTGCTTGCCCTTGTCGGTCACCGGGTCCTTGTAGACGTCGATCCAGCGGCCGTCGACGCGCGCCGCCGAGCACTTGAGCGCGAACTTCTGGGTGTCGCGATCGAGCTTCTGCAGCAGCGCGCCGCCCATGCCGAAGGCCACGTTGTCGGTGGCGTAGCCGGCGCTGGTGATGCGCTCGAGGATCGCGCGCAGGCTGCCGGGGTTCACGCCGTCGCCCTGGATCACCCGCACGTGGCGCAGCACCTTGTAGCCCTTGGCGTTGACGTCGTGGCCGAAGGCCTCGTCGAGCAGCTCCAGGCACTGGTGCACCACCGCCACCGGGTCGCCCGAGTCCGGCCGCACCACCACCGTGGCGCCGGAGGCGATGACCTCCTCGCGCAGGGTCCGGCCCCAGTGCTCGCGGATCGCGTGGAAGATGTCGTAGCTGTCCGACACCACGGCCACCAGCCCGCCGGGCCTGCCGAAGTGGCGCAGCATGTTGCGGTAGGCCTCCACCTCGGCCTCGCGCCCCCAGCTGGTGATCGTGCTGTGCTCGGCGGCGGGGATCGAGAAGCCCGCCATCGGCGCGCCGTAGTAGGCGCGCGCGGCCAGCAGGCCCGAGACGGTGTCGGTGCCGAGGAAGTTCACCAGGTGGGCCATGCCGCCGATCGCGGCGGACTCGGCGCTGGACACGCCGCGCGCGCCGAAGTCGTGCAGCTTGAACGGCAGCTGGCCCTCGGGGTCGTCGCTGGTGCGCGCGAGGAAGCCGCGGATCACCTGCTTGGCGTGCCAGCTGATCGTGGCCACGGTCACCGGGTACCACAGCCGCAGCAGCAGGGTCTCGAGGTAGGACGGCACCCAGGCGGCGGCCGCGTCGGTGGACTCGATGGTCACCAGCGCGTGGTGGGTGGGCACCACGCTGCCCTCGGGCACCGCGCGGATGCGCACCGGCAGGCGGCCGCCGAGGCGCTCGACGATGTCGCGCCAGCCGGCCTCGTTGAAGGGCTCGCCGTGGGCGGCGAACAGGTCGCGGGCGGCGTCGACGTCGGCATGCGTCACCGCGCGGCCGAGCGCCTCCTTGAGGATCGACTGCAGGCCGAAGAACACGGTGCGGTCGTGCACGCCGCCGCGCGACTCGACGTAGAAGAACGTGGCGTCGGTGCCGGGCGGGTACTGCAGCCAGTGGCTGGCCTTGTAGCTGTCGGTGTTGAGCAGCGGGTTGGAGAGGTCGAGGATGGGCATGACGGAAGCTCCTTCGCGTCGTGGGGGTCGGGCGGTCTGTCCGCCGTCGGGGTGGCGCGCGGCTCAGGTCCGCGCGAGGAAGAACTCGAGGATGTGCAGGTGGTCCTCGTACAGCTGCGGCCCCATCTCGAGGGCCTCGCTGGCGGGGATCCAGCGCGCCTTGTCGGCGTCGTCGCCGCCGCGCACCGCCGGCAGCTCGCCGGCCGGGAAGGCGAAGTGGAAGGCGTGGGTGATCGTGCGCCCGCGCAGGCTGCGGTCGGGGTGGTCGAACACCTGCTGGCCCTTGAGCGAGCCGCGCAGCACCGGAAGCGGCAGCTTCAGCCGGGTCTCCTCGCGCAGCTCGCGCAGGCAGCCCTCGAGCAGGCCCTCGTCGGGGCGGATGAAGCCGCCGGGCAGCGCCCACAGGCCCTTGCCGGGCTCGGCGCGGCGCCGCACCAGCAGCACGTGGCCCGAGTGCAGCACCACCGCGTCGGTGGTGACGAAGGTGGGCGGATACGGCGCGTCGGCCCAGGCCTCGCGGTAGGCGTCGATGAAGCGCTGCTCGGCCACCAGCTGCGCGAACGCGGGGCTGTGCCGGCGGAAGGCCTCGAGCATCTCGAACACCGGGCCCGGCACGTTGGCGCGGATCAGCATCAGGCCGCCGTGGCTGTCGAGCCGGTTGGCCTCGAACAGGTGCCGGCGCAGCTCGGTGGCCGACAGGGTCTCGGCGTGGCGCACCTCCACCAGCCCCCACTGCGGGAACTCGCGCAGGTAGTAGCTCGAGGCGTCCTTGTCCATGCCGACCAGGCCGATGCGCGCGTCGGGCGCGCCGCCGTCGGCGCGGACGGCCTCCGCCACGGTGCGCTGCACCGAGGCCACCCACAGGGCCTCGTTGTAGAGGTGGTCGCGCAGCGGCCGGACCAGCACGCGCGCGGCATCGGGGCCGAGGGCGGCCTCGATCATCACGGCGCGCTCGGCGACGCTCCAGGGGTTCTTGATGGTGCGCGGGGTGTCGGCCGAGCCGACGAGGACGATGAGCTTGCTGGCGCGCGCGAGGGCGTGGCGGGCGACCGCGGCGTGGCCGTTGTGGAACGGCTCGAAGCGCCCGATGAAGACGAGGTAGTCGTAATCCATGAGAATCCCTCACGGTGATGGTGGCCACGGGCGGTCTGTCCGCTCGCTGGAGCCAAGGCTACGCCGCCGGCGCGCGGCGTCAAGGGGCGGCGGTGTCGGGGTGCGCGGCGGGCGCGAAGCGGTAGGCCGCCCAGTCCGGCTCGCGCACCGCGCGCACGTACTCGCGGGTGTAGCCCGGGAAGATCGCCACCACCCGCCCGCCCTCCAGCCGGTACCAGCTTCGGCACTGCGCCCACACCGACCCGGCCAGGCGCTGCTGCAGCGCGGCGTTGTGGTCGCGCTGCGCGTCCTCGCGCACCTCGATCGCGCGGTGCCCGCCGGCCTCGACCGCGCGCATGCACGCGATGGCGTGCTGCACCGCGGGCTCGATGAACAGCAGCGTCGAGGTGTGCCCGGTGGCCGTGTTCGGCCCGAGCATCAGGAACAGGTTGGGGAAGCCGGCCACGGCGATGCCGTGGAAGGCCTCGGGCCCGTCGCGCCAGGCCTCGGCCAGCGTGCGGCCGTCGCGGCCCTCCACGCGGATCGACTGCAGCAGCTGCACGGTGTCGAAGCCGGTGGCGCAGACCAGCGCGTCCAGCTCGCGCTCGCTGCCGTCGGTGCAGCGGATGCCGGTGGGCGTGATGCGCTCGATGCCGGTGGTGACCAGCTCGACGTGCGGCTGCATCAGGGTGGGGTAGTAGTCGCTGGCGTAGATGATGCGCTTGCAGCCCAGCGGATAGTCGGGCGTGAGCGCGGCGCGCAGCGCGGGATCGGGCAGCTGGGTGCGGCGGTGGCGCGCGGCCAGCCACAGCATGAAGCGGCGCATCAGCCTGCCGTCCTCGAAGCCGCGGCGGGTGAGCTCGAGGAAGGCCACCCAGCCCGCGCGCACCAGCGCCGCGTAGGGCGGCACCCGCGCGAGCAGGCCGTCGAACCAGCGATAGCGCCGCTCGAGCCTCGGCAGCACCCAGTTCGCGGTGCGCTGGAACACGTGCAGGCGCGCGGCGCGGCGGGCGATCGGCGGCACCAGCTGCACCGCGGTGGAGCCGGTGCCGATCACCGCCACGCGCGCGCCGTCCAGCGGCGCGGACGCGTCCCAGCGCGCGGTGTGCAGTCGCAGGCCGCGGAAGTCTTCCAGCCCGGGGATGTCGGGCCAGCGCGGCTGGCTCAGCGGCCCGGTGCTGCAGACGAACCAGCGCGCGCGCAGGGTGTCGCCGGCCGCGGTGCGGAAGTGCCAGTGCGCGTCGCGCTCGTCCCAGCGCGCCTCCACCAGCCGCGTGCCCAGCCGCGTCCGCGCGTGCAGCGCGTGCGCCGCCGCCAGCGTCGACTGGTAGGCGTGGATCTGCGGCGCGTCGGCGAAGCGCTTGGTCCAGCGCGGGTTGGGCGCGAACGAGAAGGCGTAGGCCGGCGCGGGCACGTCGACCTCGGCGCCGGGGTAGCGGTTGTCCCACCAGGTGCCGCCGAGGCCCTCGGACTGCTCCAGCAGCACGACGTCCGGGCGCCCGGCGCGCTGCAGGCCGATCGCGGTGCACAGGCCCGACATGCCGGCGCCCAGCACCACGACCGCGTGCTCGCCGTGGCGCGGCGGCAGCGCGGCGTCGAGCGCGCGCAGGCCGGCGCGCGCCAGCGCCAGCACCGCGGCGTCGGCCGAGGGCAGCAGGCCGGCGTGCAGCGCGAAGGCGTGCCAGCGGCCGGGCACCACCTCCAGCGTCGCGTCGACGCCGGCATCGCGCAGCGCCGCGGCCAGCGCGCGCGACTGCCCGGCCAGCAGCTCGTCCTCGCCGCACTGCACCAGCACCGGCGGCAGACCGGCGAGGTCGGCCAGCAGCGGCGAGACCCGTGGGTCGCCCGCGGCCTCGCCGGCGTAGGCGCGCGCGCAGGCCTCCAGCCAGGCGGCGTCGAGCATCGCCTCGCCCGGCACCGGCGCGGGCAGCACGCCCGGCCGCAGGTCGACCCAAGGCGAGTGCAGCAGCAGCGCGACCGGCGCCGGCAGCCCGGCCGCGCGCGCCTGCAGCGCGGTGGCCAGCGCGAGGCCGCCGCCGGCCGAGTCGCCGGCCAGCAGCACCGGGCCCTCGGCGGCGAGCGCGGCGTAGGCCGCCAGCGCGTCGTCGAGCGCCGCGGGGAAGGGATGCTCGGGCGCCAGCCGGTAGTCCGGCACGTGCACCGGCAGGCCCGACTGCCGGGCCAGCGAGGACGCAAGCGCGGCGTGGGTGCGCGGCGAGCCGATCGCGTAGGCCCCGCCGTGCAGCCAGAGGATCGCGCCGGGGCGCACCGGCGCGGCGGCACCATCGGTGCGCCAGGACTCGACCGCGACGCCGCCGAGCGCGCCCCGCGCCCGCGCGACGCCCGGCGCGTGCCGGGTCAGCGCCGCCAGCCGCTCGACGCGCCGGCGCTGCGCGGGCACCGGCGTGCGCGGCGACAGCGCGGGCTTGAGCAGCAGGCGCAGCGAGGCGCGGAGCAGGCGGGCCCGCCAGGCGTCGGTCATCGTGTGGTCCCCGGGTCTCAGGCCGCCGAGCATAGGCGAGCGTGGTCGAGGCCGCGCGAGGGGCGACAACCACCCCCTGCCCCTTCGTCCAATGGCCCCATGGCCGCGCGCGGGTCGAGGCTGGAGGCCTCGCCCCGGAGCCCGCCCATGCCGCGACCGACCGCCCTGCTCACCCACGCGACGTCCTTCGTCGGCCCGCCCGCGCTGCAGGCCCTGCTGGCCCGCGGCTTCCGCGTGCTGGCGCACGACCCGGCGTTCACCGACCCCGGCGCGCGCGCCGCGTTCGAACACGCGCATCCCGGCGCCGAGGCCATGCCCGAGCAGGACCCAGCCGCGCTGGTCGAGGCCGCCTGGGCCGCGGCGCCCCGCATCGACGCGCTGCTGAGCAACGACACCTTCCCCGCCCTGCACGGCCCGATCGCCGACGCCTCGATCGACGACCTGCGCGCGACGCTCGAGGCCCTCGTGGTCGCGCCCTTCCGCCTCGTGCAGGCCGCCATCCCGCGCCTGCGCGGCCAGGGCGAGGGCCGGGTGATCCTGGTCACCTCCTGCCGCACGGCGCTGCCGATGCCCGGCGGCGCCATCCCCGACGCCGCGCGCGCCGCCGCGAACGCGCTGGTGCGCTCGCTGGCGATCGAGCTGGCGCCGGCCGGCATCCCGGTCAACGCGATCGCGCCGAACTACCTGGCCTCCGAGGCCTACTTCCCGCGCGCGCGCTTCGTCGACGATCCCGCGGGCCGCGCGTTCATCGCGTCGCAGGTGCCGGCGGGACGCCTGGGCGAGCCGGACGAGGTGGGCGAACTGGTGGCCTACCTCGCGACGATGCGCGGGCGCTTCCACACCGGCACGATCATCCCGTTCTCGGGCGGTTGGCCTGCGGCGCCGCCGCGGCCGGCCTGAGCCGCGCCGCGGATCGGTGCGACGGCCTCAGCGCACCGCCAGCGCACGCGCCGCGCGCGCCTGCAGCCAGCCCACCAGCGCGGGCGCGCCGGCGCCGGCGCGGGTGAAGCCGAAGGCGTGCTCGGTGTCGCGGTGGCGGTCGAGCCAGATCCCGCCCTCGCCGGTCGGCGGACGCTCGGCGGCCAGCCACAGCGCGGTATCCGCGCCCTCGGCGCCGCCCCGCAGCACGCGCTGGAACAGGCGCCGGAAGCCCGGCAGCGCGGTGCGCACGCCGTCGGTGTCGACCCAGCCCGGGTGCATCGCCCAGGCGCGCGGCGCGTCGGGGCCGAGGCCGTTCCAGTGCTTCACCAGCTCGACCTGGGCGCGCTTGTGCTGGGCGTAGGCGGCGAAGCCGTTGTGGGTGGCGGCGTCGGCGGCTTCGAGCGCGTCGAGGTCGAGGGCCGCGCCGTACATGCCGCCGGAGCTCATCGCGATGATCGCGCTGGTCGCGTCCAGCGCGCCGCCGGCGCGCAGCCCCTGGTCGAGCACCCAGTGGCCCAGCAGGTTCGTCGCCAGGCCCTGCTCGACGGCCTCGGCGGTGCGCGCGAAGGCGTGGCACATCAGGCCGACGTTGTGCACGACGACGTCCACCCGGCCGGCCGCGGCGATGTCCGCGGCGCTGCTGGCGACGTCGCGCATCGACGCGAGGTCCACGCGCACCGGCTCGATCCGGCCCAGGCAGGCCAGCCCCGCCTCGCGGGCGCGGGCGGCGAGCGCCTCGAGCTTGGCGGCGTCGCGCCCCAGCGCCAGCACCGTGGCGCCGCGCATCGCGGCGCCCAGCGCGATCGCGCGGCCGATGCCGCCGGTGGCGCCGCTGACCACCCAGCGCTGGCCGTCGAAGCGGTGCGCGAGGGGATGGCCGGATCCCACGCGGCGGCGGAAGCCGATCCGGGAGAACGGCAGCGCGAAGCGCGCGTAGAAGATGGCGGCGGCGATGGCGTTCTTCATGGACGCCACCTTGGGCGCCCCGGCGGCCACGCGGGGTGAAGGCCCGCCGCGGCGGACCGGGGCGGCGACGTGGACGCGGCTACCAGATCCAGAGCGACTCGGACGAGACGAGGCTGCCGTCCGGGAAGCGGCAGAAGCCCTCGAGGCGCCCGGCGTCGCGGTGGTGCAGCTCGACGGTCTCGCCGCCGAAGGCGTTTTCGCAGACGCCGACGCCGGGCCGGATGCCGCCGGGCCCCACGTCGCTGCGCACCGGGTTGAGGCCCGCCCGCAGGGCCTCGCACGAGGCCTCGGGATGCCGGCACCACGCGCTGACCAGGCACAGCGCGCGGCCGCCGCCGCAGGGCGCGAGCTCGACCGCGTCCTCGCCGAGGCGCCAGCCCGACGCCTCGGCGATGCGCGCCTGCTCGGCGCGCCAGGCGAGGAAGTCCTCGTAGGTCTCCACGGGGCGCGGCGGGCGCGGCCAGCCGCCCGGCGGGGTGTCGTCGGCGGCGGGCGCCGCGACGGTGGTCGCGGGCGGCGTCGCCCCGGCAGGCGCGGACAGGGCGAGCGCGAGGACGAGCAGCGCGGCGGCGGCCGCGCGGCGCGGCGCGCTCATCGCCGCGGCCGCTCGCAGGCCACGCCGTCGCCGTCGCGGTCGAGGTGCCGCGCGTAGCCGGCCTCGCCCGCGCGCAGCGGCGCGGCGCCGGCGGCACGGACCTCGGCGCAGTTGCGGTAGTAGGTGCCCGGCGCGGGCCACTCGGCCGGATCGGTCGGCCGGAGGTAGGTCTCCTCGCTGCTGTCGCGGGCGCGCAGGCCGGCGGTCGCGTGGCAGTGGTAGGTGCCGTTGGCGCGGTCGTGGTGGCAGCCCTGGGCGTTGACGCCGCCGCCGTGGGCCCGCGCGGTGGGCGCGGCCAGCGGCGCGAGCGCGATCAGCGAGGCCGCGATGAGCGTTGCGACGCGGTGATGCATGGCGATTCCCCTCTGGCCGCGATGGCAGGGCCCCGGCCCGGCGCGCCGAGGATGCCGGCTTCCGCGCCCGGCCGCACCGGGGGTGCGCCGCGCCGCGTGCCGCTCGTCGGCGGCCGGTTGATTTATGTGAGCGCTCACTTATTCTTCGGCGCCATGACCAGCCCGACCCCCAAGCGCGGCCGCCCCGCGAATCCCGACGCCCGCGCCGCCCGCATCCGCCAGATCGTGGAGGGCGCCCGCCGATGCTTCGCGCGCAAGGGCTTCCACGCCGCCACCACCGCCGAGATCAGCGCCGAGGCGGGGGTCAGCGTCGCCAACCTCTACCAGTACTTCCCGTCCAAGGAGGACCTCGTGCTGGCCCTCGTCGAGGACGACCTGCGCGAGGACCTCGCCCTGGTCGCCGTGATCGGCGGTGCGGGGACGTTCCGCGAGGGCCTGCGCGCGGCCGCCGAGGCGATGCTGGGCGGCGCCTACGCGGAGGAGCGCTCGCGCCTTCGCCTCGACGTGCTGGCCGAGTCCACCCGCTCCACCGCCGTGGCCGCGGCGGTCACCGCGTCCGAGCACAAGACCATCGCTGCGCTCGCCCGCGTGCTGGCCCGATTCCGCGATGCCGGCGAGCTGCGCTTCGACGCGGATCCCGAGATCACCGCGACCTGGGTGCTGGCGTTCGCGGACGGGCTTTACTGCCGCGTGCCGGTGCTCGGCCCCGAGCATCCCGCCCTCGGCCCCCACAGCGACTCCTTTCTGCTCCGCGCCCTCGGGGCCACCGACCCGCGCTGAGCCCCGCCGCCCCCTCGACGTCGCACGACCCTCGACGCCCCCTCATCACGCCCACAATATAAGCGAGCGCACCCTTATGTTTAGCAACCGCCGAGACCCCCGTCCCGTCCTGCTGGCCACCGTCCTCGCGCTCGCCCTTGCCGGGTGCGGCGGCGAGGCCCTCGATCCCGTCGCCGGCGATCCGGCGCGCCCGGTGCTGGTGGCCGAGGCCCGCCCGGCCGGCGACCCTGCCCGGCGCGCGATCGGCACCGTCCGCGCCAGCGCCCGCCACGTGATCGCCGCCGCCACCGACGGCCGCGTCGAGGCGCTGCTGGTGGACGTGGGCGAGACCGTCGCCGCCGGCCAGCCGCTGCTGCGGCTCGAGGCCGAGGTGCCGGCCGCGCAGCTGGCCGCCGCCCGGGCCGAGCGCGACGGCGCGGCCGCGCGCCTCGACGAGGCCATGCGCCACCGCGCCCGCACCGAGGCGCTGCGCGAGCTCGGCGCCGCATCCGAGCTCGAGCTGGCCCAGGCGCGGGTCGAGGCCGATGCGGCCGAGGCCGCGCTCGCCGGGGCCGACCTGGGCCTCGCCCAGGCGCGCCGCGCGATGGACACCGCGGTGCTGCGCGCCCCGGTCGCAGGCCGCATCGCGGCGCGCCACGCGGCGCTCTCCAGCGTCGTCGGCGCGGGCCAGCCGCTGCTGGAGCTCGACGCCGACGGCGCCCGCGAGATCCTGGCCCAGCTGCCGCCCGACGCCCCGATGGCCGCGGGCGACACGGTGGCCTGGCAGGCGGGCGCGGCGAGCGGCGAGGCGGTGGCCACCTCGGTCGGCGAGCGCCGCGGCGACGGCGGCGCGCGCCAGGCCGTGCTGCGGATCAGCGGCGGCGAGATCGCGCCCGGCGCGCTGGTGGAGATCGCGCTGGCGGGGACGGACGCCGCGGCGCCGGGCACCGCCCTGCTGCTGCCTGCCGGCGCCCTGCTGACCGACCGCGAAGGCCGGCACGCCGTGCTGGTGCTCGACGCCGACGACCGCCTGCGCGCCGCCGCGCTCGACCGCGTCGAGCACGTCGCCGGCGGCCTCCGCGTCACCGGCGCGCTGGCCGCGGGCGACCGCGTCGTCGCCGCCGGCGGCACCTTCCTCGCGCCCGGTGCCCTCGTGCAGCCGCGCGCCGCCACCCGCTGAGGCCCGCCATGTCCATCACCGCCATCGCGCTCAAGCGCGCCCGCTTCACCCTCGTCGCCGCGCTCGGCCTGGTCATGGCCGGGCTGTGGATGCTGCCGGGCTTCCCCTCCACCGAGGAGCCCACCGTCCCCGTGCGCGTGGCCACGGTCGAGGCCTACCTGCCCGGCGCCTCGAGCGAGCGCGTCGAGCAGCTCGTCGCGCGGCCCCTCGAGGAGCGGCTGCGCGAGGTCCCGAACGTGCAGCACGTCGACGCCACGATCCGCCCGGGCGGCACCTTCCTCTACGTGCAGCTGCGCGACGCCACCCCCGAGGCCGACATGCCCGCCACCTGGCAGCGCCTGCGCGCGAAGGTGGCCGACGTGGCGGGCACCCTCCCCGAGGGGACGATCGGCCCCCTGGTGAACGACGAGTTCGGCCGCGTGGCGGTGCGCTCGATCGCGCTGACCGCGCCGGGCTACACCGACGGCCAGCGCCAGGACGCGGCGCGCGCGCTGCGCGACGCGCTGCTGCAGGTCGAGGGCGTGGAGCGCGTGTCGCTGCACGGCGTGCGCGAGGAGGAGGTGCTGGTGGAGCTCTCGCCGGCGCGCCTCGCCGAGCACGGCCTCGACGCCGGCGCGGTGGCCGCCGCGCTGGGCGGCCGCAACCGCATCGCGCCCTCGGGCGAGCTGGTGCTCGACGGCCGCGCGCTGGCGCTGGATCCGCTCGACGAGGTGCCCGATGCGCACGCCCTGGCCGGCGTGCTGGTGCCGCTGCCGGGCGGCGGCGCGCTGCCGCTGGGCGCGCTGGGCCGGGTGGTCCAGCAGCCGGTGGATCCGATCGCCACCGCCGCGCTGTTCGACGGCGAGGCCGCCGTGGTGCTGGGCGTGTCGATGCAGCCGGGCCAGGACGTGCAGGGCTTCGCGGCCCGCGTGGACGCGGCGATGCACGACGCCGCCGGCGCCCTGCCGGCCGGCATGCAGGTGGGCCGGGTGACCGACCAGGCCACGATCGTGCGCGGCGAGCTGACCCGCGTGGGCAAGGTCTTCCTCGAGACCGTGGTCATCGTGATGGCGGTGGTGGTGGGCTTCCTGGGCTGGCGCGCGGGGCTGGTGACCGGCCTGATCGTGCCGCTCACCGTGCTCGGCAGCCTGCTGGTGATGCGCGTGCTGGGCATCGAGCTGCACCAGATCTCGATCGCCGCGATCATCATCTCGCTGGGCCTGTTCGTCGACAACGCGATCGTCATCGTCGAGGACATCCAGCGCCGCCTCGGCCTGGGCGAGTCGCACGCCGACGCCGCGGTGGCCGCGGGCCGCACGATGGCCTCGCCGCTGCTGATCTCCTCGCTGGCGATCATCCTGGCCTTCGTGCCGCTGGTGGCCGGCGACACCGACACCGCGGAGTACATGCGCAGCCTGGCGATCGTGCTGGCGATCACCCTGCTGCTGTCGCTGTTCCTCGCGCTGAGCGTGGTGCCCGTGCTGGCGACGCGGCTGGCCCGCGCCGAGGCCCATGGGCACGAGGACCGCGGGCTGATCGGGCGCGCCGCGCGCTGGTACGGCGGCCACGTGCGCACCCTCCTGCACCGCCCGCTGCCCGTGCTGGGCGCGATGCTGGCGCTGCTCGTGGGCGCCGGCGCACTGCTGGCCAGCCTGCCCTCGGAGCTGCTCTCGCCCTCCGCGCGGCGCCAGCTGCAGGTGCCGATCGAGCTGGCCCCGGGCACCTCGTCCGCGCGCACGTTCGCGGTGGCGCAGGCCCTGTCCACCCGCCTGGCCTCCGAGGACTGGGCGGACGCCATCGACAGCCACGCGATCTACGTCGGCGACGGCGGCCCGCGCTTCATCCTGGGCCTGAACCCGCCGACGCCGGCCGCGCACGTGGCCTATGCGGTGCTCAACATCGGCGGCGACGCCGACCTCGACGCCACCGCCGACGCGCTGCGCGAGGACCTGCAGCGGATCGCGCCCGAGGCCCGGATCGAGCCCAAGCGCTTCTCGCTGGGCGTCTCGGAGGCCGGCGTGGCGGTGTTCCGCCTGCTCGGCCCCGACCGCGACGCGCTGCTCCAGGACGCCGCGGCGCTGCGCGCGGCGCTGGCGGAGGTGCCGGGCATGCGCGACATCCGCGACGACGCCGAGGCGCGCATCGAGGCGCTGGCGATCGACATCGACCACGACCGCGCCGCGCTGGCCGGGCTGGACACCGCGACGATCGCGGCCGCGGTGCAGGCCGGCTTCGCCGGCGTCGAGGCCACCCGGCTGCGCTTCGGCGACGTCCGCGTGCCGGTGGTGCTGCGCGCGCCGACCGCGGAGCGCACCGATCCCGAGCGGCTCTCGGCGCTGCTGCTGCCCGGCCGCGACGGCCCCGTCGCGCTCGGCACCGTCGCGCGCATCCGCACCGACTCCCAGCCCAGCGTGCTGATGCGCCGCGACGGCCGCGCCGCGGTCACCGTCGAGGCCTGGCATCCGGACATGACCGCGCAGCAGATCGTCGATGCGCTGCAGCCGGCGCTGGACGCCCTGCCCGCGCGCAGCGGCCACGTGCTGCAGCTCGGCGGCGAGATCGAGGAGGCCGCCGAGGCCAACCTCGGCCTGGCCACCTACCTGCCCGCCGCGCTGCTGGGCATGGCCGGGCTGTTCCTGTGGCAGTTCGGCAGCGTGCGCAAGGCGGCGATCGTGATGGCCTCGATCCCGTTCGTGCTGATCGGCGCCAGCCTGGGCCTGCTGCTCACCGGGCATGCGCTGAGCTACACCGCCACCCTCGGCCTGCTCGCGCTGGCCGGCATCATCGTCAACAACGCGGTGCTGCTGCTCGAGCGCATCCACGAGGAGGAAGCCGCCGGCCTCGGGGTCGTCGACGCCGTGGCCTCCGCGGCCCAGGTGCGCCTGCGCCCGATCGTGATGACCAAGCTGACCTGCATCGTCGGCCTGCTGCCGCTGTACCTGTTCGGCGGCGCCCTGTGGCAGCCGCTGGCCGCCACGATGATCGGCGGCCTCGCGCTGGGCACGCTGATCACGCTGGTGCTGATCCCGGCCCTGTACGCCCTCGCCTACCGCGGCCGCGCCGCGGCCCCCTCGCCCACCGCCACCGCGGAGTCCTGAGCCATGCGCCCGCTTCCCGCCGCCTTCCCGATCCCCCGCCTCGCGCTGTCCGCCGCGCTGGTGCTCGCGCTGGGCGCCTGCGCCACCACCGCGCCGCGCGCCCCCGAGCTCGTGGCGACGCCCGCCGCGTGGTCGAGCCACGCCGCCGACGCCGCGACCGTCGAGGCTCCCCTGCGCCTCGACTGGTGGACCGCGCTGGGCGATCCCGCGCTGGACGCCGAGGTCGCCGCCGCGCTCGCCGCGAACCGCGACCTCGCCGCCGCCGACGCCAGCCTGCGCGCCGCGCGCCTGCTGGCGGGCGCCGCCGACGCCGCGCGCGCGCCGTCCGGCGGGCTCGAGGCCGGGCTTCGCGAGACCCGCGCCGCCGGCCTCGCCCAGCCGCCGATCCCCGGCACGCCCGAGCGCTTCCCCACCCAGCGCCTGCAGGACGCCGGGCTGGGCCTGCGCTGGGAGCTGGACCTGGCCGGCGGCCTCGCCGCCGCCGCCGACGCCGCCGATGCCGACGCCACCGAGGCCCTGTGGCGGCGCCGGCAGGCCGAGGCCGCGATCGCCGCGGCCGTGGTCGAGGCCTGGCTGGAGCGCGACGACGCCCGCCGCGCCGGCGCGCTGGCCGAGCGCCAGGCCGCGCTGCTCGACGGCGTGGCGACGCGCCTGCGCCAGGCCGCGGCCTTGGGCGCCGCGCGCGAGGACGAGGCGTCCTCGGCCGCGTCCGCCGCGCACCAGGCACGCGCGCGGGCGCTGGGCGAGGCGCTTCGCGTGCGCGATGCCGGCCGCCGGCTCGCGGCGCTCCGCGGCGAGGCGCCGCCGGCGCGCGACGCGGACGCGGACGCGGACGCGGACGCTGGCGCTGGCGCGGCGCTCGCCGATGCCCTGGCGGTGCCCACCACGCTCGGCATCCACGACCCGGAGGCCGCGCTGCGCGCGCGTCCCGACGTGGGCGCCGCCGAGGCCCGCGTCCGCGCCGCGCTGGCCCGCCACGGCGTCGCCCGCGCCGCGCTGTTCCCGCGCATCAGCCTGGCCGGCAGCGTCGGCGTCGCCGCCGCGCCGGGTCGGCTGGGCGAAGACGGCGCGCTGCAGTTCAGCGCCGGCCCCAGCCTGAGCTGGGACCTGTTCGCCCTGCCGCGCCTGCGCCGCGAGGCCGGGGCCGCCGCGGCCGGCGCCGACGCCGAGCTCGCGCGCTTCGAAGCCACGGTGCTGGCCGCGCTCGAGGAGGCCGACGGCGCGGTGGACGGCTGGGGCGCGGCGCACGCGTCGCTGCGGCAGGCCGAGGCCGCGCTGGCGGCGGAGCGCCGCGTCGCGGCCGTGGTGGCGGCGCGCGCCGAGGCGGGCAGCGCCAGCGGGCTGGAGCGCGCCCGCGCCGAGGCCGCGCTGGCCGAGGCCGAGCGCGCCGCGCTCGACGCCCGCGCGACCGCGCGCCGCGCCTGGGCCCGCGCCTGCCTCGCGCTCGGCGCGGGCTGGCGCGACACGCCGGCGGCCTGAGCCCGCGCTTCGCGGCGCCGGGGCGACCGTCCAGTCGCCCCGGCGCGCGCTTCGTCGCACACTCCCCCGGCCGCCGGGGCGATGCGTGAGCCTGCAGGCCCCTGGAACCGCGAGGAGCCCCGCCATGACGCACGCCATCCGACCCACCCGTCGCCACTTGCCCGCCGCGCTCGCCGCCGGCCTGCTCGCCCTCGGCATGGGCGCCGCCACCGCGGGCCCCCTGCCCGCCTCCGACGCCGAGGTCTCGGCCCTGCTCGCCCAGCGCTTCGCCGGCGACCGCACCGGCGCCTGCGCCGTGGCCGCGGTGATCGAGGGCGAGCGCGTGGTGCGCGGCCTGGCCTGCGCCGGCGAGGCGCGCGACGTGGCCGACGCGGCGTTCGAGATCGGCTCGGTGAGCAAGACCATGCTGGGCGCGCTGCTCGCGCGGCTCGCGGCCGAGGGCGCGCTGTCGCTCGACGACCCGCTGGCGCGCCACCTGCCCGAGGGCACGGTGGTGCCGGAGTTCGAGGGCCAGCCGATCACGCTGCGCTACCTCGCCACCCACACCGCCGGCCTGCCCCCGCTGCCGCCGGGCTTCGCGCCGCGCGACGGCGCCGATCCCTACGCCTCGCTCGACGAGGCCGCGCTGCTGCGCGGGCTGGCCGACACGCGCCTCGCCGCCGCGCCCGGCAGCGCCTGGAGCTACTCCAACTTCGGCGCGATGCTGCTGTCGCTGGCGGTGTCCCGCGCCGGCGGCCAGCCCTTCGACGCGCAGGCCCGCGCGCACCTGTTCGCGCCGCTGGGCATGGACGGCGCCAGCGTCGGCGTCGACGCCGGGCGCGCCCCACCCGCCGCGGGGCATCGCGCCAGCGGCGACCCGACGCCCGCCTGGACCTTCGCGCCCGCGCTGGCCGGCGTGGGCGGCGTGCGCGCCACGCTCGACGACATGACCCGCTACGTGCAGGCCCAGCTGGGCCAGGGCGACGCGGCGACGGTGGCGATGCTGCGCGCCGGCCAGGCCGAGCAGCCCATCGACGCCCGCCCGATGGGCCTGGGCTGGATCATCGTGCCGCTGGGCGAGGCCCGGCTCTGGTCGCATGAGGGCGGCACCGGCGGCTTCTCGAGCCTCGTGGCCTTCGACCCCGACAGCGGCCGCGGCGTGGTGGTGCTGGCCGACACCGCGCTGACCGACCTGGGCGGGCTGTCGAGCATCGGCCTGCCGCTGCTGGGCGCCGACGTGCCGGTGGGCGCGCCGCGGGTGGAGCAGCCGGCGCCGGCCGCGCTGCTGGCCAGCCTGGCGGGCGACTACGTGCTCGAGGGCGGGATGGCGATCACGCTGCGCGTGCGCGGCGACGCGCTCGAGGCCCAGGCCGCGGGCCAGCCCGCGTTCGTGATGGGCTACGACAGCGCCGGCCACTTCTTCCCGCGCGTGTTCGACGCCCTGCTGGTGCCGGGCCCGGACGGGC
Source organism: Lysobacteraceae bacterium (assembly GCA_051859045.1). Lineage (GTDB taxonomy): Bacteria > Pseudomonadota > Gammaproteobacteria > Xanthomonadales > Xanthomonadaceae > JBHYGK01. Next base: position 43,452 of record JBHYGK010000045.1, on the reverse strand, counting down.
GCAGCTTCGTCTGGCGCCAGGGCGGCGGCGCGATGCCCGCGACGCGGGTGCAGGACGCGGACGAGGCCGCCGCCGCGGCCAGCGCGCCGCTGGAGGACTACGTGGGCCGCTATCCGCTGATGCCGGGCTTCGCGCTGGACGTGCGCGCCGAGGGCGGCACGCTGCGCGCGCAGGCCACCGGCCAGGGCGCGTTCGCGCTGCAGCCCGACGGCGCCGACCGCTTCGTCGCGCCGGCGTTCGGGATCGTGATGCGCTTCGTGCGCGGCGACGACGGCGCGGTGGCCTCGCTCGCGCTCGAGCAGGGCGGCCAGGTGCTGAGCGGCGCGCGCCAGCCGGCGGGGTCGCCGTGAGCGCCGTCGCCGACGGCATCGAGGGCGCGCGCGCGGCGGACGCGCGCGTCCCGCTCGACCAGCCGCTGCCGCAGGACGTGCGCGCCGGCGGCCTGGCCGGGCTGCTGCGCTACGGCCAGTGGCCGGTGTTCTCGCGGCGCTGGCTGCTGGGCCGGCTGCTGGTGTTCGTGCTGTGCGTCGGCGCGCTGGCGACGCTGAGCCTGCTGGGCATGCTGGTGGCGGGCGCCAGCGTCGGCCCCTCGGCCATCGCCGCGGGATGGCTGCTCGGCAGCTTCCTGCTGATGGGCTTCCTGGGCCCGCTGCTGGCGGGCTGGGTGCGCGGCCGCGGCTGGCCGCTGCGGCGCGAGCGCGTGGGCGTGGTGCTGGCCGTGGTGCTGGGCGTGGTCGCGGCCTATGGCGTGGATCGCGTGGGCTCGGGGCGCATCGACAGCATCGTCGAGGCCGAGATGCTCGAGGCCCGCCCCGAGCTCGCCGCCACCACGGCGCAGGCCAAGGCGATGGAGCGCCGGCCGCTGGCGATGGCGATCGGGCTGCTGGTGTCGCTCGGGATCTATGCCGCGCTGGGCGGCGGCATCGCCCTGATCGGCTACGCCCGCGAGCAGCGCCGCTGGGCCGACGCCCGGCAGGCCCGCCGCCTGGCCGGCGAAGCCGACGCGCGCCGCCGCGCCGAGCAGCGCCTGGCCGTGCTGCAGGCGCAGGTCAGCCCGCATTTCCTGTTCAACACGCTGGCCTCGATCCGCGCGCTGGTGCGGCCCTCGCCCGAGCTGGCCGAGCGCACGCTCGACGCGCTGGCCGAGCACCTGCGCGCGGCGATGCCCCGGCTCGCGCCCGACGGCGCGCTGCCGCCGTCCACGCTGGCCGAGCAGCTGGCGGTGGCGCGCAGCTACCTCGCGCTGATGCAGCTGCGCCTCGGCGGACGGCTGGCGTTCGCGGTGGAGGCCGAGCCGGGCCTCGACGCGCATTCGTTCCCGCCGCTGCTGCTGATCACGCTGGTCGAGAACGCGGTCACCCACGGCATCGAGCCGAAGGTGGGCGAGGGCCGCATCGACGTGCGCGCGCGTCGTGAAGGCGGTCGGATGCTGGTCGAGGTGGACGACGACGGCGCGGGCCTGCAGCCGGGCACCAGCGGCGGCGTCGGGCTGGCGAACGTTCGCGCGCAGCTGGCGGCGCGATATGGCGACGCGGCCATACTGAGCGTGGGCCCGGGCCCTGGCGGCCGCGGCTTCCGCGCGCGCATCCTCGTGCCGCTGCAGGAGGCCGCGGCATGAGTCCACGCGTGCTGCTGGTGGAGGACGAGGCCCCGCAGCGCGCCGCGCTGCAGGTCGCCCTGCTGGCGCAGTGGCCGGGCGCGGCGGTGCTGGCGCTCGGCGACGGCGACGCGGCGCTGGAGGCGCTGGCGGCGTCGGCGTCGGGCGATGCGCCGGGCTTCGACGTGGCCTTCCTCGACATCCGCCTGCCCGGCGCCTCGGGCCTGGCCGTAGCCCGCGCCGCGATCGCGCGCGGCGTGCGCGTGGTGTTCACCACCGCCTACGACCAGCATGCCGTGGAGGCCTTCGAGCACGGCGCGGTGGACTACCTGCTCAAGCCGATCCGCCCGGAGCGCCTGGCCGAGACGCTGCGGCGCGTGGAGCTGGCGCTGGCCGCGGGCGCCACGGCCTCCGGCCCGGTCGCCCCCGCCGGCCTCGACGCGCTGGTCGCCGCGCTGCAGCCCGCGCGCCGCCTGCAGTGGATCAGCGCCAGCCTGGGCGACACGCTGAAGCTGATCGCCGTGGACGAGGTGCTGGCCTTCCGCGCCGAGGACAAGATGAGCCGGCTGCTGACGGCCGACGGCGACGCCGTGATCCGCCCCTCGCTGAAGGAGCTGCTGCCGCAGCTCGACCCCGAGCGCTTCTGGCAGGTGCACCGCAGCGCGATCGTGCAGGTGGCCGCGATCGCGCACGTCAAGCGCGACGAGCTCGGCCGCCACGTGCTGCGCCTGAAGCAGCGGCCCGACGAGCCGATCCCGGTGAGCCGGGCGTTCCTGCCGCGGCTGCGCGACGGCGGCTGAGCGGCGAGGGTCGGCTTCAGCCTGCGTCGAGCGCCGAGGCCGGCACGCGCACGTGGCCTTCCATCAGCACGCGCGCGCTGCGGCTCATCACCGCCTTGCGCACGGTCCACTGGCCATCGACGAGCGCGGCCGCCGCGCCCACGCGCATGCTGCCGCTGGGATGCCCGAACACCACCGCCTCGCGCGCGCCGCCGCCGGCCGCGCGGTTGACCACGGTGCCCGGGATCGCGGCGGCGGTGGCGATCGCCACCGAGGCGGTGCCCATCATCGCGTGGTGCAGCTTGCCCATCGACAGCGCGCGCACCAGCAGGTCGACGTCGTTGGCCGCCAGCGCCTTGCCGCTGCTGGTCGCGTGCGCCTTGGGCGGCGCCACGATGGCCACCTTCGGCGTGTGCTGGCGGGTGGCGGCGTCCTCGACGCGCGCGATCAGGCCCATCCGCACCGCGGCGTGCGCGCGGATCAGCTCGAAGCGCGCCAGCGCGGCGGCATCAGTGTTGATCGCGGGCTGCAGCTCGGTGCCGTCGTAGCCCAGCGCGGCGGCGTCGATGAACACGGTGGGGATGCCGGCGGTGATCATCGTGGCCTTGAAGCTGCCCACGCCCGGCACTTCGAGCGCGTCGAGCACGTGCCCGGTGGGGAACATCGCGCCGCCGCCCTCGCCTTCGCCCTCGTCGGCCGGGTCGATGAACTCCAGCACGATCTCGGCCGCCGGGAAGGTCACGCCGTCGAGCATGAAGTCACCGTCCTCCTGCACCTGCCCATCGCGCATCGGCACGTGGCACAGGATGGTCTTGCCGATGTTGGCCTGCCACACGCGCACGGTGCACACGCCGTCGCGCGGCACGCGGGCGGGGTCGATGAGCCCCTGCGCGATCGCGAACGGCCCCACCGCGGTGCTGAGGTTGCCGCAGTTGCCGCTCCAGTCCACGAAGGCGCTGTCGATCGACACCTGGCCGTAGAGGTAGTCCACGTCGTGGTCGGCGCGCGCGCTGCGGTCGATGATCACGCACTTGCTGGTGCTCGACGTGGCGCCGCCCATGCCGTCGGTGTGCTTGGCGTAGGGGTCGGGCGAGCCGATGACGCGCATCAGCAGCGCGTCGCGCGCCTGGCCGGGCACGCGCGCGGCCTCGGGCAGGTCGGCCAGGCGGAAGAACACGCCCTTCGAGGTGCCGCCGCGCATGTAGGTGGCGGGGATGCGCAGCTGGGGGGCGTGGCTCATGGCGTGGGCTCGCGTGGAGAGGGGCGGTCGGGGTGCACAGTGTCGCGCATCCGCGTCGTCGGCCGCACGCGGACGCGCCCGGAGAGGCCTCCCCCGTCAGCCCGACGGCAGGGCCGCGGCCACCGCCTCGCACGCCACGATGAGGTCATCGAGGAAGCGCGCGTCGACCTCGGCGTGGCCTTCGTACTCGGCGAGGTTGCGCAGCGTGTGCGCCCGATCCAGCACGCGCCACACGGCGGGCCCGAGCCCCAGCGTGTGCGGCAGCGCCTGGAAGACGATGTAGCGGTTCCGCGGCCGGAACCCCTGGCGGCGCAGCGCGGCGAGGCAGAGCGCATGCGCGGCGTTGTAGGCGAGGTCGAAGCGGCTCTCGACGGCCAGCGTCGCGAGGCGCGCATCGTGCAGCCGCGCCCGACCCGAGCGCAGCAGGCCCGCGATCTCGGCCTCGTCAGGCGGCTCGGCCTGCAGCGGCTTGCCCGTCCCCGCCGGCGCCTCAAGCGGCGAGGTCATGCTCACCGCCGATCAGCCAGATCCTCGGCTGGGCCATCACCCGGGTGGCGAACGCCTGCTGCTGAGCGAGCCGGGCGCGCCATTCCGCCGGGGCGTAGAGCGTGGGCTGGATGGGCCGTCCGAGGCGCTGCATGACCGGATCGAGGGCCTGCATGACCTCGCCGTAGCCGAGGTCGTCGGTGAGCAGCAGCAGGTCGATGTCGCTGGCGGCGCCATCGAGTCCCTTGGCCACCGATCCGAACACGCAGGCGGCGTGGATGCGCCCGGCCAGCGGCGCCAGCGCCTCGCGCAGCGGCGTCGCCAGCCCGAAGGTCTTGCGCACAATGCCCACCAGCTCGTCGTGGATGGGCGCATCGGGATTCGCGCGGTAGCGCTTCTGGCGCCCCACCAGCTCGACGGCCAGCAGGCCACTGCCCGCGAGCCGCGCGACCTCGCGCTGCACCGCCCCGCTGCCCGCGCCGGTGCCCTGGATGAGCTCGCTGACGCTGAAGCTGCGCCCGGGCTGGCCGAACAGCGCACCCAACACGCGCTGCTGCGTGTGCGTGAACAGCGCGTCGGACAGGTTGGCGGTGGCGTAGATCGCCGCCGCCTCGCTGATCCGTGATGCCGGCTTTGTGCCCATATCGGGCACGTTAATGCCCTTTCTGGGCATTGGCAAGCCTCGCCTCAGGCGCCCCGCGTCGCGGCCAGGAAGTCCTGCGCGAAGCGCTGCAGCACGCCGCCGGCCTCGTAGATCGACACCTCCTCGGCGGTGTCGAGGCGGCAGCGCACCGGCACCTCGATGCGCTTGCCGTCGCGGCGGGTCACCACCAGCGTCAGCGTGGCGCCCGGGGTGCGCTCGCCGATCACGTCGTAGGTCTCGGTGCCGTCCAGGCCCAGCGTCAGGCGCGTGGTGCCCGGCAGGAACTCGCAGGGCAGCACGCCCATGCCGATCAGGTTGGTGCGGTGGATGCGCTCGAAGCCCTCGGCCACGATCACTTCCACGCCCGCCAGGCGAACGCCCTTCGCCGCCCAGTCGCGGCTCGAGCCCTGCCCGTAGTCGGCGCCGGCCACGATGATCAGCGGCTGGCCGCGCTGCATGTAGGTCTCGATGGCCTCCCACATGCGCATCACCTGGCCCTCGGGCTCCACGCGCGCCAGCGAGCCCTTCTTGGGCTGGCCGTCCACCACCGCCATCTCGTTGAGCAGCGTGGGGTTGGCGAAGGTGGCGCGCAGGGCGGTGAGGTGGTCGCCGCGGTGGGTGGCGTAGGAGTTGAAGTCCTCCTCGGGCAGGCCCATCCGCGCCAGGTACTCGCCGGCGGCGGAGTCGGCCAGGATCGCGTTCGACGGCGAGAGGTGGTCGGTGGTGATGTTGTCGCCGAGGATCGCCAAGGGGCGCAGGCCGCGCAGCGTGCGCTCGCCGGCCAGCGCGCCCTCCCAGTACGGCGGGCGGCGGATGTAGGTGCTCATCTCTCGCCAGTCGTACAGCGGGCTCACGCGCTCGCCGGTGTCCACGGCGATCGTGAACATCGGCTCGTAGACCTTGCGGAACTGCTCGGGCTTCACCGCCTGCGCCACGATCGCGTCGATCTCGGCGTCGCTGGGCCAGAGGTCCTTGAGCGTGATCGGCGAGCCGTCGTCGCGGTGGCCCAGCGCATCCTTCTCGATGTCGAAGCGGATCGTGCCCGCGATGGCGTAGGCCACCACCAGCGGCGGCGAGGCCAGGAAGGCCTGCTTGGCATAGGGATGGATGCGGCCGTCGAAGTTGCGGTTGCCGCTGAGCACCGCGGTGGCGTACAGGTCGCGCTCGATGATCTCCTGCTGGATCGCGGGATCCAGCGCGCCACTCATGCCGTTGCAGGTGGTGCAGGCGAACGCGACGATGCCGAAGCCCAGCTGCTCGAGCTCGGCCTTCAGGCCGGCCTCCTCGAGGTAGAGCGCCACGGCCTTCGAGCCCGGGGCCAGCGAGGTCTTCATCCAGGGCTTGCGCGCCAGGCCCGCGCGGTTGGCGTTGCGCGCCAGCAGCGCGGCGGCGATGACGTTGCGCGGGTTGGAGGTGTTGGTGCAGCTGGTGATGGCCGCGATGATCACCGCGCCGTCGGGCATCAGGCCCTGCGCCTCCTGGGCGCGCCCAGGGGCGAGGTCACCGGCGATCCCCTTGGCCGCCAGCTCGCTGGTGGCCACGCGGGCATGCGGGTTGGACGGGCCGGCCATCGTGCGCACGACGCTGGAGAGGTCGAAGTGCAGCGTGCGCTCGTAGCGCGCGTTCGCCAGCGCGTCGGCCCACAGGCCGGCGGTCTTCGCGTAGGCCTCCACCAGCGCCACCTGCTCGGCGCTGCGGCCGGTCAGGCGCAGGTAGTCCAGCGTCTGGCCGTCGATGAAGAACATCGCGGCGGTGGCGCCGTACTCCGGCGCCATGTTCGAGATCGTGGCGCGGTCGCCCAGCGTCAGCGCCGCGGCGCCCTCGCCGCGGAACTCCAGCCACGCGCCCACCACCTTCTGCTTGCGCAGGAACTCGGTCAGCGAGAGCACGACGTCGGTGGCGGTGATGCCCGGCTGCGGGCGGCCGGTGAGCTCGACGCCGATGATGTCGGGCAGGCGCATCCACGACGCGCGGCCCAGCATCACGTTCTCGGCCTCGAGGCCGCCGACGCCGATCGCGATCACGCCCAGCGCGTCCACGTGCGGGGTGTGCGAGTCGGTGCCGACGCAGGTGTCGGGATAGGCCACGCCGTCAGAGACGCCGATCACCGGGCTCATCCGCTCCAGGTTGATCTGGTGCATGATCCCGTTGCCCGGCGGGATCACGTCGACGTTGCGGAACGCCTTCTTCGTCCAGTCGATGAAATGGAAGCGGTCCTCGTTGCGGCGGTCCTCGATGGCGCGGTTCTTCGCGAACGCATCGGGATCGAAGCCGCCGCACTCCACCGCCAGCGAGTGGTCGACGATCAGCTGCACCGGCACCACCGGGTTCACCTGCGCCGGGTCGCCGCCCTGCTCCGCGATCGCGTCGCGCAGGCCGGCCAGGTCCACCAGCGCGGTCTGGCCGAGGATGTCGTGGCAGACCACGCGCGCCGGGAACCACGGGAAGTCGCGCTCGCGCTTGCGCTCCACGAGCTGGCGCAGGCTGTCGTCGAGCGCGGCGGGATCGCAGCGCCGCACCAGGTTCTCCGCCAGCACGCGCGAGACGTAGGGCAGCCCGTCCCAGGCGCCGGGCGCGAGGGCCTCGACCGCGGCGCGCGCGTCGAAGTAGTGCAGCGAGGTGCCGGGCAGCGGCTGGCGGTGGGCGGTGTTCATCGGGCGGGATCCTGGCGGGGGCCGGGCCGCGTCCGGGGGAGGCGCGCGGCGGCGGCGAGGCGCGGGCCGCGGACGCGCGGGGCGTCGCGGCGGGGATCCGCATTATCCGGGACGCGGCCGGGCAGCGTCACCCCGATGGCGCGGGAGGCGCGGTGACATGGCGGGCGCCGGTGGGATCGGGGTGCGTGGAGCAGGCCGCTCGAAGCAGGCCGCGTGGCTCAGGCCGCCGCGATCGCCGCCGCGGCCGGCGCGCGGCCGGGCAGCTCCAGGCGCTCGGGATGGCCCTGGGCCAGCGCATCGGCCAGCGCGCGGAAGACCTTGCTGGGCAGGTGGGCGTCGTGCTCGCCGAGCAGGTGCAGCAGCCAGGTCTCGGCGGCCTTGCGGCGGGCCTCGGCGCTGGGGGCCTCGAGGTCGTCGAGGCCGGCATCCACGATCAGCTCGGCGGCGCGCCGGAACAGCGCGATGTCCTCGATCAGGGTCGCCTGGTCGGCGAGGGTCTCGAGGCGCTGGGCGATCGTGGCGTGCTCTGCGGTCATGCGGCGCGTCCTGCGGGGCGGTGGCCACAGCGTGGGCCGCGCGCGCCCCGGCGGCAAGAGGGGAACGCCCCGACGCGGGGTCGGCGGTGGCCACGGCCGGCCGGACGGTCACGCGCCGCTCACGGGGCCCGACGTCGGGCCGCTCCCTACAGGAATCTTTACGGGTGGTACGCACTGCGCAAATCCGCGCGCCGATGCTGGCGGGCCGGCCCGCCCAGGCCCAGAGTCCGCGTCTGACGCCAGCCCGGCGTCCCCCGGAGCGTCGGCCATGAGCGTCGTCCTGTCCTTCCCCACCGCCTCCCGCGATGCGCTCGCCGCCGATTTCCTGGCCGAGTGGGAGGACGCGAGCCTCGCGATCGAGCAGGCCCTGGTGCGCATCGACGGCTCCACCGACGCCCAGGCCCTGCTGGCCGAGCTGTTCCGCCGCGTGCACTCGATGAAGAGCAACCTGCGGATGATGCACTTCGACGCGGGCGCCGACCTGCTGCACGTGCTCGAGGACGCACTGGACGACATGCGCCGCGGCGACATCGCCTTCGATGCCGTGTTCGCCGACCTGGTGCTGCTGCTGGTGCACCGCGCCCGCGCCTGCGCCGAGCGCGCGCTGGCCGGCGAGCGCGGCGCCTGGGACATCACCGCGCGCCTGATGCCGCTGCTGCGCCGCCTGCGCTTCGGCGACGGCCACGCCCGCCAGCACGCCCTCGAGGCGCTGGCCGTGCTCGACCCCGCCTATGCCGCGCCCGTCGCCCCGAGCGCCACGCCGCGCGAGCGCGAGGCCGACCTCACCTGGTTCCGCAGCCTGTCGCAGGCGGTGGAGACCCGCATCGGCCTCGGCGCCGGCGCCACCGCGCGCATGACCGAGATGGCGCTGCAGATGAACCGCCTCGCCGGCGAGCCGATCGACCCGCAGCAGCTCACCGCCGCGGTCTACCTGCACGACCTCGGCATGGCGCAGCTGCCGCTGGGCGTGCTCGACAAGCTCGAGGCGCTCGACGCCGACGAGACCCGCGCGCTGCAGCAGCACCCGGCCAGCAGCGCGGCCATGCTGCGGCACATGCCCACCTGGTCGCTGGCCGCCCGGATCGTGCTCGAGCACCACGAGCGCACCGACGGCAGCGGCTACCCGCAGGGCCTGCGCGGCGAGGCCATCAGCCCGGGCGCGCGCCTGCTGGCGGTGGTGGACGCGTTCGACGCGATGACCCGCTCGCGCGCGCACCGCCAGCATCCGCGGCCGCTGCTGCGCGCCGTGGCCGAGATCAACTCGCTGTCCGGGCGCCAGTTCGACCCGGGCTGGGTGGGCGTGTTCAACACCTGGATCCGCGAGCACCTGGTGGGCCCGCGCGGCTGAGGCCGCGCCGCGCGCGCCGCGACCGGCGACGCGCCGCCCGGCTCAGCGCTCCAGCCGCTGCAGCTCCCGCTCGCCCGCCGCGTCCAGCACCACCACCGGCCCGTCCACCGCGCCCTCGCGCAGCGTCAGCCGCAGCCGGCAGTCCAGCGTCGGCCGCGCCCGGCAGCGGAAGGCCACGTCGTGCGCGCCGTCGGCGCGCGGCAGCGCGGGCGCGGCGAAGTCGAAGCCCGGCCCGGGCGCCGCCCACAGCAGCCGCAGCACCTGCTGCTCGGGCATCCACAGCGCCGCGGTGATCACGCCCAGCCAGCGCCCCTCGGCGTCCAGCGCCGGTCCGCCGGACAGCCCGAGGTAGCCGCGCTCGTCGCTGATGCGCTCCACGGGCGGGCAGTAGGCCCCGTCGACCAGCACGCGGCGACGCGCGTCGGGCCCCGTCTCGGGATCGGGCAGTGGCGCGGCCACGGCGCCGGCGGCCTCGCAGGCCAGCGCGACCAGGCGCGGTCGCGGCTGGCCGGGCTGGCCGGCCAGCGCCACCGGCTCACCCGGACGCGGCGCCGCCGGCGCCATCCGCAGCACCCGCACGCCCGGCGGGCGCGCCTCGGGCGGCACCGGCGCCGACCAGGCCAGGTCGAGCTGCCAGCGCGAGAACGGGGCCTCGAACGCGCGCGTCATGTCGCGCGCGCCGATCAGGTCGCGGGGATGCCGGCCCAGTGCGTATGGCGTCAGCCCGCTGCGCGGCACCATCCACATCCGGCGCGCGCCCAGGCAGTGCGCGGCGGTCACCCAGCGCACCTCGCCGCGGGCGTCCTCGACCAGGCTGGCCGAGCACAGGCGCTCGGGCTGCCAGCCCGAGATCAGGTCGGCGCGCCCCATGACGAGGGTGACGACGGCATCGGCGGCGATGTCGGTGGCGATGTCGGTGGCAGGCTCCGCCGCCGGCGGCGGCGTCGCGCCCGCCGGGCCGACGGACGCGGCCAGCGCCACCCACGCGGCCAGCCTGCGGCGGAACGCGGGACGCGCGCCGCCGCGCATGCTCAGCGGCCCTCGCGCAGCGCGCCGAGGATGCGCTGGCCCGCGCGGCCGTCGGCGGGCGCGATCCCGAGGCGGCGCTGCTCGAGCACGATCGCCTCGCGGGTCTTGGTGCCGATCAGGCCGTCGGCCTCGCCGATGGCGTGCCCGCGCGCGAGCAGCAGGGTCTGCAGCTCGCGGCGTTCGGCGCGGCCGATGCCCGGGTCGTCGGTGGGCCAGGGCGTGGCGAACGCGCCGCCGCCGCGCAGGCGGTCGGAGAGGTGGGCGATCGCCAGCGCATAGCTCACGGCCGCGTTGTAGCTGTAGATCGCCTCGAAGTTGCGGTGCACCAGGAAGGCCGGGCCGCCCGCGCCGGCGGGCAGCAGCAGGCCCGCGTCGGGCGCGTCGGCCGGCAGCGGCGTGCCGTCGGCCAGGGTCAGGCCGCGCGCGCGCCACTCGGCGATCGGGCGGCGCGCGCGGCGGTCGGGCTGGCCCGGCGCGAAGCCCGCCGGCAGCGCCACTTCCATGCCCCAGCGCTGGCCGGTGCGCCAGCCCGAGCGCTGCAGGTAGCGCGCGGTGGAGCCCAGCGCGTCGGGGATCGAGTCGATGAGGTCGCGGCGGCCGTCGCCGTCCATGTCCACCGCGATGCGGCGGTAGGTGGAGGGCATGAACTGGGTGTGGCCGAACGCCCCGGCCCAGCTGCCCATGAGCTTGGCGGGGTCGACGTCGCCGTCCTGCACGATCTGGAGCGTGGCGATGAGTTCTCCGCGGAAGAACGCCTGCCGCCGCCCCTCGCACGCCAGCGTGGCCAGCGACTGCAGGATCGGGCGGCGGCCGCTGATGCGACCGAAGTCGCTCTCCACGCCCCACACCGCCACCACGGTCTCGGCGTCGACGCCGTAGCGCGCGGCCACCTCGTCGAGCACCGCGCGGTGCTGGGCGAGCATGGCCAGGCCGTCGTCCACGCGCTGCTGGTCGACCAGCGCGGCCAGGTAGTCCCAGATCGGGGTGGTGAACTCGGGCTGCTGGTTGAGCAGCGTCAGCAGCGTGGGATCCGGCACCAGGCCGCCGAGGTGCGCGTCGAGGGTGGCGTCGCGCAGGCCCGCGGCGCGCTGCGCCGGGCGCAGGCCGGCGAGGCAGGCCTCGAAGGCGCGCTGGGCCGCGGGGTCGACGGGCGCCGGGGCCGGGGCCGGGGACGGCGCGGCGGACGAAGCGGGCGCGGCGGGCGGCGCGGCAGGAGCCGGCGACCGCGACGGGATGGGCGCGGCGGTGGGCGCGGCGGCGGGCGCGGCGGGCGGCGCCGCGGAGGCGACGCTGGCCACGGCGAGGCACAGGGCGGCCACCAGGGCGCGACGCGGAGCGGGACGGGTGACGCCAGCGACGGCGGCGCGAGAGGCAAGGCGCATGCGGGGGGGCTCGCACGGGTGGGGCCCGCATGATGCCAGCCGCCGGACGGCCGCGACACGCGGCGCGGGCCGGCCGCCGCCCCGCTAGAATGCGCGCCATGGACATCTTCAAGCGCTTCACCCTCGAGGCCGCCCACCGGCTGCCGAACGTGCCGGCCGGCCACAAGTGCGCCAACCTGCACGGCCACAGCTTCCAGGTCGAGATCCACGTCTCGGGCGAGGTCGACCCGCATGCCGGCTGGGTGATGGACTTCAGCGACATCAAGGCCGCCTTCAAGCCGCTGTACGACCAGCTCGACCACCACTACCTCAACGACATCCCCGGCCTCGAGAACCCCACCAGCGAGAACCTCGCGCGCTGGATCTGGGACCACCTCAAGCCCGTGCTGCCGCTGCTGTCGGAAGTGGTGGTGCACGAGACCTGCACCTCGGGCTGCCGCTACCGCGGCTGAGCCCGCGCAGGCCGGCCCTCCGGCAGGGGTGGACGCCGCGGCGCTTTGCTAGAGTCGCGGCCGATCCCACCCTCGAGGCAGCACCCATGAACGACATCAACCCCGCCCCGAAGCGCAGCATCTGGCCCTGGGCCCTCGGCGGCTGCCTGCTGCTGGTCGTCCTGGTCGTCGTCGGCATCGTCGGCGTCGCCTGGTGGGCCATGGGCGCCATCAAGGACCAGGCCACCGCCGTGGTCACCGAGCACCCGCTGGTCACCGAGCATTTCGGCACCGTCAGCGACGTCAGCCTGAACTTCGAGGCCACCGGCGCCACCCAGGTGGGCGCGAACGAGCAGGCCCTGGTGGTGGACATCACCGGCAGCAACGGCACCGGCCAGGCCACCGTGATCCTGCGCAACAACCCCAGCGGCGAGCCGACCTTCGTCCGCGCCACGCTGACCCTGCCCAACGGCGACGAGCTGGAGCTGGACCCGGCCACGCTGAACATCCCGATGGGTCCGCCGTCCAAGTAACCCCGGCCACCATCGCAAGCAAAACGAAGGGCGCCCTAGGGCGCCCTTCTTCTTTCTATTCCAGATCCGCCTGCGCGTGGACCAACATCTCTCGCCGTGAGACCAACTCTTCAGACCAAAGTTCGTACAACTCTAATGTCTCTGTGGATTTAATTCCTCGGAAATAGGTTCGAGCGTCTCCATCAACGGGACATCTATCGGGCATACATTCCGACATGATCATTAGACCAAGCGGTGGGCAGACCCCATAAATCTCACACATGGCAATCATCGACGAGGCATCTCGAGCGAGCCCTATCTCATCCGGCGCCATTACCTCCGTTAGACCATTTCTCTCCAACACCCCAACCCGATCGTGCTCTCTAATTCTCCTAAGAGAACTGAGGTATAGCTCCGGGCTGATGGTACGATCCGAAACTTCCACGTAAAGCAGCCCGCTTTTCGAAGGCTCGTCGTCCCCAAAGTACATTCCGAAGCTTCGATTTGCTTCGGCATAGCAGGCCTCGTCTTCCCTCGACGCGAAACCATCGTGCACTGGCCCACCAACGTCTATGCACTGCTGCTTACCCTGAATCTCATAGCCAGAACAGTATCGATCTTGAAAATACATCGACAGCAGAATTGACCAGCTCGCAGGCATCGCTTCGCGCCCCTCCCCGACATCCGAGATGGCCTCCGAATACTGGCGTCGACGAAAATTCAAAGACCCGCAAGCATACCTAGCACGGGAAAGAAACGCCTCCGCATCCGGAGTACTGCATGCGTTGCTTCGTTCGATTATTCCGATAGCGTCTGAAAATGACGTCGCCTCGTAAACCTGCCTCCAAGGCGAGTCGACAATGGCTGGATTTGATGACCACTGCACCCGTTGAGCAAAAACACTCCTATCAAGCTCTTCGAAACTCGGGAGTGTTACAACCTCAACATCAAGATCGGACCATCGGTCAAGATAAAGGTAGAGCAAGTGAGCAACTAGATAGAACACCAATGCCGCGAGCGCAGACTTAGTGACGATCGCCAAAGTCGAGTGATCACTTTCAGGCGCTGAAGCGCCAGGATCGTTGAGTGCATTAGTTGAGTCTTCGACGCCCCTATGCCCGGGAGCCTGAGGTGCTTCTCGACTGCAATCGACGACTTTCAATTCAACCTCGACTTCGGTGGCGAGAACCGCAACGAGCGCGATTCATTGGGAGAAGCTTGCTAGATATCCGCTGCGACCGCCCATCGGAGGACGCGCGCAGCCCGGGTAGGAAAAGGATGACGCCTCGCCCACACGCAGACAGGCCGCCCGAGGGCGGCCTGTCTGCTTGCAGCATCGCGCTGGGCGAATCGGCGCGGCTTACATCACCGTCGCGGCCCGCGGGTCATCGGGCATCGCCGCGGCCTTGCCACCGGCGGGCTCCTTGCCCAGCAGCACGTAGAACGCCGGCAGCACGAACAGGGTGAACAGCGTGCCGATGCTCATGCCGGCCGCGATCACCAGGCCCATCGAGAAGCGCGAGGTGGCGCCCGGGCCCGAGGCGATCAGCAGGGGCACCATCGCCAGCACCAGCGCGGCGGTGGTCATCAGCACCGGGCGCAGGCGGATGGCCGCGGCCTCCTCCACCGCGGCGCGGCGCGAAAGGCCCTTGTCGCGCATCAGCGTGTTGGCGAACTCCACGATCAGGATGCCGTGCTTGGAGATCACGCCCACCAGCGTCACCAGGCCCACCTGGCTGTAGATGTTGATGGTGCCGCCGTCCACGGGATTGCCCCCGAGCGCGAATTGGCTGATGCCGCTCCAGATGCCCACCAGCGCCAACGCGATCAGCGCGCCGGAGATGGCCATCGGCACCGTCACCAGCATGATCAGCGGATCGGTGAAGCTCTCGAACTGCGCCGCCAGCACCAGGTAGATGATGATGATGGCGAACAGCAGGGTGGTGACGAAGCCCGCGCCCTCGCTGGTGAACTGGCGCGACTGGCCGGCGTAGTCGATGGTGTAGCCGTTGGGCAGCAGCTCCTCGGCGGCGGCCTCGAGCTCGGCCAGCGCGTCGCCCACCGACACGCCCGGGCGCGGCACGCCGCCGATGGTCACGGCGTTCATCTGCTGGAAGCGCTTGAGGGCGCGCGGCTGCACGGTCTCCTCCAGCGTCACCAGCGTGGACATCGGGATCAGGCGGCCGTCGCGGGCGCGGGTGTAGTAGTTCTCCAGCTGCTCGGGGTTGAGCCGGTCGCTGCGCTGCACCTGCGGGATGACCTTGTAGCTGCGGTTGTCCAGCGCGAAGCGGTTGGCGTAGCCGCCGCCCAGCATGGCGCCCAGGTCGCGCGACAGCGTGGCCATGTCGATGCCCAGCAGCGCGGCCTTCTCGCGGTCCACCTGCACGTCCACGCGCGGCTTGTCGATGCGCAGGTCGGTGTTGAGGAAGATGAAGCGCTGGCTGGCGAGCGCGCGCTGCATCACCGCGTCCGCCACCTCCTGCAGCTCCTCGGCCGAGCCGGTGGACTTGATCACGAAGTCGACCGGGAAGTTGCCGCCCGGGCTGGGCAGCGCCGGGGGCTGGATCACCACCGACTGCAGGCCCGCGATGTTGTTCACCGCCGGCTGGATCGAGCGCGCCATCACCTCGGCGGTGCTGCGGTCGCGCTCGCTCCACGGCGCCAGCACGAAGCCGGTCACCGCGGACGTGGTGGCGCCGCCGCCGGGCGCGCCGCCGAAGCCGCCGTTGAGCAGGAAGGTGTTGGCCACCTCGGGGGTCTCGGCGCCGAGGCGCGTGAGCTCGCCGGTGTAGCGCTCCATGTACTCGAGCGTGGTGTAAGGGTCGGTCTCGGCGATGGTCAGGATGAAGCCCTGGTCCTCGTTCGGGGCCAGCTCGCTGGGTAGGCTGGCGGCCAGGAAGTAGCACGAGGCCACCACCAGCAGGCCGAAGCCGATGATCGCGGTGCGCATCTCCATCGCCGAGTGCAGCAGGCGCTGGTAGCCGCGCTCGAACGTGGCGAACGAGCGGTCCAGCCAGTCGGCGAAGCGGCCCTTCTTGTGGTCCTCGTCGTGCGCCTGCAGCAGGCGCGCCGACATCAGCGGCGACAGGGTCAGGGCGATGACGCCCGACAGCAGCACCGCGCCGGCCAGGGTGAAGGCGAACTCGATGAACAGCGTGCCGGTGAGGCCGCCCTGGAAGCCGATCGGCAGGTACACCGCCACCAGCGTGGTGGTCATGGCCACCACCGGCCAGGCCAGCTCGCGCGCGCCTCGCAAGGCCGCGTCGAGGGGCTTCATGCCCTCCTCGATGTGGCGGTGGATGTTCTCGAGCACGATGATCGCGTCGTCCACCACGATGCCGATGGCCAACACCATCGCCAGCAGGGTCAGCAGGTTGATCGTGTAGCCCAGCAGCAGCATCACGAACAGCACGCCCACCAGCGACAGCGGCACGGTGACGGCCGGGATCAGCACGCTGCGCAGCGAGCCGAGGAACAGGTAGATCACCACGATGACGATCAGCACCGCCTCGATGATGGTGCGCACCACCTCGTCGATGGCGTCCTGGATGTACTCGGTGGAGTCGTAGGGCACCGCGGCCGACAGGCCCTCGGGCAGGCCCGGGATAATCTCGCGGTCCCAGACCTCGCGCACGGCGGCGATGACGTCGAGCGAGTTGGCCTCGGGCGAGACGAAGATGCCCATGAAGGTGGCCGCCTCGCCGTTGAAGATCACCGAGGTGGCGTAGTTCTCGGAGCCCAGCACCACGTCGGCGACGTCGCGCAGGCGCACGATGGCGTCGCCCTCGGCGCGCACCACCAGCTCGCGGAACTCCTCGGGGGTGCGCAGGTCGGTGCGCGCGGTGAGGTCGACCGAGACGTACTCGCCGCGGCTGGCGCCGACGGCCGACAGCACGTTGTTGCGCTGCAGGGCCGAGTAGACGTCGGACGCGGTGACCTGCAGCGCGGCCATCCGGTCGGGCTTCATCCACACGCGCATCGCGAAGGTGCGGTCGCCGAGGATCTGCGCGCGCTGCACGCCGGGCACGGTGGCCAGCTTGGGCTCGACCACGCGCACCAGGTAGTCGGTGATCTGCGAGTTGTCGAGCACCTCGGAGTAGAAGCTGAGGTACATCGCCGCCGTGGTGTCGCCCTGCTGCAGCTCGACCACCGGGTCCTCGGACTCGGTGGGCAGCTGGCCGCGCATCTTGTTGACCTTGGCCGCGATCTCGGTGAGCGAGGTGTTGGCGTCCTGGTCGAGGCGGATGAAGGCCTGGATGGTCGAGACGCCCGCCGCCGAGGTCGAGGTGATGTAGTCGATGCCCTCGGCGCTGGCGATCTCGCGCTCGAGCGGCGCGGTGATGAAGCCCTGGATCAGGTCGGCGTCCGCGCCGATGTAGGCGGTGGAGACGTTGATGACCGCGTTCTGCAGCTCGGGGTACTGGCGGACGTTGAGCTCGCCGTAGGAGCGCAGGCCCAGCAGGAGGATGAACAGGCTGACCACGACGGCCAGCACCGGCTTCTTGATGAAGAGATCGGTGAACGTCATGGCGGGATCAGCCGTTGGCCGGGGTCGGGGCGTCGGAGGACTCGATCTCGACCGCGTCGTTGATGATCACGCCGGCGCCGTTGCGCAGGCGCAGCAGGCCGCCGGCGGCGACCACCTCGCCGGGCTGCAGGCCTTCGATCACCGCCACGCGGTCGCCGCGCACGGCGCCGGTGCGCACGAAGCGCTGGGTGGCGACGTGGGTCGGGGTCTGGCCCTGGTAGGCCATCGCGGCGGCGCGCTCGGCGTCCAGCGGCTCGATCACGTACACCGAGTTGCCGAACGAGGCGAAGCTCAGCGCGGTCTGCGGCACCGCCACCACCTCGGCGTCCTCGCCGACCTCGAGCGCCACGCGCGCGAAGCCGCCCGGGCGCAGCGCGCCGTCGGGGTTGGCCAGGCGGGCCTGGACCTCGAAGTTGCGGGTGCCGGCGTCGACGTCGGGCTCGATCGCGGTGACGTCGCCGCGGAAGGTGGTGCCGGCGGCGGAGTCGACGGTCAACGTGAGCGCCTGGCCCGGCTGCACGGTGCCCAGGCGCTGCTCGGGCAGGGTGAAGTTGACCAGGATCGGATCCAGCGCCTGCAGGCTGACGATCGCGTCGCCCGGGTTGAGGAACTGGCCGAGGTTGGCCCGGCGGATGCCGAGCTCGCCGGAGAACGGGGCGCGGATGGTCTTCTTGGCGATCATCGCCTCCTGCGCGGCCACCTGGGCGGCGGCCTGCTCGGCCTCGGCGCGGCGGGTGTCGAGCTCGGACGCCGCCACCAGCTGGCGCTCGCTGAGCTCGCGGTAGCGCTGGTACTGGGCGCGGGCGAGGTCGCGGGTG
This sequence comes from Lysobacteraceae bacterium, assembly GCA_051859045.1. GTDB lineage: Bacteria > Pseudomonadota > Gammaproteobacteria > Xanthomonadales > Xanthomonadaceae > JBHYGK01. The sequence continues at coordinate 25,469 of JBHYGK010000045.1, read as the reverse complement.
GCCTGCAGCGCGCGCAGCTGGGCGCGCTCGGTGCTGGCGTCGAGCTCGATCAGCACGTCGCCGGCCTGCACCCGGGCGCCGCTCTCGAAGGCCAGCCGCGAGACCACGCCGCCCACTTCGGTGGTGACGTTGGTGCCGTTGACCGCGACCAGGGTGCCGACGGCGTCGAGGCCCTCGCTCCACGAGGCGGTCTCGGCGGTGGCGGTGGCGACGACCACCGGGGGCATGCCGCCGGCGCTCATGGCCGCGTTCATCTGCTTCGAGGACATGGCCTGGAAGCCGAAGATGCCGAGGACCAGCAGCACGAAGCCGGCGAGGAAGATGACGATCGAAAGCTTGCGCTTGTCCATGGGAGGCATCCTTGGCGGCCGGGGTGGCATCGGGGCCGTGCGGCTGGGGGGAGAGGTGTCGGGGACCGGCCCGTCATCGGGTCGTGAATTACTATACCGGGCAGTATAGCCACTAATCGAGACCGGTTTCCAACACCGCGCGTCAGCCCGGGAACCCCGCGGGCAGGACGATCCGATCCGCCCGCGCCTCGGCCGTGGCCTCCGGGTCGAACGGCAGCACCCCGAGGCAGGGGACGCCGAGCGTCGCCCGCAGGATCGCCAGGGTCTCCTCGGGGAAGGCCAGGCCCGGATCCACCGCCGAGCCGATCCAGCCGCGCAGCCGCAGGCCGTCCGCGGCCAGGGCGCGGGCGGTGAGGCGCGCGTGGTTGATGCAGCCCAGCCGAAGCCCGACCACCAGCACCGCGTCGCGAACGCCGAGCGCGCGGCACAGGTCGGCCTGCTCGAGCGTGTCCGACAGCGGGGCGAGCCAGCCGCCGACGCCCTCCACCAGCACCGTCGGCGCCAGCGCGGCGAGCGCGGCGTGCGCGGCCACGATCGACGCGAGGTCCAGGGTGACGCCGGCGCGCTGCGCGGCGATGCCCGGCGCGGTGGGCTCGGGCAGCGCGAACGGGTTCACCTGCGCGTACTCCGGCACCGGATCGCTGGCCGCCTGCAGCGCGAGGGCATCGGCGTTGCGCCAGCCGCCGGCGGTCCAGGCGCAGCCGCTCGCGACCGGCTTCATGCCCACCGCAGGGCCTTCCCGGCGCAGCGCGTGCAGCAGCGCGGCCGAGACCCAGGTCTTGCCCGCGTCGGTGTCGGTGCCGGTGACGTAGACGCTGGGCATCGCGGGGCTCCTCGGGCGCGGGGTGCGCGAGTCTAGCGGGCGCGGCGCCGCTGCTACACTCCGGCGTCCACACGGGAGCCCGCATGTTCCACGCATCCACGCTCGAAGGCGGCAAGCCCGAGCAGTACGCCCAGCTGCTGTCCCAGGCCCGCGGCCTGATGGACGGCGAGCGCGACCGCACCGCCAACGCCGCCAACCTCTCCGCGCTGGTCTACCACGCGCTGCCGGGCCTGAACTGGGTCGGCTTCTACTTCTACGACGGCACCGAGCTGGTGGTCGGCCCCTTCCAGGGCCTGCCGGCCTGCGTGCGCATCGCGATCGGGCGCGGCGTCTGCGGCACCGCCGCCGCCACCCGCCAGACCCAGCGCGTGCACGACGTGCACGACTTCGAGGGCCACATCGCCTGCGACGCGGCCTCGCGCTCGGAGGTGGTGGTGCCGCTGTTCAAGGGCGATCGCCTGGTCGGCGTGTTCGACCTCGACAGCCCGGAGGTCGGCCGCTTCGACGCCGACGACCAGGCCGGCCTCGAGGCGATCGCCCAGGCCTTCCTCGACACCCTCGACTGAGGTCGCCCCGCCCGCCCCCCGCGCCCGCCACCACCGCAAGGACGCCACACGCATGGCCGCTCCCGCTGCACCGAAACTCCGCAACGTCGGCCCGAAGGGCACCGCCTGGCTGCGCCAGGTCGGCATCCGCACCCGCGAGGAACTCGAGGCGCTGGGCGCCGTGGCGGCCTTCATCAAGGTCAAGCGCGCGGGCTTCAAGCCCAGCCTGAACCTGCTCTACGCGCTCGAGGGCGCGCTGCGCGACTGCCACTGGCAGGAGATCCCGGAGGCGCGCCGCGCCGAGCTGGTGCTGGCCTCCGACGAGGCCTCGCTGCTGCTGCCGCCGCCGAAGCACAAGCGCTTCGCGATCGGCGAGGTCACCACCACGCACGTGTCGAATGGCGCCGGCGACGGCGAGGCGGCCGAGGGCGACGGCGAGCTGCGCTTCGACGGCGGCGGGCGCCGGGCGTTCGGCGACGACGCGCCGGCGCGCGAGGACTGATCCCGCGGGGCGCGCGCCGCGCCCCGGCCGCGCGCCGCCCGGCGGGCCTCAGCCCGCCGGCCGCACGATCGCCAGCTCGCGCGCGTCCTCGCGCCAGCGCGGCGTGGCGCGGATCGTCGCGACCACCTGCTCCACGTCCAGCACGCGCGTCCACATCGCGGCGTGCTCGGGGTTCATGAAGCGCTCCTCGATCACCTGCGCCTGCATGAAGTCGCACAGCGGCTTCCAGTAGTCGCGGCACTCCATCAGCAGGATCGGGTTGAAGTACAGCCCGAGCCGCTTGAGCGTGATCGCCTCGAACAGCTCCTCGAGCGTGCCGCAGCCGCCGGGCAGCGCCACCACGGCGTCGGAGCCGGTGAGCAGGCGGTGCTTGCGCTCGCGCATGTCCTCCACCAGCTCGAGCTTGGTCAGGCCGGGATGGCCCCACTCGAGGTCGGCCATGAAGCGCGGCAGGATGCCGACGACCTCGCCGCCGGCCTCGAGCGCGCCGTTGGCGACCGCGCCCATCGAGCCGCCCGAACCCCCGCCATACACCAGCGTGCAGCCGTTGAGCGCGAGGTGCCGGCCCAGCGCGTAGGCCTGGGCGTGGAAGGCGGGATCGCAGTGGTTGGACGAGGCGGCGTAGACGCAGACGCGCATGGGCTTACTCCACCGTCACCGACTTGGCCAGGTTGCGCGGCTGGTCGACGTCGGTGCCGCGGGCGACGGCCACGTGGTAGCTCAGCAGCTGCAGCGGGATGGTGCTGATCACCGGCGCGGCGATGATGCCGGTGGCCGGCAAGGCCAACGAGCGCCCATCGAAATGACTGGCCACCTCGGCGTCGGCGAACACGTACAGCACGCCGCCGCGCGCGCGGACCTCCTCCATGTTCGACTTCAGCTTGTCGAGCAGGTGGTCGTTGGGGGCCACCGCCACCACCGGCATGTCGGCGTCCACCAGGGCCAGCGGGCCATGCTTGAGCTCGCCGGCGGCATAGGCCTCGGCGTGGATGTAGCTGATCTCCTTGAGCTTCAGCGCGCCCTCCATCGCCACCGGCCAGTGCGTGCCGCGGCCGAGGAACAGCGCGTGCTGCTTGCCCACGAACTCGCCGGCCAGCGCCTCGATCTGCGGGTTCAGCGCCAGCGCCTCGCGCACCAGGCCAGGCAGCTGCTCGAGCTGGCGCACGCCGTCGAGGTAGCGCGCGTCGTCCAGCCCGCGGGCGCGGCCGAGCTCCAGCGCCACCATGGCCAGCGCGGCGAGCTGGGTCGAGAAGGCCTTGGTGGAGGCGACGCCGATCTCGGGGCCGGCGCGGGTCATCAGCGCCAGGTCGCTCTCGCGGACGATCGAGCTCTCCGGCACGTTGCACACCGCCAGGGTGCCGACGTAGCCCAGGCCCTTGGCCATCTTCAGCGCGGCCAGGGTGTCGGCGGTCTCGCCGGACTGCGAGATGGTGATGAACAGCGTGTCCGGGCCCACCACAGGGTCGCGGTAGCGGTACTCGCTGGCGATCTCGGTGCTGGCGGGGATGCGCGCCAGCGCCTCGATCCAGTACTTGGCCACGAGGCCGGCGTGGTAGCTGGTGCCGCAGGCGATGATGTGCACCGCGCGCGCCTTCGCCAGCAGCGCCTCGGCGCCGACGCCGAGCATCTGCGGCAGGATCCGGCCCGCGTGCACGCGGCCCTCGAGCGTGTCGGCGATCGACTGCGGCTGCTCGTGGATCTCCTTGAGCATGTAGTGGCGGTACTCGCCCTTGTCGACGGCATCCGCGCTGAAGGCCGAGACCTTCTCGGCGCGGGTGGCCGGCTGGCCGGCGGCATCGATCACGCGCACGCCGGCGGTGTCGAGCACCACCACGTCGCCCTCCTCGAGGTAGCTGAAGCGGCGCGTCAGCGGCAGCAGCGCGTGCACGTCGGAGGCGAGGTACTGCTCGCCGTCGCCGTGGCCCACCACCAGCGGCGAGCCGAGCCGCGCGCCGACCAGCACGCCGGGCTCGCGCGCGCTCATCGCGACGATCGCGTAGGCGCCGTGCAGGCGCGCCACCACCGCGCGCACCGCGGCCTCCAGGCCGAGGCCGCCGCGCTGGGCCTGCTCGAGCAGGTGGGCGATGACCTCGGTGTCGGTCTGCGAGGTGAACACGAAGCCCGCGGCCTGCAGCTCGCGGCGCAGGGACTCGTGGTTCTCGATGATGCCGTTGTGCACCACCACGACCTGGCCCGAGGCGTGCGGGTGGGCGTTGTCCTCGCTGGGCACGCCATGGGTGGCCCAGCGGGTGTGGGCAATGCCGCTGTGGCCCTGCACCGCGCCCGCGCCCTGCTGCAGCGCGAGCAGGTCGCGCACCTTGCCCTTGGCGCGCAGGCGGGCGATGCCGTTGGCGCCCAGCACGGCGACGCCGGCGGAGTCGTAGCCGCGGTACTCCAGGGCCTGCAGGCCGGCGATCAGATCAAGGGTGACGTCGCGCTGGGCGCTGATGCCGACGATGCCGCACATGGGGAACTTCCTGGTCTCGATGAGGCGCGCAGTGTAACGGAGGGCCCCGGCGCGGGCGTCCGGCCGGACGCCGCGGACGCGGGCGGACGCCGGGCGGGGACATGGCGAATCCATGGCGATCAGGCACTTGGGCGTTGGCACGGATCGTGGATAAGACGGGCATCCCTTCCGTTCTCCGAGCCCCGCCATGATCCGCGACACCTCCGGCCAGGACCGCGCCACCGCCCCCGACCCCCGCGCCCGGCGCCGTCGCCTGGCCCTGCGCTGGGGCGGCGGCGTGGCGGCGGTGGCCGTGCTCGGCGCGCTGCTGGCCTCCTGGGGCGGCGCGGAGCGCTCGGTGTCCGCCGATCGCGTCCGCGTCGCCGACGTCAGCCGCGGCGTGTTCGTGCGCGACGTCGCCGCCGAGGGCCGGGTGGTGGCGGCGGTCAGCCCCACCCTGCACGCCCCGGTCGGCGGCACCGTGACCCTGGCCGTGCAGGCCGGCGCCACCGTCGAGGCCGGCGCGATGCTGGCCACGATCGAGTCGCCCGAGCTCACCAACGAGCTCGCCCGCGAGGAGTCCACGCTGGCCAGCCTCGAGGCCGAGGTCGGCCGCCAGCGCATCACCGCGCGCCAGGCCACCCTGCTGGCCACCCGCACCCGCGACGAGGCCGGCCTGGTGCTGACCACCGCGCGCCGCGACCTGCAGCGCGCCGAGCGCGGCTTCGAGCTGGGCGTGGTGTCGGAGGTGGACCTGCTGGCCGCGCGCGACGCGGTGGCCAGCGCCGAGATCCGGCTGGGCCACGCCGAGGCCGAGGCCTCGCTGTCGGGCCAGTCCACCGGCTTCGACCTGACCACCCGCGAGCGCGCGCTCGAGCGCCAGGCGCTGGTGGTGTCGGACCTGCGCCGCCGGGTCGAGGACCTGCGCATCAAGGCCCCGGTGGCCGGCATCGTCGGCACCGTCGCGGTCACCGACCGCGCGGTGGTGGTGGCCAACGCGCCGCTGGTGACCGTGGTCGACCTCAGCCGGCTCGAGGTGGAGCTGGAGGTCGCCGAGGCCTTCGCCGACGACCTGGGCCTGGGCATGAGCGCCGGCGTGCGCGTGGGCCCGCTCGACGTGCCCGGCCGGATCAGCGCGATCTCGCCCGAGGTCGTGGCCAACCGGGTGCGCGTGCGCGTGGCCTTCGAGGGCGGCCAGCCCGAGGGCCTGCGCCAGAACCAGCGCGTCAACGCCCGCGTGCTGATCGACGAGCGCGCCGACACCCTGATGCTGCCGCGCGGCCCCTTCGTCGAGGCCCAGGGCGGCCGCATCGCCTGGGTCGTGGCCGACGGCGTGGCCGTGCGCCGGACGATCGCGCTGGGCGCCAGCAGCGTCACCCACGTCGAGGTGCTCGACGGCCTCGCCGAGGGCGAGCGCGTGGTGATCGCCGGCACCGACACCTTCGAGGACGCCGAGCGCGTCCAGCTCAACGACTGACCCCGCCCCTCCTCCCCCTCCCCTTTCCCGCACGCCACAAGGACGCCCCTCATGCTCCGGATGAACGCCCTCAGCAAGGTCTACCGCACCCACATGATCGAGACGCACGCCCTGCGCGGCTTCGACATCCACGTGCGCGAAGGCGAGTTCGTCGCCGTCACCGGCCCCTCGGGCTCGGGCAAGACCACCTTCCTCAACATCGCCGGCCTGCTCGAGGAGTTCAGCGAGGGCACCTACCTGCTCGACGGCGTGGAGGTGCGCGGGCTCGGCGACGACGCGCGCTCGCGGCTGCGCAACGAGAAGATCGGCTTCATCTTCCAGGGCTTCAACCTGATCCCCGACCTCAACCTGTTCGACAACGTCGACGTGCCGCTGCGCTACCGCGGCCTGCCGGCGGCCGAGCGCAAGCGCCGGATCGAGGACGCGCTGGGCAAGGTCGGCCTGGCCTCGCGCGCCAAGCACTACCCCGCCGAGCTCTCGGGCGGCCAGCAGCAGCGCGTGGCGATCGCCCGCGCGCTGGCCGGCTCGCCGCGCCTGCTGCTGGCCGACGAGCCCACCGGCAACCTCGACACCCAGATGGCGCGCGGCGTGATGGAGCTGCTCGAGCAGATCAACGCCGAGGGCACCACGATCGTGATGGTGACCCACGACCCGGAGCTGGCCGCGCGCGCCGCGCGCAACGTGCACATCGTCGACGGCCAGGTCAGCGACCTCGACCGCGTCGCCGGCTGAGCGGAGGACGCCCCCATGTTCGCCCACTACCTCTCCCTGGGCCTGCGCAGCCTCAAGCGCAACCCCATCCTGACCGCGCTGATGGTGCTGACGCTGGCGGTCGGCGTGGCCACGTCGATGTCCACGCTGACCGTGCTGCGCGCGATGTCGGGCGACCCCATCCCGTCCAAGAGCGACCGGCTGATCGCGGTGCAGGTCGACAACCAGCCCTCGGTCGAGGACGGCGGCGACGAGAACGTCGGCCCGCACCAGAGCTGGCTGGACATCCGCGAGCTGCTGCCCGCCGACGACGCCGCGGGCCTGCGCCGCACGGCGATCTATGCGGTGGGCGGCGTCGCCGAGCTGGACGCCAGCCTCGGCAATACCCTGGTCAGCGGCATGGCCGTGGACGCGGACTTCTTCGCGATGTTCGAGGCGCCCTTCGCGCACGGCGGCGCCTGGAGCGAGGACGCCGACGCCCGCGGCGGCGCCGAGGTGGTGCTGTCGGCCGACTTCGCCCGCCGCCTGTTCGGCGACGAGGACCCCACCGGCCGCAGCCTGCGCATGTTCGAGCGCGAGTACGTGATCACCGGCGTGCTGGCCCCGTGGCGTCCGATGCCGAAGTACTACTGGCTGATCGGCGGCAACAACCGCTTCACCGACACCGACGACGTGTTCATCCCGCTGCGCAACGCGATCGCCAACGAGTCCGGCCCGAACGGCAACGTCAACTGCTCCGGCGACGGCCCCGAACCCGGCTACACCGGCCTGCTCGAGTCCGAATGCGTGTTCATGCAGTACTGGGTGGAGCTGGCCGATGCCGGCGACCGCGACGCCTATCTCGAGCGCCTGCGCGGCTACGTGGCGTCGCAGCAGGCGGTGGGTCGCCTGCCCCTGGGCCAGCAGTCGCGCCTGCTCGACGTGATCGAGCTGATGGACGACCAGGAGGTGCTCGGCGACGACACCGTGCTGCAGACCCTGCTCGCCGCCGGCTTCCTGCTGGTGTGCATCGTCAACACCGTGGGCCTGCTGCTGGCCAAGTTCACCGCGCATGCCGGCGAGATCGGCGTGCGCCGCGCGCTCGGCGCCACCCGCGGCCAGGTGTTCCAGCAGTACCTCGTGCAGGCCGGCGTGGTCGGCGCGGCCGGCGGCCTGATCGGCCTCGGGCTGACCTTCGGCGGGCTGTGGGTGCTGGCCCAGCAGTCGTCCGAGGTCGCCGCCGTGGCCCACATGAGCCCCACCATGCTGTTCGCCACGGTCGGCACCGCGATCGCGGCCGCCGTGCTCGCCGGCCTGCTGCCCACCTGGCGCGCCTGCCAGGTCGTCCCCGCCATCCAGCTCAAGACCCAGTGAGGCCCGCCATGGAACTCCGCCCCATCCTCTCGGCGCTGATGCGCTCCAAGACCGGCGCCCTGCTGATCGCCATGCAGGTCGCGCTGACCCTCGCCATCCTCGGCAATGCGCTGTACATCGTGGCCGACCGCCTGGCCATCGCCGCGCGCCCCACGGGCGCCGACGAGGCCAACACGTTCTACTTCCGCAGCTACGCCTTCCGCGAAGGCGTCGACGTGCCGGCGATGCTCGATGCCGACCTCGCGATGATCCGTGCGATGCCCGGCGTGGTGGCCGTCGCGTCGGCCAACATGATGCCGCTCGGCCAGTCGGGCTGGAACCTCGCCGTGCAGCGCGCGATCGACGACCCGAACCAGCGCAGCATCAGCACCGCGTTCTACTTCACCGGCGAGAGCCTGGTGGACGCGCTCGACCTCACGCTGGTCGAGGGCCGCGACTTCGCCGAGGGCGAGCGGACCGAGGTCGAGCAGTCCTCGGCCACCATGACCACGCGCGTGGCGATCGTGAGTCGGGCGCTGGCCGAGCAGCTGTTTCCCGGCGAGACCACCTGGGTGGGGCGCACGGCCTATCTCGGCGGCAGCGCCTTCGAGGTGGTGGGCGTGGTCGAGCGCCTGCAGAGCCCCTGGGGCCAGCTGGGCGAGAACGGCGAGCGCAGCATGATCGCCGCGATCCGCACGCTCGATCCCGCCGCCCAGTACATCGTGCGCACCGAGCCCGGCCAGCGCGACCGGGTGATGCGCGAGGTCGAGGCCGCCCTGATGGCCGCGCGCGACGACCGCGTGCACCTGGGCACCACCAGCCTCGAGGAGGCGCGCGCGAACCGCTACCGCGCCGACCGCTCGCTGGCCTGGATGCTGCTGGCCGTGGTCGGGCTGCTGCTGATGGTCACGGCCTCGGGCATCGTCGGCATGGCCACGCTGTGGGTGAACCAGCGCCGCAAGCAGATCGGCGTGCGCCGCGCGATCGGCGCCCGCCGCGTCGACATCCTGCGCTACTTCCTGGTGGAGAACCTGATGGTCACGCTGGCCGGCATCGCGGCGGGCATCGCGCTGGCGATCGGCCTGAACCAGCTGCTGGTCGCCCAGCTCGAGGTCGAGCGGCTGCCGCTGGGTCTGCTGCCGATCGGCGCCCTGGGCCTGCTCGCGCTCGGCCAGCTCGCGGCCTTCGGCCCGGCCTGGCGCGCCGCGCGCATCCCGCCCGCCGAAGCCACCCGCAGCGTCTGAGGCCACGCCCATGCCCGCCCTCGTCCCGATGCTCGGCGACCACCTGCACTCGGCCTGGCGCGGCCTGCGCCGCGCGCCGCTGATGAGCCTGCTGATGGTGGTGATCCTGGCGGCCGGGATCGCGGCCAGCATGACCAGCTTGGCCATGCTGCGCGCGCTGGGCGGCGACCCGCTCCCCGGGCGCTCCGAGCTGCTGCTGTCGCCGCGGCTCGACACCCGGCCGCTCGAGGGCGCCGAGGACCTGTCCACGCCGGACCTGCAGATCGGCTACGCCGACGCGCGGGCGCTGGTGGCCGGCGACTTCGGCGTGCGCGGCGCCGCGCTCTACGGCGTGTCGCCGGCGGTGTCGGCGGATGCCGACGGCGCGGCGCCGTGGATCGAGTCCGGCATCGCGACCGACGCGGCGTTCTTCGCGATGATGGCGGTGCCCTTCCGCGAGGGCGGCCCCTGGGGCGCCGACGAGGACGCGCGCGGCGCCGACGTGGCCGTGATCGACGCCGCGCTGGCGCGCCGGGTGTTCGGCGACGGCCCCGCCGTGGGCCAGCGCCTGCGCCTCGACGGCCGGCCCTACGTGGTCAGCGGCGTGCTCGGGGACTGGGCGCCGACGCCGAAGTTCTACCGCGTGTACGGCTCCAGCCCGACCGGGCTGCCCGAGGGCGTGTGGGTGCCCTTCGCCAACGCCATCGCCCGCGGCTGGCGCAACGAGGGCTGGACCAACTGCGACGGCACCGACCAGGGCGCGACCTTCGAGGACTTCCTCGCCTCGGAGTGCACCTGGATCCAGGTGTGGCTGGAGGTGGCGACGCCGGCCGACCGCGCGGCGCTGGCCGACCGGCTCGGCGCCTACGTCGCCGCGCAGCAGTCGCTGGGCCGGATGCCGCGGCCCGACAACAGCCGGCTGCTGGACGTGCGCGAGGTGCTCGACGGCATCGGCGTGGTCGGCGACGACACCCGGCTGGCCGGCTGGGTGGCGGCGGGCTTCCTCGCGGCCTGCCTGGTCAACCTGGTGGCGCTGATCTCCTCGACCTTCGTCGCGCGCCAGGGCGAGATCGGCCTGCGCCGCGCGCTGGGCGCCCGGCGCATCGACATCGTGGCGCAGGCGCTGGTGGAGTCGGGCCTGGTCGGCCTGGCCGGCGCGGCGCTGGGGCTGCTGCTGACGCTCTACGGGCTCGACCTGCTCGGCGACGGCTTCGCCGAGGCGCCGGGCTTCTACCGGATGGACGCGTGGCTGGTGGGCGCCACGATCGCGCTGTCGGTCGCCTCCGCGCTGCTCGCCGCGCTCGTCCCCACCCTCCGCGCCGCCGGGGTCCGCCCGGCGATGCACCTCAAGAGCCAGTAGGCCCGCCATGACGCTCCGACCGCTGTTCTCCGCGATGCGCCGTTCGCCCTTCGGGCCGCTGCTGGTGGGGCTGCAGGTGGCCCTGACCCTGGCGATCCTGTCCAACGCGCTGCACGTCTCGGCCGAGCGCCAGCGCGAGGCCGCGACGCCCAGCGGCTTCGACGAGGCGCGCGTGGTCCACCTCGGCGTGGTCGACCCGGTGGCCGACGACAGCGGCGCGTCGATCGCGGAGGACGTCGCGCGCCTGCGCGCGATCCCGGGCGTGCTCGCCGCCAGCTACGCCAGCCAGGTGCCGCTGTCGAACTCCGGCTCGAACACCGGCTTCCAGGCCGACCCCGACGCCGAGGACGCGGTGTCCGCCGCGCTGTACCGGGTCGACCCCGCCTACGTCGGCACGCTGGGCCTGGCGCTGGTGTCCGGCCGCGACTTCGCCGAGGACGATGCGCGCCTGCTGCGCTGGTCGGACCCGGGCTCGTACTACCCGCGGGTGGCGCTGATCACGCGCAGCCTCGAGGAGGCGCTGTTCCCCGGCGGCTCCGCGCTGGGCCGCATGATCCATCCCGGGCGCGGCGCGCCGGGGATCGAGGTGGTCGGCGTGGTGGACGGGCTGGTGTCGCCCTGGGGCGCGGTGTCGTGGGGCGCGGATCCGCGCCATTCGGTGATCCTGCCCCAGCGCATGGCGGTGGCCACCGCGACCTACATGCTGCGGGTCGACCCGTCGGACGCCGAGCGCGTGCTCGGCGAGGCCGGCGAGGTCCTGCAGGCGCGGGTGCCGGGCCGGATCCTGCTCTCGGCGCGCACCATGGCCGAGACCCGCGCGCAGCGCTACCGCACCGAGCTGGCCGTGATCCGCGGCCTGCACGCGGTGGTGGTGCTGCTGCTGGTGATGACGGCGATCGGCGTGGTCGGCCTGGCCAGCCTGTGGGTGACCCAGCGCCGCAAGCAGATCGGCGTGCGGCGCGCGCTCGGCGCCCGCCGGCGCGACATCCTCGAGGCCTTCGTGCTCGAGAACCTGATGATCACCGGGATGGGCGTGCTGGCCGGCGCGGCGCTGGCCTACGCCCTGAACGCCGCGATGATGGGCCAGCTCTCGATCGGCCGCCTGCCGCCGGCGCTGGTCGCCGGCGGCGCCGGCGCGCTGCTGGCGCTGGGCCTGCTGGCGGTGCTCGCGCCGGCCTGGCGGGCCGCGCGCATCGCCCCCGCCGTCGCCACCCGCAGCGTGTAGATTGCGCGCCATGCCGACCATCCTCGTCATCGACGACAACCCCGCCATCCGCACCGCGCTCGAGGTGCTGTTCTCGCTCAATGACCTGCGCGTGCTGCACGCCGGCGACCCGGACGAGGGCCTGGCCATGCTCGCCGCGCATCCGGTCGACCTGGTGGTGCAGGACATGAACTTCACCGCCGACACGACCTCCGGCGAGGAGGGCGAGGCGCTGTTCCGGCGCATCCGCGACGCGCACCCCGACCTGCCGATCGTCCTGCTCACCGCCTGGACCCACCTCGAGGCCGCGGTGCGGCTGGTGAAGGCCGGCGCCGCGGACTACCTCGGCAAGCCCTGGGACGATGCGCGCCTGATGGCCACCGTGGGCAACCTGATCGAGCTGGGCCAGGCCAACCGCCAGCTCGCGCGCGAGCGCGGCGCCCGCGCGCGGCGGCGCGCCGACCTCGAGGCCCGGCTCGACCTGCGCGGCCTGGTCTGGGCCGACGAGGCCATGGCCCAGCTGCTGGGCCTGGTGGCGCAGGTGGCGCGCGCCGACGTGCCGGTGCTCGTCACCGGCCCGAACGGCGCGGGCAAGGAGTGCATCGCGAGCATCCTGCAGGCGAACTCCTCGGTGAAGGACGGGCCCTTCGTGACGCTCAACTGCGGCGCCCTGCCCTCGGAGCTGATCGAGGCCGAGCTGTTCGGCGCCGAGGCCGGCGCCTACACCGGCGCGGCCAAGGCCCGCGAGGGCAAGTTCGAGGCCGCCGACGGCGGCACGCTGTTCCTCGACGAGATCGGCAACCTGCCGCCCGCCGGCCAGGTGAAGCTGCTGCGCGTGCTCGAGACCGGCCGCTTCGAGCGCCTCGGCGGCAACCGCGAGCGCCAGGTGCGGGTACGCGTGATCAGCGCCACCAACGCCGACCTGCCGGCGATGATCCGCGCCGGGCAGTTCCGCGAGGACCTCTACTACCGGCTCAACCTGATCGAGCTGCGGGTGCCGCCGCTGGCCGCGCGGCCCGACGACATCCTGCCGATCGCCGAGCGCGTGCTGGGCGGCGCCAAGCCGCTGTCGCGCGAGGCGCGCGAGGCGCTGCGCCGGCATGCGTGGCCGGGCAACGTGCGCGAGCTGAAGAACACCGTGCAGCGCGCGCTGCTGCTGGGCACCGGCCCCGAGGTCACGGTCGCCGACCTCGGCCTGCCGGCCCCGGCGGACGCCGAGGTCCGCGTGGCCGCGGGCGCCGGCGCCGAGGCCGGCGAACCCGACCGCGCCGCGATCGAGGCCGCCATCGCCCGCGCCAACGGCGTGCTGGCGCAGGCCGCGGCCGAGCTCGGCCTGAGCCGCCAGGCGCTCTACCGCCGCCTCGACCGCCTCGGCATCCCCCGGGGCTGAGCGCGCGGATGATCCCGACCACCGCCACCCACCGCCGCGGGCGCCGCTCGCTGGCGGGCCGCTTCGCCGGCATCGCCTTCGTGCTGCTGGTGCTCGCGGCGCTGCTGGCCGTCGGCCTGCAGGCCTGGCTGGGCAGCCCGCTGCTGGCCTTCGCCGGCACCGTGCTGGTGATGCTGCCGCTGGTGGCGCTGCTGGTGCGGCGCGCGGTGCAGCCGGTGCTGTCGCTGTTCCGCGCGCTGTCGGGCACGGTGGCGAGCTACCGCGACGGCGACTTCAGCTTCGGGCTGGCCTGGGACGCCGACGACGAGCTCGGCGACCTGGTGCGCGCGCACAACCAGCTCGGCGACGTGCTGCGCGAGCAGCGCCTCGCGCTGGTGCAGCGCGAGCTGCTGCTCGACACGATGGTGCAGAACACGCCGGTGGCGATGGTGCTGCTGGATCCCGCCGGCCGGGTGGTCTACGGCAACCTCGCCGCGCGCCGCGAGCTGCACGGCGGACGGCGGCTCGAGGGCCACGCCCTGCCCGCGCTGGCCGGGGCGCTGCCCGAGCCGCTGCGCGATGCGCTGGCCGAGGGCCGCGACGGGCTGTTCGAGGTGGGCGTCGAGGACGACGAGCAGACCTGGCACCTCGCGCGCCGCGAGTTCCGCCTCAACGGCCGCCCGCACGTGCTGCTGATGCTGCGTCAGCTCACCACCGAGCTGCGCCGGCAGGAAGTGCGCACGTGGAAGAAGGTGATCCGGGTGATCTCGCACGAGCTCAACAACTCGCTGGCGCCGATCGGCTCGCTCGCGCACTCCGGCGCCGAGCTGCTGCGGCGCGGGCAGACCGACAAGCTGCCGATGGTGCTGGGCACGATCGAGGAGCGCGCGCGCCACCTCGAGGGCTTCATCCGCGGCTACGCGCGCTTCGCCAAGCTGCCCGCGCCGCGCACCGAGCCGATCGCCTGGCCGGTGTTCCTCGAGCGGCTGGGCTCGCAGATCCCGTTCGCCGCCGCCGAGCCGCCGCCGGCGGAGCCGGTGTTCCGCGCCGATCCCGGGCAGCTCGAGCAGGCGCTGCTGAACCTGCTGAAGAACGCCCACGAGTCCGGCTCCGCGCCGGAGGGGGTCGGGCTGCGGGTGCTGCGGGTGCCGGGCCAGTGGCGCATCGAGGTGGCCGACCGCGGCCCCGGGATGGGCGCGGCGGTGCTGGAGAACGCGCTGGTGCCGTTCTACTCGACCAAGCGCAGCGGCACGGGGCTGGGCCTGGCGCTGGTGCGCGAGATCGCCGAGGCCCACGGCGGCCGCATCGCCCTGGCCAACCGCGAGGGCGGCGGGCTGCGGGTGAGCCTGGTGTTCCCGGACGCCTGAGCGTCCGGGGCCCGCTCAGGCCTTCGGCGCCTTGGCCGGGCGCGACCAGCCCGGCAGCGTGGCCTGGCGCGCGCGCGCCACGGTGAGCTCGCCGGCCGGCGCGTCCTTGGTCAGCACGGTGCCCGCGCCGAGCGTGGCGCCGTCGCCCACCCGCACCGGTGCCACCAGCGCCGAGTTCGAGCCGATGAAGGCGCCCGCGCCGATCACGGTGCGGTGCTTGTTCGCGCCGTCGTAGTTGCAGGTGATCGTGCCCGCGCCGATGTTGCTGCCCGCGCCCACCTCGGCGTCGCCGAGGTAGCTGAGGTGGTTGGCCTTCGCGCCCTCGGCCAGCGTGGCCTGCTTGGTCTCGACGAAGTTGCCGATGTGCACGCCCCCGGCCAGCACGGTGCCCGGGCGCAGGCGCGCGAACGGCCCCACGGCGACCGCGCCGGTGGCGAGCACGCCCTCGAGGTCGCAGTGCGAGCGCACCACGCTGCCCGCGGCCAGGCTGACGTCCTTGAGGCGGGTGAACGGGCCGATCCGCACGCCGTCGCCGAGGCTGACGTCGCCCTCGAGCACCACGTCCACGTCGATCTCGACGTCGCGGCCGACGGTGACGGTGCCGCGGATGTCGAGCCGCGCCGGGTCGGCCAAGCGCACGCCCTCCACGCACAGCGCGCGCGCGGCGCGCTGCTGCCAGGCGCGCTCGAGCTGGGCCAGCTGCCAGGGATCGTTGGCGCCGGCGATCTCGATCGCGTCGCCGCAGCGCGCCACGTGGGCCGGCTGGCCCTCGGCGGCCGACATCGCGAACACGTCGGTCAGGTAGTACTCGCCTTGGGCGTTGTCGGCCTTGAGCGCGCCCAGCCAGCGGCGCAGGCCGCCGGCGTCGGCGGCGAGGATGCCGGTGTTCACCGTGCGCACGGCGAGCTCGTCGGGGCGCGCGTCCTTCTGCTCGACGATGCGGCTGACGCGGCCGGCCTCGTCCTCGATGACGCGGCCGTAGCCGGTGGGATCATCGAGCTCGGCCACCAGCACGGCCAGCGGGCCGGTCGCGCGGAGCAGCGTGGCGAGGGTGTCGGCGGTGATCAGCGGCACGTCGCCGTAGAGCACCAGCACCCGCGCCTCGTCGGGGATGGCGGGCATGGCCTGGGCCACCGCGTGGCCGGTGCCGAGCTGGCGGGCCTGCTCGGCCCAGGCCAGGTCGGCCTGGCCGTCGAACGCGGCGCGCACCTGGTCGCCGCCGTGGCCGAACACCACGTGGATGCCGGCGGGGAACAGCGCGCGCGCGGCGTCGACCACGTGGCCCAGCATCGGACGGCCGGCCACCGGCTGCAGCACCTTCGGGCGCGCGGACTTCATCCGCTTGCCCTCGCCGGCGGCGAGGATGACGACGTGCAGCGGGGCGGTGTCGGGGCTGGTCATGGCGGGCTCGGCGCGTGGGCGGGTGGCGGTCGATCGGGATGATAGCCGCCGGGGATGGCGGCGGTGCGGCGGTGCGGCGGGCGCGGGCGACGGCGCGGGGCGGCACGCGCGGGGCGCGCGGGGCGCGCGGGGCGCGCGGGGCCCGGAAACGAAGAACGCCGGCAGCGCCGGCGTTCGTCGTGGACCCGGGCCTCGCGGCCGGGCTCAGTGCTTGAGGTTCTTGCGCAGGCGCTCGAGGGCCTGCAGCTGGGCGACGGCCTGCGCGAGCTGGGCCTGCGCCTCGGCGATCTCGATCGCCTCGCCGCGGTTGGCCAGGATGCGCTCGGCCTCGTCCTTCGCCTTCTTCGCCTGGACCTCGTCGAGGTCCTTGGCGCGCAGGGCGGTGTCGGCGAGGACCGTCACCACCTCGGGCTGCACCTCGAGGATGCCGCCGGAGACGTAGAACTCCTGCTGCTCGCCGTTCTCCAGCGTCACCCGGACGTAGCCGGGCTTGAGGCGGGTGATCAGCGGGGCGTGGCGCGGCGCGATGCCGAGCTCGCCCAGCGCGCCGGTGGCGACGACCATCGTCACGGTGCCGTGGAAGATGGCGTCCTCGGCGCTGACGATGTCACAACGGATGGTCGACATGAGGGCTCCCTGGTCGTCCGGGGCTTACGCCTGGACGCCCATCTTCTTGGCCTTCTCGAAGGCCTCGTCGATGCCGCCGACCATGTAGAAGGCCTGCTCGGGGATGTGGTCGCACTCGCCGTCGCAGATCGCCTTGAAGCCGCGGATGGTCTCCTTCAGGGAGACGTACTTGCCCGGCGAGCCGGTGAAGACCTCGGCGACGTGGAAGGGCTGCGAGAAGAAGCGCTCGATCTTGCGCGCGCGCGACACCGACTGCTTGTCCTCTTCCGACAGCTCGTCCATGCCCAGGATCGCGATGATGTCCTTGAGCTCCTTGTACTTCTGGAGCGTGGCCTGCACGCGGCGCGCGGTGTCGTAGTGCTCGTTGCCGATCACGTTCGGGTCGAGCTGGCGCGAGGTGGAGTCGAGCGGGTCGACCGCCGGGTAGATGCCCAGCGAGGCGATGTTGCGCGACAGCACGACGGTGGCGTCGAGGTGGGCGAAGGTGGTGGCCGGCGACGGGTCGGTCAGGTCGTCCGCGGGCACGTACACGGCCTGGATCGAGGTGATCGAACCGGTCTTGGTCGAGGTGATGCGCTCCTGCAGCACGCCCATTTCCTCGGCCAGCGTCGGCTGGTAACCGACGGCCGACGGCATGCGGCCGAGCAGCGCCGAGACTTCGGTACCGGCCAGCGTGTAGCGATAGATGTTGTCGACGAACAGCAGCACGTCCTTGCCCTTGCCGGACGCGTCCTTCTCGTCGCGGAAGTATTCGGCCATGGTCAGGCCGGTCAGCGCGACGCGCAGGCGGTTGCCCGGCGGCTCGTTCATCTGGCCGTACACCATCGCGACCTTGTCGAGGACGTTGGAGTCCTTCATCTCGTGGTAGAAGTCGTTGCCCTCGCGGGTACGCTCGCCCACGCCGGCGAACACGGACAGACCCGAGTGCGCCTTGGCGATGTTGTTGATCAGTTCCATCATGTTGACGGTCTTGCCGACGCCGGCGCCGCCGAACAGGCCGACCTTGCCGCCCTTGGCGAACGGGCACATCAGGTCGATGACCTTGATGCCGGTTTCCAGCAGGTCGTTGGCCGAGGACTGGTCCTCGTACGACGGGGCCGCGCGGTGGATTTCCCAATGATCGGAGGCCTGCACCGGGCCGGCTTCGTCGATCGGGTTGCCCAGCACGTCCATGATGCGGCCCAGCGTGCCCGCGCCGACCGGCACCGAGATGGCCTTGTCGGTGTTCACGGCAACCAGGTTGCGCTTCAGGCCGTCGGTGGAACCGAGGGCGATGGTGCGCACGACGCCGTCGCCGAGCTGCTGCTGCACTTCGAGCGTGATGGCGGTGTTCTCCACCTTCAGCGCGTCGTACACCTTCGGCACTTCGTTGCGCGCGAATTCGACGTCAACCACCGCGCCGATGATCTGAACGATCTTGCCCTGACTCATTGCTGCATTCCTCTAGATGAATTCTTGTGACGAAGCGCGTCAGACTGCCGCCGCGCCGCCGACGATTTCGGAGATTTCCTGGGTGATCGCCGCCTGGCGGGCCTTGTTGTAGACCAGCTGCAGGGTACCGATGAGCTTGTTGGCGTTGTCGCTGGCGGCCTTCATGGCCACCATGCGCGCCGCGTGTTCGGACGCGATGTTCTCCAGCACGGCCTGGTACACCAGCGACTCGATGTAGCGCGTGATCACGTGGTCGAGCACGGTCTCGGCATCGGGTTCGTAGATGTAGTCCCAGTCGTGGTGCGCGACCTGCGTCTCCGCCGCCGGCAGCGGCAGCAGCTGGTCGAACGCGGCGCGCTGGGTCATCGTGTTGACGAAGTCGTTGTAGACGACGAACACGCGGTCCAGCTTGCCTTCGGTGTAGGCGTCCAGCATCACCTTGATCACGCCGATCAGCTGGTCGAGCTTGGGCGCATCGCCCAGGTGCGACACGCTGGCCAGCATGTTGACCTTGACCCGGCGGAAGTACACCGAGGCCTTCTGGCCGATGGTGACCACGTCGACCTCGACGCCCTTCTCGTTCCACTGGCGGATCTCGCCCAGCATCTTGCGGAACAGGTTGTTGTTCAGGCCGCCGGCCAAGCCGCGGTCGGACGACACGATGATGAAGCCGACGCGCTTGACGTCCTTGCGCTCCACCATGAAGGGGTGCTGGTAGTCGGTGTTGGCCTGGGCCAGGTGGCCGATCACCTGCTTCATCGCGCGCGCGTACGGGCGCGAGGTCTTCATGCGCTCCTGCGCCTTGCGGATCTTGGAGGCAGAGACCATCTCGAGCGCGCGCGTCACCTTGCGGGTGTTCTGCACGCTCTTGATCTTCGACTTGATTTCGCGTCCGCCTGCCATTGGTTCGCTCGCTTGTCTTCGCTGTCGGGGACCGCGGCGCCCCCGGGGGGGCGCCAGCCGGTTACCAGGTGCCGGTCTGCTTGAACTCGGCGACGCCGGCCTTGAACTCGCCCTCGATCGCGCCGTCCCAGTTGCCGGTGGCGTTGATCGTGGCCATGAGCTCGCCGCGGGTGTTGGCGAAGTGGGCGTGCAGGCCGGCCTCGAAGGCCAGCACCTTGTTGATCGCCACGTCGTCGAACCAGCCCTCGTTGACGGCGTAGATCGACAGCGCCATGTCGGCGACCGACATCGGGGCGTACTGCTTCTGCTTCATCAGCTCGGTGACGCGCTGGCCGCGGTCGAGCTGCTTGCGGGTGGCCTCGTCGAGGTCGGAGGCGAACTGCGCGAAGGCCGCCAGCTCGCGGTACTGCGCGAGCGAGATGCGGATGCCGCCCGAGAGCTTCTTCATGATCTTGGTCTGCGCGGCGCCACCGACGCGCGAGACCGAGATGCCGGCGTTCACGGCCGGGCGGATGCCGGCGTTGAACAGGTCGGTCTCGAGGAAGATCTGGCCGTCGGTGATCGAGATCACGTTGGTCGGCACGAACGCCGAGACGTCGCCGGCCTGGGTCTCGATGATCGGCAGCGCGGTCAGCGAGCCGGTCTTGCCCTTGACGGCGCCGTTGGTGAAGGCCTCGACGTAGTCGGCGTTCACGCGGGCGGCGCGCTCGAGCAGGCGCGAGTGCAGGTAGAACACGTCGCCCGGGTAGGCCTCGCGGCCCGGCGGGCGCTTCAGCAGCAGGGAGATCTGGCGGTAGGCCACGGCCTGCTTGGACAGGTCGTCGTACACGATCAGCGCGTCTTCGCCGCGGTCGCGGAAGTACTCGCCCATGGTGCAGCCCGAGTACGGGGCGATGTACTGCATCGCGGCCGACTCCGACGCCGTGGCGGCGACGACGATGGTGTGCGCCAGCGCGCCGTTCTCTTCGAGCTTGCGCACCACGTTCGCGACCGAGGAGGCCTTCTGGCCGATCGCGACGTAGATGCACTTAATGCCGGTGCCCTTCTGGTTGATGATCGCGTCGATCGCCAGGGCGGTCTTGCCGGTCTGGCGGTCGCCGATGACCAGCTCGCGCTGGCCGCGGCCGATCGGGATCATCGAGTCGACCGACTTGTAGCCGGTCTGCACGGGCTGGTCGACCGACTGGCGCGCGATGACGCCCGGCGCGACCTTCTCGATCGGCGAGGTCTCGGTGGCGGCGATCGGGCCCTTGCCGTCGATCGGCTGGCCGAGCGCGTTGACGACGCGGCCCAGCAGCGCGGTGCCGACCGGCACCTCGAGGATGCGGCCGGTGGTCTTGGCCGCGTCGCCCTCGCGCAGGTGCTCGTAGTCGCCGAGGACCACGGCGCCGACGGAGTCGCGCTCGAGGTTCAGGGCGAGCGCGAAGGTGTCACCCGGCAGCTCGACCATTTCGCCCGACATCACGTCGGCCAGGCCGTGGATGCGCACGATGCCGTCGGACACGGAGGTCACGGTGCCCTCGTTGCGGGCCTCGGCGGCGAGCTTGACCTGCTCGATGCGGGTCTTGATCAGGTCACTGATCTCGGACGGGTTGAGCTGCGTCTGCATGGGAGGTTTCCTGGTGGCCCGGCCGCGGCCGGTACTGGAGAGTTGGAAAGGGTGGGATCAGTGCGCGAGGGCGGTGCCGAGGCGCGCGAGCTTCGCGCGCAGCGACCCGTCGATGACCACGTCGCCGGCCGAGATGACCGCGCCGCCGATCAGCGCCGGGTCGACCGCGAGCTCGAGCTCGACGGCCTGGCCGAAGCGCTTGCCCAGCGAGGCGCGCAGCGACTCGACCTGGTCGGCCGCCAGCGGCGTCGCCGAGGTCACCAGCGCCTTGACCACGCGCTCGGCCTCCGAGCGCAGCAGCGCGTAGAGCGCGGCGATCTCGGGCAGCAGCGGCAGGCGGTCGTGCTCGGCGAGCTCGCCGAGGAAGCGGGCGAACACGTCGCCGGCCGGCGCCTGCGGGGGCGACAGCAGCGCGACCTTGCCGGCCGCGTCGAGCAGCGGGTGGCCGAGCAGGGCCTGCACGCGCGGGTCGGCGGCGACCTGGGCGGCGAAGCCCAGGGCGTCGGACCAGGCCGGCAGGCCGCCGTGCTCGCGCGCCAGCGAGAAGGCGGCGCGCGCGTAGGGACGGGCGAGGGTGGCGGCGTGGCTCATGGTCAGATCTCGGCCGCGAGCTCGTCGAGCAGCTGCTTGTGCGTGCCGGCGTTGATCTCGGCGCGGATCAGCTTCTCGGCGCCGGCGACGGCGAGGACGGCGACCTGGCGACGCAGGTCTTCCTTGGCCTTGCCCGCCATGGCGGCGATCTCGGCCTCGGCCAGCGCCTTCTGGCGCGCGCCCTCGGTGATCGCGTCGACCTTCGCCTTGTCGACGATCTGGTTCGCGCGGCCGTGGGCCTGCTCGATGATGCCGTTGGCGGTGGCGCGGGCCTCGCGGAGGATCGCGTCGACCTGCTCCTGGGCCTGGGCCAGGTCCTTCTGCGAGCGGTCGGCCGCGGCCAGACCCTCGGCGATC
Organism: Lysobacteraceae bacterium; assembly: GCA_051859045.1. GTDB lineage: Bacteria > Pseudomonadota > Gammaproteobacteria > Xanthomonadales > Xanthomonadaceae > JBHYGK01. The sequence continues at coordinate 3,841 of JBHYGK010000045.1, read as the reverse complement.
TTCTTCTGGCGCTCCTCGATCGCATTGAGGAGGGGCGGCCAGATCTTGGTCGCGATGATCCAGATGAGGCCGGCGAAGGCGAGGGCCTGGCCGAAGAGAGTGAGGTTGAGATTCATGGGTGCGCTCTGCCGGATGGACGGACGCGGGGCGAATGCCCCGCGTAGGTCAAGCCCGGACGGCGGCCCGAGGCCGCCGTCCGGCGAAGCAGGTCAGCCTTACTGGCCCAGCGCGGCGACGATCTGGGTCGCGAGCGGGTTGGTGAAGGCGAACAGCAGGCCGATGGCGACCGAGATGATGAACGCGGCGTCGATCAGGCCGGCGGTGATGAACATGCGGACCTGCAGGACCGGGATCAGCTCCGGCTGGCGGGCGGCCGACTCCAGGAACTTGCCGGCCATCAGGGCCATGCCGATACCGGCGCCGAGCGCGCCCAGGCCGATCATGATGCCGATGGCCAGCGCGGTGGAGGCCTGGACGTTACCGAGGATGGACAGGATGGCTTCCATTGCAATTTCTCCGGAGCGTGTTTTCTAAGGGGTGGATACGAAGGGTGGAACTGGGATGGCGCAAGGTGAAGCGGTGTGAAGCGTGCCGAGGCGTGGCGCGCCTCAGTGGTGCTCTTCCATGAGGCTCAGGTAGACGACCGAGAGCATCATGAAGATGAAGGCCTGCAGCGGGATCACCAGCAGGTGGAACAGCATCCAGCCGAGGCCGAAGACGCCGCCGGCCAGCATGCCGCCGATGCCGGCGCCCGCGAGCATCCAGATCAGCAGGAACACGATCTCGCCGCCGTACATGTTGCCGAACAGGCGCATGGCGAGGCTCAGCGGCTTGCTCAGCAGCTCGACGGCGTTGAGCAGCAGGTTGGCCGGGAACATCCACGGGCCGAACGGGGCGACGAAGAGCTCCTTGATGAAGCCGCCCAGGCCCTTGGCCCGCAGCGCGAAGAAGATCATCAGGAAGAACACGCTGATCGACATGCCGAGCGTGGCCGAGACGTCGGCGGTCGGCACCGGCTTCCAGTACTCCACGCCCATGGCGTGGAGCGGCACGGCGATGAAGTCGGCCGGGATCATCTTCAGGGTGTTCATCAGGAGGATCCAGACGAACAGGGTGATGGCGATCGGGGTGACCAGCTTGCTGGAGCCGTGGTAGGCGTCGCGGACCTGCTGGTCGATGAACTCGAGCACGATCTCGACGAAGGCCTGCCACTTGCCCGGCACGCCGGCGGTGGCCTTGCGGGTGGCCAGCCACATCGCGAACACCATCACCAGGCCGACCAGCACCGAGGTGATCATGGTGTCGAGGTGGATCGCCCAGAAGCCGCCCTCGCCGACCTGGATCTTCAGGTTCTGCAGGTGGTGCTGGATGTACTGGGTGGAAGTCAGAGTCTCAGCGTCGCCGGCCATGTGGAGCCCTTGGATCGTGATGCGTCAATGCTGCTTGGCCGAGGCGACCGCCCCGACGATGAATGCCATGACCAGGCTCGCCAGCAGGGGGAGGGGAGGCAGCTGCAGGGCTCCGAGCCCCACCACCAGCGCCACGCCGACCACCACCCACCGCGCCACCATCCCGAGGACGAGTCGCCCGAGCGCCCCGTAGGCCGCCGGCGCCTCGCCCTTGAGCGAGAACCACGCGAGCACCAGCCCGCCCATCACCATCGCCCCGCCCCCGAACAGCGCGGCCCCGGCCGATGCGGCGTCCCTCGTGAGGAAGGCCAGCGCGAGGATCACGCTGCCGCAGGCCTGCCAGGCCGCCGCGCGGATCGCCATGCGCCGGCCCGCGGCCATCGTCGAGGTCACGCGCGGGTCCCGGGTTGCGAAAGGAGTCCCCGCAAGGCGTTGGCCCTGCGAAGCCGCGGAAGTATAGCAGCGGCCGTTTTTGGGGGACAACCGGAGACAGCGGCGGATCCTGGCCCGCGCGACCGGCGGCCATAGTCAACGCCTATGGGTGTAGTCCGAACAATTCATTGGCTCCCGCCCACGGGCGCGCCCAGGATCAGGCCGTCCCGCCCTCCCGGAGGCCGCCATGGCCAAGACCCTCAGCTTCGCCGCCCTGCACTTCACCGTCGCCTTCGGCGTCGGCTATGCCCTGACCGGCAGCGTCGCGATCGGCGGCGCGCTGGCCGTGGTCGAGCCGGCCTGCAACACCGTCGCCTACTACTTCCACGAGAAGGTGTGGACGCGCATCGAGGCCCGCCGCGCCGCCGGCGGCGCCCTGCCCTCGCCCATCGTGCGGGCCTGAGCCGCGCGCGCCGGCCGGGGCCGGCGCGGTGCCCCGGCGCTTACTTCTTCTTCGGCAGGTACAGGTCGGTGATCGTGCCCTCGTAGACCTCGGCGGCCAAGCCCACGGTCTCGCCCAGGGTCGGGTGCGGGTGGATCGTGTGGCCCAGGTCGCCGACCTCGGCCCCCATCTCGACCGCCAGCGCGAGCTCGCTGATCAGGTCGCCGGCATGCGTGCCGACGATCGCGCCGCCGATCACGCGGTGGGTGGCCTCGTCGACGATCAGCTTCGTGAAGCCCTCGGTGCGCAGGTTGCCGATGGCGCGGCCCGACGCGGCCCACGGGAACTTGCCCACGCCCACGTGCAGGCCCTTGGCCTTGGCCTCGGCCTCGGTGACGCCCACCCAGGCCACCTCGGGGTCGGTGTAGGCCACCGACGGCACCGTGCGCGCGACCCACTCGCGCTTGAGCCCGGCCGCGACCTCGGCGGCCAGCTTGCCCTCGTGGGTGGCCTTGTGGGCCAGCATCGGCTGGCCGACGAGGTCGCCGATGGCGAACACGTGCGGGGCGCTGGTGCGCATCTGGCGGTCGACCGGGATGAAGCCGCGGTCGGTGACCTCGACGCCGGCCTTGCCCGCGTCGAGCTTGCCGCCGTTGGGGCTGCGGCCCACGGCCACCAGCACGCGGTCGAACTCGCCGCCGGCGGGCGCCTTGGCGCCGTCGAAGCTGGCGACGAGCGCCGCCTCCGTGGCCTCGACCTTGGCGACCTTGGTCTCGAGCAGCACGCGGACGCCCTGCGCCTTGAGGCGATCGGCCAACGGCTTGACCAGGTCGAGGTCGGCGCCCGGCATCAGCTGCGCGCCGAGCTCGACCACGGTCACCTCGGCGCCGAGCGCGCGGTACACCGTGGCCATCTCGAGGCCGATGATGCCGCCGCCCACCACCAGCAGGCGCTTGGGCACCTCCTTGAGCTCGAGCGCGTCGGTGGAGTCCATCACCCGCGGGTCGTCCCACGGGAAGCCCGGCAGCTTCACCGGCTGCGAGCCCGCCGCGATGATCGCCTGCTCGAAGCGCAGCAGCCGGGTGCCGCCGTCGGCCGCGACCACCTCGAGCTCGTGCGCGGACACGAAGCGGGCCACGCCGGTCAGCGTGCGCACCTTGCGCTGCTTGGCCATGCCGGCCAGGCCCTTGGTGAGCTGGCCCACCACGCGGCCCTTGTGGGCGCGCAGCTTCTCGAGGTCGATCACGGGCGCGCCGAAGCTCACGCCGATGTCGGCCAGGTGGGCGGCTTCGTCGATGACGAACGCCGCGTGCAGCAGCGCCTTCGACGGGATGCAGCCGACGTTGAGGCAGACGCCGCCGAGGCTGGGGTAGCGCTCGACCAGCACCACGTCGAGGCCGAGGTCGGCGGCGCGGAAGGCCGCGGTGTAGCCGCCAGGGCCGGCGCCGATGACGACCAGCGCGCAGGTCTCGTCGGGCGTGCGGCCGCTGGCCGGGGCCGGCGCGGGGCCGGAGGCGACGCGCGCGGGCGCGGCGGCGGGAGGCGCGGCGGGAGGCGCGGCGGCGGCAGGCTTGGCCGCAGGCTTGGCCGCAGGCGCAGGCGCAGGCGCGGCGGCGGG